>JBGCCZ010000009.1:0-4866 GCA_045105035.1 Pirellulaceae bacterium | reverse complement strand
TTGGTCTGACGAATTTGATAAACACCCTATCGCTGTTGAAGAAACAGACAGTGCTTCTTCTACTCAAAGCGTTGAAGCTAGAAGCACCGAACCGCAGGTATTCGCCCGCGCGCAGGTGCTGCCTGGGGGGCGAGACAAGTTCGGGGCGTGGGCCGAGTTTGCTGTGGAGGGCGTGCGCGCTCGGCTGCGCTATTGCCCGCCGGGACAGTTCACGATGGGCTCGCCTGAGGACGAGCCTGGACATTGGGAATTTGAGGGTCATCCCCTTAACGTCACGCTGGCTAAGGCGTTCTGGATGATGGAAACACCTGTGACGCAAGCGCTCTATGAAGCGGTTATGGGCAATAATCCGAGCAACTTCAAATCTCCGACCCGACCGGTGGAGCAGGTGTCTTGGGACGACGCTCAGGAATTTGTCGAAAGGCTGCACGGGCGCGTGCCGGGATTGGGCCTGCGCCTGCCGTCCGAGGCGGAGTGGGAATACGCCTGCCGTGCTGGCACAACGACAGCCTACTCCTTTGGAGACGATCCAGCGGATCTCGATGACTACGGATGGTATTTTGACAACACCGACGGCGGTTACGAAAAGGTGGGAACTAAGAAGCCTAACCCATGGGGATTACACGACATGCATGGGAACGTTTCTGAGTGGGTGCTGGACCAATATGACGAAGAGGGGTACGAGTCTGTTCTCGAGGAATCAAACAACCCACTGAACGTTCCTATGGAACTCTATCCGCGCGTCGTAAGGGGTGGTGCCTGGGATCAGTTTCCTGAGGATTGCCGGAGTGCCGCGCGACAAGGTTCCGATGAAGAATGGAAGAAGCAAGATCCGCAGCTCCCCAAGAGCATTTGGTACCATACCGATGCATTGCATGTCGGATTCCGTATCGTACGTCCACTCAAGGTCCCTACTCTCGAAGCTCGGCAAAGCAAGTGGGAGAAGTCGGAACCTGTGCAACTGGATATGGAAAAGTGATTCTCCGTCGCAAATAGCGATGCCGCATTCCCACCCCGATCCCCACCAAGTCAACTCACCTTTGGAGCACTCCCATGAAACAAGTCGATGAACACGCGTCACGAAGAGGTTTTATTGCAACGACAGGCACGGTTGCGGCTGCTTCTACGCTGGTCGCTGGGGCGATGAAGTCTGTTCACGCTGCCGAGAAGAATACGATCCAGATTGCACTCGTCGGTTGCGGTGGACGTGGGACTGGAGCTGCTCAAAACGCGCTCTCCGTCCCTGAAGAGCAAATCAAGCTTGTTGCCATGGCCGATGTCTTTGAGTCGCGATTGAACGCATCGTACACAGGTCTAAAGCAGGCTTTTCCGGATCAATGTGAAGTCGCCGAAGATCGTAAGTTCGTCGGGTTCGACTCTTACAAACAAGCCATGGATGCACTGGATCCAGGAGATGTTGTAATTCTGGCGACACCGCCTGCGTTTCGCTGGCTCCACTATACCTATGCCATCGAAAGAGGCCTGAACGTCTTCATGGAGAAGCCGGTCACCATTGATGCACCGACGAGCGTGCGAATGTTAGAGATCAATAAGCAGGCAATGCAGAAGAATCTCAAGGTGGCTGTCGGTCTGATGTGCCGACACTGTGAAGTGCGCCAGGAGTTGTTCGATCGCATTCAGAACGGCGAGATTGGCGAAGTCAACTACCTCCGTGCCTATCGCATGGCAGGACCAACCGGCTCCGCGGCTGTCTTGCCGCGTAACGCTGAGTCGGCTGAATCGGAGTTGATGTACCAAATCAAGAACTTTCATGGATTCTTGTGGTTGAGCGGCGGTGCGGTCAGTGATTTCTTGATTCATAACATCGACGAGTGCTGTTGGATGAAGAACGACTGGCCTGTGGAAGTCAAAGCCTCTGGTGGCCGGCACTACAGGCAAAAGTACGTCGATCAAAACTTCGACATTTACTCGATGGAGTATACGTTTGCGGACGGTACCAAGATGTTTGTCGATGGACGCACGCAGCCTGGCTGTCATCAAGAGTTTGCCAGCTACGCGCATGGCACAAAGGGAGTGGCGACCATTTCGGCTCGGGCGCATACGCCAGCAAAGTCGAAGATCTATGACGGGCAGAAGATGACCAAGACGAAGGTGGCTTGGGATTGGCCCGAGCGAGAGAAGAATCCGTACCAGCTTGAGTGGAACGATTTGATCGCGGCGATTCGCAATGACGAAGAGTACAACGAAGTGGAGCGTGGAGTGATGGCCAGTGCAGTGACGTCGATGGGGCGTATGGCATCCCACACTGGTCAAGTTATTACCTTGGAGGAGTTCATGAAGGTCGACCACGAGTTCGCGCCAGATCTGGCAGCACTTACGCTCGACAGTGAAGCTCCACTCAAGGCGAACGCTGAAGGTAAGTACCCGATTCCGTTTCCGGGCTTGGTCAAAGACCGTGAGTACATGTAGTCGTTTTTGATGCCGGTTCGAAGCGGGGCTGGTTCGGAAAGCAGGGCAGCAGATTGCGACTTAGTTTGCGTGCCACAGACTGCTCAGCCCGCTGAGAATTGCGATGAGGTAAAAGAAGAGCCATTGTCCGAGCGTCCAGATGAGTCGCGGTCGGTTGTGGCCCCAAGCAAGAACCGTTGCGAGCCAGGTTGTTCCGGCTGAGGCGAAGTAGATGGCGATCGCACCTAGCACCCAGCCTGGGTTTGGCACCATGGAAGTCGTGCCAATCAAGAGTAGCAAGATTGATACGCTCAGGAGCTCCACCGACACGACTTGCCATCCAGCAAGGGATTGCACCCAAGCTTCTTTAGGCTTTTCTGCGGCGTCTGCACCGGGTCGGAAGTGTTGGAATTCTCTTGTGCCGACGAAAGTGTGGACTCCGAATGCAAGTAGACAGAGTCCGCCTGCAATGATGGGTAGCGTCATGGTTGGCCGCTTCAGTCTCGAGTTCTGGAGTGAGCCTTTTTAGTTGCGTGACGGTTGTTCGCAGCTTCGGTGAGTCTTTTATATCCAAAAAATCGACGCCGACCTGTCAGAATTTGTGGGATGCTGTGTTTCACTAGTTGTCTGACCGTAGGAGCGGCATCAACTGTTTGGATTTCTTCAGAGGGCAGAGTGTGACCGACGCACCAGAAACCCGAGAAAGTCTACTGATCCGAGTACGAGATCCGCAGGATCGCGACGCTTGGGATCAGTTCGTTAGCGTCTACCGCCCCGTGGTTTATCGAATGGCTCGTTTACGGGGAGTTCAACATGCCGACGCTGAGGATCTGACGCAGCGAGTCCTCGTTTCGGTCAGTCAGAGCATCCAGGATTGGGAGCCTCGCGCGGGGGCAAAGTTCCGCCACTGGCTCGCTCGCGTGGCGAAGAATGCGGCGATCAACCTGCTTTCGCGTCAGCCCAAGGATCGGGGGCGAGGTGGTTCGGGGTACTCCGCGTCGATCGAAGCCGTCTCATCGTCTAGCGAGGAGGCGATGTTTGAACTTGAGTATCGTCGTCAAGTTTATCGCCGAGCGGCTGACATCGTTCGGCATCGCGCCGACGACAAGACTTGGTTGGCTTTTTCTTTGACGATGGTTGATGGGCTGAGCGTCGAGCAAGCGGCAGTGAGAATCGGCGAAAGCGTGGGCATGATTTACGCCGCACGCAGCCGAGTGCTTCGCAGGCTGCGAAATGAAGTACAGCGGTTAGAGGGGGACGGCGACTCGCCAGCAACAACTAGCAAAGATTCGGACGAGGATCGAAGCATGGGAGGGCAAGCATGAGAGCGAAGCATATAGATGATTGTGATGCAGAACTCCTCGAAGCCTATCTGTCGGAGCGAACTTCTGCTGGTCAGGAGGTGCAGTTGTTTTCACACTTAGAAAGCTGCCAAAAGTGTCGAGCCAAATTGGAGTTGGGGGCTGCCGAGTCGACGACTTGGAACTCGGTGCGTGAGTATCTGGCAGATACGGAACACGATTCGATTCAACTAAGCGGTTTGCACGATGTTCTGCGCGAAGAGACTTCGGAGGACGGGCAAGAAGGGGATTCTAATACGGCGCAGGTTGCGAGTGTGCTGAGTACGTTGAAGCCAACGGACGACCCTCGCATGTTGGGAAGACTCGGTCCCTATGAAGTTTCGGGAGTGGTGGGTGCTGGCGGCATGGGGATTGTCCTGAAAGGGCATGACCTGTCGCTCGAGCGAACCGTAGCGATCAAAGTCCTCGCCCCGCATTTAGCATCGAGTGGAGCTGCGCGGAAACGTTTTGCTCGCGAAGCGAAAGCGGCTGCTGCAGTACTTCACCCCAATATCATGTCGATTCATGGCGTCAAGAACGATGGGCCTTTGCCTTACTTGGTGATGCCGTACATGCGAGGTGCGTCTCTACAAAAACGTATTGATGCTCAAGGTCCGCTGTCAACAAAAGAGATCCTTCGCGTCGGATCGCAGATCGCTGCCGGCTTAGCCGCAGCTCACGCGCAAGGTTTGGTTCACCGTGATATCAAGCCCGCCAACATGATGTTGGAGAACGGACTGGAGACCGTCGCGATTACTGATTTTGGTTTGGCTCGAGCCGTTGACGATGCGACCATGACCCGCAGCGGCGTTATCGCAGGTACTCCACAGTACATGTCACCGGAGCAAGCCCGCGGTGAGGTAATAGACGCTCGGAGTGATCTGTTTTCACTGGGCAGCCTTATCTATGCGATGTGTACTGGTCGTTCGCCGTTTCGTGCCGAAACGAGCTTTGGTGTACTCCAACGCATTGCGAATGAGTCTCCAAGAGACATCGTGCAGGTCAATGCAGAGATTCCGACTTGGCTATGCGACTTAGTCGCCTGGTTGCACGAGAAGAGCCCAGACCGAAGGATCCAGTCGGCGCGTGAAGTGGAGCAACTCCTCAACGATTGCCT
>JBGCCZ010000008.1:0-3218 GCA_045105035.1 Pirellulaceae bacterium | reverse complement strand
AATCCCGACAGTAGCGTCTCTCGCTGATCTGCGATGCCATCCCCGTCTGTATCACGCGCGAAGAAAATCTCCGGAGCAGCAGTGACCAGCACACCATCCCCCCAGGCCAGCACTCCATTGGGAAAACTCAAGTCCTGCAAGAAAATCGTGGACTGGTCGTAGATTCCGTCACCATCCGTGTCTTCCAGGCAGCGCACACGCCCACCCGGACTGCCCTGGCCGTCCATCCCGCTGGGATAATCCGACATCTCGGCGACCCAGAGCTTTCCGTCGAGACTCCAATCAATCGCAACTGGGTCAACCACCATCGGCTCGGAGGCAACCAATTGCACTTCGAATCCGTCGCGAACATGAATTGCCTTCATCGAGTCTTTAGGAGACTTGGGCTCCGGTTCTTTCGAACGCTCATCATCACGCGACGCTCTCGCAAAGTGATTGCTTAGGATGTCACGAGTCAGGGCGCGATCGTAGACTGCAATTTCATCCAGCTTTCCTTCCAAATGAAAACGCTCGGCATCTCCACCACCAAAGATGACTCGAGTAGGGCCACTGCCCCCAGCAGCATCCTCGGGACGTCCAACGCGCGCCACTATTTCTGGCTCAGCGCTATCCAGATACACCTCAATGAAATCACCGTTGCGAATAAATACAACATGGTGCCAGCGCCGCGGTTCGATAGCTGTATTCCCCAGGTGCTCCCCAAATTTGAGTCTACCAGGTGTTGGTGAACCACTGCCCGAAATGCAAAGCTGATCTGAGCCGCGAGTGAACAGTGTTGCCGTTGTCTCCCGAAAATCAGAGGGTGTCCCCAACCAAAAGCAGAACTCACTGGAATAGCTCTCCCCGAGTTCGAGCGTCCCGCATGACAAGGTGCCGCCGGCTAAATGAAATGAATGCGAGTCATGCTCACTAGCATCCCGATCAAATCGCTGGCCCGGAAGATGATAAGCCACTTCACCGTTAGCGAAGAGCTCGTTCCCCCGAACGGAGTCGCGTGCCACAGGCCCTTGCTGCTCATCCAATCGCCAGTATGCGTAGGGCTTCGAGCGTTCGATTTTTTTACTGAACGCTGAGGAAGGCTCGTGGTACACGCGACGTGTCTTGCCGGAGACAATCTCCAACAAGGCTAAAAGTCGATCCACAATCTTTACTTCCGCCTGCACTTCCAGCGCAGCGGTGCGTGCGGGCCAAGTATTGTAGCCTCCGAGTGCATGTTGCTCTGGCGGCGGAATATAGCCCGCCGCTCCGTTGGCGAGGCTAACATTCATTGTTGCCGTTAACGGACTTTGTCGCTTCAGCTTCAAACCAGTAAGTGCGTAGACCTCGTTAGGAATACCCGTAATGGCCAAGCCCCCGATACGGATCGCCTGAAGAACGACTTCATCCGTTGGATTCTCGTGCAAGAAAACTGCTTGGCGTGCATAGACTTCGGGGCGATCTTTCGGCGAGCGATCGCCACGGAGCTCATTCAATCGTCGAGCCCAGGCCAAACGCTTTTCATCCGGCTGCCGGCGTTCCAGCTTCAAACGCTGTTCTTCCATGGCCAAATCGCAATCCACCTCGAAGTCGATCTCCCGAACGGATTCCACTGCAAGTACAGAGAGCTGTTCCGCGAATTGTCTGTGGCTTTCGAACGACTGTTTGTCGCGAGGGCGGGTGTAGTCGCCCCACCAAAGATCACCACTGGTGCCTTGCGACATGATGGCAACAAAATTCGGCGATTTGATACCGAACTCTCGTTCAACCTCGGCGGCAAACTGCCCGAAGTAGTCCGCACTAATACCTGCGTGGCCACCAAAATAATGCATGGAGAAATTGGCCAGCATCGCAATGGGTTGGCCAGCAATAGTTTCGGCATACAGTACGGTCAACCAAGGATCTACCGGACCGGACGGTCCTACGAAATCTGGATTCGCGTGCCCCGGATGCATCATCGCATGTACAGTGCGATCCCCAAACGGATCAACGCGCAACGCGTCCGTTCGCGTAATCCAGCGACGATTTTTCGTAAAACGGGAAGCATCGACGACGGCATGTCCAGCTTTAGCAGGCTGAAGTCGCTCGTTGGCTTGGCGAATTGCATCCGCGACTCGCGGAATCAAATACTCTCGATAAGTTGTGTCAGCATCAGCACCCAGGCAATAGTCCATGACGCTTGGCGCCGTATGAGTGTGTGTTGCCGAGATGAGAATTCGATCGCTGCGAATCCCCGTTTGTTGACTTGCGATTGCCTTGATCTGATCACAAACCTGGGTTGGAATCATACAGCTGTCGACAACGACAATCGCCAGCTTTGTTCTTTCGTCCTCAAACACAACGGCTCGCGCATGCAGTGGATCGAGGACACGATTCGCAGTGACTGCCAAAAAGCCGCCGTTTTGAATAACCGGCAGTTCTTCCGGCGTCACATCGACGCTGGCCGCTCCGCAGCGGAGTTCAGCAAACGCGGTCGAAGACATCAGGTTCAAAAAACACAAGAAGAATACATGCACCCTTGCCAGAGAGTGCAAGACAGCCGCTTTAGATCGGGCCTTTCTATAACTCATATTTCCGCTCGCTATGTTCGGTCTCAGGCAGCCTAAATCCGCAGCGATGTTGAGTTATCGCTTTTGCTTACCGAATTGCCAAAAGGGACTGGGAGTGTGCGCGTCTGCAAAGATTTCTTTGGCCTTACTCACAAGCTCGGGGTGCTTGCTTGCAACGTCCGTCGCTTCGCCAATATCGGACGGTAGGTGGTAGATCTCAATCGGTGCGTTCGAATCCTTATTGAGGTTGAGTTGAACTGCTTTGTAGTCGCCAAAACGGGCGGCCCGCTTACCACCACGCTCGTAAAACTCCCAATAAAGATAGTCGTGCTTGCGTTGGTTGGCGGAATCCCCCATCAACTCGCGGACCATTGAAATCCCATCGACCTCAACTGAGACTTCGACGCCAGCCAACTCGCAAAAAGTTGGCAGCATGTCCCAGTGCGCAGACACAAGATCGCTCTCGCCGCCTTGGGCAATCTTGCCCGGCCAGCGAGCAATCAACGGCGCCCGAATGCCGCCGTCATAGAGATCGCGCTTGTGACCCTGCAGTGGACCGTTGCTGTCGAAAAAAACTGGATCGTGGCCACCCTCTTTGTGTGGCCCGTTGTCACTACTCAGCAGAATCAATGTATTCTCGTCGATCTCCAGCTCTTGAAGAAGCGCAACGATCTGCCCGACGTGCTCGTCCAC
>JBGCCZ010000007.1:0-137850 GCA_045105035.1 Pirellulaceae bacterium | reverse complement strand
TCTTCGGTGGCTCGGGATTCGTCCGCTTTCACCGTCTTGCTACGCAGCTCGTCCGGCACCTTCTTCGTCTACGACTGGTTCCGAAAAGTCAAAGGGCTCGTCAGCGGTAAGCAAATCGACGTCGCCCACAGTGATAAACTCCAGTAAACAGTCGGCTCCGCGACGCGCGCGCATCCTGGCGTCACCACGCAAAAATGCGCTTTTAGTCATCCCTAGATGCATTACGCCCGTTGAGCCAAACATCCAGGAGAACGGGAGATTTAGGATCGTCGGATTCACGCGAAGCAGCAATGTCCAAGTCTCCATCTTGGTCGATGTCGATCCACAACAACGAGGCTCGGACCGGATTGCCAACTTCTAAAACGTGCTCTTTGAACTCAAGTCCTTGCGTACGCTCTAACAGCAACATCGAAACAGTCGATTCACGATCGTATTGCCGCGTTTCGCTGGGCAACCATGCCGACACGGCCACATCTAAGTCACCGTCGCGATCGAAGTCGGCCGCTTGTGCGCTGTAAGCGCCTGCGAGGTGCAGCAACCGGTGCGGCTCGTATTGCAAGCCGCCTTTGTTCTCCAACCAATGGACACCGTGGCTCGGTTTCACATAAGGTCCGTCGAAAGTATCACCGTGTGTGTAGAGCAGATCCAGATCACCGTCCCCGTCGAAGTCGACTTGATTGAAGCCACTCGATCCAAACCCAGGATCGGGTGCTTCGTAGAGTTGCTCTTGGCGACTGAGTAGCTTTCCACCCTCCGTTCTGTACAAATCGATAGACTCAAACTGCTGACCGAATAGTGCAAAGAGGTCGAGTGTTCCATCCTCGTCTGCATCGAAGGGCAACAAATGCACGGCACCAGCTCGTTCATCCAGGAGTTGGCGTTCGAACATCAGCTTCTCGCCTTCGGATTCCTGCTGGGTCAACAGGTGGATCCCGCCCGTCTTGAGCCAACCAAACTCGGCGGCCACAAGATCGGCTAAGCCGTCACTGTTGAAATCCCCCACCCGCACGTCGCAGGCTCGACCAATGCCGGTTAACAACTTTTCCGGCGGCCCCAATTCCTCCGGGCCAATCCGTCGCATCCAGGAGATCGAACCTGCCTGGCGGTCATCTGCGAAGTACCCGCCCAAATCGGCGACCAAGAGATCGTCACTACCATCGCCGTCTAAATCTGCCCACTCCACATGACACGGGTAGTCGAGCTGGCCCAAACTGCGCACTTTCATGTTGCCGGCGTTCCAGTCCGACAGCCAAATGTGCCCCGAGTTCATGTCTGGCATTACGATTTGGCCAGTCTGAAATCCTGGCTTCAAATGCGCACTTCCCGGGGGTTCTTTCAGCGGGGATAGCAGCGAGATTGGCTGCACAGCGAACGGCGACGTGGCACTCAGAGGGGTTTCTTGCGCGAGCCGCGGCATTTTTAGCTCAGCCGGTGCGTTGCTGATGTAGTAGCGAACGGCGATCTCGGGTGAAGGAGGGTCTAGATCATGCCGGTCTGCTTCGGCATAGAATCGATAACCACGAACGACTTCCGCATGCCAAGCTTCCTTTGGGAAAAGAGCTGGTTCGGGCGTGGCATGGCAATCTCCGCAGAAACTTCTGACCTGTAACTTCTCTGCTTCGGAAACGCTCGTAGCCGAAGGGAGGCTTATCATAGCCGGCGTTTCAATCTCGGCATTGAGAGACAGATAACTTGCTATTAGCATCGCGACAACTCCGGCCGAAGCCGCCGTCAAAGCGAGCCACAGAGATACTTGGCCCGAGCGCGCCACATTGAGGGCACGTCCAGTTCTAGATCGCGAGTCCAAATGTCTGTGGAGATCCAACGCATTCATAGCTGGGAACAATGACTTAGATTTCGTTTGGTTGCGAGTCGTTGAGGTAAGGTCCAAAATTGGTGCGAGCCCAAATTCGAGCTTGGCCTCTATAATAGCCTCATCCGCGATCCCACGGACACCCAGTCTAACCGCTCGGTGTGCACGGCTTTCACGCTCCCGCCTGCCACTCGTTCCCTAGCCTCCTTCCAATTCAGATCCCAATTCGAATCCAGATGCCCAAGCCCAAACCTATTCCACCAAAGAAATCAAACCTCCGGCTGTGGTCGGCGGTTCTGATCTTGGTGGGTCTATGTGCGGCCATGCGGCCGACGACTCGATACCTGTGCGACCTACGCTTCCAAGAGAACTTGGACTCAGGAGACCTAACCACCGCCCGGCGCTGGCTGGATTCCCAGAAGCCATGGGGGCTTAGCGAAGCGGACTGGCATCTTAAAATGGCTAAGCTCCAACGCACCGGTGGCGACTGGACCGCGTGGCAATCGTCCATCACGGCCGCCAAGGAGCAGGACGCGCCGCTAGAAGCGATTGCCCACGAACAGCAGTTCATGCGACTTTCGCAAGCACGCCCCCAAGATCTTCAACAGATCGACAGTTTCTTTTCTTACCAAAACGTACCGTTGCCAGAAATCTATGCGACGATTCTGCCAGGAGTGCTCTCACAGGGGAGATTTGATTTGGCGGACAGTCTCTTGAGTCAGTGGTTTGTGAGCCAACCCCACAGCGCTTCGGCACACTACTGGTCGGCGCTACGTGCCGAACTTCAAGGCGATGTCTTGGCGACCAAGTCGGAGCTAACCGCAGCCTTGGAGGCGTCTCCTCTACACGCGTTAGCCCGTCGCGCGTCGGCGAGACTGGCTCTCTCAGCGGACAAATTGAACGAAGCCCACCAGTTTTACTGGGTGCTGGCCTACCGGGACTCCGACGTCAGTGGATATGCGGGACTTGCGGAAGTTCTCCGCCGCAGCGGAGCTTATCAAGCAGCCAAGCAGGTGATCGAGACCTGTCCGTCCGACCACGCCGGTTCGATGGAGATTGTCGTGCAAAAAGGCCTGCTGGCAGCCGAGCTTGGTGACTATCAACAAGCCGAGCAGTGCCTCGAGGCGGTTCTTGCCAACGATCAACGACTTTCGGAAGAAGCAGAATCCGGACTTGCCGTATCGCTTCACCTCTCGGGCGCGGATGACAAAGCGCAACAGTTGCTCAAGCGGGTCGCTGAAGAAACTCAACGATCCCACGAAGAAAAAGAAGACACCTTCCGCCAAGACTGAGCCGCGTCGCGTTGCTCGGACTAAAACTGCAACTCGAGGTCCTTCAGCCGACTTGCGGTCTCTGCCATGAGCGCGTCTTCAGCCGCTTCGTCCGCCGCTTCATAGGTCACCGAAAAGCGAAGAAACGGCCCCGCATCATCCCAGGGAACCGTCACAATCGACTTCTGAGTGATGAGATGCTGACTGGCCTCTTCACCGTTCGCAAACACGGCTCCGCCGGCCGCCGACTTGGGTGACTTCACATATAAGAAATACGTGCCGCCGGGCATCTCGCACTCTAGGCCACATGACCGGACCGTCGCGACGAGCTTCTCCATCCGTCTTCGATACTTGTCCCTCACGCGATCTGGAATGCTGTCGTCGTTCAACGCTGCGATGGCCGCTTTCTGAATCGCAGGGAACTGACCACTGTCGCTGTTGTCTTTGACGTCGGCGAACGCTCGTACGATGGTGGCGTTACCGGCTACAAAACCGATCCGCCAGCCGATCATGTCGAAGCCCTTACTCATCGAATGCGTTTCGACGCCAACCTCTTTCGCACCCGGTACCGCTAGGAAGCTCAACGGATCTCCGTCGAAAGTCAGCACGGTGTGGGCTGCGTCTTGAACGACAATGAACTCGTGCTTCTGTGCGAGTTCAACGACCTTCGAATAAAAGTCGACGGTAGCCGTTTTCCCAGTCGGGCTGTTGGGATAATTGAGGACCAAGATCTTGGTCTTCGCCCAAGTTTCGTCATCGATGCAATCGAAGTCGGGGAAGAAATCATTCTCCGCCAACAAAGGTAGTGGATGGACGATACCGCCGTAGTACTTCGTATGCGTCCCAGCGACGGGGTAGCCCGGCACCGTCATCAGCGTCACGTCGCCTGGGTTGATAAAACAAGCTGGCAACATCGCTAGAGCCGCCTTGCTGCCGATGCAATGGTTGACCTCCGTGGTAGCATCCAACTCGACACCGAACCGACGTTGCATGAAGTTGGCCGCAGCCGTTTTAAACTCTTGGATCCCGTTGTCCGCGTAACCTCGATTCTCAGGCTTATTGATCTCTTGGCTCATCGCTTCGCGAACGATGGGTGCCGCCATGTCGTCGTTTTCGCCGATCCCAAAATCAATCAATTCACGGTCGGGGTAGTCCGCAAGTGCTTGCCGTTTAGCTCGTTTGATCTTCTCAAACTTGTAAATCGCGGTTCCCTTGCCGTAATTCGCGCCTCCGATACGATCCGAAAAAAGCTGTTGAAAATACGGTTCTGTTGCGACACCTGAAGCCATGGCAATATGATCTACGTAAAGTACAAAGGATGAATGAACGACGAGCGGGCGATCCGCTACAACCGACGTTCCCGAGAATACGACGGGCCGGCCAGCGAACCGACCGAGGTCCAACGAACTCAGGGGCGAACGCTCTGACCACTCACGAAAGTACCGCAGCCACCAGTCCTGGGCAAGTGTCCCGAGCCCCAGGAGGCCACGGGCAAGTCGCCGGCGCCCGGGAGCCTCCGCCTGAGACATTGATTTTTCCATTTTTTAGCGTCGCCGATCACCCGACTTCGCTCATCGCTTCTCCAATCCCAGCCGACTGATCCGAATGGCGACTCCTAGCTTCCGAGGTGGCAATAGCCGACAACTTGGCAGACTGCTCGACGCGTTCTTGAAGCCTCTTGCCATTTTGAATCGGCAGGGCGAAATAACTTACGCAAACGCCAAACTTTGCGAGTTCGCTGGCGCGGATCCAACTCAACTGGTCGGTAAACAGGCTGTCTGGGAGTTGCCGGAAGACGAGCTCCCGTTTGGCAAACTGCTCTCGCTCATTGCGCCACCTGCTGCGGCTCGCGAGGGCGACTTAGCACTACGCCAATTCGCGCAGCCGCTGACCTTCCACGCATCGCTCACAGGCCAACTGTTTATCCCGATCGTCGACGAAGAGGGCACACCAGAATTCACCATCGTTCTGCTCGACGATTGGAACGTCTTGCAGCGGCAAATAAAATCGACTCGAAACGAGAACAGGCGTCCTGACCGTGAACGGGTGATTGCCGAGACGCGTGAAAGGTGGGACCACCTCTCCCATCTGCACGTGCTGCTAGGCGAGAGTCCAGAAATCCAGCTTGCCATGCGGCGCTGCCAATTGGCGGTGACATCCCCAAGCCGCATCTGGATTGAAGGCCCGCGTTTTATCGGCAAGAACAGCGTTTCCAAGGCGATTTTCGCAGGCCGCTTAAAGTCGGTTGGCTTAAGCGGCGTTGCGGGGCAGTACTTTACGATCGACTGCAGCGTACTCGATGCGAACCTTATCGAAGGCATGCTCGAAGTTTTCGCGGGCAGACTGCGAAGCGGAGCAGACCCGAAGACACAACTGCTCGTTCTTGACCGTTTTGAGAGTCTTCCTAGTCCGGCCGTTTCGCCGATCTCAAATTGGCTGTCCGACTACGGGCAGAGCTGCACACTGGCGACTTTGTCCGAAAATCCACGAGCCGCCCTAAACGCCGCAGGAGGCTCAGCACTCAACCAACTGATACACCAGTGTTGCGACATCGAAATCAGTCTACCGGGACTAGCGCAGCGACGAGAAGACATCGGCGGACTCGTGCATCACTACTTGGCCGTTCATTGCAAAGCCGCAAACCGAGCCTTACTTTCTGTTGCGCCCGACGCACTAGCCCTACTGGAAGCCTATCCGTGGCGCGAAAACCTGCGAGAACTCGAAGCCACGATACGCAGCGCCGTCGAGCTGGCAGTCCTAACGAAGACCATTCAAATCAGCCACCTACCGGTCGAAGTGCGGACGTTTGCCGGAACAGGTTTGCAAGAAACGTCGCCCGAAGTGGAGAGCATCTCTTTGGACGAAGTGCTCGAAGAAGTCGAAAAGATCGTGCTTCGCCGTGCCATGCGTTTGTCACCGAGAAACCGAGCTCAAGTCGCTCGCTGGCTCGGGATCAGCCGACCAAGACTGCTGCGACGCATCAGCCAGCTTGGTTTGGATGGAACCGTTCGCCCCACCGCCGAAGACGACGACTCCTGACCATTTCTAGCGAATCAACGTAACTTTCGCCGCAGACTCTTCGCACTCGATTGAATCGACAAAGGCAACTTCGACCTCAAGTACCGGCTTCCACTGAACCAGTCGGCTGGCTCGTGCATCACCATCCGTGATTCGACCAGCATTTGATTCTCCTCCAGGCCGGTCGCCTTGAGCGAAACATAGCCTCCCAACCCCGAGTATTCTTGCGGAGCTCCCTCCACCTTAGCACCGAGGTCATTCGTGGAGAGTTTGGCCCACGTACCAGCAAAGTAGCCTCCATCGGAGCGTGCAATATCCGCCCACTTCGATTGTGGCGGCGCACTCGTATCGACGAGTCGCCAAGCAAGCAGAAATCCGGCTTCCGCTTCGGCCTTTTCAACTTCCACCAATCCCCGCACGACGACCTTGTTCAGCAGAGGTAGCTCCAACCAAAGGAAATTCCGGTCTCCTTTCGTGCTTTCGAGGCCCAGTCTTTGCACTTCGACCTCGGTCAACTCCCGCATGACACTTCCATCATCACCTGCATCGCGCTCAGCCCCAAAGATCGACGCCATCAGTGTCTTGTCCTTGAGCTTGCCCAGCTCGGCGTGCAGCACATAGGCGCTGTGAACCGAGTAGCCAAGTCGGCTGTCGTCGGCATCCAGGACCTCGTCAATTTGAATCCGAACCGGTGCATTCAAGTTGTTCCGGGTGAAGCGTTCTAGCCCAAAGCTCCCCGCCAATTCGGCAATCTTCGCTTCGGCGGCATTGCCCGCGTTTTCGTCGATCGTTGACAAGACGGGTGGGGGCAAAGTTGCTTGAACTCCCGCAACAGAAATCCCACTCTCTAAGATTGGTGTCCAAGCCAGAGTGTGTTTGCCCGAGTTACCACTGGCGGTCGACTCCTGTGCCAAGCTCCCACCTTCAATGGCAATTGCCAGCCAGAGACTCAACAGCACCGAGTTCAATAGAAAGCGGCGGAGACGCGGTCCAGCTTTAGCGAATCCATCTGCACTACGGTTTAAGAGCGAACGGGAGCGTTCCATGAGCTTCACTGAGTCCTGCTTGTTAAGTTCATAGTGAATTTGCGACATTGGTGGTCAGTATTTTTGCCTCCAAATCAGACGCCACATCGAAGTACGATACCACGCCTGAGAGTCATCGTAAGCCAGTCCCGGTGTGTGCGAGTCGATTCGCAAATTGCGAGTTGAGCCCTGATTTTCTTAAAGTTGTTCGACCCTGCCGGATTCCAAACTGGCTCGACTGGGGGCCAGGCATGAGTTACCTCTTTCATGAGCGAAAATCAAGAATTGAGCCGAAATTTGTAGTGCTCCGGTTCAAGCCGTGCCGATGAAAGGAGTGTGGGGAGTTTTTTCGAACAAGTCGCGATTGACGGCAATTTGATTTGGTCCCTCGCTTCCGGCAAATCCATTCCAGATAGGCCGCCACTAGGTTAAACCGATATTAGGGCTCAGCCATGAAGGTTCAGACATCACGTTTCGGGGAAATTGAAACTCGCAAAGAGGATATCATCGTCTTCCCAAACGGCCTTATTGGCTTCGAGTCTTCGCGGCAGTGGATCATTCTGCCGGATCCGGAAAACGATGACGTCGCTTGGTTCCAATCGCTTTCGGAGCCCCGCATCGCGCTGCCTGTTGTTAGCCCCCGAAAGTTCGTCGAGGACTATAAAGTCAGCGTTACGAAACGACAGCTCGCCACCCTGCACACTCGGAATTCCGATCGCGTTTTTGTACTCTCAGTCATCAGTAAGTCGGGTAAGACGATTACGATGAACCTACGTAGTCCAATCATGGTGAACTTGACTCAGCGACTGGGCTGTCAGGTCATCTCGGCGGACAATCTACCGATCGCCGTTCCACTGGACCTCAATTCGGCGGAACCGGTTCGAGTCGCGGATCGGCGGAAAGCCGCCTAGCAGGAAGCTGGGTTCTTGGAAGCCGCATTTTGATGCTTTCTATGGGGAAAGCAGAGCTCTTGGTAAATAAAAAGCGGCTGCGGGTGCTGTGAATCCACTGCAATTTTCTTCCCGCGCCTGGCAGCCGCGATTAGCGTGGGACCCCACTGCAGAGGGCGGTTTTTCTCATAGAAACCAGAAGTCGCAGCGGGCTACCCAAAAAATCGCAGGATTCTTAGGGCTACGGATAGCACCTTACGTGGTTGTGGCGGAATTCAGCTTTCAAGCAGCGGTGTTTTCCAGCGCCATGGCCGGAAGCTTGCGCTGATTCGCGTTGGGAAGCGAGTTGGCAGCGCCTATAATGACGATGTCTTGGGCCAAACACGGGAAGACAAGTCTGACATTTTGGTCCCAAGCTTACTCCTTATCTTTCGAATCACCGGAATGCCTTTGATTCGTCGGCAGTATCCTCCGCCACTCCTGACTCCTTTTCGCTACAGCTCGCCCGTCTTGATTCTTGGATTTCGATCCAAGGCTATAGATCCAACTTGGATACCGCGAGCACTGAGTCGAACCGTTGGAACGATACGCGATGGGCATCCATACCTTCGGTCTTTAAAGCGTCAGCTTTGACTCGCCTTTCCTAAATTTCGATCCACGAGTGCGGTGGCTTACGGATTCGACTCACACAATCACCGACTCGCAGGCCTCTCCGACTGATTCAGAGAATCGCTTGCACCCACCTTTCGTAACACTCATTTGACTGAGCGTGCAGGCTCATGTCTGGAGCAAGCCACTATGACTGGTCAACGGCCTCAGCGCTCGCGGGGTGATCGATCAAGCAACTCGTCCAACAACTCGCAATCGAGTGGGCGGGGCGAACGCAACGACCAACGTACAAACAAACCGCACGGTTCCGATCGCAGGGGCCATGGGCGTCGCCGAACGCACGAAGACCCCGTCGTGGAGGAGCGTTTGCGCGAACTTGATTCGGACCGAGAACCGGTTTCTCTGGCAGAGGAGATCGCGAGAGAATCAAGAGGAAAGCCCAAAGACGTTGCTCAAGACACCGCAAGCGGCACTCGTGATGCAGACACTTCAAAGCCGACGACGGACCAGGCTACATTCTCCGAGCTGCAACAGATGTCTGAGGAGGACCTGGCGTCTGTAGCGGAAACGAATCAAGTTGACAGCGATGGTCTCGAAAAGCGTGAACTCATCTTCCAAATCCTTAAGGCTCGCCTGAAGAACAATGGCCTTATGTTCGGCCAAGGGACGCTTGAGATTTTGCCCGACGGTTTCGGGTTCCTTCGCAGCGAGAAACACCACTACGTCTCCTGTCCTGACGACATCTATGTTTCACCCAGTCAAATACGTCGATTTGGGCTTCAAACCGGCTCGCACGTAGCCGGTCAGATTCGGCCTCCTAAGGAAAACGAACGCTACTTTGCGCTGCTTCGGGTTGAAGCCATTAACTTCAGCGACCCCGATCATCGTCATCAGCGGACAAGTTTTGACGACCTTACAGCTTTGCACCCAGATGAACGGATCGTACTCGAAACCGACAGCGAGACCATTGAGACACGCGTTGTCGACATGTTCGCTCCTATCGGGTTCGGCCAACGCGGACTCATCGTCAGCCCGCCGCGGGCCGGCAAGACGATCCTGATGCAGAAGATGGCGCGGGCAGTTCTAAAGAACTTCCCTGAAGCGTACGTGATGATGCTTCTGATTGACGAACGGCCAGAAGAAGTCACGGACATGGAACGTGAAGTCCGCGGAGAGAACTGCGAAGTAGTGAGCAGTACATTCGATGAACCAACTTCGCGGCACATCCAGGTCGCCCAGATGGTCTTGGAGAAAGCCAAGCGGATGGTGGAGTACGGAATTGACGTAGTCATCTTCCTCGACAGCATCACCCGCTTCGCACGCGCGTGGAATAGCGAATGCCCTCAGAGCGGGAAACTCCTGACAGGCGGACTCGATGCCAACGCTCTACAAAAGCCCAAGTCCTTCTTCGGCTCAGCCCGCAAAGTCGAAGAGGGAGGCTCGCTGACGATCATCGCAACGGCCCTTGTCGATACAGGAAGCCGAATGGATGAAGTCATCTTTGAAGAGTTCAAGGGTACCGGGAACTTGGAAATCATGCTGGATCGCAGCATCGTGGACCGCCGGATCTGGCCTGCCATCGACATCAACAGTAGTGGAACGAGACGCGAAGAAATCTTGATGGATGCGGACGAATACAAACGTGTTTCGTCATTACGTCGAGTCCTAAGCGAAATGAGCGCTCCCGATGCAATGGAGAAACTCCGAAGCCAGTTAGAAAAGACAAAGTCAAACGCAGAATTCTTGATGGGCCTCAAAGTAGAGTGATGAACAGTTCAAATCCCACCGGCTCCGAAACTAATATGAATCCAATCCGCCCGAGTCGCTCAAGTCGCATCGCAATCGTCGTATCGACATACAACTCCAACATCACCGGAAAGCTGCGCGATGGAGCCGTCGAAACGCTCCGCGCACATGGATTCGCCGAACAGCAGATCGAAATTTGTGAAGTTCCAGGCGCCTGGGAATTGCCACTAGCGGCAGTTCAATTCGCTGAGCAGCCCGACGTTGTCGGCGTAATCACGCTGGGTGCAGTCATCCGCGGCGAGACGACCCATGATCAGCACATCAACCGGGCGGTCAGCAGTGCACTAATGGATTTGATGATGAGGACCAAGAAACCGGTTGGGTTTGGACTCCTCACCTGCAACACGCTGGAGCAGGCTATCCATCGTTCCGGCGGCAACGTTGGGAACAAAGGCGAAGAGACCGCTTCGGCTGTCCTCAAAGTGTTGGGACTGCAATACGAACAAGAGTAGCGCTGAACCTACCCTCCAGGCCCACCTAAAGCACCTAGACTCAAACACCGGGTCGTCGCCCCAAGTGCAGCCAGTGCCTCAAGCTCAACTCTTGGCGATCAGTATTGCAAAACGACGCGATTCGCGTTCTCTTTACCGCACCCGTCTGCGGGCAACCGCGAGCTTTCTCGCTTCTTAGGTGTGGCCTTTCACGCATCGTAAATCGAATGCTTGTGAGGGCAGCGCGTGTCGCCCTCTGCCGGCTGTCCTGAGAAGCGGCAAAAAGCGATTTGAGCTGCCAGCAGATGCCCCCTTCCGACGAAGTCGCCTGTTTTCGCGTTGCCCAACGTTCGCGGAACGCCCCGCCATTCGTCATTGCGAAAATGTAGTTCTTTTTCTAAACGCCCAAGGAGAGCACTGTGAGTCTGATCAAAGATTTTAAAGATTTTGCCCTAAAAGGAAATGTCGTTGACATGGCCGTGGGCGTCGTGATTGGAGGCGCATTCGGAAAGATTGTGACTTCGTTCGTCAGCAACATTGTCACTCCACCATTAAGTCTGATCACTGCAAAGTACGGACTGAACTTTGATCAACTCGCTTTGAAAGTTCAGACCGAAGCGCCAAACTTGGGCGAGGACGGGAAGCCAATCATGGGTGCCGACGGGACACCAGAAATGGCAATGCAAGCCTACCCGATCCTGAAGTATGGGCCGCTGATCACGACGGTAATCGATTTCCTCCTGATTGCCATAGCTGTTTTCCTTGCGATCAAACTGATGAACCGAGTCAAGGAACAGTTTGAAAAGGAGAAGGAAGAAGAAGCGGCTGCAGCTCCACCAGAAGATGTAGCACTTCTGCGGGAAATTCGCGACGCTCTCAACAAGTAAGCCAGGTTACGACTCTAGGGCCAATCACTTTTTCAGTTTGGGCTGGATAGTAATCCGGCTGTCCCAGCCGGAAAGCAATATATTCTCGGCTCGGAGATCCGAGCTACTTTGTGTAGCTTGAAAAACGGCTTAGCCCTGGTTGCCACTCAACGGTAATGGACGAATCAAGTTGCTAAGACGCAAAACTACAGGCCCCGATTGCGGGGCCTGTTTTCTTTTGCTGCCCTCTTTTTCGTACGCCAGCACCGAGAAATTTAGCCTGGCACACCCAACCCAATTCGGAATGGAACGCCTGATCCGCGCAATGTACGAGTACGAGCCTCAGGGATATCGGCGGAAAACCGAGATTGCACTTCGCCTGAGAAATCAGCCCTGTTAGCCTACTAGTCCGTGGCGGTGCGACGACTTGAACCTCGCACTCGCCGACTGTTGACTTCCGATTTCGACGATTTCGATTAGGCTTTGTGCATCGGAATCAGCGACACAGCGGCTTCCAATCACGATCGATACCTCCTGTCTTACAAGTAGAAGATGTCCACAAGACGACGCGCACGCGAAATTGCACTCCAATTGCTCTATGAGGACGACCTGAACCCTGATCAGGACGTGACTCTGGCGGAGCAATTTTTGAAAACTCGGCTGCACAGCAATAAGCCATTGGTTGCTTTCGCAAAAGCGCTTTGGGAAAGTGTGCTCAAGAATCGTTGGGAAATCGACAAGGCACTCTCGTCGAAGGCTACGAACTGGTCGCTGCGACGTATGGCTGCCATCGATCGCAATATTTTGCGCATGGCGACGTACGAAATCCTAATGTCGGACACACCTGGTCGAGTCGCCATCAACGAAGCCGTTGAACTTGCGAAGCGTTACGGCAATCATCACTCCGGACAATTCGTGAATGGAATTCTGGATCGCATTTTGAATGAAGGTGTCGGAAGCAACGAAACGGCTGACTCCGCCGAGAGTCAAGAGGCGTCCAACGACGATGAGCCGCCAAGTGTATCGGAAAACGAAACGGTTGCTGCCAGCTAATAGACTGCCGCACGAACCGGTGGTCTCTTCCCTGGAAGCTAGGAATTCCCACTAGCCTCCAACACGCCGGCGAGACAAACCGCTCGCCCTCGTAAATCTCAGAACGGAGTTTGAGAGTGGCCGACGAAGAAGAGCCCAACCGCGAGCTCCCCAACACCGAGCTTGATTCTGAAAGCTCCCCCCCCGAGCCCGAGTCGCTGGACCTGTTCTCCCAAATGCAGGAGGCTGCTCGCGTAAGTCACGAAGACGATGGTGACGAGGATGAAGGCGTCTCGCTAGAAGAACTCAGCGCTTCGTACCACCAAGTTCTTCGCAATTCTGATCTGGAAGTGGATGAAGTCGCAGAGGATTTCGAGCAGGATACCTCAAACGCACCCGAGAGTGAGACTGAGGACGAAGAAGACGAGTCTCCAGAGTCCGATTCTGATGATGCGGCAATCAGCGTAACTCCCACAGCCATCGTCGAGACGCTGCTCTTTGTAGGCCGCCCGGATAGCGGGGGCATCACGTCCAAGGAAATCGCAAAGACAATGCGTGGAGTTAGCGCTAAGGAGGTCGAACGCATGATTGACGACCTCAACAAGGGCTACGAACGCTCTGAACGTGCGGTCCGCATCATTGAACGTCACGATGGCTTCCACCTCGACTTGGCTCCCAACCTAGAGCACATCCGAGACCGTTTTTACGGGCAAGTGAGAGAGGTTTCCCTCAGCCAAGCCGCCATCGACTGCTTGGCACTCGTCGCTTACCAACCCGGCATCTCCCGTGAGAAACTCGAAGATCAACGCGGTCAACCGAGCAGCGGTGTACTGAATCAATTGGTGCGCCGGCAACTACTGGAGATGAAAAGGGAACAGCAAGGCAAGGTGAAACAGGCCTGCTACTATCCGGCAGAGAAAATGCTGCAGCTCACCGGCCTCTACTCGTTTGAGGATCTGCCTCAAGTCCACGATTTAGACACGGCCTAGGCAGTCCGAACCAAAACCGATTTGTTCAAACGATCTTGTAGTCAAATCTGCTCGTGGATTTCAATTTGTACATCCAAGTCGTTTTCCAGATTGGAGACTTCGCCTTGGAGCATGTCTAAGCCCTTGCCTGCTGGCAGCCTCAGACGACAGCTTAGGTGAAACAGAGGCGTGCCAGTCGTTGGTGCCGGAACCAAACTCGTCTCCATCTGCTCGACATTAATGCCGAGAACAGCAAGGTTTCGACTCAGGCCACTCACGATTCCTTCGTGGTCGGCTCCTGTGCAAACTAAATGGACTTGGGTTCCATTGGCGAGGCGATCTTCAGCCTGAGACCTGCGAGCGTCAACGAAAATATCTTTCTCTTCTAGCTCGATGAGAGCCGCCAATAGGGAAACTTCTTGCTCATCGGGAACTGACACGAGTGCCACGCCAGCGAACTCGCCGCATAGTCGCGCAAGCCGACTTTCTTCCCAATTGCCGCGGTGCGCAACGACGGTCGCCGTCAAATCCTCGACCACTCCTGGTCGGTCAGGGCTGGTGAAAGTAAGCACTATTTGATTCTTCATTCTGCGCAGTCTGTTTTGGAGAGAGAGGATGTGTTTTGCGGACAATAAATCACGCGAGCAAAATTGTTTTGACTCTCTAGCCACGGCCCATGTAGGGCATGCGGTTCGCCATGATCGTCATAAAGGGCACGTTGGTATTCAGTGGCAGGTTGGCAATGTTCAAAATGGACTCCGCGACATGAGCCACATCAATAGTAACCTCCAGATCTTTCAGCTTGGACACCATCTGTGTTTCCGCGTTTCCAATATCAACCTGCCCACAGGCAATATCGCACTCTCGGCAATCCAGATTCGTGGCCTTCGTCAGCCCAGTAACAGCGTGTTTCGTCGCCGTGTAGGCAGCGCTGCCAGGTCGAGGCGTGTGAGCGGAGATGGAGCCGTTGTTGATGATCCGGCCGCCGCTAGGAGTTTGTCGCTTCATGCATTGGACCGCATACTTCGTGCACAAAAACATGCCGTTCAAGTTCACGGCAACGACCTGACTCCAGTCTTCAAAATCAATTTCGTCCACGGTGGCAGCGGGGATATTGATACCCGCATTGTTGAACAGCACATCGACGCGCTGCCAGCGTTGCATGACCGATTCGAACACTCCAGCAACCGCTTCTGGCTTTGTCACATCAGCGCTCGCGACCAGAATACGCCCCACTGTATCGGTGTCCAAAGTGCCGCTTGCGGTCAATTGCTGTGCCGTTTCTTGCAACTTTTCCGTTCGCCGCCCTACTAGCACCGTCCGGTAGCCATCGGCAAAGAAAGCTTGGGCAGTCGCTCTGCCAATGCCGCTCCCCGCGCCCGTGATAACAACAACTCTGGATTCATCCATTTCTAATCCCTCGGACCTCTGATTCCTGCATCGGGTAAAGTGCTGCTCTTTCTCGTAACTTAGAGGATTTCCCCAAAAAAAATCCCCAAGAACGCGCCTTCTCAGCGAATAACCTTGGCCCTATTTACGTCGGCACTCTGTTCGCCTGAAATTGCAGAGTCCCGACGGAACTTGCCCCCTAACTTGGCAAGACCTTACAACCTCCCACTCTCCAGTCGAAACTACAAACGTATGCCTCATGCAATTGAGTTGAAAGGTGTTACCAAGAAATTCGGGAAGAACACGGCCGTCAAGAACGTGGACTTAGCTGTTCCCGCCGGTTCAATCTACGGTTTCATTGGGCCAAACGGCAGCGGCAAGACAACCACACTACGGATGATCCTGCGAATCTTCCAACCAGATTCCGGAGTCGTCAACGTACTTGGCAAGGATCAAGGCAAGACCGCAGACGATCGCTTGGGCTATCTGCCCGAAGAGCGTGGACTCTACAAGCGTATGAAGGTTCGCGAATTGCTGACCTACTATGCTCGCCTCAAAGGTTTCTATCAGTGCAAGCCAGAGATCGAGCGATGGCTCGAAAAACTCGGAGCCGCCGATTGGGCAGACCGAAAAATTGACGCTCTCTCCAAAGGCATGGCGCAGAAGGTTCAGTTCATTAGTGCTGTTGTCGCGCAACCAGAATTAGTGATCCTCGATGAACCATTCAGCGGACTCGACCCGATCAACATGGAATCGCTGCGGGATGCGATTCTAGACCTCCGCCGTGAGGGCAAAACGATCGTGTTTTCGACGCACGACATGGACATGGCAGAGAAACTCTGTGACAACGTCTTCATGATTTTCGAGGGCGACAAAGTGCTGGACGGCAGCATGGAGTCCATACAAGCCGACTATCCCGCCAACCGACTCCGCGTCCAACTCACCGGCCGTGACACCTCAATGCCCTGGTTGGGAGATGGAGTCGATGAAGTACTCGACCGCGGACGCTACTTTGATGTTTTGCTCAACGACACCTCGCAGAAGAATCGTATCCTCCAAACGCTAGCTGCCGAGCGCGAAGTCACCCGTTTCGAAGTCATCAAGCCATCGTTGCATGACATTTTCGTAGGAATCGCCAAGCCGGACTCTCTGGCAGTCGACGCCGCCTAAATTCTGGATCTGCATTCCGACAAACTTCACATCGAGCGATTGCCCAGCGAACCGTCGGGCGGCTCAGCCTGAATGAACTTCGCTAACACTCACAAACCAAACGTTTCAAGCCATGAAAAAGATTCTGACGATCGCCATCCGCGAGTACAAAGCCATGGTTGCTACCAAGGCCTTCGTTCTATCCATCGTGATGATGCCGATTCTTATGCTCGGTGGACTTCTCGCAATCCAACTTCTTAACAATGTTGGGGAGGTTAAGGAGAGGAAGATCGTCGTAGCAGACGGAACCGGGACACTCCTGCAGACCCTTCAAGTGGCCTCGGATGCTCGCAACTCAGAAATTGACAAGCGAATCGAAGAAGCCGAGCAGGGCAGCGAAGTCGATGACGACCTCAACGCGCCTTCGCTGAACCGAGCCGAAAAGTACTTTTTCGAGAGCGTCGAAGGATCGCTGAACGATGACTTGCGATTGGAATTGTCCGACCGAGTCCGCGACCAAGAACTCTATGCCTTCCTCGAAATCCCAGACGAAGTACTGGCGTCAGGCTCGGACAAGTCGATCACCTTCTACTCACAGGACTCAGGGCTTTCTTCCGCTAGACGTTGGATTCAAGGCGTGATTTCTGAGACCGCCAAACAGCAGCGGCTCAGCGAATCCGAAATCGACCCGCAAGCCGTGGCCGTTGCGAGTGCACCCGTTTCTGTCAAAGGCAAGGGGCTAGTATCGCGTGCTACAGACGGCTCGATTTCTGGAGCCGAAGAGAAAAACGAATTGGCTGCGATCTTCATCCCGATGGGCGTCATGATGCTGATGTTCATGATCATCTTCATGGCTTCACAGCCAATGTTGGAAAGCGTCTTGGAAGAAAAGTCGCAGCGGATTGCCGAAGTGCTCCTTGGCAGTGCAAATCCATTCCAGCTCATGAGCGGAAAACTACTCGGGTCCGTCGCCGGATCCATCACCATTTTCTCGATCTACATGGTTGGCATTTACTACATGGTTGAGCAGCGTGGATATCTAGACGATTTCCCGATGCACGTATTGCCTTGGTTTATTGTGTTTCAAATTCTCGGCGTGCTCTTCTACGCAGCGATCTTTCTCGCCGTCGGTGCTTGTGTTTCGCAGCTCAAAGAAGCCCAGTCGATGCTGCTGCCCGTGTGGATGATGTTGATGAGTCCCATGTTCATTTGGTTCTTCATCGTCCAAGATCCAAACGGCAGCATCTCCAAGTGGTTTTCGCTATTCCCGCCAGTCACGCCTACCACCATGATCTTGCGAATGAGTACGGGGCAATCCATTCCAGTCTGGCAACCCATCCTAGGCATCATCCTGACCTCCCTCGCGACGGTGGCCATCGTTACTTTGGCCGGGCGTATTTTTCGAGTCGGAATTCTGTGGCAAGGCAAGACACCGAAAATATCTGAGATTCTACGGTGGGGCCTAACCGGCTAATCTGAGTTCAACCATCACAGTGCACTGAGTTGTTCTAGAAAGTAGTCGACTTCTTCGCGCGTGTTGTAGTGGACAAGCCCGATGCGGACCATTCCATCGGGCTCAACTCCAATGCGCTCGGTCAGCGGCAAGGCGTAGTAGTTGCCGTGCCAGACAAAGATGCCTTTTTCACCCAACAGCTTCGCCAGCTCTTGTGACTTGAATTTCGAGTGCGTGATGGAAACCGTTGGAAAGCGTTGACCTCTGTCGGCTGCATCAGTAATCCCCCAAACTTTGATTTCCGGCAGTTCGGCCAAGCCGTCCAACAACCGATCACAAAGCCCACTCTCATAACGGCGAATGCCTTCAAAGGCCACTTCGAGAGAACGCCTGCGTCCGAGTTCTGCATCACCGGCGAGCATCCGTCCGATACCAGCAATGTACTCAATGCACGCCTTGGTCCCCATGATGCACTCATGGTTTTGAGTCCCAGTCATCCAGCGTCCTGGCAAAGCGTTCGGCGAGGGACGCAGCTTGTACGGCTCCATCGACTCAAGCAACTCACGACGCCCCCATAGAATCCCAATGTGCGGACCAAAGAACTTGTAAGCGCTGCATGCCAGGAAGTCGCAATCAAACTTCTTGACATCAATCGCATCATGCGGCGCGTAGTGAACCGCATCGAGGAACGTCAACGCGCCGACCTTCTTGGCCTCAGCACATATTTCGGCAACTGGATTCACGGTGCCGGCTGCGTTCGACGCACAGCCAACAGCCACGAATTTCGTTCGCTCATTCAGTTTGGCTTTGAAATCATCCATGTCGAGCGTGCAGTCCTCGGAGCGAACATCGATCACGTGAATGGTCGCTCCGCTATCCTCGGCGGCTTGATGCCAAGGCGTGAAGTTCGCGTCGTGCTCAATTCCGGACAAAACAATCTCATCGCCCGGTTTCCAAATCCGAGCAAAGCTGCGCGCGAGCGCGAGCGTCAGAGTCGTCATATTGGATCCAAATGCAATGCAATCTGGATCGTCGGCTCCAACGAAATCTGCGGCAGCCTGATGGGCACTCTCTAGCCCCGCATCGCTCTCTCGACTCGTTGCAAATTCACCATGTCCGTTTGCGTTGCAGTTCGAAAGGTAGCTTGAGATGGCTCCAATCACTCGATTGGGCACTTGCGTACCGGCAGGTCCGTCGAAGAAAACGGCTTCCCGCCCGCTGGCTTTTCGGCTGAGCGCCGGAAACTCTTTCCGAAGTTGCTGTACGTTGTAGTCCACTAAATCCACGCTTCGTTCCTCTGAACCTAGACAGATCAAACTGCTAACGGTGAAACCCTTGACGCCAGATTTCGCGGCGTCATGTGCAACAAACTACTCCAACGCACCGAAAGCGATAACCACCCTCGTTCAATGTGTTAAAATTGCTTGCGTTCTAACCATCGGAAGCGTTTGCTGATCTGGTGATCGCCACGGTCTTCAAAACCGCTGAGGGGCTTGAAAAAGTGCCTGGTGGGTTCGATTCCCATCCGCTTCCGCTTGTCTTTCGGCCGTAATTCCCCCGATCGGCGGCGACTCGCATAAAGTCATTGCCACTCGAGCCGAAAACGACTAGGATCAATCCAGGTGGGGAGACCAATTTTCGCGAGTTCAAAACACTGAACTCCACGCAACATCTACTTACATTGGGCTCTCAAAATGCGCAAGTTTGTCCGCCTTGTCATAGCGTCTTTAGTTCTAACGGTAAGCCTTGCGGGGACTGCGGCTTCTCAGAACTTCGATAACGGCAATCCCGTGCCGTTGTCCGCCGGCTTCCCATGGAACATTGGTAGCGACGATGTCTTTCCACTACATATTGCTGACGACTTTGCCTTGCCGGCTTCGGCGCCGACAATCTCACGGATCATGTGGTTCGGATCGCATGGTGAAGCTGCCACTGACAGAGAATTCGATATCGATATCTACGGTAGCGGTGTCATTCCCTGGATCATGTCACCAACGCCCATCTGGAGTGTTCGAGGAGTTGCACCCACTCGTTCTCCGGTCATGTCCGGCGGCGCACCCATGATGATTGGGCGGAGTCGGGTTTATCGCTACGACTTTAGACCGTCGACGACCATCGTTCTAAACCCTAACGTGACTCATTGGATTTGCATCCGTGCAGCTTCGAGTCCGGGTATCACCTTGAGTGAGTCATGGCACTGGTCGCACAGCCTTGCGGGAACTGGCAATACGCAAATGGAGGTCCCCGGATTTACCAGTGGTTTCGTCCCAACACTCTCTATATTATCCGCGCATAATCGAGACGTAGCGTTCAAGCTCTTCCCCTAGCTTTAAGTCGGGACCGTCGACACACGCACCAGTCTAGCTCTCGCTCCATCACGAAAAATCCTCTGCTCGATTGTTCGAGCAGAGGATTCGCTAGGTCTTTGTCTATCCAATTGCCTCACCGCAAGCATATGCCGCGCTGGCCTATTTCGACTCGAGTTCAGCCAAGATCTTGAGCAACTCTTTCGCAGTCGCTCTCTCTCTTAAAGATCCGTCGATGATCGCTGCGACTTTTCCGTCCTTGTCGATAACGAAATTGTCAAAGGTCATTTTCCTGGTGCTGTACACCTTGGAAGACTTCTTGTTCAGATCCAAAGCCAACGTGTATTTGGTCGGCACGCGCTTCTGGATCTTCTTGAGACCCTCGACGCCTTGTTGCTCTTCCCGGAATACGAAGATCAACTCCGCGTTCAGCTTCTCAAACTCTGCCGCTTTGCCTTGCAACTCCCCGAGCTGCTTCATGCAATGCGGTCACCAGCTAGCACGGCTGAACATGAGCACGACGTTTTTCTCACCGCCGATGCGGTCACTCAACTTGAATTCTTTGCCTTCGATGTTGGTCATCGTGAAGTCGGGAGCTGGCTTCCCGTCTTCTACCTTCGTAGGCTTTTCTTGAGCCCGTGCTCCAACTGGCACGAGCAGTGCCCCGGCAACGAGCACCATAAATAGTCGTCTCAGCATCTGATCCCCCGTAATTCGATTCCGTCTTTTGGCTCCATCGCCCCGCGACCACCATGAGAGCCCGCCTCCCGATTATGGACGGTCCAACCGTGGCCACCAGCGGAAACCTGCGGCTCTTTCCGAAATTTAGGCGATATGGCCTATATCTGAATCGGAGTAGCCGTTGAAAGTTGGCTAGCTTACTCAGGTCATTCGGCGGCCCACTGCTTTGGTCGGCGTCAGACCGATACTGATCAAACCAATTGAAAGGAGCCCTAATCCGAATCCGAATCCGACGAGCCGTCTTTACCTGCATCGGGATCATCGCGCTCCTGGCCGCCGCCTGACATGGCGACACCTAGACCGGCCCCCAGAGCTAACCCCAGAGAAATACCAAGCCCTAGATTGCCTAGGGCGACCCCAAAAGCGGTTCCCAAGGATATCCCCAGGCCGATTCCAACCGCGAGTTGGCTGTTCTCTTGCTTCTTCAAAAGTAGTCTCCTGAGCTTCGCGCCCGATTCCAAATCACAGTGGCAATTCCGTTAGGGAGAATGCCAACGTCGAAAGAGCTTTTGTCCTTTTGCACGGGTCGACACTTCGGCTCGCCAAGCCGAATTCACGTCAGTTCCCACAGACATCGGCCTCGAAATCGCGAACCCAGGGCGCGTCAGCCCAAGATTCCGAAAGAACTTTTGGACGCCTTAACTATCACCATGCGGTGCTTTCAAGCCCTTGATTTGGGCTAAGAACGCCTCTGATGTTGCTATTTCCAACGTAGACGCCCAGCGAAAGTAGGAATCGACTGCTAGGCAGCCTTGAATGCCACGGAATACCGAGATTCCTCCCGCTTGACACTCACTGGGCTAGCGGTAGGTTATTTGCCAGTTTTCGCAGACTACCTAACCGGCTCAACCGGAAAACTAATGCTTAGCGGCAAAGTTGATGGTTTTGAGTGCCGGAGGAGATGTTTACTCGGCGGATGTCCCGCCATGCTAGCCCAGGCAGTTTGGGTTGTTTGTTTATTGGAGGTGTTTCCGATGAATCTACGTTTAGTTGCGGGCATCGCTGGCTTAGCCATGCTTTTGACCGCCGGTTTTGATGTTTCTGAGAGTCACGCTATCGGTCGCAAGTGCGGCGGTAAGTCCTCTTGCGGTGGCGGATTGTTCTCGGGTCGCTGCGGCGGTCGCGAGCCACGTGCTAAGAAGTGCGGTGGCGGACTACTTGCCAAGTTGAAGGCGAAGAAGGCAAGCTGTGGCTGCCCAGAGCCAGATCCATGCTGTGCTCCAGAGCCAACCTGCTGTGCTCCTGCACCAGCTCCTACTTGCTGTGCTCCAGCTCCAGCTCCTTCTTGTGGCTGTGCTGCTCCTGTAAGTGACTGCGGTTGCTCAGCTCCAGAACCAGCTTGTGGCGGCTGTGCTGCTCCAGTAAGCGATTGCGGATGCTCAGCACCAGCTCCATCTTGCGGTGGCTGTGCTGCTCCTGTTAGCGATTGCGGATGTGCTGCTGTTGAGCCTTCTTGCGGTGGCTGCGCTGCTCCTGTCAGCAATTGCGGATGTGGCGGAACTGTCATGGCAGCTGCTCCAGTATCGAGCGGTTGCGGTTGTGGCGGAACTGTCATGACTTCAGCTCCAATGATGGCTCCTGTTATCACCGCTGGTTGCACAAACTGCAGCCAAACGATGGACAGCGGCATCATCTACGAGAGCGCTGTACCTGCTGAAGCTCCTCCAGCTCCAGCTCCTACACCAGATCCAGCTGCAAACTCTGCATCTGACGCTCCTTCTGCCTAATTTCTGAACTAGAAATCAGCCGAAGCGACACGACGTCAATCGTCGAGTCACATTGAATACGAGAAGCGAGTCAGCTCCATGAGCTGGCTCGCTTTTTTAGTGCGCTCGCGATACCACCACTTCTTGCCTTACGGCATCAAGAAGAAGCTGTTGGCTCAGCTTCTGCCTTCGCATTCAGAGTGAATCCGAGTCTCTAAGACTACGCAAATTTGCTCGGCTCCCCGAGCGCCCCTGGAGCCGATCGTTTGTTTCGCTCCGGCTGGGACAGCTGGGCTACTGTCTTAACCCCAGACTGAAACTCTGACTTGCCCTGACCTCTAGTTGGCTCTGCACGCGAATTTGCTGCAGTGGAGCAATAGCATCAGCGACTCGCAAGCCGAAAACTTGGCGGAGGAGCACCTCCCGGATCTCACCTCGAGCCTCTACTCGTAACGAAGTGCATCAATCGGATCTAAGCGACTGGCACGCCAGGCTGGATAGTATCCGAAGACAATGCCAACCGCCGCAGAGAAACAGAGTGCAACCAGTGCGGCTGGAAAGCTGACAATAATCGGCCAATCGCGTCCTGCAGAAACCGCATTGATCAACGATGTAAGACCCACCGAAGCGCCTACGCCCAGTGCAATGCCGATGGCACCGCCGATGATTGAGAGCACCACCGATTCAACGAGGAATTGCATAAGAATATCGCGGCCTCGAGCTCCAACGGCCATGCGGATACCGATCTCGCGGGTGCGTTCCGTGACAGAAACAAGCATGATATTCATGATGCCAACACCTCCCACGATTAGCGAAATCCCGGCGATCGCGGCTAGCATCATGGTCAATGCACCTGTGACGATTCCAAAAACATTGGCAATCTCAGTGGTGTTGGCAACTTCAAAATCGGCCGGTTGTCCCATGCCAATCCGGTGTCGATCGAGTAGCAAATTTCGCATTTCATCTTCAGCCACCCCCATCAGCTCCGTACTGCGAGCCGAAGCCATGATGATGTTGACGGTGTCAAAATTGCTACCCTGCAAGCGTTTTCGAACGGTTGTGTAAGGCATGATCAACACATCGTCCTGGTCATCGCCGACCATGTTGGCGCCTTTCGTTTCAAAGACACCGACGACTTCGAACGGAATGTTCTTAACGCGAATCGTTTTCCCGATGGGATTCGCGGTTTGAAACAGCTTTTTGACAACAGTTTGTCCGATGACGCACACCTTGGCGGCCGACATCACTTCACGTTCACTGAAAAAGTCTCCGAGGCGGCATTGCCAGTTGCGAACGACTGGAAAACTCTCGTCGACTCCAAACGTCTCTCGTGCAGTCCAGTTACTGTTACCGTAGACCGCAGACGCCGCAGTAAAGACCAAAGGCGTCGCAGCCAAAACGCTCGGACATTCCTCGGACAAAGACCGTGAGTCGCTCGGTGTCAGTGATTGGATCTGCCTCCGTACACCGCCTTTGGATTGCTCATTGCCTGGCAATACGATGATTACGTTCGTCCCCAGGTTCTGAAACTCGCCTTGGACGAGCTCGGTCGCAGACATGCCGACACTCACCATCGCAGTGACAGCCGCGATGCCGATCACGACGCCCAGAACGGTCAGCGCGGCTCGCATTTTGTTTTTAGCGAGAGCTCGGAGTGCGATTCGAATCGTAGCCATGGCAGATCTAGAAGCTCCAAGAATGGAAGTTTTACAGTGAGTGCTTGAGGCCAAGTCGGGATGCTTGAGAGCCTCGATGGTCGCAAGCCTATTCGACGAGTATGCGTGATGTTGGCGAAAATCCGAAGCCGAGAAGTGCAAATTCCGCGAAAAAGCACGGCAAATCGCTATTTACGTCGACTTGGAATCCTTCCACAATGCGACGCGATTGCCAGGTCGGCTGCTGTAGGAAATTGATTTCCTCACGCCGTACTCAACCCGGCTGTCTGAAACGGAATTTAGACAAACTGAATAAGGACTTGAAAGTGTTTTCGAGTCCCCAGTCACGCAGAGCAAGGAGTGCTGAATCGTGCGAATCTGGAGCTTAATAGCTGCCGTCCTACTGACTTCGTTTGTTTCTGAAGTCAACGCCCAAGAAACTGCGAAACCATCGCAACTCACCGTGGCCGTTGTCGACATCGGCTACATTCTGAAGAATCACCCGACGATGAAGGCCGACGTCGAGCGAATCGATGGCCAAATGAAGGCGGCGGACGAGGAAATGACCCGCAAGCGGGACGCAATCCTCAAACAAATGGAACAACTCAAAGAGACGATTACCGAAGGTACCGCCGAGTACGCTCGACGTGAAAAGGAAATCGCAGACCAAGACACCGCGTTTCGCCTAGAGATCGTTCGCAAGCGAAAAGAGTTCGACAAGGCTCGAGCAAAGATCCTCTTTCAGATCTACTCGGATATTAAGAACCTCGTGAAGTACGCGAGCGAAAACATGGGTATCCAAGTCGTCTTGCGAGTCGACGGAACCCGCGAGGAAGTGGACCCAGCCAAGCCGGAAATGGTTCAGATGTTTCTCACTCAGGGCGTCATTCACTACGCCCCTCAAACGGATCTTACCTCTTGGGTACTCGATGGCCTCAAGGCACGAACCGCCCAAAGATCTACTGCGACACCACGCTAAGCTTCGGCGTCTGTACCTTCGCTCGCATTCCGTTTTCTGCGTCGACCAGTGTTGAGCGGGCTTGCCATTCACGCAAGCTCGCTCACCCTGCACTCTGGACGCACGGCTCTGCAGCATCTCTGAAAAGTCTACATCCAAGATCTTGATCATGTCTCAGCTTCCCCGCCAAACAACACTTGCGACGAGCTGCACCATCGGTGGCAGGGGATTCTGGACTGGAAAACAAAACACACTGACTATTGTCCCAGCGGAAGCCAACGCAGGAATACAATTCGTTCGCACAGACCTACCCGGTCACCCCCGAGTTCCAGCATTGTCGGAATTCAGCAAGGGCATTTCGATGCGAACTCAACTCGGTCACGGCTTTGCCGATTTCGAGATGGTTGAACACGTGATGTCCGCTCTTTACGGGCTCGGCATCACCAATTGCGAAGTGCACTGCACTGCCGCAGAAATGCCAGGCTTCGATGGAAGTAGCCATCGCCTCTCTTTGGCACTTAGTTCCGCCGGCCAAGTCGAGTTGACCGAACCGCGAACCACTTTCGTCGCTGACTCCACGATCGAGATTTGCGACGAGGACAAGCTAATACGACTCGAACCACCGACGGAACCAGACTCCAACGCATTGTTCGTCGAGTACCAGTTGGACTACGGTGCAAACTCGCCCATCGGGCAAAGCACCTTCGCGACTCAAGTTACGCCCGAAATCTACGCACAAGAGATCGCGCCTGCTCGTACCTTCATTTCAGCTGCCGATGCAGCGAAGCTACAACTCGCAGGCATAGCGACCCACGTTTCCGAACGCGACTTACTGGTTTTTGACGAACAGGGACCAGTCAACAATGAACTACGATTTCCCGATGAGTGCGCAAGACATAAGGCGTTAGATGTCCTAGGTGACCTAGCGTTGGCCGGCGTACATCTGATAGGACGCATTACGGCGATCCGTAGTGGGCACCAATTGAACGGTCAATTGGCTTCCGCAATACAGGATCGAGTTAAGCAAAGACAGTTTCAAACACACCGAGCCGCTTAGTCGCTTCTTGGATTCAACACGCGATCTAGACGAATTCGGACCTTTACCTCAGTCAAGAGAACTCCAGGGCTAAACTTCATGGCCACCATCATTGCTCACACCGCTGTCGTCGATCCCCGTGCGGAACTTGATGATGAAGTTCGCGTAGGTCACCACTGCGTCATTGGACCGAATGTTCGCATCGGACGCGGAACTCGCCTAGAGAACAACATTACGATCTCTGGGAACACGACAATCGGCCGAGACAACCATCTGTTTCCCGGCGTTGTCGTGGGTGCCGAACCCCAGGACTTAAGCTATCAAGGCACTCCGACGCAGGTCATCATCGGGGACAGCAACGTCTTCCGTGAATCGGTTACGATCAACCGTGCAACGGAGAAAGAAGACGGCATCACGAGCGTTGGCAACAACTGCTACATGATGACTTGCAGCCACGTTGCTCATGACTGCAAAGTCGGAGACCGAGTCATCATGGCGAACAACGTGATGCTCGGCGGCCACGTGCATGTCCACGAAGATGCGACACTGTCGGGCGGTTGTGCGGTCCACCACTTTGCATCCATCGGTTGCTACAGTTTCGTGAGCGGGCTGAGCCGAGTTCTGCATGACGTGCCACCATTCATGCTGGTCGAAGGATTTCCGGCCCGGCCAAGAACGGTCAATGTCGTTGCACTGAAGCGGAAGAACTTCTCCAGCGATGCCATCAAAGCACTCATGGAAGCCTACCGCTTACTCTACCGTTCCAAGGTCGGAATGGAACACGCGCGGGAAATCCTATCCAGCAACGGTGGAATTCTGCCGGAGCTCCAGACTCTGTTCGACTTTATCGAAGACTCTCAAAGCGGTCGTCACGGCCGAGGAAGAGATCGGAGGAAGGCTGCGTGAGCCAAAACAATAATCAACGACCGTTGCGTTTGGCTGTCATTGGCGGCGGCCATCTAGGCCGGATTCATGCCAAGCTGGCTGCCAACAACGAGAACTTCCAACTTCTCGGTGTTGTCGACCCAAGCAACGAGTCGCAACGCGTTGTGCAAGAAGAACTGAAACTGCCAACCTTCTCAGATTTCCAGCAAATCGTCGGTCAAGTTGACTGCGCGATCGTCGCTGCGCCAACGGTCCACCACTACGAAATCGCGAGCCAGTTGCTACGAAGTGGAATCCACTGCTTCATCGAAAAACCACTCGCGACCACGCCGGACCAAGCTCAACGACTTGTTCAAATCGCCAAAAGCCACTCGCGTGTGTTGCAGGTCGGTCACGTCGAACGATTCAATCCCATGTGGACGACCGCTCAGAACAGCATTGGTGCACCGAAATACATCGACGCAGTTCGCGCCGGGGCCTACAGCGGCAGAAGCACCGACATTGGTGTAGTCATGGATTTGATGATCCACGATCTCGACTTAATTCTGTCGATTGATCGATCCGAAGTGATGGACGTTCAAGCATCAGGCTTGGCAGTACTGGGATCGCATGAAGACATTGCCGAAGCCAGACTGCAATTTGAGAGTGGCTGCATCGTCAACATCAGCGCTTCGCGACTCTCGCAATCTGCGACCCGTCGCATGCAAGTCTACTCGGCCACTGGCTACGCCGATCTCGACTTTTCTGCGGACGAATTGCACGTCGTACGACCCACCGATGACGTGCTCACGCGTGTGATTGCACTCGACGAACTACCTGCATCGGACCGTATGGAAGCCAAAGAGCAGATTTTCAAAGAGATGTTGCTGCCCGAAAACATCGCGATTTCGAAGCGTAACGCGATTCTCGACGAGCACAACGATTTCGTGCTGAGTATTGGCTCGGGAGCGAGCCCATCGGTGACTGGCGAAGACGGGGCACGAGCTGTCGAAGTCGCGAATCGCATCCTTGAATCGGTCAAACAACATGCCTGGGACGGAAGCGGAAGCAAGCCCTGGAGAGTCGGGCCAAATGCCACTGAGACTCCCCGTATCCTGCCGCTTCCAACACAGACTTCCTCGCCGAAAACGTCGCCAGCCAAACTTAACCCACGCCGTCGCGCGGGCTAGTTAGCACCCCACAGCAAGTTGCCTCAAGCAGAGTCTGGGCCATTGGATTTACGGTTCCGTTCCACGACTTCGCACAAGTTTGGGCGGTACGCTATGTACGGACTCCGGCTCAGTAGCTATGATTTCTGCCTCGGTAATACCGAGTTTCCGCTAGGCAAACTTCGCCGGCTTTCGTGTGTGGTCTCCTAGGTTTAAATACCTGGTTCGCCGCCAAAGAAGCCTTCGAACTGGAGGGTAAGCGAATGGCTAGCGGCTTCATTGGAAATGAAGTGCCCCGTAAGGGGTTGCGGGTTCGAGTCCCGTGCCCTCCGCTCGCGAAGTGCTGAACATTGCAGCACTTTCAGCAATTCACGCCGCAAGTTGATGACCTCATCGACTTGCGGCGTTTTTCGTTGGAGCAGCTCGCCATTCACGACGCTCGCTGGCCCGTGCAACTTCGGCATCAAAAGCCCTCTCCCCGGAATGTCCTTTTGTTACTTCCGTGAAACCTCCCTCAGACCTGTTGATGCCCGCTGCTCCCCGACTACTTCTTAATCGTGGGAGTCGGGAAATCAGGTACTTCGATCTCGGTGGGTGGATTCGCCTCGATGAGTTTGAGAAGCTCTTCCACGCCGCGTTCGAGTTGAGGGTCAATGCCCTTTGAAGTACTCTTCGAGTCCATCAGGACTTCGATGTCTGGGGGCACGCCTTCGTTCTCAGCAATCCACTCTTTGTTGATCGGATCAAAGACGGCGTTGTCAGGTGCAGTCATCGCGCCACCATCGACGAAGGGATAGTGCACCGACGACTTGACGAGACCACCCCACGTCCGCGTACCAATCAATGAACCAGCCTTCTGCTGCCTAAACACCCACGGGAAAAAGTCTCCGCCTGAACCGGCGCGTTCGTTGATCAACAGAACTTTGGGACCGAGTAAACCTGCTGGCAACCGAAACGGCTGGGCACCGGGCACTTCGTTAGTCAGTCCAGCGCGAAGATTCCGAGTCATAAGATCGACCATATAGTCGTCGAGCAAACCGCCCCCGTTGTAGCGTTCGTCAATGACGGCCCCCAGTTTGTCTTGCTGAGCGAAGAAGTACCGGTTGAACGAGATGACGCCAGGCTGTCCGGTGTTGGGAATCCAAACGTAAGCCAGCTTGCCGTCCGATAACTCATCCACGCGACGACGGTTGTCTTCCACCCACGCTCGTTGTCGAAGCGCATTCTCGCTACGCTGCGGTTCAACAACGACCGTCCAAGAGTCCTCCATGTCGGGCGACTCGCCGATACGCAGCGTCGTCTGCTGTCCGGCAGTCCCATCCAGCAAACGATACGGTTCGTCTTCTTCCGTTAGCTCGACGCCATTGACTCCGAGCAAGTAGTGGCCTTCCTCAACTTTCAAGCCAGGCCGATCCAAAGCAGCTTGAAGCCGCGGATTCCAGCTCTCGAATGTGTAAATCCGAGAGAACTTCCAGCGGCCATCTTCGGCTTCAAGATCTGCACCAAGTAAGCCGACGCGGGAGCTTTGATCGATCTCCGGGTAGTCTCCACCGAAAACGAAACTGTGCCCCACGGACATCTCACCGCTCATTTGATCGAGCAAGTACGACAAATCCGCGCGGTGCCGAATGAACGGTACCAGCGGTGTGTATCGTTCACGCACAAGATCCCAATCCCGGCCATGCATATTGGGATCATAGAAAAAGTCGCGCATGTAACGCCAAGCTTCCTCGAAGATCTGCTCCCATTCCTCTTGGCGATCCAATTGCATTTGTAGATTGACATTGATGCCCTTACCGCTGCCTTTGGGGCCACCGGTGTCCGTCACGCTCCAGGAGCCGCCGGCGCGATAGAGCATCTTCTTGCCATCGCTGGACGTCGCGACGCTGCTGATACCAGACAGAAACTCAGTCTTCTTTTCGTCCTTCAATGTGAACTTGTGGAGAGTCAAGCCACCGCCTGACTCTGGCGACTCTGCAATAAACACCGAGCCCTCTGGTCCGCTCAGCGTGAATCGCAAGTCGGCAGGCGAAATCGGCAAAGCAAGAATGCGGCGACTTAGTCCTTCGAGATCGATCTCGATGCCCGCGTCATCGGCATCCTCGCTCTCTTCATCACTTTCATCGTCGGAATCTGACTCGCCCTCGTCGGCTGGATCCTTGCCTTCTGCCGTTTCTTTGTCTTCCGCTGGCTCATCCTCAGACTCGGAGTCTTCAACGGCTTTGATCTTTTTTCTGTTTCGTTTCTTCTTGCGTTTCTTTGATTTCTTTTCAGCCTTTTCACTGTCCTCAGTCGCCTCAGCTTCAGCTTCAGCTTCGTCGACGTCATCCACTTTGGCTTTGGCCTGTTTGCTGGCCTCCGGCTCGGATTTTGAATCGTCGCCGTCTTCCGACTTGGAGTCCTTGCTCTCCTCCGAGGAATCCGCCTCGTCTTCCACTTCCTCTTCATCACTTTCTGGCGCGAAGGGCGACTCGGCATCGTCGCTAAGCAACATGACGTACGCTCCATAGCGCGGCTCTGCCGATATTCGGCTCGTGTTTGCCCAACCTGAGGCGAGTGCAACATCGGTACTGGCGAGAAAGTAGAGATGCTTCCCGTCACGATCCCAAGTCGGACTCATCGAGTCAGCCATGGAGTCCGTGAGTATCAACGTTTCATCTCTCGCTACCGACCAAGCCATGATGCGGCGTAGGTTATTGGGAAAGCTCTTTGCGTAGGCGAGCCATTTTGAGTCGGGCGACCAAGTGAGTCCCATCGAGCCTCGTTCAATATTCACACCGCCTGCCCCCGCGGTCTTAATCTCTCCAGACTCGATCTCCAACACTCGAACCTGCACATCGTTGTCGACGAATGCAATGCGGGTTCCGTCGGGGGACCACGTCGCTTCCCACGCCATCTTCGAATCGCCGATTCCCAACTCCTCTACATCGCCGGTCCCGTCTTGGTTTGCGATCAACACTTTGTAACCGTTACCATCGTCGGAGAACCAAGCAACCTTGTCACCTTTGGGAGACCACATTGGAGAGCGGTCTGCCCCACCAGACGACTGTGTGAGATTTCGAGGGCTCCCGTTTTCGATCGGCACAGTGAAAACTTCACCACGCGCTTCGAACAAGGCTCGCTTTCCGGTCGTTGAAAGCGACGCAGAACTGATCGAATCGGTCACACTTTCCCAACGTTTCTCAGCCCAGGGAAAATCTCCGACTACTTCGATCTTCAGTCGCTTGGGCTCTTTTCGCTCTAAGTCAAACGTACTGAGATACCCATTCCGCTCGTAGACGAGCGTTCCAGCAATGCCATTCAACCATTTAATATCAGACCCCGTAAACTCCGTCAGTTGTTCAAGTTCCTTCGACGAAGGATCGTAGGACCAAATGTTCATGACCCAATCACGATCGGACAGAAAGTAGATTTTCTCGCCCAGCCAGATCGGCTGAATATCCGTAGTGCGATCGTTGTCGATGCGTAATTCGGCGAGTGTATCTAAGTTGAGAATGGTCAGAGGAGTATTCTGGCCACCTCGGTAGTGTCGCCACTCGGTATCCCAGCGACTTACACGATCGACGACGATGCGTTTGCCGCTGGGCGAAAACGAACCATCAAATCCCCAATGGGCTGGCAGTCGCTTGGAGGGCCCGCCATGCATCGGAACCGTCCACAACCGTTCGTAAGACGCCGGAGCCGTCTCTCGCGTAGTCGAATACAGCACGTGCTCACCGTCGGGCGTCCAGCCGCGAGCCACCGATCCGGATGGATACCAAGTCAACCTAGTTGGCGTACCGCCTTCAACAGAAACAACGTAAACCGCACTCGTTCCCGAACGATTCGAAGTGAACGCAATCCACTTACCGTCCGGCGAAAAATGAGGACTCTGCTCAACTGCGGAAGTGCTGGTGATCCGGATCGCCCGTCCGCCATCCCGACCGACAGTCCAAAGATCGCTGCCGTAGGTAAATGCAACGTGCGTGTCGCTAAGAGTGGGCTGCCTAAGAAGACGCGTTTCTTCACCTCGCACACTAGAGGTAAAGTAAAGGGCAAATAGCAGCAACCAAGAACTGGAGATTCTTCGATTCACTTTGGATATCTCTTGATGGGAAGTTGTAGTCGACTACTCGCATGATAGTCGAAATAACTTCACCGCTCGCAGCTTCCTACCAATCGAGATCAAACAGTGCGCAATTCTGCCAAGCCCGCAGTGCGTGCTATTGGGTACGAACATACTGAAAGCCATCAGAAAGCATATTGCGACCAAGTCGCCACTGTCACAGCAACTCGCTAGGCGTTTCAGCAACGCTGTCAGCGAGCACAGCAGCTCCGACAAACAGCTTGCAGTTCGGGCACAGAGAATAAGCCTTGGTCAACTTTTTGCGGCACCGCGGACACTGTCTTGCGCACAGATCCGGCGACTCTGGCATCTCAGGCAGCGGGGCAACCTCACCGAGCACACGCTGGATTCCCGACTCCGTAATTGCAGGCAGCTCCTTCGTTTCACGGAACGCGAGAGCAGATTGGTCTGGAACGTCCGTCGGCCGACTGCAGGCCGGACAACGAACTTGCCGCCCCGCGAACTTTTCGTCGGCCCGAATCTTGTGTCCACTTTCGCAACGAAACGTAATACTCACCGCCAATTACCCGCGTCTCATTCCACCGAAGCGATCCGTTTGCCGCACATGAGTTACAAACCACCAACAGCTTCGAATGTTTCGTTGCGAACTGGAAAAATCACCAACGCGTTGCCATCGTCCCATGCAAGCGAAGGTGCATGGGTCTACTTTAGAAAGAGCTGAATCTCGGTGAGATATTTCATGGGATCGCCTTTGAAGATCATTCCGGGCCCCTTTTGATAGACTTCGCGCGTTGGAAGCTTGTACTCCAAACCCTCCTCCTTCGCGTGCTTCAACAGACGCTCATACGAACGCCAAAGCTCCTCGTATGGACCCTGATGCACGAGTGCAATACACGTACCGCCATCGAGTTCCTTGAATTCAAGTTCTTCACCCGGTATCGCCTTCTGAATTTTCTTACTAACCGGCATTGCGACTTCAAAGTTCGCATCTTCTTCCCGATATTCTCCATCGAGGCACAGCAACATCGCTTTGCCGTTGATGTAGCGTCCCAGGGCCTTTCCGATCTTTGCGAATCCCGTCCCGCATTCTTGATACCGGCCTTGCATCCGCAGGCTTGCGACCAGCATCGGAGCAACATTCTTTTCTTCAACTGTAAATGTAGATTCGGACATGTCTTCAGTTACCTCTCGCTCATGACTAATGATGAAGTCGAGCATCGACAGGACTTTGCGCTGATGTTTTAGAGCTTCTTGAATGTCACGTTTTCGCGACTCCAAGAACTGCAAATAGTCAGTGTCATCGTCAAGTGTGCTCAGAATCTGTTTGATGTCCGACAAGGGGAATTCAAGATCGCGAAGCGTGACGATCACGCGCGCCAGCTCTAACTTTGCGGGGTCGTAGTAGCGGTAGCCACTCCCGGCATCGACCCAGCATGGCTCTAGCAGCCCCTGCTCTTGATAGAAGCGAAGCGTCTTCACGGTTAGGCCCGTGATCTTTGAAAACTCACCAATGCTGAACATGTCCGAAGTCTACGGCCTCCAGTTACGGGAGAGTCAATTGATATTTCATTGAAAATCTTGCGAAGTCGCAAATCGCGCTGTGTGCACTGCAATTCTTGATAGGAGCGGTGGGGTGAAAGAGCTATATTGGACGCTATGAGTGCTCCCCAAAACTCCATTCATCTCGTCTTCGCGGCGCTATCATGGCTTGTCTCTTGCTCGCTATGCGCTGGCGAACGGATCGATTTCACGAATGATATCGTCCCTATTCTTACCAAAAACGGTTGCAATGCGGGCGCCTGCCACGGGGCGGCCATTGGTCGCGGAGGATTCAAGCTTTCACTGTATGGCGGCGATCCGCGAGCAGACTATGAATCGATTGTTCGAGCCGTGTATGGCCGCCGGGTAAACCTGGATTCTCCCGATCGAAGTTTGCTGCTCCTTAAGCCGACTGAGTACGTGGCTCATGGCGGCGGAGAAGTGTTTTCGCCAGATAGTGAAAGTGCAGCAAAGCTCACCGAATGGATTGCAGAGGGCGCCGCCAATACCTCTACGCGAAGTCTTCTCCGTGTCGAAGTCCTGCCACGCAAGCATGTCGCGGCTGGAGTTGGAGCAACCACTCAACTTAGAACCATCGCGTTCTATCCAGATGGCTCCAAACGCGATGTCACGCGTTGGACCGTGTTTACAGCCGACGATCCGGCAGCAGTCGAGATCCGCTCTGCAAAGCAAACCGACTCGCAGCCTTCCACCGGATACGAAGCCAGACTGTTGCGACGAGGGCGGCATATTGTCGTCGCGAGATTCCTCAACGAAGTTGTGCCAATCGAGTTAATCGCGCCGCTTTCCGATGAACCATTGAACCTTGCTGACCAGCCTCGCTACAACTTTGTCGACGAGTTGATTTACGAGACGCTTACAACGCTTGGCACCACGCCTTCGCCACTAGCCGATGACACGACGTTCCTGCGAAGAGTTTACTTGGACCTGACCGGCCGCCTGCCAAGCCTGGACGACGTCTCTGAAAAGCTCGGTCCGCCAAAGCGAAGTTCATCGCGGCTCGATCGAGCAGATCTTGTTGACGAATTGCTTAGCACGGATGAGTTCACTGAATACTGGACTTTTCAGCTCGCAAAACTGCTACGCATACGACCGATTCAAAATGACGATCAAGGTGCGGAGACCTACCATTCCTGGCTGGCAGAGCAAGTTCGCCAAGATCGAAGCTATCAACTCCTTGCACGAGATTTACTGCTCGCGACAGGCGATTCGCACGCGGTGGGTCCCGCCAGTTTTTACCGGACTGGACGCGGCGCCGGAGAGCAAGCTGAGTTCGTGAGCGAGCTGTTTATGGGCAGCCGACTCCGGTGTGCGAACTGCCACAATCATCCTCTCGACCGCTGGACGCAAGACGACTACCACGGACTTGCGGCAATCTTCGCAAAACTCGAACAAGGACAGATCGTCCGGGAAAAACCAGGCGGGATTACGATTCATCCTCGAACGCGGGAACCTGCAATTCCCAAGCTCCCTGGCGTCGCTCTGGAGGAAGAAGTCGATCGTCGGAACCTGTCGGACTGGCTGACCGACGAAGAAAATCCATACTTTGCAAAGGCAATCGTAAATCGTCTTTGGAAACAGATGATGGGCCGCGGTCTGGTTGAGCCTGTCGATGATTTCCGTAGTACGAACCCAGCTACCCACCCCAAATTGCTCAATGAGCTGGCTAGGGATTTCGTCAATCACGGCTACAGAATCCGTCACACGATTAAGGTAATCGCAACCAGTGCTGCCTACTCGCGTAGTGCGGTTCCTACTGCAGACAATAACGACGACAACCAGTTCTATTCCCACTTTATTTGTCGCCCATTACCACCTGAAGTGCTGGCGGACGCCATATCGGATGTCCTCGGTGCGTTTGAGCAATACGGCGATTTGCCACTTGGGACACGAGCGATTTCGCTGGTAAGTCCGAACACACCGTCGGATACGTTGGACGTCTTAGGACGCTGCGGACGTGAAGAATCGTGCGAAGACGCCGCTGTAACGTCAGGAGGTCTTTCGCACAAACTCCACCTATTTAACGGCGCTTTGTTGAACGCACGCATTCTGGCTAATGAAAGTCGGCTTAGCAAAATGCTCGCAGACGACCGTCTGCCGATGAATATGATTGAAGAGTTCACAGAAATCGCACTATCGAGAAAACTAGCGCGTGACGAAAAACAGTTTTGGATTTCGCAGCTTAAGAAATCGGACGATAAAACGGCATTGATGAGCGACTATGTCTGGGCGCTTCTGTCCAGCGATGAGTTCACAACGAACCATTAGTTGACAACACGCCGATTAAAGACACTTGCGACACTCACTGTGAGATAGCAGATCCCAATTCCAACCGCACATCACGAATCGCTAAAAACTGGAACTCGAGATGACAATTACACGATGTGACGGCATGGCCAGGCGTGATTTCGTTCGCGTGGGCGGAATCTCCGCTTTGGGACTAGGGCTTGGAAACTACTTTCGAATGCAGCGAGCATCCGCGGCTGGCCCACAGCAGCGAGGTCCCAAGACGAAAGCGAAATCTTGCATCCTAATTTGGCTCGATGGCGGTCCGAGTCATATCGAAACATTCGACCCGAAGCCTGAAGCCCCCGAAGAAGTGCGTGGACCGCTTCAGTCCATTGCAACCAATTTGGCCGGCGTCCGACTTAATGAGTGTATGGAGCGTACCGCCCAGATCATGGACAAGTTGGCGGTCGTCCGATCAATGACCTCACCGCTCGGCGAACATAATTTTGGGACGCACTATCTCATGACCGGCTACAAGCCTACGCCGGCGCTTGAATATCCATCTTTCGGATCGACGCTCGCCCACTTCCGATCCGACGATGCCTGGGCGGAAAACCAGAACTCCGAGAGGGATTTGCCGACCAATTTCCTTCCGCCGAATGTTGCGATCCCTTCAAAGAATCGCAACATCAATCCAAACGGCTTTCTGCCCGAGGCGACAGCTCCGTTTGCAGTTGTAGGCAATCCAGATCGCCCTGATTTCAAAGTACGCGACTTGGACTTCTATCAAGGGCTCGACCTTCCTCGCCTCGACCGTCGCCGTCGTTTCGTGGATGCCATCAACGAATTCGGCAAAACCCAAACCGGCTCGCCTCAATCCAATGATCCAGACCTTGAACGAGCATTCAACCTGATCGCTTCCGCTGAGGCCAAGCGTGCGTTCGATTTAGCGTCCGAACCGCGTCAAGTACGCGATCAGTATGGGAGGGGAGCAAACGGGATTGGGCAAAGTTGCTTACTCGCTCGCCGATTAGTTGAACGCGGCGTTCCGTTTGTGACAGTGAACAGCACTGGCTGGGACACTCATCAAAGTATCGTCCAGCTTAAAGAACGCTTTGGTGGTGATAGGAACGCCCATCTACCTGCACTCGACCGAGCACTGAGCGCTCTTGTCTCGGACCTAGCGGACCGAGGCATGTTGGAAGAAACACTGGTCGTGGTAATGGGAGAGTTCGGAAGAACGCCGAAAATCAACACGCGAGGTGGTCGAGACCACTGGCCAAATGTATTTAGCGTGGCTCTTGCCGGAGGCGGAATACGTGGTGGACAGATAATCGGTGCAAGTGACGCTCTAGGCGAACTCCCCAAAGAACGCCCGGTAACGCCTTCGGACCTAGCGGCGACAATCTACACGCTCCTGGGCATCAATCCGGCATCCGAACTACACACAAGAGACGGCCGTCCAGTTCGCGTCGCTCCACCTCAATCAATAGTTGTACCCGAGTTGATTGCGTAGAGTGCGAGCGATCTTCCCACACGACGCTTCGAAGAGAACGAGCATGTTTGCTGTCCGCCATGTTGATGCACTCCGCATCCAAACGCTTCTCGCCGCATCGCTTTATTGCATTTCGACGACCGCCTCACAAGCGGCAGGACCACCGATTACGGACTTAGCATTCGCTCCCGAAGGTCAGACGATTGTTGCGACCAGCCAACGGGGAATCAGCGTTTTCGCATGGCCATCGCTCCAACTCCAACGGACGCTCAAGTGTTCAGCGGCAAATCTACACTGCGTTTCGTTCTCACCCAAAGGCAAATTGCTGGCCGCCGGCGGGGGTGATCCTTCGGAGACTGGAATCCTTGAGGTTTTCGATTGGCCCAGCGGCACCTCGCAGCATATGAGCAGTGCCCATGATGACTCGGTTACTTCCGTGGCCTGGCGTGGCGAATCAGCACTGTACACTTCTGGACTCGACCGTCGAATTTTGCTGCACGATATCTCGGTTCAAGCCGGCGAGACGATCGTCCAGACGCCCCAAGAGTTACTAGGACACTCGCGTGGAGTCATGAGCCTTAGCTTGTTAGATCTGGATCGGACTCAACAGAACGCTGGGAGCGAGGTAACTCTGGTCAGCGTGGGATTCGATCAGTCGCTAAGAGTCTGGAACGGGCAGAGCGGCGTGCCACTACGCAACTTGAACCAACACACCCAGCCGATTCACAAGGTCGTTGCGAAACCTACCAGAGAAGGTTTGCCCATCGTCGCCACAGCCTCCCAGGATCGCACGATTCGGATCTGGCAGCCGACGATTGGTCGAATGGTGCGTTACATTCGTTTGCCCTCAGTTCCGCTCGACCTTGCTTGGACGGAAGACGGAAATCGACTTCTTGCAGCCTGCCAGGATGGGCAACTTCGAATCATCGATCCTGTGAACGTGGCTGTTACCGAGACCCTTCAAGCCATCGAGCAGGGGTGGGCCTACTCGCTGGCCATAGATCCCTCTGGACAACACGTCGTCATCGGGGGGGCCGGTGGTGAGCTGCAAACAATCCGGCTAACACGTTAAAGGAAACCGACGCGTGATTGCATATTGCAAGCCATTACCTCCACGGTTCGCACTGGCTCACCGATACAGCTCTGGCTGAACGTAGCTCGCGAGCGCAAGGACAACGGCGTGTTCGTAGAGCTGCTGTCTGCTGATAAGGCCCTTTGTTAGCGAACCGACGGCTCCGCCAGCATGCTTCGAGTTCACCTCGTTGAAGACTTGATCGTTCGCCGAACCGAGTTCCAAACCCGATTCAACTAACTGCTTCACTTTCGGTGGTAAGGCGAAACAGCCACTCCGCGCTTGGGCCTTGTTGCGGTCGCGATCCAGAATGACGACCCAAGCAGCAGCAAAGAACTGATCTTGAATCGTCACAATCCCCCCTTCGATGCCGGCCGCAAAATCACAGGCCGAACTCGCCAGCACAGCTTCTGCGCGGTTCGTCGCACCAAGAAGCGTTTCTTCTTCCGACATGGGCTGGTCGGACACGCCAGAATCCGTGGCGATGCCTTCTACTTGGAAAGTTCGCTCTGGGAACGCGAGTTCAAAACCACGCAAAGTCGCGCTGATTTTCACAGGATTACGCGAGCCGACCACAATCGTCTTGGAACTTGACATTGGCTGAAGTTTGCAAAATAGAGACGGAAACAAATGGGCCAAGCAAGAACCTGCCCCTGCCGGACTTGTGGCACCAGCCCACGAGAGGCTGGCAATTTAGGGACTTTCTTCAGCCCAGGCACTGACAGCGAAGCACTGTTGGCGAAAAACCAGGCAGAAAATAAGGCATCACCTACAAGGATGCGAGCCCGTCCAGCTAAACTCGGGGCATAACGAGTTTTCGAAAGCGTTCTCAATTGCGCCGCCCATTCGATTTCATTGTCTATCAGCGACTACTCACGAGTGATTCTATGAATCTCCAACGCACATTTCAGCTCCCGATCATTGGCCTCTGCAGCCTATTTGCTATTGGCTCAGCCCAGGCGCAAGTCGTGCAACAACCTGTTGTACGCAATTTCAGCTACACAGGCAGCGCTTGGGTTCCCGATTCGGGGACGGGCTTTCTTGCCGGAAATCGCTCAGCCCGCAGCGGCTCGACGAGCCGTGGCATCGGGCCCTATGCTCCGCGCGCGATCGGCAGTTCCCGCATTGGAAGTCGCGTCTCCGTTTCCACGACTATCATTGATCTGGATGCGTTGGATGAAGCTCTCTTGAATCAGCGAACGTCGAATGCCAGTGCGGGAGCAGGGGGAGGCGGAACAAACGACCCGGCTGCGTCTGCTTCATCAAGCTCAGCGAACAAACCAAGACTCGCTGGGCTAAGTCGCAAAATTGTGACCACCACAGGTCCGTTGGCCGGGAGCAAATCGGTTCAAACTCGCGACGCAAACGCCTACCTCCGCGCCCTCAAAGGACATTCTGCCGGTCTCCGTCCAGCTGCAACCCAGAGTCAGCTTGAAGAGGACGTCCGCTTCTATTTAACGCAAGGACAGAAGGCGGAAAAAGCAGGCAGCCTCATTGCCGCTCGCGTATTCTACCGAATGGCGATGGAATCGATGACACCTGAGATGCTAGCTCGCTATCAACGTGTCTTGGAAGAGCGCAAGCAGAAGATCGCCGAGCGGAAGAATGCCAGTCAGCCGAAAGCTGTCAGCTTCTAGTTCCGCGGCCCTTCCACTCCACCTCAGGTGGCAGCTTCAAGCCGGGCGATGACCGCGACGGCCGCTATTCAAAAAGTCCGCGACGGTAGCTATTCAAAAAGTGTCCTCGGGCGCCACAATCTCCAACAATTCGACCGCAGGTTCACCATCACAGAAGATGAGCGCTGTTCGGCCATACGTCTCGTGGCCAGTGTCGACCATCATATGCTCTGCAAGTTCCCCGGCGCACTCAACGCGCCAAATAGCGTTGAGATGAACTTGCCGAAGAACATTGTGCTGGATTAGCACCCGCCCAAGTGGTGTCTGCTGTTGCATGATTTCGTCACGGACCTGGGGCTGGAGAGCCGCTAACGAAAGCCGCACAATTCCAAACTGAACAACACGACTATCGGAGGTTCTACGCAACAGGATTTTGCGATTGTAGTGCGTTTCGGTTAGCTGACTCTCGAGCACTTCGACGCCCACCGAACATCCGTGCCGCTGCTCTACGGTCACTGTCATGTGCGCTTCATGCTCAAGCAGACTACCGTACGCCTGCGGGCAAGAATTCGGTAAACACCGTTCAAACTCTCCGAGATCATGCTTCGCTCTGTAGAACAAGCTGATGAGCTCATCCAATTCAACAATGGGTGGCGTCGCTTTAGTCAACGTGGCCTCCAACATTATTTCTAAACGAAGTGGTGAAGTTCCGGGTGAAGCTCCGCTGGCAAAATAGCATCAGCTCAGTCCAAGCCCGCCTCTGCAACTCACTTTGCTGCAGGGAAAAGTGGGACTCAGATCTACCCGGGATGAAACGGACACCAACGGCACTAAGACTTCACTGCAATGGGCAGCGAGGCTGGTGATTTTTGTAATTGCAAGTCCACCACCGAAGGTTCTGGAGTCTCGTTGCGTTCGAGTACCGTGTCGACCAAATACAAGAGCAATCGTTGCATCGCATGGGATTCGATTTGAGCGGCCGCCTCAAGTGCTCGTTGCTCGTGCTTCTCAACGAGTCGTCGAGCCTGCTCAAAGACCTGCGCCTTGCGGTATAACCGCTCGACTGTACGCAGCCTAGCCGCATCCTCGAGTCCGCACTCCTCGCTCGCAACGCTTAGTAACTCGGATTGCTCCGCTTCATCCAAGCTGGCAAGTGCAAGAGCCCAGAGCAGCGTTGGTCGCCCTCCCAGGACGTCACCACCAGCCATCATCTTGTTGTGCTGGTCGCCTTCCCAGTCGCCTAGATCATTCAAAATCTGGAACGCAACACCAATGTTCCTCGCAAAGGCCCGGATCGGCTCCTGCAAATGTGTTGCTTCGCCAGCCAATCGAGCTCCGGTGTAGAGTGCCGCTTCGAAAGCGGGAGCCGTTTTCAACGCGTAGACTTTGAGGGCATCGAGTGGTTTGAGTCGTTTGTCATGTGCGTCTCGCCAAAGCAGTTCAGCCCCTTGACCTTCTGAAAGTCGCGTGTGGGCTCCAGCTAGGCAATCAAGTATGTCGGCCGCGCACTCCGGTCCAAGTTCGGCTGCATCGCGGCTAACCATGCGATAGCCCATCCCGATCAAGTAGTCTCCTACATTGATCGCAGTCGCCAATCCATACTTGCGGTGCATGGTTTCGGCACCGTAGCGGAAGCCATCGTCATCTTCGATGTCATCGTGGACCAGACTGGCCTTGTGAAACATTTCGATACTCATCGCCGAACGCAGAATAGCGTCAGAGAATCCAGCCACAACCTCCGCACCTTTCGGGGCAGTCGCTCCACCCTCCGTTAGTGCATCGTAGGCAGCTAGCGTCATGAACGGACGTGAGTACTTCCCACCCTTGGCCACGAAGTCCAGCCCCAGAGCCTCCGTCGAAGCGATTGGATCGACGCCTTCCAACAATTCACCGTTCGCACTGGATGCGCTCTGCCGCAATCTTGGCGAAAGCCGCGCAAAAGCCTCCGGCTGGAACAGATCGTGTGCAGCGCGCAACAGGTGAACATAGCTGTTGGTGCTCTCTGCCGGCTCGTCCGATTGAGTGAGAACCATGTCCTGCACCCAATCTTCGTCGACGCTTGTATTGCGGCAATCGCTTGAAAGCAACGGTACCGCCATGCAAGGAATACCGGCAAGCAATATCTTATCAATGGCCTTTTCCAAGACGTTGAGACAAGCCACACCCGCAATCGCATCAACGTAGCCACTTACGATGATTTTCAAAACAACAGGACTGCCCTCCGCTACAAGCACCTTGTAGCCCATTTCTTCGGCTGTGGTACGAAAGTCCGCGATGCTACAGGCACCACACGTCTTACAGTTCATCCCAAATTCGTCATAGTCGGCTGGGCAACCCTCTGCGTGCTTAAGGCAGTGAGGCAACAGAAAGAGTCGGCGACTAGGGTCCGTTGCCGCAACTTGGTCGCGATAGAATGCGCTGCTGAGCATAACCATCGTCCAGCCCAAGTAACCCTCGGCCATCCCTTGGTCCGCCAATAGTTGACGAGCGACGGTTTCCATCTCGTCTTTAGTCAATGGCTGCGCTTTATCCAGACGTCCGCCGACCTCATCGCACTTTGCTTTGAGTTGCTCACGCAACTCGCGCGTTTCTGGCACGAGCTTCAGGTGACTTGTCTTTCGTCGCTTCGATTTACGCGCAGGTTTCACCTCGCCGCTTACGACACCGTCGGTCGGTGCTTCCGCGGATTGGGCTTTCTGTTTCGAAGCTTGTTCGATGGAGGCAGAAGACAAAACGCCTACTCCTAGTTAAATATGAATCCAACCATTCCAACCGTTTTCTCAATCGCCCGACTAAGAGGCGACCAGCAAATCTGCTCAAAACCCAATGCATGACGCGCGGCTTTGCCAAGTTTGCAACAACGATAGAAATCGCGGAAGTGTCTCGGTAATTCAAACTTCACATAAATGCCTTGCCAAGCCTACTGAGGTCCGTCAGGAATCGATCCATCCGAAGCCTGTTTGCGCCGTGCTAGGGCCGCACCAAGTGCGGTCAAAGTGAAGACTGCAGGATACATTTTTTCGTGATACCAAAGCTTGGCAAAATAGAAACCTATTGGCCAAGACTGATTCAATTTGCCGGATTCGACCGCCGATTCGAGCCAGGCAAGCCCGCTCATTATAGTTTCATCTTGCTCCAGCTGGCCACTACACGAAATAAGGGCTTCTAAAGCAACTGCTGTTTCCTCTACGGTACTTAAGTGGACTTGTTCACCGTTTAAGGGATCGGAATATTCCCGATCTTTCTCTGCGTTGGCTCCGATTGGGTAAGCCACGCTGGCCCCACCTCCCCAACCACCGTCCGCATTCTGGCAATTCCGCAGGTAACTCAATCCTTTTTGGGCCGTCTCCCCACTTGTTAGACCAAGGTCGGAGAATGCGAGTAGCACCCTTGCGGTTCCGTAAACTGGATTCTCGTCTTCTTCTCGATCCTGATTCCCGAACCACAAAGGCAGCCAACTTCCATCTGGCCTCTGGTGCCGTGAAAGAAAAACCCACCCACGATCGAGGGCCCGCTCCGCCGCATCCCATTCCTCCAAAGAACCTCGCTCGTCCGGTGACAGTGCGTCTTGCAGCTGCCGCCACTTTGGCCGCCAGGCATGGATTGCACGAATCGCGTGGGCTGTGAGATCCGTTCCGCTTCGATCGAAAGGCAGCTTGCCCCATCCACGACAAAACGTCGGCCATCCTCCATCGCGATTCTGCAAACCGAGCAACCAGCGGAGACCTCGAGCCGCAGCCGTGTTAGCCATCGAGCCGAGCTTCATGTCCTCAGACGCAGTCGACTCGCTTGCTCGAAGCCCAGCCCAGTCCATGCGACTGAGCGCGAGTAAAGCCGCCGGTGTATCGTCTGCATCCGGAACCGCACCACTCAAATCGGTCCAGCCCCAGCCTCCTGGATTCGCGCCAGTAAATGGATGCGGCGTCAAGTGTTGGCACGACAGCAACCAACGAACAGTCTCTTCGTCAACGGTGCACAGGGAGTCACCGCAGGGTTCAACTGCTTCGCTGGACAGTTTCGCTCTTGCACCAAGAGCTTCCGTAGGCGAATCATCGCAAGCGTTCTCTTCAACGGCAGGCTTTACTGCAAGACTGCCCGACACTCTGGCTCGGCCATTCAGCGTCAGGCTGGTTACCCAAGTTGCTAGATTCGTATCGATCGGCCAACTTCCATCGCTTAGCCGTGAATCCATCAGAAATTTCAAGCACTCTTTGGCGACCGGCAAGCCGCCTTTTCCAATCGCGGCCAAGTTCATCAGCACGAAGCTCGTCAAAGGCGTCGCCTCCAGGTAGCCTCCGCTGGTGGGTTGCATCCGCAGCAGGACTTCAAGAGTCGGAGCAATCGCTTTGTTGCGCAACCAACGAATTACCGGATTGCGAGTCGGAGCAAAGTGATGTTTCGCCTGACCAATCGCAACCAAAGCAGGAATGGCGTAGCTCACGACTGGCATCCGCGCGAGTCGATACCACCGCTGAGGCAACCAGGCGAATTCGAAGGGCAAAGTCGGAACACGCTTCCAACCGACAATCCCAGCCAAAGCGCAGTTTGAAAGGATCGGCACGACAAACGTCTTGTCCTTGCCATAACGCTTTCGCAAGCCATCCCATCCACCGCTCCGATCGACGAAACCTTCCGCCGCACGATACGCCTGCGCCACATCATCCGAAAAGCCACTCATTTTCCAAGCAGCGAGGACGAGATAGGTCGTGGCAATGTTAGAGTGGCTTCGATTCGTATCTCCAAAACCACCATCTGCGTTCTGATGATCGAGCAACCACGTGCAGCCTACGCGGATGGCCTGTCGAAGTTCATTTCCTTCGAAGTCAAGCGGCAGTTCTAAGATCGGACTCTGCGCACAGCCTGCCGAATCGCGGGAATTCAAAACTTGCTGAATCGCACTAATGGCCGTAGCCGTGGAAAGTGCCGAGGTCGAGAGTTCTCCAGTCCAGTGACTCGCTATCCCGCGCTCCGCCTCGAGCCACGCATTGGTTTGACGCCAAGCCGACTCGACGCCCTCCCAATCGACATCAGACCGCCGCGACAGAGCTTCAGAAGCTGTCGAATCAAACTGTGAGCGGTCTTTGGTAAATGGCATCGATCGGATCGGTAAGTTAAGAACTTGGTCTTTGAGAGTTGGCCGGTAGCGGCAGCGCTCGATGGAATTGAAATCCTTGACTTGTACTTACTCAACCGCATCATGCGAACTGTCGCGGCTCGATATCGGCTAGAATGGGGCCTGCGATATTGATGGAAACGCGAACCGTGCATCTCACTGCTTGGTAGGCTACATTCGATCATAGCCGCAGGCCAGGCCCAAGGAAGGCACTCCACGAGTTTCCGGCAGGCCTGTTTCTGGGTTCAAGTTGCGTTTGTGTCGCTTAAGTCCCCAAGCGTCTCTCGAAGTACTTTAGTAATCCGTCATGTCGAATGAACTGCAAGATCAAATCCAAAGCACGATTGAAGCTTGCAAGTTCACCGATTCTGCGTCGGCGCGGCGGCAATTGGAACAGGTCGCGGGCTTAGGGTTGCCGCCAGACTTGCTCGAAACCTTTTTCGAGTTCATCGCAAGCGAACTCGTTCTGTTGCCTCAAAGCGATCGGATTCTCGCATGCCTGACCCGCTTTCTCGAGTCCTCCCGATCACCGCTGGCGTGGCTTGGACTCTTTGAACGGGATCCAGCCTCACTGACGATTCTGCTGCGGATGTTCTCGACGAGCCAGAACTTGGCTGAAATTCTCATTCGAGACTCAGAGTCATTCGACCTGCTTCGTCTAACGGAAGGTAAACCCGTCGATCGAGGCATTCTGAGCGACGAACTGCTGGCCGGCATCCAAGCTGCCAACAATACGAAGTCTTGGATGCGAATCTTGCGAGATTTCAGAAATCGTGAGACGCTGCGTATTGCCTTCGGCGACTTTATCCAACAATTGCCTTTCGAAACGACGGTGCAACAAATCTCCTGGGTTGCGGAGTGCGCGTTGGAAGGCGCTGTGCGAGCCGCCAAAACTCTGCTGGACCAGAAGCAGCTTCAGCCGCCCGCACAACCGGATGGCACTCTCGTTCGCTTCTGTGTACTCGCCTTGGGAAAACTCGGCGGCCAAGAGCTGAATTATTCAAGTGATCTCGATCTGCTCTTCGTGCGAGATGACTTGATTCCCGCCCCCGCCTGGGAAAAGCCCAAACACACCGAACAATCGACGGACGAGTATTTCCAGCGTTTAGCCCAGCAGGTTATCCGCCTCTTGAGCGAGTCGACGCCAGAAGGTTTTGCTTATCGCATTGACATGCGGCTCCGTCCCCATGGTCGGGAGGGGGCGCTCGTCGTCAGTCTTCGAGATGGAATGCACTACTACGATTCGGTTGGCCGAACCTGGGAACGCCAAGCGTTTATTAAAGCGCGTCCCGTCGCAGGCGATTTTGAGCTGGGGGCTTCCTTCCTAGCGAACTTAGAACCTTGGATCTACAGACGATTCTTAATGCGAGCCGACATCACTGGCTTGGCCGCCCTTAAGCGGAGGATCGAAAAGTCCGCGGGTGCGGCAGAAACTGAGCTTGCGCCTCTGCCTGAGCTGTCGTCCGCCCTTGGGCTAGACGTAAAGAAAGGCTTCGGCGGAATCCGCGACATCGAGTATACGATCCAGTTCTTACAACTGCTCCACGGTGCCGACCAACCGGTTATTCAAACGGGCTCGACCTTGCAAGCTATTCATCGGCTTGAAGAAGCTGGGTGTCTGACAACAGCCGAGCGGAGCATCCTGGATGAAAACTATCGCTTTCTACGCCGCGTCGAACACGGATTGCAGATCATGTCCGATCGACAAGTCCACCGGCTACCGGATGAAATAGCGTCGTTTGGCGAACTCGCCTGGCGTCTATCACCTTCCGAAGAAACGCCGTTGCTCGCCGGAGAAAAACTCCAGCGCGAGCTTCAGACGCGCACAAAGAAAAACCGGCAGATACTTGACCACCTGTTGCACAACGCCTTCGCCAGCTACGACTACGACGAGGCCGAGCTGGCAAATGAACAAAGCGATCTGATCCTGGATCCGGAGCCTGAGAGTGAGGCAATCCAAAACGCTCTCAACCGATATGGCTTTCAGGATCCATCTGCTGCATACCGAAACCTGCAAGCGATGTCCTGCGAGACGGTTCCATTTCTTTCGAGTCGACGGAGCCGCCACTTTCTGGCTGCGATTGCCCCCAAGCTGCTTGAAGCGGTCGCCAACACCCCCAGCCCAGACCGAACTCTAACGCAGCTTTCCATCATCAGTGATTCGCTGGGGGGCAAAGCTGTCCTTTGGGAACTCTTTAGTTCCAACCCTCCCTCCATGGAATTATGTGTTCGACTATGCGCGACCAGCCCATACTTAACAGGCCTTCTGACGGGCAACCCGGGAATGATCGACGAGCTGCTCGACTCTTTAATGCTCAGCAGCTTGCCCACCCACGCGGAGTTGGCCGCGGATCTCGATGAACTTTGCCGAAACGCTCAGGACATTGCGCCGATCTTAACTAGTTTTAAGAGCTCCATGCACCTACGCGTTGGCGTGCGGGACATTTTGGGCAAGAGCACTATCCGTGAAACACACGAAGCGCTCGCCGACATTGCAGAAATCTGCATGGAACAAATCATTCGCACCGAGTTTCATCGACTGGTCCAGAAACTGGGCATGCCATCTGCAACGGTTGAGGGGCTTCGACAGCAGGCCGAGCTCGTGGTGCTCGCCGTCGGCAAGCTTGGCGGGCGAGAGCCGAACTATCACAGCGACATCGATGTGATCTTCCTCTACGACCAAGAAGGCATGACGGAGAGCTTAGTTCCGAATCGGCGGTTCGAGCCGACCACCAATCGGCACTTCTTCAATGAGTTGTGCCAACATGTGATTTATGCTGCCACTCACACGGGAACAACTGGCAAGCTGTACGACTTGGATGTGCGACTTCGGCCACTCGGTCGCAGCGGACAACTTGCGATCCATGTCCAAGACTTGGAGGACTACTTTGAGTCGGGCCAGGGTCAAGTCTGGGAGCGACAGACACTCTGCAAAGCGAGGCCGATCTGGGGAAGTGTCGACGGCAAACAGGCCGCGATGCAGTGCGTTCGGAATATTCTAAAAAACGGCATCGCTCACGAAGAAGAAGCCAAACAGATTTACAACCACCGCAAGTCTCTCGAACAGAACGCATCTTCTGATAATCTGAAACGCGGAGTTGGCGGGGCCATGGATGTGGAGTTCGTAGTCCAGGCACTGCAGATGTCGAATTTGAAAGAGCTGCCGAAGGTGCTGGTTCCAGGCACGCTGGAAGCCATCACCCATTTGCAAGAACACAACGTTTTAACATCCCAGATGGCAGAAAAACTCTCGCACCACTATCAAACTCTAAGAACTCTAGAATCTGCAATTCGCCTTATGAATCTGAGTGCTCGACACGACCTACCGCAGGCCCCAACACAGCTGGAAGAACTGGCTTTCCTACTCGAATCAAGTGGTCGACTTGACTGGAAAGCCGAGGAAATCCGCGAGCGGTGTCACGAAATACAGAGCGACTGCCGTGCTATCTTCGAAGACTTGTTCGCCGACTCGAACGAAGCGTGAACCTGCCCCGAGCACGCGCCAACCAAGGGCTTCATGTCAGCCTAGGTCGCCAGCCAGTTTCATATTGCCGTTCCCAGTGTTTTCGCTGAAGTTTGGAATCGACGATATGCCCGTTAGTCGGATCAATCGCAAGCACCTTACGTTCTTGAAAGGAGATATTCGCCAAGTGGCAAAGCAGGGCGCTTTCGTGTCCGATCTGAACATCTGCCGCCGGTCGCTCGCCAGTGCGAATGCAAGCGAAAAAGTTCTCAACATGAGCCCGATCATCTGCCTTGCCCTCACGATTATCCAGGAGCTTGCGCTGCATATCAAACAAGGTATACCCGGTGCTCCGCATGACCATCGTTCCCTCGGTACCGTGAAAGCTCACACCAAAGCTCGTATCGTGCTCCCCTAGTGGCGACCAACTCAGCCCCTGCCAAGTTACACTTCGGCCGTCTTCAAATTCAAAGCCCACAGTCAGCGTGTCTGGGGTTTCCTGGTCATCGTCGAAACGAACTTTACCACCCGTTGCTGTCACTCGACTGGGGTACTTCAATTGCATTCCCCATCGAGCCAGATCGATACCGTGCACTCCGTTGTTACCGACCTCTCCATTGCCCCAAGCCCAAAACCAGTGCCAGTTGTAGGGTGCGTAGTTCGTGCGGTAGTCGCGTCGCGGAGCCGGACCTTGCCAAAGGTCCCAATTCAAACTCGCCGGAGCGTCCACAACCATCTCGCTTCCAATCGACGGGCGCCGGTTGTTGTACCAGCATCGCGCGTAGAGCACTTCGCCAATCTCGCCTGAGTGCACACGTTCCATGCCTTCGACCAGAGCCCCCCAACTACGGCGCTGAGTTCCCGTTTGCACGACTCGCTCATGCTTGCGCGCCGCCTGCACCGCCCACTCACCCTCCGCTGGGTTGTGACTGCAAGGCTTTTCGACATAGACATGCTTCCCCGCTTCACAGGCCATAATCGTCGCAGGGGCGTGCCAATGATTCGGCGCGGCAACAAAGACTGCATCTAAATCCTGTGCCTCCAACATCTTCCGAATATCCGTGTGTTGTTGCGGTTCGCTTCCTTGGAGCTGGCCGATCGATCGGCTCGCGCTCCTCATGATCTGTTGGTCGACATCGCACACGTGGGCCACCGTTGCCTTCTCGGTGCTCAGCACAGTTTTTGCCAACGCTCCCCCGCGGCCGTTCACTCCCATAATGCCGATCCGCAGCTTCTCCGATCCGGACTGTGCTGCCAGCTCGCCAGTTTCGTCTGCCTGCAAACCATGCGAAACACAGTCAGTAGCAACCAGGGGAGAGGCCGCCGCAATCAAGCCAGCTTTTAAGAACAGTCGGCGATCACGGTCGAGATTTTCGTTCAACATCGGGTTCATCAAAACGGCTCCGTTGCGGAGTTACAGTCAGTGGAGTGCGAACCTATTCACGGAGGAATAGCGGAGGGAGGCGAGAGTATAGAGGTTTCCCATTGGCATGTCGAAAAACCGATAGCATGCCAAAAAACTATTAACTACACAGTGTCTTCTCAATTCGGCTAGAATCTAGTTCGTAGTTTCTCCCCCACGATCGACTCCTATCCACCTGAATCACCGCTGCCCTATGCACTCCTCTATGCACTCCCTGAACTCGAGTCTCTCCGGAAGACACTCCGTACCTTCTTCCTTAGCCATCCTGCTCGCGACCTTCATCAGTCTGCTTTCGCTAGCACCGCAGGTAAGGGCCACCCAGCCGAACGTCGTGATCGTGATCACAGACGACCAAGGCTACGGTGACCTATCCTGCCACGGAAACCAGCAGCTCGCGACCCCCAACCTGGACCAACTACATTCCGAATCAGTGCGACTGCTCGACTATCACGTCTCGCCCACTTGTTCACCAACCCGCAGCGCGTTTTTGACAGGTCATTGGACGAACCGGACTGGCGTTTGGCACACCATCATGGGTCGCAGCATGCTTCGCGAAAATGAAGTCACCATGGGCCAAGTGTTTCAGGACGCGGGCTACGCTACGGGCATGTTTGGCAAATGGCACTTGGGCGACAACTATCCCTACCGCCCTGAAGACCGCGGCTACACCGAGGTCATGCGACACGGTGGAGGCGGCGTCGGACAGACGCCGGACTACTGGGACAACGCGTATTTTGACGGCAGCTATTGGCATAACGGCACGCCGACTCCAGTTGAAGGTTTCTGCACCGACGTGTTCTTTGACTATGCCAAAAAGTTTATGCTCCAACAAAAGAATGCTGGCGAGCCATTCTTGGCTTATATAGCGACCAACGCACCGCACGGTCCCATGCACTCGCCCGAGTCGTTCAGTGCTCCGTATTCGGATCTCGACACAGGCTTGGCAAATTTTTACGGAATGATCGCCAATATCGATCACAACGTCGGCGAATTGCGAAAGTTCTTAGAAGCCGAGGGACTCGCAGAGAACACGATTTTCATTTTCACAACGGACAATGGTTCATCCTCGGGTTGGAAGACCTTCAATGCTGGGATGCGGGCAGGGAAGGGCAGTGAGTACGATGGCGGCCACCGCGTTCCATTCTTTCTTCATTGGCCCGCAGGCGGATTGCAAGAAGCCCACGACGTGGAACCGATCACGGCTCACGTCGATGTACTGCCAACGTTGATCGACTTGTGTGGCATCGTGCCTCCGGCCAATGTCAAATTTGACGGCCGCTCAATCAAGACTCTGCTCAATGCAAGTTCTGAGCAGTGGCCAGACCGAATTTTGGTCACGGACTCGCAGCGTGTGAAGGATCCGATCAAGTGGAGAAAGAGCTCGGTCATGACCTCGGACTGGCGGCTCATCAATGGAAAAGAACTCTACGCAATCAAACTAGATCCGGGCCAAGAAAGCGACGTGGCTTCCGGTCATCCGAAAGTCGTCGAACGCCTCCAGGAGTTTTACGAGAATTGGTGGGAAGAGCTACTCCCAACATTCAAGCAAGACACGGCCATCTACTTGGGACATCCCAAAGAAAATCCGGCACGTCTCACCTCACACGACTGGATCACGACGGGCTCAACGCCTTGGAATCAGGCACACGTACGCAAAGCAGTCAACGGAAAACGGAGTACTGGTTTTTGGAACGTCTTTGTAGCCGAAGCAGGCACCTATGAATTCCGACTGCGACGCTGGCCGGAAGAAACCGACCTTCCGATCAACGCTTCGCTTCCACCGGGTGCCCCAGTTCCAGGCGTAGCCGCCTATCGCACCCAGCCCGGCAAAGCCATTGCACCGATCCGTGCCTCGATTGCAATCGCGGACTTAAAAGAAACCAAAGCCATCGCTGCAGGCGAGAAGGAGATCGTCTTTGAATTGAAGTTACCGGCTGGGAAAACACGGCTCAAGACACTTTTCTCAACTTCAGACGGTGAAGAATTCGGCGCGTATTTTGTCTACGTTGAAAAACAGGAGTAATGCCCGTGTCGAACGACTCTCAAAGTTCTTGAATTGCGCGTTCTAAACGCCGCACCTGGACTCGGACGGGTTCCAAGTCTGGGAAGATGGCAAGTGCACCTCGCAACCAAGTCAGCGATTCGAGCAAGTCGCCCATTTCCAAGTGACAATGCCCGAGACCAATCATCGCGCCATAGTGAAAGGAATTGCGTTCGAGCACTTGCTGGCAGTCGGCAATTGCATGTTCAACCGAATCGATTTGAAAGAACGCCAGGGATCGTTGGTGATAGAGTTCCGCGGTTCCACCTTCGGAGTCGATAATCTCAGAAGCTAGCTCAACGGACTTCTCGAAAGTTCCGCACTCATTCGAACGAACGACGAGCTCGAGTGTCTGCCTTTGCGATGGACTGCCTTCCCGAGCGGAGATAGCTCGCATAGCGTCATCGACAACCAACCGGAGTTTTCGATCTGAGGCCGTTAGCAACGGCCCTAGCACGCCGATGCAACGCTCGTCGCCAAGCAGGCCGAGAGCTAACCCGGCCGCACGCTTTGTATGCAGCTCACCATTCTCCGACAAACGCTCTAAAGTACCGAGCGAATATCGCTGCGCGACCGATGCAATGAACTGCGGCGTAGAGCAGTCGTTCAAGTACCTGCGATAATATCGCAGCAAGATGGCATTTCGAATGCGTTGGTCTTTCACAAGGTTCCCCGAGTTCTAATCCTCGCGTCGTGCACCGCGTCAATCTTCTGAGCCAAGACCAATGTCTTGCCCCATATCCGCGCCGTACAACCATGCGAGTTCGGCAATCGCGATCCCTCGTGATGCATTCCATTAGTCGATACTCTGAAAGCTCGCAACGAACACCACAATTCAGTGTGCCTACGAACTACTGAGGGGTAGTATAATCAGGCCTGGCTCGCAGGCAATCGAACTCTGATTCGCGAAGCAAGGCAGACGCACGTCACTGCAGCCCGAGCGACTTCAACGTCATGGAAAAATGCGTAGTCTTTGTCGACGCAAAAAAACGAAACTTGCGACGTCCGTTCAATTTTTTCACCCCTGCGACATACTGAATCTCCAGCAAGCCGCGAAACTGACTGCAAACGATTATGACGATCACTAGCAAAATGCGGGCAGTAAATTTCGGACGGAAGTGCTCGACGTCTTCGCACATCCTGTGCCCCACAATGGCGGCTGGCAGCCGCCTTGTCGGACTCACACGACTCTTGTCTATCTCAGTGCTGCTGTTCGCTCCGCCTGCAATTTGCCGCGCTCAAGCCCGCCAACAAACAGGACGTGCGGCGAACCCGAAGCTAATCAAGAACAACCTTCTCGAATCCCCAAGTGTCCGGCGGGCTTCATCACAACTCGCGAAGGAGGCCATCCTGCTGTGGGAGAAGAAACCACTTCGCGAAGCGGTGAACGAACTTGCCGAAACGTTCGGCGTTCGCGTCTGGCTAGACCGACGACTAGATCCCGGACAATTGGTGACCCTTGTGAACGGCTCTGGAGATACGCTACAGCAAGCGTTTGCCAAACTGGCTGCAAAAATCGACGGAAGTGCAGGACTCGTTGAGGGAATCCTTTACATCGGTCCGCAAGGCGAAGCGGCCAAGGTTCAGGCACGATCGATCTATCTTCACCACACGCTATGTCAGCAAAGCAACGATGCGTCGTTCCACTTCAAGCTCTTGAGCTGGCCAGATGTTTCGACACCAGCCGAAGTACTCAACACAATTTGTACACAATGGAGCATCGACGGCGTGGACACGTTGCCGCACGACCTTTGGTATGCCGGCGACTACGGGACTTGCACACTCGCAACGCAACTCACTCTGCTGGCGGCTGGCTTTGATAGGACTCCTTTGGTCGAAAACGGGACGTTGCGTTTCGAGTCGACTTCGCCGCCAGTCCAGTGGTTAGGAAGCTATGCACCCGAGGCGATCAACGGTGAGTATCGAACGCCGCAGTCTCGGAAAGTGCTGACGCGAAAACTCGGAGGTCACACGGTCAGTCGAAATGGAGTGGTCCAAGTCAAAGGCACAACCGAGTTGCACCTCGTCTTACTCGCCCCCACAATGAAGAAAAGGAACGGAGCCAGCAAGGAGTTTGAGACGCGACTGTACTCGCTGGAAGTTCGGAACGAACTGGCAACGATTCTCTCGAGTCTCGCAGAGAGCCTCGGCCTTCAATTGCAATGGTCGCCTGACGTCCCAACAGCCAAGCGGCGAACACGAATCGAGTTCAATGTAAAAGATGCCAACATCGATGGCTTGCTTCAAGCCTGCGCGAAGGCAGCTCGAGTTCGTATTCGCCGCGAAGGTACCCAGGTCACCGTAACCGCCGTTCCTTAGTGCACACTTGATGCACACTTGATGCACACTTGCTCTGCGGGAGCGGATTGCTGTGCCGAAAATACTCTCTCTACTGCGCGGAGCCGGTCCTATCCCCGGCTGAATCTCTAATAAACGCAATCAAGGCTTGGACTTCTTTCGGAGTCAGTAGCTCATGAAAATTAGCCGGCATCAGCGATAGCCCCTCATCTTTTCGCGAAACAATCTGCGACTCGGTGACGTCGCGGCCCTTTCCTTGTGAATCCACAACCCGGACTGCACCTCGCGCACTGGGTACGACAATCCCCCGCACGATTTCATCATTATCCAAAAGCAAAGTGCTTTGACGAAACGCGCGATCGACGTTCGCGTTCGGAAGCAGGATGTCTTGCAGAAGTCGTGCCTGGCTCCGAACGACGACTCCATCCAGCTGTGGCCCGACGACAAGCCCTCGACCACGCAGTTGGTGACAGTTCTGACAATGCTTCTCGTAGAGTTGCTCTCCTAATCGAAGACGCTGCGTGCTTACAGATCCGACCGCGAACCCCGATTCCCAGGCTTGCAAGTCAACATTCGGGGAACTGTTCTGGCCCGCGTTTTCTGCGATTGCATTCAGCAGGACTTGTCGATTCACATCGGGAATTATGCTGGGAACTTGTTCTGGTGCTATATCCTCCATAGCCAGACTGCTGAGCTGCCCGCTCGTCAGCAAACCCGATAGCAACTCCAACCCGCGACCGTTCTTACTTAGTCGGTTCGCCAAAGCTCGCTGTTGTTCAATCGTCGCCAATGAACATAGGTCGACCGCCACCTCCATAGCGTTCATGTCTAAAGTCAGCTTTTTGAAGCTACTCGACTTTCTCAGATCCAACGCAAATTTACACAGCGCGGCTCGAACCGCTTGCCCTGTTCCGCCCAGCCAGTCCCCGAGCAATTGCACTCGCAAGATGGAATCGTCTGACAAATCGTTGAGCAAACTGCGCACCTGCTCGGTCAACTCGAGCGTAGGAGTTGCCGCTCCCGCTCGGAGAAGACTCCCCAAGGTGTCCGCAGCCGAACGAAGCTCTGAGTGCTCCGCACCGATCACGTTGAACTCGCCCGCCTCTTCACCTTCGAACGCAAAGCCGCCGAATGCAATCCAAGCGTAAGCTCCCAACTCGCAGGCGTCTTGGCATTCCACGAACACTCTTCGCCCTTCGAACAACTGCGTTTTCCAGTCAACGCGACGCGCGACATCATTGCGAGGTGGATACGCCACGTGGTAGACGTCCCCCGTTTCGGCATCGACCAATCGGATTGCGTTTGCCTGAAGATCTTCGTCGTTTGGATGCCCGTTGTGCCCCGCTAGCCAGAACGATAGTTGGCTAGGGCAGTCGAAGACCTCGCTGCTCAACACGCCCGTATACGGCTCGCCTAACGAATGACTCGAGTAAAGTTGCGCTTGCCTGCCATCCTGCCGACTACGTGCCTGAAGCGGCCACGACTTGCCATTCGGCTCACGCCAGACTGACAACTCCCAGCCTTCCGCGTTACTCGCGACAGATTCCTTCAACTGCTGAACTAAACTCTGCAGCAATCCGTTCACTCGCGACAGCAATTGATCGGTTGGCCTTTCACCGCGGCTGCGCACCGTCGAAACCATCTCTGCCAAACGTTTGCCGACTACAAGTGAGTCGCCCTTGCTCGCCCACTCGACGTAATCCAAAACTCGATTGAGCCCCGCGTCGGATTGTGGCAAATGAGCCAGCAACATTGCGTCCGCGCTCGACTGAAGCGAAGAAACCGCATCGAGATCGGAGTGACTTTCTTGCAGTGTATCCAACAGCTTCAACATAGAATCCTCAGTCGGAATGCCAGGCAGAACCTCCGCTAAATCGTATGGATAGACCCCACCCTGCATTTGTGTGAACGCGATCAAATCCCCCGGTCCTTGAAGCCGCGACCGCAACGCAATCTTGGCAGAGTGGCGGAGAGCAGGATCGTCATCGCTTAACTCCGAGCGAAAGACCGCTGCAATGGAGTTCACATCTGCGCGACTACCAAAGTGCCCCAGGCTCTCCACAGCGGCCCTGACGCACTGGGGAAACGCAGGCCAAATAGCAGGGTTCGACAAGATCAACTTGGCGACATTGATAACCAGCTTTCGTTGCCGACTCCCGAGACCACGCGTTGAGCGGAGCACGTGGCAGAGCATCACTCTTGAGCTTCCTGGATTTAGCTCGCCGTCCGAGGGCCGATTCAACGACTGAACACAACGGCTCAGCAGATGACCCAGCGCTTCATCTTGCAATCCCTTTACACGGACCAGCGCGGCGTAGGCGATCAACTGAACGGCTCGCATATCGTTTGCGAGCAACATCCCGTTGAGCTCGGCTCCCGTTTCGGCGTTCGGTTCTTCCTCAAACGCGTCCGCCCATAGAAGCAGTTGCTCGGGCGTAAGAGCTAGCGCGGAATCCATGCCTTTTTCACGTAACGATTGGTTAAGTTGCCGGAGCTGAAGCAGCAATTTGCTGGGCGGATTTCTCGGCACTCGAGCGAAGTCACTGGCCCTTTGATTCCCCGTTGGCTCGCTGCCGACATAGTCGATGCGCCAAATCCGGCCACTGGTCCGATCGCGTCCTGGGTGCTCAAGCGGAACTTCGTAGTGCCCAATGATCTTGTTGTAGAAGTCGGCCACATAAATGGCTCCATCGGGGCCCACGTTCAAATCCACTGGACGAAACCAAGAATCTTCACTTGTAAGAAAGTCGACTTGTTCGGCAGCCTGCGCGGTTGAACCACGCCACTCAAGGCTGTTGCAATTGATGCGGCTGGTCATCACGTTGCCGCTGTAGAACTTGTCACGGTACGCGTTCGGGAACGCGAGATTTTGATAGAGTGCCAACCCGGATATAGCCGTGCTTCCATGCAAATGCTCCATCATCTCGGGAGCGAATCCCAGCCCATCATCAGGGCGCCCAAAACTTGGAAAACAAGCAGACTCGAGCAACGCCGTCAGCGGCTTGCTGTGGCAGTCCGCTGAAAAGAAGTTTCCGTACCGATCTTGCGACTGCCCGAATGGATTTACTTGCCCTTGGGTAACTTGTTCGATGCGACTTCCATCCGCCTTAAACCGGAACGTGTTTCCCGAAACCAACTCAACGAAACTTCCATCAGAGGCTTGAACCCGGGACTGATTGTTGAATCCGTGGCAAGCGTAGATCCATCCGTCGAAGCCGCGGCGCAATGCGTTGACCATACCGTGCGTATCGCGTGTCGTATCAAATGGGCCTAGCAGCTGAATTCGTTCGTCGACCACATCATCCCCGTCTACGTCGCGCAGATGCCATAGGTAAGGAATGCTGAAGCAGATGACTCCATCATCGACCGGCAACAATCCCATCGGAATGTTCAAACCGCTGGCAAAGGTTGTCAACTTGTCTGCAGTGCCATCCCCGTCGGTATCCTCGAGAATCTTGATCGAGTCTCCGGCAGCCGCATCCTCGGCGGCCGGGTACGGATATTCGACCGTATTTGTGACCCAGAGTCTGCCTTTCCAATCCCACGCCATATTGAGAGGCTTGGCAATCTGAGGCTCGGAGGCGAAAAGCTTGATTCGGAACCCGGGTGGCAGATGAAACCCAGCCATCTCGCTTTCCGCCGATCGCCACTCTGAGTCTCGCACGCCCAGCCCAAAGTCGGCGGACGCAGTAGCTGGTTCGTCTGCTCCTTGGTAGCCGGAAACTAGTGCATGTCGCGTAGTGATGTCGTCGTCGCCAAAAACGTCCGAAGCCTGAATGACCACCAAGACAATTAGCAACTCCAGTACGCGAGTGGTCTTGAGATTGGGATAGCCCCAAGTCGACATTAGCTTTGGCATACCAAGATTCCCTCTGCTGATTCCGGCAAACGCTGCGAGCGCACTCACCAAGCACAGTGAGTCAGTGAGATCCTCGAATTCGGGTACCACAATTTGAAACTCTGCTTGGACTTGGAGCCACCCCCTGCGAAAGACTGAGCATGCTCCCTGGATCCACTACAATGCCGTACGTCGGCGGGGCGCGTTGCAGCCCGGTTCAGCACTCCGGTCCGCCTATCGATTCCGCAGGTTCTCTTTAAACGAGCGCCTATCCTACTTGAGAATCTTATGAACAAGCGACTTTTGCTAGCCGGACTTTTCGTACCAATTGCCGTTATGGGTGTTCTGGCTTTCATCGTGGTTCGAAACTCGATGCGACCGGTCGTACGTCCAGAACTGGACACGGATTCAAGTTCAACGGCATCAACAGGAGCGGACTCAGCAGCCGACCTGCAGAGCTGGGAACCTGGGGCTCTCGGCTGGAATCGCTTCCGCGGATCTAATGGTACAGGAACGATCGAGGATGCGCTGCTCCCAAACGCGTGGAGCGAGGATACAAACTTGCGGTGGAGTACAGCACTCACAGGCGACGGCTCCAGCAGCCCGGTGCTCTCCGAACGTCAAGTTTTCCTCACTTCCTATGAATACGAGCGAGAAGGAACGGGAAACGTTTCGGCGGTGACGCGTTACGTTTCCAGCTACGATCGGGAAACCGGCGAGCGGCTATGGGAACAGGCGATTGAGGGAGTGCTTCCAGAGGATCCCTACATCGGGAACGGGCTGCCCGAACATGGCTACGCGACGAATACGCCCGTTGTGGACCAGGAGCATGTTTACGCGTTTCTTGGTAAATCGGGCGTCTACTGTTTCACGTTGGCTGGCGAACAAGTCTGGCACCGAAGTGTTGGAACCGGCTCGAACCCCAAAGGCTGGGGCTCCTGCGCGAGCTTGATCCTGTATGGCGACTACATCATCGTGAATGCAGCCGAGGAATCGGAAGCGATACTTGCACTTGATCGTAGGACCGGCGAAGTGATTTGGAAGGCAGAATCTCCGGACCTGCACTATGCCTTCGGAACGCCCGCGCTAGTCAAAGCACCGAACGGCTCCTGGGAATTGGTGGTTGGTTTACCCAAAGAAGTCTGGGGACTGAATCCTGACTCAGGCAAACTGCTCTGGTACGCAAGTACGCCCATTGGTGGCAACCAGTCGCCATGCGTGATCGTCGAAGACAACTTAGCCTATATCTACGGAGGATTCCGAAACGTGGGCTCCGTCTGCGTCGCCCCCGGTGGGCGCGGGGACGTCAGCGAAACTCATGTGAAGTGGACAAGCAAACTAACGTCCTACATTTCGTCTCCCGTCATCATCGACGGCAGAGCATTGTGGATCGACGATCGCGGCCGCTGCTGGAGCCAGGACGTTTTGACTGGCGAAGAACTCAGTCGGGGCCGGCTGCCAGTTCGAATCTCGGGCCGAGTTACTTACGCATCGATGCTCTCGCTGAACGGCGACCTGCTCATCCAAACTCGATATGACGGCAACCTGGTTTTGACCTCCGACGGTTCTTTTGAGTTACTGCATCACAACCAGCTTGACGACGAATCCATGAGTAACGCAACACCTGCCGCCGGCGGTGGACAGCTCTTCCTGCGAACCGACGACAACTTGCACTGCATCCAAGCCTCCTCGAGCTGAAACTTTTTGAACTATGCCACGCAAATCCTCTGCGAAGTTTATCCTTGCCCTCGACCAGGGAACGACCAGCTCGCGCGCCATCGTACTGGCCGAAGATGGCTCTGTTGTTGCTATGGCTCAACGAGAGTTCCCGCAGCTGTTCCCTCAACCCGGTTGGGTCGAACATGATCCCAACGATATCTGGAAGTCTCAGCTTGCCGTCGCCCGGGCAGCCATTCGAAAGTCGAAGCTCTCCGCCAACGACATCACTGCGATAGGGATCACCAACCAGCGCGAAACAACGCTCGTGTGGGACCGAGAGACAGGCCAACCGATTCACAACGCAATCGTGTGGCAAGACCGGCGAACCGCAGACGTGTGCGATCGTTTGCGTCGCGGAAAGTGGGCTGGCTATATCTTGGATACAACCGGCCTAGTCATCGACGCATACTTTTCCGGCACCAAGATCGCTTGGATTCTCGACAACGTGCCCGGTGCTCGCCAGCTCGCCAAGCAGGGTAAGCTGGCGTTCGGAACAGTTGATACTTGGCTGCTGTGGAATTTGACTGGAGGCCGTTCGAGTCGCGGAGCCGTTCACGCAACGGATGTGACCAACGCATCTCGGACAATGTTGTTCAATCTTCAAGAAGGCTGCTGGGATCCGCAGCTCGGTCGGACTTTGAGAGTTCCGGCTTCAACCCTGCCAGAAGTTCGCTCGTCAAGTGAAGTCTACGCCGAGACCGATCGCTCTGTGTTTGGTGCGGAAATTCCGATCGCGGGTATCGCTGGGGATCAGCATGCAGCCCTCTTCGGCCAAATGTGCACCGAGCGCGGCATGGTGAAGAACACATACGGGACCGGCTGCTTCATGCTGATGAATACAGGCAACAAACTCTATCGCTCGCACAACCAGCTCCTGAGTACAACCTCGTGGAAAATCGGCAAGCGAACACAGTACGCGTTGGAAGGCAGTGTGTTTATCGCAGGCGCCGTAGTCCAGTGGCTTCGAGACGGCTTGCAGCTGTTCCGCAAAACCCAGGACATCGAAAAACTCGCCAGCCAAGTTGAGGACAGTGGAGGTGTTTACATTGTCCCTGCATTTGCCGGACTGGGTGCTCCGCATTGGGATTCTTATGCCCGAGGATCGATGTCGGGGATTACCAGAGGTTCTACCAAAGCACACATTGCGAGAGCTGCCTTGGAATCGATCGCTTTTCAAACGGCCGATGTCCTAGACGCCATGGCTGCGGACTCGCGAGTCAAAATTCGCTCGCTACGCGTGGACGGCGGTGCTGCCAAGAACGACCTTCTCATGCAGTTCCAAGCCGATTTACTCGGAGTCCCCGTGATGCGGCCGAAAATGTTCGAGTCGACCGCGCTCGGTGCTGGCTACTTGGCTGGTCTTGCCACAGGGGTGTGGGCGGATGTCAAACAACTTCAGGAGCAGTGGCAAGTCGACCGCATCTTCGAACCTCAAATGGCAAAGTCCCAGGTCACCGAACTTCGAGCTGGTTGGTCCAAAGCCGTCGAACGATCCAAGAGCTGGGTTAACTAAAGCAAACGAAGGCGAGTTTCAGGGTGAAGAGACGGATACTCAGCCGTCGGTCTCGCCCTGGAGCGTCGCGACAAACTGTCGGGCCCCGCCACGGTTGCGATGCTCACACAAGTAGATTCCCTGCCAAATCCCCAAGACCAGCTGTCCATCGCGAATCGGAATCTGCAGCGACGCTCCTAGTAGCGAAGACTTGACGTGGGCTGGCATGTCATCGGGGCCTTCCAAAGTGTGGACCAAAGGCAGCCCACGTTCCGGAGCGATGTGATTGAAGAACGTCTCCATGTCCACTCGGACATCCGGATCCGCGTTTTCGTTGATCGTCAGACTGGCCGAAGTATGAAGTATCGACAAATGAAACAGCCCGATGCGGTAGTCGTCGAGAATTGATACTTGCTGAAGTACTTCGCGAGTGACAAGGTGAAAGCCTCGCCGTTTAGGCTCTAGCGAAAATTGAACTTGCTGCCACATGGGCCTGTTGCCTCGGTTGAGTCGTGAACTGCTACGCGGGATTGAGTACAGCGGACAGCTGGTGCGATAGAGCCGCACGCTGCTCCATTGGACACTTTTGCTCGCCGTATTCAGAACCGAAGTCTAAATCGTTGCGCTGAGTGGCCAAGGCGGCCTGCTCCCAACGCGAGCAAGCTTACTCAACCCGCAAAAGTGGTAGTGTCATCCGCTTTCAATTTACGGTGAACCGAGCACCCGTTAGCGGGCCAGAATGGAGCCTAAGTGGACACCCCGCAAGGAACAGGGAGAGTCCGCTGAATCGTCTCATCTACCCGATTTTCCCAGGCACTGCCCAAATTCTGACAGCGTTGTGCGGCTAGCTGAAAATTCATGGAAATTTCTTGACTTCGATCGTCACGAGTTAATAATCACCCCGTTGACTCACTGGAGAACTTACATCCGCAGGAGCTCCGCGACCTGCCCAATTGTTCTCAGCCTTAACGAGGCAGCGACTGTGATCACGCGTGACGAATGGCCCCCGCAAGAACGAGAGCGGCATCCACGCTTCCGACGCTGAATCTTCGAACAAGGTGAAATGGTATTTGAGTGACGTTACCAATCAGATTCCCCGGAATCGTTGATTTCAGATTAGCTCAAGCCTGTCCCGTCGCGGAACCACTGCAACCTAGTACCCTGACCCAATAGCGTGAAACAATGAGTGAAGTTTGCAAAAACGTATTTGAAGCAATCCTCAAGTACGGTCACGACGAAGACTTCGATCCGGAAGTGAACGAAGAGTTTCTTCCGACTGATGCCCCTGCCGGTTCGTCGGAGAAGATTGATGTTCTTCGCGAACGTGTAATCTCTGGTCAGCCACTTTGGCACCGCGACGACCGAGTAGACTACGCTGGCTTGACCGGTGTGATTCGCCCACGCGAATAAGATCGCACGGTTGAATGCGAGTGCTATCGAAGGAGTGACGAAAAGCACCGCAGACGATGATTCAAGGATGTAGAAATCAAACTCCACCAAAGAGCCCGGTCAAGCCGGGCTTTTTTTGTGCGCTTCCAGTGAGCACTCCCCATGTGCGTTTCCAGTGAGCACTCCCCATGTGCGTTTCCAGTGAGCACTCCCCATGTGCGCTTCCAGTGAGCACTCCCGCGAGCGTTCACCCCACCAACGGGACGCAATGCGTACTGTTCGTAGGGATTGGTTGGCTTAGTGGGGCAGAGAAGCACACCGGCTGACGTTCCCAAGCAGATGATAGGCCGCAGCGGCACCGCACGTGGCCTAGCCTTCATTTGTAGTCGCTTCTGTGGTGGCAAGTCCGAGCCAGAAACCCCTGGCTTCATGAACGCCAGATACTTCGCTCGAAAAACGCTACCAAGTCGCGGGCGCTACCCACTGGGCTATTCCCAAATCCGCTTTCCCAACCAACTCGCCGAGCAGCATCGTGCAAGTTTCGCCTCCCTTACCAGCCTCACCTCAGCCCTCGCTTGCGATGGAACGCCTTCCTCCGGCTACCGAGGAAGACCTGCTGGCAATCGATCTGCGCCAATTCGAAGCCCCGGCCTGGTTGCGAATGCTAGATCTGGATACCGAGCGCGAAAACGTACTTTGTCTTAAAGAACGAACTCGCATCGTAAAACGGATTGCAGACATCTGCGTTGCCAGTTCACTGCTGGTGCTGACTTTGCCAGTGATGATCGTGGCCTGTGTGGCTATCAAGCTGACTTCACCTGGGCCCATTTTCTTCAGTCAGATTCGCACCGGACTCAATGCCCGTCGACGACGAGCTGAGGCAAATCACGATGCATCGGACTTCGCCAACTGTCGAAGACAACAAGCCAACTATGGCAGGCCTTTCCGAATTTACAAACTTCGAACCATGCACGTGAGTGCCGACCAGGGCGGCCCAGCACAGGCAAAACAAGGCGACTCTCGAGTCACCGCAGCCGGGCGATTCATGCGGAAAATGCGCATTGATGAGCTACCTCAACTCGTCAATGTTCTCCGTGGCGAAATGTCGATGGTCGGGCCGCGACCAGAATGCGTTGAGTACATGGAGGAGCTGTCTGCGAAGGTGCCTCGCTATCTAGAACGACTTGGATTGAAACCAGGACTCACCGGCATCGCTCAGATCGAGGCCGGCTACGCCAACGACCTCAAGTCTTACCGACGCAAAGTTGCCTACGACCTGCTGTATCTACAAAACTGCTGCCTCGGCAATGATCTTCGCACGATGTGGCGGACGATCAAAGTCGTTTTCACTGGCTTCGGCGCACTCTAGAATTTCCGCTAGTACCGCAGAGTGTCAACGAGACCCGCTGACGCCTACTCCGCCTCACCGGTAATCTTGAAGAAGACGTCTTCGAGCGTAGAAGCACCGGGGTGAGCTTGTCGAGCGTCGTCGATCGAGCCTGAGAAGAGGCATTTCCCCTGCCGCAGGATGATGAGGTGGCGGCAAATATCTTCGACCAACGCCAGCAGGTGGCTACTCACTAGGACCGTGGCACCCGCATCGGCTTTCTCAGTCATCGTTTGCTTGAGTAGCCGGATGGCTGCCGGGTCCAGCCCCGTTAGCGGCTCATCAAAAAAGAGCACTTCCGGGGAATGCAAATACGCGCAACTGATGGCTACCTTCTGCCGCATGCCGCGCGATAGTTCGCTTGCAAGTGCCGTCCGCTTCTCGCTTAGTTTCAAAACACTCAGCAATGATTCTGCTTTCGCCTCAAAGTCATCAACGCCGTAGGCTGACGCAATGAACTGCAGATGCTCCCAAACGGTCAGCGTTTCAAAAAGCGGAGGATCGTCAGGCACATACGCGACTCGCTTCTTAACTTCGAGCGGTTTTTTCTCAACATCGAACCCTGCGACTCGTAGGCTTCCCGAAGTTGGCCGGATGATTCCACACAGGGCTCGAATCGAAGTCGTCTTGCCTGCTCCATTGGGGCCAATCAATGCCCCCACCGTTCCGCGCGGCAGCTCAAACGAAATCCCATCTGCCGCGATGGTGCCGTCGTATTCCTTGCGAAAGTCGTTCACCTCGATCGCGTGCGTGGCCAATTCGCCTGCGCCCGTCGGATGTGTATTCTCGCCAGCGGCACTTGGACTTGTTTCGGTCATGAACACTCAGGAGCTAAGAGACTTCTAGACATGGACTTCTAGACATCGGGCCCACCGAGCAGCGGCTCTTCCATGGCACGAATATCGCTATTGGGCAGTCCACCAGGATACTCGTTGCGGGCTAGGCTGAGTGCTTCACAGGCAACCTGAAGGTGTTGATCCTTTGATTTACTGTAGAAGGCCTGGGCCGAGTCGGGCAACTTCGGCGCGCCGTGCAGTGGTTTGTCAGAAACGCATAACAGAGTCGCGGAAGGGACGCGGTAGCGGAACCCGTTGGCGGCAACCGTGGCAGATTCCATATCGACCGCAGTGCTTCGACTACTTCGCAAGTCTTCGAGCGTTCCACTGAGCGCGAGTTCCCAATTTCGGTCGGCAGTCGTGTAGACCGTGCCGAAACGGTAGGTCAAACGATGCTCATCTAGAACAGTCGCCAAATAACTGTTCAACAGAAAACTCGGCGTCACTGGGACTGATCTGGACAAGAAACCATCGAGCACGTGATCAGCACGCATGTAGCCCGAGGCCAGTACGAAATCGCCAATCTCCTGGTGATTGCGAATCCCCGCGCAGTGCCCAACCATGACCATGGCATCGGGTCGCAAAACGGACAAGTGGTCTGTAAAGTTCTTCGCGTTCGAAGGACCGACTCCGATGTTCACGATGCTTACACCATCGTTGTTTTCAGTGATCTGATGAAAGGCCGGCATCTGCACCGAGTTACTGGGCGCTACATGGTCTGGGAACATTTCGCTAAACGCGTCCATGTGCATCTGATAGTTGGTCAGCAAAACGTAGCGTTGAAAGTGCTTGGCCTCCGTCCCGGTGTAGTGCTCCAAACGCTCAATCGATAACTCGCAGCGTTCCGGACCAAACAGGAAGACTTTCTTGCGTGTGTGATCAAAGTCAGACTCGTCGATCTTCGACAGCAGATCTGGAGAACTCAGGTCGATCCTGGAACGCCCAATGCAGATCTCGATGCGGGCCCCATGCGACGCGAGCTTGAACAACTCTCGTTTAAGGTACCACCGGTAGGCCGCGGGCTTAGCAATCTTCCCGGAGAGCTTCGGATTGTGTTTCGACCACCCACGAATCACCGTGACTCTTGCATAAGAGCCATCACTGTAGATCTTCTCCATCAGATCACAGGCTTCTTCGATCCGGACTAGAAGATTCTCCAACTTTGCGCCAGGCGGCGGCTTAGGACCGCTGCCGAGAATACCAAATTCACTTGGCGAAATAACAAAAGGCTTCATAGGAGCATGTGCCGATCAAGCGGTGAAAAGCAACCTAGGCTGTCGATTTTGGTCGATCGAAACGCACCATTGTGTTGCGTTAAAGGCCGCTTATCATACTGGGTTCTGGCTGCCAGAGATAAAGGAAATTCGGCATTTGAGATCGGTCGAGCCCGGGAATCTTCAACGGGATTATCGAACTCATGGTCGGCGTATTTGGGGTTATGTCGAGCAGCGTGTAGGCCCGATCGTTGTCTCGCCGCAACATCACGACGGGCGAATCGGTTCCAAGTCCTGCCAACTCACGAGCTTTGACGACTGCATCATCCAAGTAGCCAGTCGCGTCGGCCAGACCGGAAGAAACCGCCATCGTACCTGGAATCACTCGGCCATCAATCAAGTCAGCCGGTAGCCCAGCATTCATGCCACGTTCGAATTGTACGCGAGCAATAAACCGTTGATGAAACTCGTCCGCGATGCCCTGCAGAATCTTGCGCTCTTCGGGTGCCATCTGTCGGTCCGGAGTGGCCATGTTGATTTTATCGCCAGCGACCACGGGCTTGGAAGCTACGCTAAACGTGCTCATGTCTTCCATGAAATAGACATTAAGGATGACTCCGATGCCGCCAACCAGGGAAGTCGGATGAGCGACTATGTGATCTGCGGCAGTCGCCAAGTAGTAGGCTCCGCCTGCTCCGACATCCATTAAGCAAGCCACCACGGGAATATCACGCTGCTGGGCAACTTGCAGTAGGTCCCGAGTCATCACGTCCGCGGCCGTCACCCCGCCGCCGGGGCTGTTGATCCGCAGAACAATGGCTTTAACCGAAGACTCCTTCGCGATTGCATCCAGTTTTTCGCGAAAGAGGGCAACGGGGTTCTCCCCCATGGATCCGAGCCCGCTAATGTTCTTGTTTACCAACAGACCATCCACGTCAATGACCGCCACGCTTCCGGTCGCGGTGTTGCCCTCATAGACCGGGACAGAGGACAAGGGAGATGCCGAATTATCAGTCCGCATGATGGTGGTTACTTCGCCCGACATGTTCATATCCCCGGCCATCCGCATGTCGCCGTCCATACTCAGATCGCCAGTCATACGCATCGCACCACGCATAATGGTCTGCAGCGGACGCGATGCGCAACCCGCGAGCAGCATGTTCACGGCCAGCGCCAGCCCGATCGAGATGGATAAGTAAGGTTGATTTCGATGCATCGAGTGCCCCTTGGTTCGCGGTTCCGTGGGTCTTGAAGTCCTGCAGCCACAGCATCAAGCCTCGAGTGCTGGAGCATGGCGACTAAGCGAGAGATTCCCTAAACACGGAATAGCCGTTGTGGGTTGTATCGGAAGCCATGATCGCCGAATCCGCTCGAAGCGTTTGATTCCGGAAGGGCAGAAAACCACGGAAAGTCGCCCGAAAAACCCCGGACTACCTAAGTCGCAAACTCCTACTAGGCTCGCATGTGGGTTAGAATTTGCGACTCGGTCGTATTGGGCAAGATTTGAGTTTCCGGCTGTGCCACGTTCTCTCAATTTAGCGCGACCATCGACAACTTTTGTGAGTGTTTTGCGGCGGTGGGCCGAAGATCCCGGTAGGAGGCTGTATGCGTTTTCTGGGACTCGTGGCGAAAAACCTATTTCGACGGCCAATGCGTTCGTTGCTTACTTTGATCGCATTAACGACTGCCATCGCCGCTGTCGTGGCTTTGTTGGGAATTTCTCGCGGATTTACTGAATCCTTCGAGGAGCTTTATGCTGCGCACGCCGTCGACATCGTGGTCACCCGCCAAGGCTCTGAGGACCGTTTTAGTAGCTCCATTGACGCGAATTACGTCGAACGGATCGAGGCCTTACCCGCGGTGCGGCGCGCGGCGGCAGTACTCCTGGAAACCATGTCGCTCGAGGATGAGGGCATTTACGGAATACCCACCATGGGGATCGCCGTGAACTCCTGGTTGCTTGAGGACTTTTCTGTCAAGGGAAGCGACACCCCACCACCGTCTGGAACAGGTCAAATCGGCACAAGCAGTAGTCAGACTGACTCCGCGACCTCGGCCACCGGCAACTTCGAACCTGGAAGTGTGCTGCTGGGAGTTCATTTGGCCGATCGCCTTGGACTCAGCAGTGGCGACCAACTCAGCCTGTTTGGTGATACTTATGGCATTGCCGGCGTGTTCGAGAGTTCGAGCACGTGGGAGAACGGCGCTTTGATCCTAGTCCTGTCCGACCTTCAAGAACTAACCGACCGCACCAATCAGGCGACTTACATCAACGTCGTATTGCAGCCCCCTCTGTCCGGTGAGGTGGCTCAAAAGGCAATCCAATCCATAGCCGACTTGGATGCAAAGCTCCTGCCGCTTTCGACGGAGGAGTTTGTCGACAAAGACACCCGTATGCAAGTCGCCGGTGCGATGGCGTGGATGACCAGTGCCATCGCCGTGATTATCGGTGCGGTTGGGACACTGAATACCATGCTGAGTAGCGTCATGGAGAGGACGAAGGAAATTGGGATTCTGCGAGCGATTGGCTGGCCCAAATCGAGGGTCATTCGCATGATCCTCCTGGAATCCTGCGGCCTTTCGCTAGCAGCTGGAGTCTTTGGCACAGTCTTGGCAGTATTGCTGACATGGGGGCTCAGCCAGGCCCCTGCAGCCAAAGGGATACTGAGTCCCTCGATTGACGTTTCTGTAATCCTCCAAGGTTTCGTGATGGCGTTTTCGATCGGGCTCATGGGTGCCATCGCACCCGCCTGGCGAGCAAGCCAAATGCTCCCCACGGAAGCCTTCCGTGAGCAGTAAAGACCTACCGTGAGCAGTAAAGACCTACCGTGAGCCAGGATGGCTTGCGAAGGGCTCGAACCACTAGACAACACAACACTGAACAACAAAGGACGCTTGGTTTTAAAGACAGAGTATCGCGCAGCTTAGGCTGTACACGGGAGGCTCCTGCGAAGTGCAATGGTAGATAACTCTACGCGATGCACCGGAGTCACTACAACACCCGCAACGAATTCGCTCTTAAAGCCAAACGAACGACAAGGATGTTGGTACCGGAGGCACAGCCTTCGCGACTGAGGTAATAGAATGAAGCTTACAACCCAAACAAACAACCGAAACTCTAGCGGGACCGCGACGCCAGAGCCTCTCGCGATCATCGGAATCGGCTGCCGGTTTCCAGGGGCGGCAAACAGCTGGCAAGAGTTTTGGAATCTTCTTGACTCGGGAACCGACGCCATTTCGGAAACACCCGAAGAGCGTTGGAACCTGCAGAAGTTCTACGCGCCGGACGAGACTTTGCCGGGCAAGACACAGAGCAAGTGGGGAGGCTACGTCAGTGGCATCGAACGCTTCGATCCGCAACTGTTCGGGATCTCTCCGCGTGAAGCGGCCAGCATGGATCCTCAGCAACGAATGCTTCTCGAAGTCGCCTATCGCGCGATCGAGGATGCGGGCCAGCCAACGCAAAAGTTGGCCGGCAATGACGTGGCGGTTTTCGTTGGAATCTCCAGCTTTGATTACGCAGTCGCTGGGCTGAGCTTTCAAGATCGAGGCGTCATCGACGCGTACTCAAACACGGGCGGCTCCTCGAGCATTGCCGCGAATCGCATCTCCTACTGCTTCGACCTTCGCGGTCCCAGTGTGGCGGTCGACACCGCTTGCTCATCCTCGTTGGTAGCCGTCCACATGGCCTGCGAGAGCATTTGGCGAGGCGATGCGCAAATGGCACTGGCCGGCGGAGTCAACGCATTGCTCCTACCGGACTTTTACGTAGCGTTCAGTCAGCTTGGCGTGCTCTCCCCAGACGGCAAGTGCAAAACGTTCGACGCTAGCGCAAACGGCTACGTCCGCAGTGAAGGCGCGGGCATGGTAATGCTCAAGCCGCTGAGCGCCGCTCTACGCGATCGCGACCCAATCTACTCGGTAGTCCGCGCAACAGCGCTCAACCAAGACGGTCGCACCCAAGGCATGACCGTCCCCAGCGGCGAAGCTCAAAAGTCATTGATCGAGACAGCCTGCAAAAAGGCAAAGATTCAGCCGGGCCAAGTTCAATACGTGGAAGCCCACGGTACCGGAACTGCCGTTGGCGATCCGATCGAAGCCAACGCACTTGGCGAAGTGCTAGGGAAACCCCGCAAAGACTCGCCCTGCATCGTCGGCTCCGTAAAAACGAACATCGGTCACCTAGAAGCAGGTGCTGGGATCGCAAGCTTGATCAAAGTCTCGCTGGCATTGCATCACCGCCGCATCCCCGCCCACTTGAATTTCCAAAGCGGCAATCCAGACATTGACTTCGATGCCTTAAACCTTAGAGTCCCAACCGAGACGGAAGACTGGGAGTCGGCGGAATCACGAATCGCTGGCGTGAATGGCTTCGGTTACGGCGGAGCGAACGCGCACGTGATTCTTGAGGAAGCTCCCAAGCCGGCAGCGACCGTTTTCAATCGCTCGCAGATTAACGCTCCAAAGGTTTCCAAGGGCGAGCCAAACGCGCCCGTTTTGCTTCCTCTCTCCGCGCGCAGCCCTGCCGCCATTGGACAGTTTGCCGGGGAACTCGCGGATTGGATGGAACAAGATTCAACGCACCACATCGCCGAAATTGCGGGATACCTCGCACATCGTCGAGCCCACTTCGACACTCGGACCACCGTCTCAGCTGTGGACCGCGAGGGCCTAGTTGCAGAATTGCGTTCTTTGGCTGAATCACCCGCAAACGAGTACGCAGAAAAATTCAATCCGTCGAAAGTCGCTGCAGGCCCCGTGTTTGTCTGCTCGGGACAGGGGCCTCAATGGTGGGCGATGGGTCGAGGTCTATTGAAGTACTCGCCTGCCTTCCGATCGATCATCAAGAAGTGCGACGCCGAGTTTTCAAAGTACGGAAGCTGGTCACTGCTAGAGGAGTTGACGCGTTCGGAAGCCGAATCGCGAATGCAAAAAACCTCGATTGCTCAGCCCAGTATTTTTGCGATCCAAGTTGCCTTGGCCGGCGTGTGGGAAAGCTGGGGCATCCGACCTTCCGCGATCGTGGGTCACAGTGTGGGCGAGATTGCCGCAGCCTACTTGAGCGGGGCTTTGAATTGGGAAGACGCGTGCAAGGTGGCTTTTCATCGTGGACGAACGATGGACCTTGCCAGCTCCGAAGGCGCGATGTTAGCCGCTGGCCTGTCACCCAACGAAGTCCTGGAGGCCATCGCTGGTATTGAAGATCGAGTCAGCGTGGCGGCCATCAATGGACCGACTTCGGTGACGATCTCTGGGGAACGGGACGCAATTCATAGTCTGGCAGACAAACTGGAAAGCCAAGGGATTTTCTGCCGCCGCCTTGCCGTCGAATACGCTTTTCACAGCCCGCAGATGGAGCCGGTTCGCGAGGAGCTTCTACGCAGCTTGGCTTCCATTCAGCCACGCGAAACGCACACACCGCTAGTATCTACGGTCACCGGCAAGCCCGCCAAGGGCACGGAGTTTGGCGCCGAATACTGGTGGCGGAACGTACGGCAAGCTGTCCAGTTCAGCCAAGCGATGCACGGACTTGCGGAATCCGGTTATGGCATTGCTTTAGAGATTGGCCCTCATCCGGTCTTAGCCTACTCGATCAATGAGTGCTTTCAATCGGCCGGCGAATCCGTTCGCTGCATTCCATCGCTCAACCGTCAACAAGACGACTTGCAGTGCATGTCCAAATCACTGGGCAGCCTGTTTGCATTGGGCTTCGACATCGACTGGGCTGGCTTCTATAACCGCCCGTCCCGCGTGGTTCCAATTCCAACTTACCCGTTCCAGTTACAAGACTGCTGGTCCGAGTCCTACGAGTCGAAATCGAGCAAGCTCGGTTCGGTCACTCACCCACTGCTCGGCGCTCGAGCTTCCAACCCAACGCCGACTTGGCAATCTCGAATTGATCTTAAACTGCAGTCGTTTCTCAACGATCACCAAGTGCGTGATGGAGTCATCTACCCCGCCGCCGCAATGATCGACTCGTCCCTGGCGGCCGCAGATGAGCTTCGCACCGAAGCGCAGAATGCAGATGGACAGGATACGAAAGAGGCAATCAATCTCGAGCGGATTCAACTCCATACACCATGCACACTCACGGAAACACGGCCGCAATGGTTGCAGAGTTCTTACGATATCGATCGCCGCGACTTCCAAATTAATTTCCGGCAATGCGAAGACGAAGACTGGAGCGGCCTAGCGTCCTTCCGCTTCAGCAAGGAACCGCCCCGCGGCGCGGCGGCCATCGTGGCCGACTTCGAGGCCTCTCAGAACGCGATTCGATCACGCTGCGAAACCGAGTTTGATACCGAACGGTTATACAACTACTGCACGGCAATGGGGCTGCGTTACCACGAACGATTCCAAGGCATCGTTTCTGGCCGTCGTCGCGATGGTGAATCGCTAATCGAAGTTCGTTGCCCGGAAAGCATCCAATCTCAGCTCGGCGATCATCTCTTCCATCCTGCCCTGCTCGACGCTTGCTTCCACAGCATGATCGCAGCGGACCCCAACTTCGATCACACCATCGACGGACTTTACCTTCCAGTCGAAATCGAACGATTTTCGTACTTCGCTCCCCCCACGGATAAGCTCCACGTGCACACACGTGTCTTGAGCAAGACCAAGAAGTACCTGATCTGCGACTTGGACATTTTCAACGACCAAGGCGAACTGTGCGTTTCAATCCGCAAGTTCCACAGCCTGCGTGTCGCCGGAGGAATCACCGCCGAAACCACCCAAGATTTGATTTACGGCTACGAATGGCAGCCACAACCCATCAACCAGGAAGAGATCGTCGAGGCGGAACCAGGCGTTCCAAACCGCACGCTCATTTTCATGGATGAAGCGAATACGGGCCGAGAATTAGTCGCACGTCTCAAGTCCCGAGGAGACCGAATCCTAGAGGTCTATCGCGCCGAATCGCATGTCGCGCAAACGAAAGAAGCGTTCCATCAAGTGGATCCGGAGCAGGCTTCGAGCTTCGATGAGATGCTGACCAGAGCCGAGCAGCAGTTGGACGGATTGCCAAATCAAGTGATCTACTTGTGGGGCCTGGATACTCCAACCAACGAAGCTTTGACGACTGAAAATCTACGTGGCAGCGCGGACTACACTTCCCTGGCTCTCTTGAATCTCGTCCAAGCCTGGAGTCGTTTGCCAGCGGAAACGAAAGCCGACTTCACGCTTGTCACCTCGGGAGGACAATCCGTTGACCGCGAGCTGGAACCCGTTAACGTTGGCCAGGGGCCGTTGATTGGATTCGGCCGAGTCATCGTGAGCGAATACGCGCAACTCGACGCCAAGCTGGTCGACCTCCCGAGGGAGATCTCATCGCGGGATGTAGACGCATTGATCGCGGAACTGTCGGCGCGTGACGATGAAGATGAGATCATGTGGCGAGGCGGCAGTCGTTTCGTACATCGCTTTGTGTCGAAGGCTACCGAAGCAGCCTCGCAGCTCGCAGTCGACCAACTGCCTTGCCAGCTTTCGATCGGCGAATCGTCGGGCATTGAAGAACTTCACTATGCCACAAAGTCGTTTTCAGCGTTGAAGCAGGGCGAAATTGAAATCGAAGTCGCCGCAGCTGGCCTGAACTTCAGCGACGTCATGAAGGCTCTCGACCTGTACCCAGGACTTCCCGATGGCCCAGTCGATTTGGGAGCGGAATGTTCAGGGGTGATCAGTCGAGTTCCCGATGGAAGCCCTTGGAACGTCGGTGACGAAGTCATCGCCATCGCACCAGGCGCGTTTGCAACCCATGTCGTTGTCAACGAAGCCTTGGTCGCTCGCAAACCTGCAAACCTCAGTCACGAGCAAGCGAGCGCTCTACCCGTTGCCTTTCTCACTGCCGAGTACGCCCTGAATGATTGTGCGCGGCTCGAGTCTGGTGAGTCTGTTTTGATCCACTCCGCTAGCGGCGGCGTTGGCTTGGCGGCCATGCAACTCGCGAAGCTAAACGACGTCCGTATCCTGGCAACAGCCGGCAATGACAAGAAGCGGCAGTATGTTCGCGACTACGGAGCCACCTTTGTGATGGACTCCCGAAGCCTCGCCTTTGCGGACGAGACCATGAACGCGACCGCGGGTGTCGGTGTTGATGCGGTCCTCAATTCTCTTCCCGGCGAAGCGATTGCCAAGGGAATTTCGACCTTAAAGACCGGAGGTCGCTTCCTGGAGATTGGAAAACGCGACATCTACGGCGACGCGCCTTTGGGGTTGTATCCATTCCGCAATAACTTGACGTTCAACGCGATCGACTTAGATCAATTGTTTAAGCAAAAGCCGGAACGCATGGGAACGATGCTCCGTAGTTTGGTCGAGCGTTTCGAGTCCGGAGAATTGCAGCCGTTGCCGATTCAGACCTATGCCGCGGACGACACCGTTTCAGCGTTTCGATTCATGCAGCAAGGCAAACATATCGGCAAAGTCGTCCTTTCTTACAACCGCAAGCCGACAGAAGTTCGAGTTGGCAGGCACCTTCCGACTGAGTTCCATGAAGATGCGACGTACTGGATCGTCGGTGGCTTAGGCGGTTTTGGACTCGAGATCACAAAGTGGTTTGTCGAACGAGGCGCAAGGAACTTGGTTCTCAGCGGTCGAAATTGCAACCTGCGACCGGAGGCTCAAGAAGCGTTGGCCGACTTTAAGACTCAAGGCGTCAATGCGCGGGTGATTCCCGCCGACATAACGCAGGCGGAGGACGTCCGCCGAGTTTTGAGCCAGATCGATACCACGCTGCCACCACTCAAAGGCGTTGTACACACGGCAATGGTGTTGGAAGACAAACTCCTCGTCGACTTGGATCGGGAAACTCTCGAGCGTGTCCTGTGGCCGAAGGTCTTGGGCGGTTGGAATTTGCATGCCGAGACGACGGGTTACGACTTAGATCTGTTTGTGTTGTTCTCCTCGCTTTCGAGTGTTTTTGGGCATGCAGGTCAGGCGAACTACTCCGCCGCGAACGCCTGCTTGGATAGCCTTGCGTGCTACCGTCGAGCCATCGGGCTACCAGCCACAGTGATGAACTGGGGACACCTCGGCGAAGTTGGCTACTTGGCCGAACGGGAAGAACTCGGCCAACGTCTCGAGCGTCAGGGAGTGCTGAGTTTTAGCGTGCGTCAAGCGACAGACTGCCTCGACTACGCACTTCAGAACAAGTCATTGCAATTGAGCGTATTGCGGATGAACTGGTCAGTGTGGCGCGGGCTCGGCATTACCAATCGAGTTTCCCCGCGTTTCGCCCATTTGCTGCAACAATCCGATCAGGGCGAAACCAGTTTGGGATTAGATGCTTCCGCAGACTCACTTCGCGGCTCGGATCCCGTAGAACGCGCAAACATCCTGGAACGCATGCTCCGCTCGAAGGCAGGCATGTTGCTGGGTATTGCTGCGGAAGAAATTCCGGCCGATCGAGCGCTCCTCGAGTTGGGACTCGACTCGTTGATGGCGGTCGAAATGCGGAACTGGATTGAGGGCAAACTCGAAATCAATCTGCCCATCTCGATTTTGATGCGGAGCGACAACCTGCCTCACCTAGCCGCAGAGATTAACGGAATCCTAGATGACAACTCGGGTCACGTGTCGAATCCTACATCGCAACCCGCTACCGATTTGGCAAGTGTGTCTCAGTCGGGAAATCCGGACTCCGGACCTTCGGAGCAACAAGATGCAGCCGATCTGTCTTCGAACCAAGCCGCGGATCTGCTAGAGGACTTGCCCAACATGGACGCGGATGAAGTCAACGCGCTTCTCAGCCAGATGCTTCGCGAGCAGAACTAACGATCATGGCTACTGACACACCGAAGTCCGAGCAAGGGTCGAGTCCGCAACAAGACAGCTCACTCCAGCATCTCACGCCCGAACAACAGCGTGAACTGCTGGCCAAGCTATTGCGCGAGCGCTCTAGCAAGCCGAACACTTACCCGATGTCCGCTGGACAGCAGGGGTTATGGCACGCCTATCGTCGAGATCCGAATGCCGTCAATTTCAACGTCTTCCTGCCCACTCGAATCCGCTCCGAGTTCGACTTAGAGGCGCTGAGCAAGTCCATCGACTGGCTGACGTCTCGCCACGGTTCACTGCGCACGACTTTCTCCGATGAGCACGGCGAATTGACCCAAACCTCGCATGCTAAGCTCGCGCCCGGTTTCCAAATTGTTCCCATGCCAGGGGCTACCGACGATCAACTGCGGGCGAAAGCGCTCACGTACGCACAACAGCCTTTTGACCTCGAGAAAGGGCCGTTGCTGCGGATTATCGTTTTCAAAGTAGCCGAGCAGGACCACTTGGTTCTGGCACTTACGCACCACATCGTTGTCGACTTTTGGTCGCTCGTGCTCATCCTCAGCGAACTCCGACAAGCTTACGCCGCGTTCGCTTGCCAAACACAACCGGTACTCCCGCCCGCTACCGACAACTATCGATCCTTTGTGCAAAACCAAAGTCGTTGGCTAGAATCGCCTGCCAGTCAACCTTGCCGGGACTATTGGCAAGACCTAACGGCAGACTCTTCGCCAGTCGTCGAGATCCCAGCCGACTTTCTTCGCCCGACGAGTTTCACTGGAAAGGCAGCCAATTCAGGTTTGGTCTTCCCCCCGGATATCGGACAACGGATTTCGAAGTTCGCCGCAGCTTGCAGAACGACACCTGCAACGGTGATTCAAGCAGCCGTTCAAGCTCTCGTGGGCACCTATTCTGGCGAAGAAAAGTTCTTTACTGGCAATCCCTTTTCAGGTCGTCTCGAGGAGCAATTCGAAAAGAGCGTGGGCTTCTTCGTCAACATCCTTCCGATCCAAGCCAACCTATCGGGACGCCCCTCGTTCAACGATTTGGTTCGCCGCTCATCTGCAAAGATGTTGGAGGCTTTGGAGAACGAAGCGTATCCCATCGCGAGAATCGTCCAAGACGCGAAGACTGCCCGCGATCCGAGCCGCAGCCCACTCTTCCAAGTCTCCTGCACGTTCGAAAAATCGCACCTCCGCGGCGAATCAGGGCGAGCCTCGTTCTTGTTTCCGGGAGAGAAACAATCCTGGAACTTCAGCGGGCTCCGCCAAGAGAGTTTTTTCGTTCCAGTCGAGACCTGCCACTACGATCTCGAATTCATTTTTGAGTACGGTGCAAATCATTTGCAAGGCATGCTGTGCTACTGCAGCGATTTATTCAGTGCTCAGTCCATGAAGCAACTCGGCACCAACTTTGTCGAACTCTTCGACACCCTCCTGTCGAATCCCGATGCACCGCTAGAGTCCATCGCTTGGGAACGCTTCCGTTCAACGAGAACATTGACCTATTTAAGGCCAGCAACAGTTACAGCGGACGAAGACGAACCGAAACACCTCACACTTTGCGACTTATTCAATTCGGCGACGGCCAAGCTGAAGTCGCCGGAAACAAAAATCGCCATTCGACACAAAGGACAATCACTGACGTACGCCGATTTTGAATTGCAGGCAGAGAACCTAGCCGAGGCTTTCCCGGAACCTTCTAAGCCTGTTCAGTCCACGCGTAGCGCGGCTGGCACAGATGAACATTTGTCGCTGATTCCGGTGATCGGCAGCCGAGAGCCTGAAGTCTTCCCAGCGATGTTCGCCGTCCTGCGTTCTGGACGGGCAATGGTCCCGGTGGACACAGGTCAACCGGCGCTGCCGATCTCTGAACTCACCAAAGAACTCAAGACAGAATTCGTGGTCACCAGCGACTCCGCAAGAGCAGCGCTCGAGCGTCTCGATGGCCCTCTCCCACCGCAGTTTTCGATCGATTCAAACTTGCGTACCTCTTCCGCGAGTTCGGCGAACCAGACGTCAAACCATCTAACTAAAAACCCCATACAAGACGTAGCCTACATGGTTTACACGTCAGGTTCGACGGGCAAACCCAAAGGAGTTCTCGTCGAACACGCGGCGATTCTCAATACGCTGCATTGGCGAAGCAAAGCAATCCCGCTCACCGAAGGCGACAACGTCCTGCTCCTTCTCTCGCACCAATTCGATGCTGGACTCGCCATCGCTTGGACGACCTACGCACAAGGCGCGACGTTGGTCATGGCAGAGGAAGAAGACCTTCGCGATCCTGGCCGCATTATCGATTTAATGCTCCGTGAGCAGGTGACCGTGCTACCCGCTCCACCAAGTTTGCTGGAAGTCATCCTTTCGCATCCGCGATTTCCCGAGTGCGCCGCGAATTTGAAGTACATCTGGACGGGCGGCGAGGCGATGCCCAGCGAATTGCCGGAACGCATTCGCCAACTAACTTCGGCAAAGTTCGTGAACTTTTATGGACCGACGGAAGCCGCCATCGAAGCGACTTTCTACGACGCTTCTAAGCACGAAGTGAATCGCCCCGTTCCGATTGGCCAACCCGTTGATGGCATGGAGATTCTGATCGTCGACGGCGCGGCCCAGGAAGTCCCCGATACGGTCCCCGGCGAATTAGCAATTGCCGGCCCCGGACTAGCCCTGGGCTACTGGCAAGACCCGCAACAGACGGCTCGAAAGTTTGTCTTGCATCCTTATGATTCAAATCGTCGCATGTACCTCACCGGTGATCGCGCGAGGCGAAATCCCGAAGGCCAAATCGAGTTTTTTGGACGCATCGATCACCAGGTAAAACTGAGAGGCTACCGTATCGAGCTCGGCGAAATCGAGTCGCACATTGATTCGCACCCGGCCATCACTCGCTCAGCAGCTTTGGTCCACGGTGAAAATTCGAGTTCCGCTTCGCTGATCGCCTTCGTCACAGTGCACGAAGACTACCAACGCGCAGAGAAGTCAGGACTAGTCAATGATCTGCGGCGTTCTCTGGCGAAGCAACTTCCGCCATACAAGTGCCCGGTCCAGTTTTACATTTTGGATGAGATGCCGATAACCACTAGCGGCAAAGTCGACCGAAAACGCTTGCCGAGTGTTTCTGAACTCACCGTTGAGCAAGTGCAACTGACGCAGCCGGCAACTGTGCTTGAATCGTTTTTGGCAGAAGCCTGGCAGAAGATCTTGGAACACGAGAGCATCGGGACCAATCAGAACTTCTTCGAAGCAGGCGGCAGCTCGCTCCAAGCAGCCATGCTGACCTCCGAGCTCAGTGAAGAATTGGGAGTCGAAATCCCGACCAACTTGTTGTTCGATCTCGCTGACATTCAGCAGCTCGCGTGCCGATTGGTGGAATTGCATCCGGGCGCGATGAGTCAACGGTTTGGAGAAGACTGCATCGCGTTACAACTCGAACAGCGCGCGCTCACAGCAGCCAGGCTCGGCACAAACTATCATCCGCTCATCGCTCCGCTACGAGCGACCGGAAATGTAGCTCCATTGTTCATGGTCCACCCACCCGGTGGCATTGTGGTTTGCTATCGCGAGCTGATGAATTGCTTGCCGGAGTCACAACCCGTTTTTGGAATCCGCTCACGCGGCCTTCACGGAAAAGAAGATTTACCAAGTTCGTTGGAAGCAATGGCCGCGGAGTACATTGAAGCGATTCGGTCGGTTCAACCCGATGGGCCATTCGTGCTGGGCGGCTGGTCGCTCGGCGGACTGGTTGCCTACGAGATGGCTCAGCAGCTCACCGCATCGGGCGAGTCGGTTCAATCCCTGCTGCTGTTGGATACGAGCATTCCTGACGGCGCCAGCGATATTGTGCCACAGTCGGATACGGTCGACGTTGGGCGTGAATACGGGATCGATCTTTCGCTCGATGAGCTCGCGAAGCTTGAGCCCGACGAGCAACTTCCATTTTTGTGGGAGCATGCCAAGAAATTGGGCGTGCTCGAGGAGAATTCGGCGCCTGAAGTTGTCGCAAAGGCGCTCAGTGACCTTCAGCACCTTTTCCATCATCACATTTCGCTCGCAAGTGATTACAAGATTCTGCCTCTCCAACTTCCGCTCACTCTTTTCCGCCCCACCGAGCGCCCAGAAATCGTCGGAACCTCGGACGATCGTGGTTGGAGCCATCTGTGTCGCCAAGTGGACGTGCATTGGGTTCCAGGGCATCACCACAGCATGGTGCAGCCGCCCAATGTGGCCAAGCTAGCGGACGAGATGTTAGGCTATTTGGACCGGTAGCCGTAGAACGCGGCAGTGCGTCCCCAGCGGCTTTGGGCCTCTTTCTTCGGCACACTTTTCGTGGCATTTTCCAATGCGACGACGTCCAATTCTGACTGGCTTGGGAGTAACCTATTGAGCGGCCGCCCCTATTCCTTCGCGCACCAGCCTTCACCTGCCCTACGGCTAGGGTTCCGCCAGTTGTCACCAACATTCCACCAACCAACGAGTCTCGTATGCGTTTCCGGCTCACAGACTGCATGTCGAACACTGCCACCATCGCACATTTGTTTGCATGGTTGTTTCTCGTCGTGCTTTCGAAAGTTGGCCACAGTGAGGACTTTCGTCAAGCATTGCAACCACTCATCGATTCGTCCTGCATTCATTGTCACGATTCTGACACGGACACGGGCCTGAATTTTGAGTCGTTGGGGGGGGACTTTACGGACGCGGACACGTTCAAACATTGGGAGAACGTGTTCGACCGAGTTGAGTCGGGTGAAATGCCCCCTAAGTCCGAAGAGCGACCGGCAACTACCATCATCGAGCCTGCATTATTGTCTCTTCGAAAGACACTGGTAAGCGAGAGTCGGCGGCAACAGGCCGAGCGAGGGCGGGTTCCAGCGCGAAGATTGACGAAGTTGGAATTCGGCTTCACCTTGCAGGACTTACTTCAAATCCAAGGCGATGTAACGAGCGGTATTCCGGATGAAACGGAATCAGGAAGTTTCGATACCGTCGGCTCCACGCAGCGTCTTTCTGCATTGCACATGGAGAGCTACCTCAAGGCGGCCGACGATGCACTGGAATTAGCGATTCGTCTCGAAGCGAACCCCCAAAAGAAATCCAAGGCGAACTATGCGTGGCTTCGTGACTGGCACACGAAACCGATCAATCTCGGTGGAAGCGTCACGCGACCTCATGAATCTGGCGAAGGTATCGTTCTATTCCGTGATGCCGACTATCTCACTGGCTTCCAATTCCAAAACCTTAACCCGTACGGTGGCGCTGGGGCCGTTGGAATCCACCGCCTGAAAGCCAAAGTCGAAGCGTACCAGTCAGACGAAGTGCTGACTGCCAAGATCATTGTCAAAAGTGCGGAAGGCAGTTCGCGGCTGGTGCTCGCCGAAGACCTTGAGCCAGGCAAGCCGCAGACAATCTACGTAGAAACCTATCTGCAACCGGGTGACCGACCTTATCTGACTTTTACAGAACCCCGAGGTGGTAGCCAAATTTTTCAGGCTGGTGGAGCCGAGAATTTCAACGGCCCCGGACTGGCCATTCTTAGCCAAGAAGTGGAAGGTCCCCTTGTGAAGACTTGGCCGCCAGCCAGCACGCAAGACTTGCTTGCCGGCATTGAACTGAAATCGCAGACTTCAATCATCGGCTCGATTGGCTCACTCATTGGAGGCTCGAACGCTGCCACGTTTTCCTTGGAGGCCACTCGCCCCGCCATGAAACATGTTGCGGAAATCGTCGAGAGCTTCGCGCTCCGGGCATTCCGCAGTCCATCGAGTGCAAACGAATTGGACGCATACATCCGACTCGCGAGACCAGCAATCGAAGCGGAGCGTCCATTGGAAGACGCACTGAGAATTCCGTTGCGTGCAATCCTCACGGCTCCGCGATTTATCATGCTCGCAGGCGATCCGGGAGAGCTAGACGATTTTGCTTTGGCGAGTCGGCTCTCATACTTCCTATGGAAGAGCCTTCCTGACGAGCAGCTGCTTGAGCTGGCAACCGAGGGCGAGCTCAAGACTCCGGATGTGCTTCGCTCACAAGTCGACCGAATGTTGGAAGACCCCAAAGCGAGACGCTTCGTTGACGACTTTGTGGGCCAATGGCTCCGAGTCCACAAGGTGAATGCGACTTCGCCCGACGATGGTCTTTATCCGGAGTTTGACGAAGTGCTCGCCGCTGCCATTCCACAGGAAACGCAGCTCTATTTTGCAGAGTTGCTGAATGAGAACATGGGCGTCAGCTACTTGATCGACTCCAATTTCACGATGGTTAATCGGAGACTCGCCGAACACTACGGTATCGACGGCGTAAAAGGGCAGGATTTTCAACGCGTGGAACTTCCTGCGGACAGCCCCCGCGGTGGCCTGTTAACGCAAGCGGCCATTTTGAAAACAACGGCCAACGGAACAAATACCTCACCTGTCATGCGTGGTAACTTCGTCCTCACGAACTTCCTCGGCACTCCACCGTCGCCCCCGCCGCCCAATGTTGGATCAATCGAGCCAGACACTCGCGGGGCAACAACAATCCGCGAGCTTTTGGCTGCCCACCGCGAGTTGGATACTTGCAATACCTGCCACCAAGAAATCGATCCTCCGGGTTTCGCGCTTGAGAGTTTCGATCCCGTTGGCGGCTACCGTGAGCATTACCGCTTATCCGGTGGCAAGACGGAGTTTCAGGGTTTTTCGGTGAACCTACCTCCCAAGCAGGGACCCGCCGTTGATCCAAGCGGAGTGACCGCAGCCGGCGATGACTTCTCAGACGTCAGTGAGTTCAAACAGTTATTGTTTCAGAAGAAAGAACAAATCGCCAAGAACTTTATAGAGAAGCTCGTTGTCTACGCGACCGGAGGCGAAATTCAATTCGCGGACCGTGAAGCCATCAATTCGATCCTCGACCAAACACGATCGGATGACTTCCCAGTCAAAGACATTTTGCACGCGATTGTGCAGAGCCCGCTGTTTAGAGAAAAATAGAGCTTCAACGGTCGTTCGCGCCCCCGCCATTAACGAGCCTCAATTTCCAACAAAGTAGAAACATGCCAATCAAAATCCAACGCCGAACTGCGCTGAAAGCCGCCGGCGTCTCGTTAGCTCTCCCGATGCTAGAGGCCATGTCTCCCGCGTTTGGAGCCACAAGCGCCGCTCTCCCAACACGCTCAGTTTTCATGTGCACGGCGCTGGGCTTGCATCCGCAGTCACTGTGGCCGAAGACCGCAGGCAAGGACTACGAGTCGACACCTTATCTGCAATTACTCAAAGAACATCGTGACAGCTTCACCTTGTTTTCTGGATTGCAACACGAAGATCAGACTGGGCGTCAACCTCACGACAGCGAGATGACTTTCCTCACCGCCGCTCGCAAGCCAGGGATGGGTGGATTTCGCAATTCAATCTCTGTCGATCAAGTAGTGGCCAGCCAGTTGCGTGGAGTGACTCGTTTTCCGTCTATCACACTGGGCTCCGTCAAAGCCCAGAGCCAATCTTACACCAGTGGTGGCGTGATGATTCCCGCCCAAACCAGCCCAGCAACACTGTTCGCCCGTCTCTTCCTCGAAGGTAAAGAGGCGGAAGTAAAGGCGCAGAAGCAGCGACTCGAAGACGGCAAGAGCATCTTGGACGAACTCGGCAGCCAAGCAAAAGCGATCCGGCGCAACGCCAGTAAGTCCGACAATCACTTGCTCGACGATTACTTTGGAGCCGTGCGTGAAGCGGAAGCCAATATTTCGCTGTCGCAAAGTTGGATGGACAAGCCGAAACCCAAAGTGGATGCACTACAGCCTCGAGACATTTTGGATCCATCTGACATCTTGGGACGAGCGAACCTGCTCGTGGATTTGGTCCCATTGATTTTACAAACCGATTCAACCCGAGTTGTGTCGATCATGATTCAAGACCATTATGTGGTACCAAAAATCGAAGGCGTAACCGGAAATCACCACAACCTTTCCCACCACGGTCAGGATCCGTCGAAGATCGAGCAACTAAAGCGGATCGAATCTGGAATTGTTCAATGCTTCGGCAGCCTGCTACAGCAGATGAAGTCAAAGGTTGAAGGCGACGGCAGCTTACTGGACCGAACTTCCATCCTGTTCGGTAGCAACTTGGGCAACGCCAATGCCCACCATGCAGACAATCTTCCAATCTTCCTTGCCGGTGGCGGATATGATCATGGACGATTCGTGAGAAAAGATCAGGGAACCCCACTGTCGAACCTATACGTCACGTTGCTCCAAGACATGGGATTTGAAACTGACGCCTTCGGCCAAAGCAGCGGCACACTTGCTTGGTAACAGACATTGGAAGCGGGGGTTTCGAAAGTCGCTTCCCCCCTATCCGACAACTCACAACCGACCATGGACGAAAGCGAAATCACGCCACGAAGAACGAGCACAGCCATCCAATCGTGACATTTACGGTGGGACGAGGTTTCGGCTCGATTGAATCCGCTCGCTAGGTTTTGCCACGTCCAAATGAGATTGCAACTTGCTCGACCACTTCGGCTCGCATTTCGTCAATCTTTTTGTGGGCTGCCATGATTCGAGCTTCGGCGGTTGGAATACCGAGTTCGAGTTCGACGTTTCCGAGCGCCAAAGCCGACTCAGTTTGCTCCAGCACGTCGCCCCCCTTCTCTGCAAGTTCGATGCTCGCCTGAAGCCGCGATTGGGCCTTCTTCGGCTTTCCATTCAGATGGTAGAAGAGGCCAACCTCGCGAAGGCAGTGGGGACGAAGATAGGGAAAGACTCTTGAGAGAACGGCAAGCTGCCACAGCAGCCGTCGGGAACGCGATAGCAAACGTTTTCTTTGGTCCTTGTCATCAGGAGCAAGGCTCAATGCGTGCGTACGGTATGCTGTAACTAGGTAAGCCATACCTTCGACGAAGTATGGAACCAAAGTCATTTCACTAATCACTCGGCTCCAAGACTGCTCAAGTACTTCGATCGCCTCAGAGAAGCGTCCTGCATAAAAATGCCACAGGCCTTCTGCGATCTTGCTAAAGCAGTAGGAGTAATTGTCGCCTTCCTCAATTTCGTAGCATGAGCGAAGCTCCTGATATGGGAAATCGCCACGAGTTCCAAGTGCCAGTGCAAACAACAAAGCGGCGAGAGAAGCTCGTTCGCCAAGTTGAATCGCTCTTTCAAATGCCTTTTCGGCTACCACAATCGATTCCTTCAGCTCGCATTCGCGAGCCGAGCTAAAAGACAAGTGGCCAGAAGCTATGAAGGCGAGATAGGGGTCGCCTGCTCGGTCGAGACACTCAAGAGCGTGTTTCGCGTTGGAAATAGACTGAGGGTGCTGACCAATTGTGAAGTAAGCCATACTTCGCATGGTGTAGCAGTGCCCCTCGGTGAGCAAGTCACCCGACTTGACCGCGTATTCCAAAGCACCGTCACTGTATCGCAATCCGCGTTTCGCAAGCCCAACCGCCGCCAGCGGCGCAGGGTGCAGTCCATACGAGTACGCCATTTCTTTAGACGGCTCTCGCGTCTCCGCTATGTTCATGCCTTTGATGTGCGTCCAAATCATGCGTGGCGCATTCGAATAATAGGAGACGATGCTTTTTCGATTCGCAAGTTCGATCGCTAAACGCTGTTTGGGACTCAATGAACCAGGGCGGCGATAAAAACTCTTCGGCAAATATGTGTGCAGGAACTGCACCAGTGTTTCGTAAGCCAGCGCGGCGACAAGAGTGCCCCTCGATCGAGGAACAAAATACCCGAGCTTGCGTAAGGCTCGTGCATAGTGGTCAATCCCAGCCGCAATTTTCCCTTGCTTGTGAAAGACCTCGGCCTGCATTCCCAATACTTGCGCTTGCTCTATGTCATCCTCGGTTAGGGTAACTGCTCCTGCGAGTATTTCTTGAGCTTGTTCGTATTCGCCCAGCAATGTGAGTGCACGTCCCTCACCTTCGGCAATTTCAAATTTGAGTTTCGGGTCGTTGGGGGCGTTTCTTCTGGCAACGACAAAGTGGTCTGCAGCCACGCGTTGTGAAAATTGGCTGGTGGCTTGTTGAGCAGCCAGTAGCGAAAAGTGGAAAGCGTTTTCAGAGTCTCCAGCCCCATCAAAGTGGTACGACAAATCGAAGACGCGCTCGGCTAGAGCGCGTTCCGCTTGCGGCAGAGCACCAGCTTGTCCGTTTTCTTCCGAGATGTGTTTGTCATCTATCCCAGTCCGATCAGGAACAACTGAAGATTGATCGATAGACTGAAGGATTGCGTTCGCTAATGAATGATGTTTTGCTTGCCTACGCTCAGCCGACATGCTCAGCAGAACTGTTTCGCGAATCTTGTCATGAAACGTGTCCACGCGACTCGAGTTCTCGTCGCCAATCAATCGCACTAACTTTTCACTGCGCATGTGAGTGACAACCGAACTTGCCTCCTGCTTCGCTTGAGCCGCCAAAGCAAGCTCATCGAATTCGATAGAGCTTCCAGATACCGCAATAGTCTCCAGCATTGAAGAAGCTTCCGCTGGAAGCCTTTCTAGTTTTGTCCTTATCACGTCAACTAATGGAATCGCCTTAAACGAGTCGCTGCTCGCATCAAAACAACTGAGCAACTCCGTGAGCAATAGGGCATTTCCACCAGTCTGGCTGGCGAGCTCGAGAGCCAACGCCCGCAGACGTTCTGAATCTTCCCCGACGGTGTTTACTGAAAGCTGAACACATTGTTCTATAGATAGCGCGGAGACTGTCACTTCGGTATTGCGGATGATCAGCTCATTCGACGTCAGCTGCTGCCACCGTACTAGAAATGCACTTCTGTCCGTTTCTTCGCAGCGATAGCTTCCAATAAAGAAGACGTTCGGCGCCTCTGGTGGTCGAAGTATGTCGAAGAGAGCTTGAGCGCTATCGGCATCTCCCCACTGCAAATCATCCGCGAACAGAACGATTTGCTTCGTGCGAGAGATACGTTTTAGAAGGGAACGGAGCCCAGCAAATGCGCGTGTGCGGACTTGAATTTGATCTAACCTGCGATCAAGTTCAACAGCCAGTTTCGCGACAGCCGGCACTCGGTTTAACACAGGGAAAAGATGCGCCAGAAAGGTAATTTCGTCCGGCATCAACAAAGCTGCTTCCGCCTCTGGCTGGCGACAGAGATGATTTGCTAACGCATCAACTAGGCTGTCGAGCGCCTTGAAAGGCACCGACTCACGATCGTAGCAGCGTCCGGCAAGAAGCACGTAATGGCTAGGCTCGCCAAGGGACTTCTCGAGAAAGCTATCAGCCAGCGCTGTTTTGCCTTCGCCCGATCGCCCGCTGATAAAAGCTGTTTCGGGCGTCGATTCGCGTTGGCAACGTCTATAAACTTCTTCCAACATCGCCTGTTGTTTCTCTCGACCGACGAGTCCGATTTGAACCTCGCCAACAGATTTCGCTGCTTGTGGTTCGACTGATTTGCAAACCACTCTAGCGATTGCCGGTGGTTCTGGACGTTGAGCGGGATCATTTTTCAAGAGGCTATTTGCCAGACCAACCAGATCCGAAAGCTCGGGTTCCTCCGATTTCAATTCTTCGAAATCCCCTAGTCGCTTCTGTAGAATCAGCTCGATTGGAGGCAGGTCTTTATACGGGCGTTTTCCGGAGATGGCTTCGTACAGCATTACGCCAACAGCGTACCAATCGGCAGCCCCTGTTACCGAACCATCCACCGTTTGCTCGGGCGCCATGTAGGCAACCGTACCCTTGATGCCATCGACGGAAGCACCGTTGACGACCTTCCGTTCGTAAGCCAGTCCAAAATCCAGCACGATCAACTTTCCATCCCGGTCAACCATGACATTGGAGGGTTTTAGGTCGCGGTGAATAAGGTTGTCAGAGTGCAATTTGAGGACTGCTGAAACTAATTGCGGTAGGGTCGATCTCAGGCGTTTCTCGTTCAATACATCAGTCGGACGAACAAAAGTACAAAAATCTGTGCCGTCGATCAGGTCCATCGTGAAATACCAGTGACCATGATCCTCCTCGAGCGCGTGGAGCCCGACGATGTTTGGATGGTTCAACTCAGCCATCCGTCGAAATTCTTGCTTAAAAGCTAGCAGTGTGTTTCCATCCACAGCGGGCAAGGTCTTGAGCGCGACACGATGTTTCCTGTGAAGGTGCTCCGCTTCGAAGACAAGCCCCATACCTCCACGGCCAAGTTGTCTGAGTAGCCGAAAACTGCCAATTCGGTCTCCACTCGGGAGCGTTTCCAGGCTCCGAGGTATATTCGTCGCTTCATAATGAGTGGAGAGCTGAGGACTTACGAAAACGGCGGAAACTGTTTCGAGAAAAACGCTACGAACTAGATTCGCATGTTCCGGGAGCAACTCGACATACTCGGCACTCAGCGGTGTTTCCCCGTTTTCTCTTCGACGACCAACATCAGCGTGCAGAAGATTTCTCAACAGGGTTGGCTGCGTCGCAGCGGGAAATCGCTTTACATAGTTCGCAAGTTCTACCGCTCCCCCGCCTCTATCAGCGAGCGTATAGTCTTTGCATGCCTCCATCACTTCGGAGAAAGATAGGGTTGGCTCAGAGAAATCTCGGGTCGGCTCTATCAATTTGGAAACCCCACAAGGATCCCACTCTAGTGAATAATGACGAACCCCCAATATACATAAATACCTGGCTGTACGAACCAACTTTCGCTGCCGGTTGAAGCTGCGCGAGAATGCAGGGCCTCAACGCCAATGCTCACAAGGCGGCTGGCTAGTCTTCCCAACAATCAATAAAAGCATCAGACTTCGACTACAGCGAAATCACGCCGCGGAAAACGAGCGCGGCCATCCCAATGCCTTGCAATATCATGTAAAAGGCAACGGAGAAGACAATCATTGTGAGATTCAGGAGGTTCCCCAAAATACCGCGGACGTCAAAGACCTGACGCCAAGCGATAAACTGAAAACCAAAGCTCAGCAGAACGTAGCCGACGAACATCACTTCAGGTAAGACGGAGACTCTCGGAACCAAAGTCATCACCGCAACAAAATTCTGAAGTCCAAGGATGAATGAGTTAACGACGAGATGCTCGGCAAAGTTCAAACCAGATCGCGTGAAAGCGATGCGGGTCAGGACCGAGTTTACGGGAAGTGCCAAAAGGAGAAAAACGTTCATCCAGCTATAGTAGATTTCGGATAGGCGATCCCAAATCTGTTCGTCAAGAATCTCGCGGGCCCGACTCGCATTCGAACGAACGATGCGGCTCTCGCCTTCGACCTCCAGCACTTCGAGCAAATTGTCGATTTGCTGTACGCTGACCGAAGGCACAACCTCGCTATCCACAAGCTTTTCGTCCATCTCTTCACGAACCGCTTCCGCACCCATCTGCATTTGCTGTTCAATTTCGTCCCGCGGCATGAACAGCACGAACATCACCGTGATGAACGCCGTCGACATCGCCAAGAAACGAAGCGGGTTCGTAAGCTTGCCGCGCTCGCCTGCAAGAAACGCCCGAATCGTCCCACCCGGCCTGCGAAGCAGCCGGTAGATCGTATGCAGCGTGCCTTTCTCAAGTGACGCAAACGCCAGGAGCTCTTCCCAAACCATCTGCATCGACACACGCGGAGTACTGCTAACGGAAATCTGTGGCTCTGTCAGTTCTGGTGGTGGCAATTAAGGAATCCAACGTTGGGATGACACGCGACTGGACCGAGCAGTTGGTCGATCCTCCGGAGACCATTTGAAACTCGGAGGCAATATTACGCCATCTTAATTGCCAGGACCCAGAAAGAGGTAGCTCACCGACGCGATGCTCGGCACTGCGCATTCGAAAAGGATCCTCCAGATCGCCAATTTCGGCAGGAAACACGTAAACGGCAAGCTGCTAGAATAGGCTTCCCCAAGATGGGAGCCCATTGCGGTGTACCATCGGTATTCAAGATTGGGCAGTGACGGCGTAGTTCACTCCAATCCCAAATCCAATTCTCTCCCCAGTTCACAGGTCCAAAATGAAACGTTGTTTCCTCTCCCTGGCGCTGTCGCTATTATGCGGATTAACAACCCTCGGGCTTTCCGAAGCGTCCGCTGACGAAGCTCTACAGCTCGACAAAGGCGACCATATTTGCTTGGTCGGCAATGAGCTCGGCGAACGTATGCAGCACCACAACTTTTGGGAGTTGCTACTGCATCACCAGTTTGCCGACAAAGAACTAGCGGTGCGCAACCTTTGTTTCCCGGGTGATGAACCGCAACTAAGAATCCGTTCGCTGAATTTTGGATCTCCAGAATCCCACCTGACGCATTCCAAAGCCTCCGTCGTACTCTACTTCTTCGGATTCAACGAATCGTTTGCAGGCGAAGAGGGACTTGCTCAGTTTAAGGAAGATATCCGAAAAGTCGTTGAGGACACCAAAGCGGCCAATTACAGCGGCGATGGCCCACCGAAGATTGTCCTGGTCAGCCCAATTGCGTTTGAGAACATTGGCGACAGCAATTTGCCGGATGGCGCTAAGGAGAACGAAAACCTCAAAGCCTACACCGAAGCCTTGGCCGGAATCGCGGAACTTACGGGAGTAGGCTTCGTCGACTTGTTCACTCCAACCCTTGAGGCCTTCAAGTCTTCCGACGAGCAACTCACGCTAAACGGGTGCCACTTAAACGTAGAAGGCTATAAGACTCTTGCTCCAGTTCTCATGAAGGGGCTCTTCGGGGAATGCGAGGGCTCAGTCGACGAGCTACTTGAGAGCCGCCTGAAGACGGAAATTGACGACAAAAACTTTCATTGGTGGCATCGCTATCGCGCTGTCAACGGTTACTCCATCTACGGTACCCGCGGCACCGCCGGCAGCGACGGCACGTACAACAATCGTGACGTGATGGAACGCGAAAGATCGATCTTGGACCAAATGACGGCGAATCGAGATAGTAGAATTTGGACGCTTGCTTCCGGGGATTCCGTTACCACAAAGGTCGACGATAGCAATACGCTCTCATTCATTGAGCCACGCACAAACGTGGGTGGTCCGGATGACAAGCAAGCCAAGTTAGGAAAACTCGGCTCACTCGACTACTTGAATGCTGCCGAACAACAGAAGCTCTTTAAGACTGCGGCGGGCTACAAGATTGAACTCTTCGCATCTGAGGAAGACTTTCCCGAACTAGCGAATCCGGTTTCGATCGATTTTGATAACGAAGGTCGCGTGTGGGTGGCAACGATGCCGTCTTACCCGCACTGGAAACCCAAGACCGTTTTGAACGACAAACTGCTAGTCCTGTCGGATAAGAACCAAGACGGGAAAGCCGACGAATGCACGGTCTTTGCAGACGGACTGCACCAACCAACCGGCTTTGAGATCGCTGGCGACGGGGTCTACATCGCTCAGCAACCAGACATCTTATTCCTGACCGACGAGGACGGAGATCTTCAAGCCGATACCCGAATTCGCAAACTAGTCGGTTTCGACACAGCGGACTCTCACCACGGTATCGCTGCATTTACTTTCGGGCCTGGCGGAAACTTGTATTTCCAAGAGGGCACTTTCAAGTTCTCCCAGGTGGAAAGCCCCTATGGTTTAACTCGCCTACATGAAGCCGGAATCTGGCGTTGGCATCCGAAGTCCCAAGAATTGGGCGTCCACGTGAACTTTGCGTTCGCAAACCCTTGGGGTCACGCCTTTGACTATTGGGGGCAGGATTTTATCGGCGACGCGTCCCCTGGATTCAGCTACTGGGCTGCACCAATTTCGGGCAAGATTGATTACCCTCAAAAGCACCCAGGAGGTTCTCAACATCGCCGGCTTGCAAAGGAAACCGGCGGCGATCCCGAGTATCGCCACAAGACGTTCTACAAGAAACGCATTCGGCCTCTTGGCGGATGCGAATTGGTCGGGAGCTCTCACTTCCCGCCAGAAGTTCAAGGGAATTGGTTGGTAACGAATTGCATCGGCGAGCGAACGATTCTTAATCACAAAATTCGCGAAGAGGACTCTGGGTTCGAAGGCGAAGAAGTCGACCCGATTGTCTACTGCGATGACGGCAATTTCCGACCTGTTGACGTTCAGTTTGCACCTGACGGTTCGCTGTACATCGTGGACTGGCACAATGCTCTGATCGGTCACTTGCAACACAACCTGCGAGACCCGAATCGTGACCACAGCCATGGCCGGATCTGGCGAGTCACCTACCCTGAGCGTCCACTGATCGATGTCCCGAAAGTAACCGGCGAAGAGCTCCCTAAGCTTCTCGATCTGTTGAAGTCGAAGGAAGATCGAATTCGGTACAACGCTCGACGTGAGTTGGCTGCTCGTGAGCCGGACGAAGTGATCAAGGCCGCAGAGACCTGGATTAAGGGACTCGACGAAGCCGACGAAGACCACCTGCACCACGTCTTGGAAGGCCTGTGGGTTTACCAAACGCAGAACGTGGTCAATGAAGACCTGCTCGAACGACTGCTCACATGCGACGATCATCAAGCCAGAGCCGCCGCAGTTCGAGTTTTGTCGTTCTGGGTTGACCGAGTCGATGAGCCGTTGGAGTTGCTGCAAGCCCGGGTCGCTGACGCACATCCTCGCGTGCGACTAGAAGCCGTTCGAGCCCTGACCTTCCTGCCACCAAGTGATGAAGTAGTCGAAGTCGCTCTCGGTGTTCTCGAAGATGACGTCGATGACTACCTGCAGTACACCCTAGATGAAGCGATGCGAGTCTTCGAAGAGTAGACAGCTACGCTGCTGCAACACTGCTTAAACGCGTCGGTGCCAATGGCCCGACGCGTTTTTTCGTGCCTGCTTTTTCGTGCTTGCCCAAAAAAATGCACTTCACAAAGGAGAGCTGGGTAAAAGAAACAAGTCGTTGCTTGAAGAAGCCGCATCACGGCATCAACTCGCGTCGATGACTTTCTGAAGAATGTGGACCAAGCCTTCGGCCTCATGCTCTGTAGTGGCCCGATCGAATAGAGCCTTTCTTCCAACACGACCTAGCTCAGCCAAAGCTTCCCGATCCAAACAAAGCGACTCCAGGTGATCGGCCAGAACCGAAGCCGACTCCGGTGGGAAGAGATGCCCGCCACCAAGTCTCTCATGAACTTCTGGAAACGCACCGTGTGCCGGCTGAAGATAGGGCACTCCGGCCGCCAAACCTTCAAGCAAGAAAAGCCCCTTGGGCTCTTGATAAGGCGTCGGCACGCAAATCAAGTCGACGGAATCAAGGAATGCGAGTTTCCCGTCACGATCGACAGCTCCGTGGTATTCCCACTGTGCTTCCAAGCCGGCTTCGCGGAGCTTGTCCTGCTGTTCCTGCCAGTACGCTTCGTGTTGCTTGCCCAGCCACCCTGCAATCTTAAGACTCGGCTTCGCGCTCGCTGGAATGTCCCTGGCACTGAGCTCAATGAAAGCATCGACGAGAATGTCTAAGCCTTTTTCAGGAGCCAAACGGGCGAGATAGCCGATGCTGGGGCCTGCAGAAAATCCGGACTCATCCGAACTTGATTCGCCTGTCTTCACTTCTCGCTCGAGAAAATCACTGACATCCAGACACAAAGGATTTACGGAAAGCTGTTCGTCACGGAACCCCAGGAGCTCCTGCATCCGCCGACCGTAGTCGCCGCTATGGACCAAGAACTGGTCCGCTTCTTGAGCCAAACGCCGAAGCTCATCCAGTGCATCTGCTCGATACGGCTCAATCAGCCCGTCGTAGAAAATGTCATCTCCTTGAAGGACCACAACCGTCGCGCAGCCAACCCGTCGCTTCAACTCTGGTAGGCAACCAGCGATGAGCAAGTTAGAAAACAAAACAACATCCGGTTTGTGCTTCTCCAGCCAATCGCAGAGTCTCGCCACTTCCTTGCGTTGATTTCCCTCCACGCCTTTTAGCATGGAAACGGTCAACGAGCCCAGGTTCTTGGCCGACGTTTCCATTGACTTCGAAGCGACCCAGCGGACGAGCCGGGGTGAGCTGAGAAAAGAGTCTGCCCAACGTGGAATCCAACGAAAAACGGGACTCAGCTGTTGTAGGTAGACGTTGAGACCGCCGTAGAACAATTGGTCTACGCTGGCATTAGTTTCATCGGTCAGGATCGGCGTGTACGTCGGGATCAAGAGCGTATCGTGCCCGAGCTTGATCAACGCCTTGGCCAGGGCGTTGTCATGAATACAACTCCCGCAGTACATGCCTGCCGCACCGGCAGTTAAATAGGCAATCTTCATGGGCTAAGCAGAAGGGTTCTCTAAACCGCCTCAGCAAGTGCCTCTTCGCTCTTCTCAGGAACCTTTTCCAGTATCTCGAGTAACACCTCGTCGACGTCGATTCCTTCCGCTTGTGCTTCAAAGTTTAACAGCGTTCGGTGCCGCATACTCGGTAGGTATACCCGACGCACATCTTCGAAGCTCACGTTGAAGCGGCCATCCAGCAGCGCCCGCACTTTGGCCGCCAGTGCAATCGTTTGAGCTCCCCGTGGACTACTACCCCAACGAACGTACTGATTCGTGATTGCCTGCGCCATCTGCCCCTCAGGATGAGTCGCGAGTACCAAACGCACAATGTAATCTTGGACGTGCTTCGCAAGAATCACTTCACGGACCAGCGCCTGCCAGCGGCGAATCTCTTCGCCGTCCATAACTTTGTCCGTGACGATCTTGGTTCCTCGCGTCGTTCGATCGACGATCGTATTCAGCTCATCGCGTGTGCTGTAGCCAACGACGAGCTTGAACATGAACCGGTCGAGTTGGGCTTCCGGCAAGGGATACGTCCCCTCTTGCTCGATGGGGTTCTGTGTCGCCAGTACGAAAAAGGGCTGGTCCAGCACGTAGCGGTTGCCGGCTACCGTTACCGTGCCTTCCTGCATCGTTTCCAGCAGTGCCGCTTGGGTCTTGGGAGTCGCCCGGTTGATTTCGTCCGCCAGGCAGATCTGAGTAAAGATCGGCCCCTTCTGAAATTCGAACGCTTTACGTCCGTCTTCCTTCTCAACGATCATGTTTGTGCCCAAGATATCTGCGGGCATTAGGTCGGGCGTAAACTGAATGCGATTAAACGGAAGATTAAGCGTGTCCGCCAGGGTTCGCACAAGCATCGTCTTACCGAGGCCGGGCACGCCTTCCAGCAAGCAGTGCCCGCCAACAAACATGCTTGTCAGAACGCCGTGAACGATATCGTCGTGGCCCACGATGACCTTACCAACTTCGTCCCGCACATTTTTGTAACGCTGCCGAAACTCGTCAGCTTGTTGTTGCATTTGCTCCGCAACGTTTGACATGATGATCGCTTCTCGTTCGAGTTTTCAGAGTCGGGAAGACACTGCATTGCCGCAGTCTTCGCCGAGGTGAATTGTAGCTAAGTTTCGTCGCTAAGTTTTCAACTGACTTGGAGTTGATGATTCGCGGCCCCGTTTTGCTTTAGATTCCTAGCGAAACAGCGGAACAAGGCTTCCGAACCGACCGCTAATCGTCTTGGTCGCCCGTCTGCTTCTGAGCCGCCTTCTTGGCTTTTAAAAGCCGAGAAGTGTACCCCTCCTCTTCCTTCGCCTGCGACATGCTCGGTTGTGAGCTCGACGCACTTCGGCTCGCCACCGTCGCGGACTTGCCCTGAAGAGCTTCGTCCAACGTCTCGGTATCTGCAGCCTCGGAGACTTCGAATCGAGTCGACGCTTTGGCAACTTCCATCTCACCGCTAACCTGTGATTTCTTGGATCGAAGACGCTGCAGACTCTCCTTCCGCTCAACGTCCTGGCTAGACTCACCCGGACGCAACTTGGCGTAAAGCCACTTTGCAGGATAGGCGTAGTCCAGAGAAACTCGGCGAACAAAGACGTCGCCAAACAAGCAAAATGCGCCGACCACTAGGCAGTAAGGCCAGATGTCCTGAAGACTCATCGCCTTCGGCAAGCCGCCTCGATAAGTGTTGTTCTTGAGTAGGTCCTCGAACGTCGCGGGGTCGAGTGGCGTTGAAAGCACTCCGGTCGTGCCGCCCTTCGGCTCCAGCGATGCCAACTGCTCTAGAACGGTATAGTTCGTCCTTCTCAAACGATACTCGTCGGAAAAGGGGACGCTGGCGCCCGTCGTCACCGGCGCCATTCCTTGGCCAGGGATCACATTCACCAGGTAACTTCCCGCTCCGTCCGTTTCAAACGAACCAACGTAGCGACCTGGTGCCGACTGTCGCATCATTAATGGCACTGGCTTCAAGTCCGGGCCAACGGCGACGGCTTGCATGTCCAAGAAGTTCAAGAACTCGTCCTCTTGATCCAACGCATTGACAACGACTTGAACTTTGCCGTCCTGAACATTCGTCGCCACGGTGAATTTTGCATCCGATTGCGTTGGCCGCATGTTCCAACGAACGAGCTGAGCAAAAAACTGATCGTAGCCTTCCCAGTCCGTCCAGAGGTAAGCCCAACGTTTGCCCACGTCGGTCGTAAACACAGACGCTCTACCCGCACCGAACGTCCATGTCGCCAACACAGTTTGGTTCTCAGCTTCATTCGGACGCTGAGAACGAATTGGGACTTCCACTAGCGGACTATCCTTGAGGCTCGTGAGCACGAACCCTTTCAAGTTCGGAAGCTCCCGCGAAAGTCCCTGCACGATCTCGTGCGGGTAGCTGACCACCGGCATCAACCCACCGTCAGGCTCGTAGACCAACGGCCGCGAAACTCGCATCGCCTCACGTTGGAAAATCTTAGGCAACGCCGTTGGGTTTCGAGCAACGTAGTAGTTGCCGCCGGTCTTGGTGGAAATATTCTGCAACGTGCTGTGTCCTGCAGCACCGTGAGCTCCGACAGCGACGGTTGAAATCTTGATCTTGTTCGACGCAAATTGATTGAGGATCCCGCCTGACGGAGCCGTCGGATCACCATCACTGATGATGATCATATGCTTGATGGACGCAGGCGTATTGACCAAGGAACGCAAAGCCATCTGCATCGAAGGCTGAAAGTCAGGCATGTCCCCCGGCGTCATTCGTCGCAGGCGGTTCACCATCGCATCTTTGTTTCCGCCTACACGCAACATTCCCGGCGCTGGCTTGGCGCCCGTTCCCCACAACCAGCTATCACCAAGTCCCCCGTAGTTGATAACACCGCAATAATCCATTGGCCCGAGCACTTGCAGCGCCGCTTGACCGATACGCTTTTGCCAATAGTTTCCTTGAGCGATTTCCGATGCGTGAAGAATCATCGCCAACGCGCCGACTGCTTCAATCTTCTTGTTTTTGATTTGGAAGTCGACGGGCATCGCCTTTTCCAACTCAGTGTTGGACCAACCACCAGCTCCGAACGAATTCGGACTGCCCATCATGATCAAGCCGCAACCAAACTGCTCCGTGTTAGTGACCAACATCTCAATTTGCTCGTCGCTGAAACTTGCAATTGAATCCGCTTCATTGCCCGACGAACGTGGTACTCCGGCGAGAATCACGCAGTCGTAAGCTTGAAGTTGGGCCAAGGACGTAAACAGCTCGCTACTCGGCTGCACATCGACTTCAATCTCACTGCGGCGGAGCGATTCAATCATCGGCGCGAACTCACCCCGAGCACTCCAATCTTCGATCAGAAGAACTCGCCCCTTACCGCGAACATACGTGAACGAATCCGCGCGGTTGTTCTGCTGCAAAGAATCGTCCTTGCGATCCAACGGCACGAACTCAGCGCGGTACGTATAACCAGCAGGTTGATCGATGGTGTCACGAATCGGAATAACGTTCACATCTCGGTCAAGCACAATCGGACTCTCGTTGTCACTCTCATACACAACATAGTCCGTTGGGCCGACGCTTCGGGTGACGCGGAGTCGTCCTGGTACAGGCCGATCTTCATCGCCCTCTTGATAGCGGTTGATGACGATCCGAGTTTCGAAGGGTTGGCCCTTGCGGATGTTCGCTGGCAAGTCGACTTTCTCGACTAGGATCTCACTTTCCGAGGCCATGTTGATCGGTACAACATCGATACCAATGCCCTTATCCGACATCGACTTCGCCACATTGGAAGCCGCTCCTACCGTCTCGTTGCCATCGGTGATGATGACGATGCGACGCGCCGAGTCCTCAGGGAAAGAAGCTTGGGCCAACTGCAATGCGGATTCTAAGTTCGTCGCATCGGTTCGACCTAGGTAGCTTTCAATCCCGTTCACATAAGGCAAGTCATCGTCGTAGGGCGGAAACTCAATGGCCGCCTCACGACCGAAAACGATCAGACCTGATAGATCGCCACGCTTTTTGTCGCGATGTTTCTTTACCGATTTGATGGCGTAGTCCAGCATCACGTCACGCTTCGCGCGCGGGATACTATCGCTCTGGTCCAGCAAGTAGATCACCGTGACTCGATCGCTAATCCAAACCCACTGAATCCCGGCGATAGCCACGATAATGAGCAGCATTAATAGACTGCGCAGCGTGAGTGCACCCAATCGACGCCCCGGCCCCAGACTGGACAGGAAACTGAAGCTGGTCAACCAAAGAATCGGGATGGCTACCAGGAGCAGCAGCAACCATGGATATTCAAATGAAAATGAGATATTTCCCATGCGAAACTTCCGTCCGTAGTAACTCGCCCGAATAGCGGCATTGCAACACAATAACAATCTGACGCCTAAAAGCCCGCTATTTGTTTAGGCATTTAGCTCGCTCTAGAGATTCGGCTCACTTCCCGGCCGACGATGCAGCGAGAATGTGCCTCCAACGCAAAACGCTAGGTCGACGACTTCGACTGCGAATCCAAAGTCGAAGAAGAGTATCGTAAACCATTTCTTTGCCTCGGTGAGCCGTATTTGGGACTCAAAACGAGCCCTACCGCCGCGATAAAACGTTGCACACGGTCTCCTCCCGCCGCTCAGTTGGACCCTTCGTACTTCAACTGCACCTTGAGCTTGGGCAGGGCACTTTTTAGTTCTTCGACGGAAGTCTCAGTCACGGCCGTGCGCGTGACGATCAAATTCTCGAGCGAACGGAGCTCACTGAGGCTTGGCATCCCGTTGTCGGTCACTCCGGTCGACCCTAGGTGCAAGAATTTCAGGGAAGACAGTTTCCCAATTGTTTCGAGTCCCGCATCGGAAACGGGTGTTTGATCGACATTGAACCACTCCAGACTTTGAAGCCCGGACAAGTAGCCAATGCCCGTGTCTGAAATGACCGTTTTGAAGAGATTCAGTTTCTTAAGTGATTCCAGTTCCCCGAGGCTCTCAAGAGCGTCATCACCAAGTTGACTACACTCGCTTAAATCCAAATCCTCCAATGGAAGTTTCGCCAGCGCCAAGATCCCAGGCCCTCCGACGGACGTCTGAGAAATCCTCAGCTTCTTCATGCCTTCACATTCAACAATGCGTTTCATCGCATCATCGTCGACAAGCGTCCCTGCCAAGTAGAGCTCAACCAGCTTCGGCAGCTCGCTTAAAACAGCTAGTCCATCGCCACTGACCCAAAGATGATCCAAGGCCAGCGCCTTCAACTCTTTGCAGCCGCTCAAACATTCCAAGCCCACGTCATCCACCAGCGTCGCGCCGCTTTTGCCGTTCATTCGCAATGCACGCAACTTGCTTAATCCCTCGACGGCAGCGGCCAATTCCCTGTTACCTAGATTACAGCCTCGCAAATCGAGTTGCTGCAACTTCGATAGTTTTCCAATCTGCTTCCAACCTTCAAGCGTCATCTTCGAGGTGTTGATCGTGAGCTTTACTAGTTCACCGCAGCTCCCAATGCTTGCTGCCAAGTCGTCATCCACGGGAGATTTGCGAAAGTGCAGTTCGACGAGGGCTCCACCTTTACCTTGCTTCGATTCTGCATCACCAAAGTCGAATTGAACGGGCACATCGACTTCCGGAAGCACGGCAACTTCACCGCCGGTTCCGACGTTACTACTTTTCAAGTTCACGGCGGAGGAGTCCACGGTGGATTCAATCTGACTCTCTTCTGCGACCGCAATTGACTCGCCGGACGGCTCGACGCCTGCCTCCTGCTCAGCTCGCATTGAAATGGGAGGCACGGCGTCGTCGTTACACCCAACTAAACCAGAGCTGAGTAGTACGAGTGCAGCACAAAAGCAAAGAGCTGGACGCGAAGTTCGAAGAATGGAATTCAAAGTAACGGACCTTTTTGGAAAACTAGCGATTCACCAACGCTGCGATCACTTCATGTTCCGCAGCTTCGAGATCTCGGAGGGCACTCGGGCCGGGCAAATAATCCATGAAAGTGAGCGGGCGATTTTGGTAGCGATAGTCGGCAGCAATCGGAACCAACTCTAGGCCCCGAGCTTGTGCGAGACGCATTGCCCTGGGTAGATGCAACGCGCTGGTCAATAAGCCGACGCGTTCTCCTGCCAACTCTTCATCCATTATGACTTGCAAGGATTGGAGTTCTTCATACGTATTGATTCCATTCAATGTTGTAAGAGCCTCCGGCGGCACCCCAAGCTTGGTCCAGATTTCAACGGTTTGGATCGCGGGGCCTCGAATTTTTTGCTGGCCCACAGCGATACCTTGCCCCGAAGTGATCAGTTTTCGCGTCTTACCTTCATGATACAGCTGAGCCCCATAGACGACTCGGTCTCCCGCGGACGTTACCTGAGCCCGATTGGGAGCGTCGCCGGTCCCGCCTCCCAACACAAGAACGGCCCCCAGCGGCTCATTCGCAGACAGGCTCGGCGGCTCAATGCGACTCTCCAAGTACTGAACCAATTTGCCCGAAACGGGTCCGCAGGCCGCGAGTGTCAGAGTTAGCCAGCCGAGAATCCCTAACCCACCAAGGAAGCTCGTCCGCTGCATGAAGTTCTGCCAGCAGTAGCCAGTGAAGAGCAGCCAGAAACCTCCAAAGGGTTTCACGCAGAATGTGACGGTCTTCTCCAAGCCCACCTTGCCGTGGCAACCTGTGGCGATTGCGATCAATGCTACGGCCACGAGCCCTGCAATGAAGAAAGTTCGTACGAACGGCGAGAAGGAACGAACTCCGCCTACTGCCGGAGGGTCTAAATCTAAGGCAGCGTGCTCTGGCGACGAACGCTGTTGCGGCAAACGCTCTTGCGGCTTCGTCACTCCATCACCAGCGATCACTTCGGCTTGCGTCTCAACTCGTTTAGGAACTCTATGCGCCACTCGCCCCACTCTCTTACCAGCGTTTAGCCAACTTGATTTACTTAGTGTCCTTCCGTGCGAAAGACCATTGTAGTCTCCGAGTGCCCTTTCGACTTCCGGTGTCGCAAACACCTCGACGATCCGCGAATCGCCCTCCTCGCTTGCCCTCAGCCAAGGTTACAGGGCAGGGCTCAAAACGATTGCGAGTAGGCAATTCCCACACTTCCGAGTAGTCTCTACGAAGGGAAAGCAGGTCGGTGCTACATCCCCCGAGAGCAGTCTATTCCGTACTGTCGATCGCCACTCCCACTTATTAACCCTCGACATAACTCCTCTCGCAGTTTGCGGTAAAGGTTTCAGCTCGGTGACAGGTAGCTCTCAATGGTCGGTGGATTCTTGGAAGAAGGCTCCCGCCAAGCAACAACCCACGTACGACGACCCCACTGAATTGCAGGCCGCGGTGGATACGCTTTCCAAGTTGCCTCCCTTGGTAACGAGCTGGGAAGTCGATCGGCTTAAGTCACATCTCCACGAAGCACAAAACGGAAACGCCTGGGTCTTGCAGGGCGGCGACTGCGCGGAGTCCTTCGCCGACTGTCACGCAGAGAGTATTGCCAGCAAGCTAAAAGTCCTGTTGCAAATGAGTGTGGTACTCATTTTCGGTTCTGGCAAACGCATCGTTCGGCTCGGGCGAATTGCTGGCCAGTATGCGAAACCGCGAAGCAGCGATACGGAGACGCTCAATGGTGTCACGCTCCCCTCCTACCGCGGCGATTTGATCAACCGAGCTGGCTTCACGCCCGATGAACGTCGAAACGATCCTCAGCTCCTACTGCGTGGTTACGAGCGTTCGGCGCTGACATTGAACTTCATCAGAGCGCTCAGCGAAGGCGGTTTTGCCGACCTGCATCACCCTGAAAACTGGAATCTCAACTTTGTAGCTGGGCACCGAGAGGTCGATCGTTATCGAGAGCTGATTCGCTCGCTCGGCGGAGCACTCGGTTTCATCGATGCGATCTCGGAGCATCCAATCCCGGAAATGCGCCGCGTTGATTTTTATACTTCGCACGAAGCCCTGCACTTGCACTACGAGGCCAGCCTGACCCGCGAAAGTGTGCGAGGAAACGGGTTCTATAATCTCGGTACTCACATGCCCTGGATCGGGGAACGGACGCGACAACCGGATGGAGCCCACGTACAGTTACTAAAAGGCATCCTCAATCCAATCGGTCTAAAAGTCGGCCCCTCGGCAGCACCCGGCGAGATCGTTGACCTAATCAAGCAACTGAACCCGACCAACGAACCGGGCCGAATCGTGTTGATTCATCGATTGGGCAGTCAACAAGTGGACGCTGCGCTCCCGGCACTGATTAAAGCGATTCGCTCTGCGGATCTTCCCGTTCTGTGGATGTGCGATCCGATGCACGGAAACACGATCGCGGCCGAATCAGGGAGAAAAACGCGACGATTTGACGATGTGCTTGCCGAACTCAAGACGGCTTTCGCAATTCATCGCGACTCCGGAACACAGCTCGGTGGCGTCCACTTAGAATTAACGGGCGAGGACGTGACGGAGTGCGTAGGCGGTTCAACGGGATTGACCGAGGACGATTTGCATACAGCCTACAACACCACTTGCGATCCTCGACTGAACTACGAACAAGCCATGGAGATCGCCTTCGCAATCGCCAACCAAATCTCAGGCGAAGCATCGTGATCCTAAACTGCGGAGAGTAGACAACGACTCATTGCGCATTGAAACACTGAGATGAGCGTTGAGACCTTGAGTGCAGAGGAGAATGCATGAATCGAAACATAAATCAATTCCACCACCCACTTCTTCGCAGGACTTCCACAGCACTGCTCTTCTTCCTTCTCTTCGCATCCCGGCTCAGCGCAGTAGCTCTAGCCCAGTCGAGCGAAGACGAACCTGAAGGAACTGTCGCATCACCGGCCGTTGCCGATGGTCGTATGCTTCGCTTGCCGATTCAGAATGGCACCGTGGATGCCGGAGCACTCTTTCATGCGGTGTCCAACGACTTGCATTGGATTGCGGGCAGCGTGACGGCTTTCTCCCGTGTGCTTGGAACCGACAAGAGCACCGCCAACGGCCGTCTAACTGAAGCAGCCATCACTGATCTGTCAAATCGTTTCCCAAATGCGTTTCGAATCGAGAGCACCGCGACACGTGGAATCACGAAGCGTGAGCTGGTGGTCGACACCGAAGAACTTTCAAAACAACTGGCTGACAAGAAGAGTGCTCTGCGGGCGTTTCTAGCGGCCCGGAAAGGAGAGAAACTAGCGTCACTTCGGAGAGTCCCATCCACATGGACGAGCAACTCTGATTCTAACGCTGCGGACTCCGCTGTCTCGAAACCAGTGACCTCAAAGCCCCTGAGAATTGTGGTCGTCATGGCAGGATTGCATGGCATCGATTCCTCCTCTGAAAAGGTGGCGATGGCAATCCATGAGCGCACTGGATTGCCGATGTGTGTCTTTGATTATCCCAACGATGGACCAATTCAAGAATCGGCCGGCCTTCTCATCCCCCGTCTTGAGAGGCTACACCAACAACATCCTTCGGCCATGATTACCCTCGTCTCACATAGTATGGGAGGACTCGTATCTCGTGCGGCCTTGGAAATGCCCGAGCTATTATCTGGCACGCGTGGCTCCATCTCGGAACGCACCGGAGTCGATCAACTGGTGCAAGTCTGTCCACCCAATCACGGCTCTGCATTGGCAGAGTACGGGCCGCTTCTTGAAGTCGCCGAGCAGGCGTATCGGCTCGTCAATCGCGGTTCCAGGAAACGTGAGAGAGTCCTATTTCGAGCAATCATTGACGGATTCAACGAAGCTTCAGCCGACCTAGCCCCTCGCTCAAAGTTCCTCCAGGAATTGAGTCAGTGCCGTCGCAATCCCGAAGTTCGCTATTCAATTCTTGCTGGTAGTGATGCGCCGCTCCGAAGTGGCACATTGAATATTTTCGGGAACATCTGGGGACGAATCGCGTCTTCGGTCAACGAGCCGAAAGAAATTGGCCGGCGCGTTGAGAGCATTTTGAGCTGCGATGAATTGCGAAAAGGAAAAGGCGATGGAGTCGTCTCCCTTCAATCCGCACAATTAGAAGGCGTTCAGGATTTTTCCGTCTTTGAAATGCACCACTTAGTTTGGAGCGAACTAGACTCGCCCGCCGGCAAGACGATGATCGCCGAAGTCTCCGCGAAGCTCGGCATCTCGCTGTAGATCCCCACTCCGCGAACTCGCCGCCATGCCGCAACACTTGGCAACGACAGCCTGACCAGGGCCAAGCAGAGTTTCAGTTTGGGTTTCATAGTAGGCCGGCTGTCCCAGCAGCAACGCAAGAAATTCGCGGCTCGGAGAGCCGTACTACTCTATGCAAGTTCAAACTCGGCCTAGCCCCGCCGCTATGGCCGGTTTTGTGGACACGAGAGATCCAAAGCGGTATGTTACGGCCAGAGTCACGGTCGGTAACTGAGTCTACTTTCGGGGCGTCATGCACGAACACATGGTTCGCTCGTTGGTCGATCGTCCCCGCTCGAAACGCCTTACTCCCTCTCCTTCTCTCGGCCTCCATTAGGCGGTCTTGCACCAAACGCTCGGGTCAACTCCATCGCAACGGAGCCCTTCCGCCAAAGGCTGCCTCAAACACAGGGCAGTTCGAAAATTGCCGACTGGCCGACCCAATACGGAATCTAGACAAATGAAATGGACGCGCGGAATTGTCAAAAGAAAAACCATTTGGACCGAGGGACTCTTTACTTTAGAAGTGTCCGCGCCCGAGGTCGCTGAGTTCGAGCCTGGGCAGTTTCTTCAGATCGGCATTGACCAAGAGGACGGGCACCTCCATAGGCCTTACAGCGTCGCGTCACCGCATGGCGAAGTGCTCGACTTTTTTATCGTGCTGGTAGAAGACGGCCGCCTAACTCCACATCTCTGGGCGATGAATGAGGGTTCCGAAGTTGACATCAGTTTAAAAGCCGCCGGTAGCTTTACGCTCCAGCATTGCCCCGACGCGAGCACGCTTTGGCTAATGGCCACGGGAACGGGATTAGCTCCATACATTGCCATGCTCCGAAGAAACGAAGCATGGGAACGCTACAAGAGGATTGTCCTGATCCACGGCGTCCGCCACGGAGTCGATTTGGCATACCAGCCCGAACTTGCCTCCTACAAACAACAATACGGCGACCGCTTTGATTACGTGCCCGTAGTTTCACGCGAGTCTATAGAGGGAACAATGTCCGGTCGAATCACAACTCGTATTCAAGATGGTTCGCTTGAGGAGAGGATTCAACACAAGTTCGACCAGGACTGTTGCGTGATGATGTGTGGCAACCCAGAAATGCTCAACGAAGCCGAGCGACTGCTTGGCGAACGAGGGCTCCGCAAACACAAGCGGAAGGAGCCAGGCCAAATTGTGGTAGAACGGTATTGGTAGATGCGCAGGCAATGAGGCTTCAATCCAGCCAACGCCGCAAGTTGACAGATACGCGGTCAGTCCAGTTTGACTTTCGTGAATCCCTGGCTCACTCTATGTTCCCCCTAACTTCTCTCCATTCGCTCGCGAGACGTGCTCAATGCCTGTTTTTACTCGGATGAACCCCCACACACTCGCTACGCTCACTTTGCTTACCTGCGTCGTAGTCTTTCACGGCTCAGCCAAGGGCGAGGACTCGTGGAAAGAGTTCCGCGGCAACATGGGAAACGGTTTGGCACTTGAGGCGAACCTTCCAACGCAATGGACGACGCAAACCAACTGCGATTGGACAACCAAGATTCATGGTCGTGGCTGGTCTTCTCCGGTGGTCGTGGGCGATGAAGTCTGGCTCACAACCGCGACCGAAGATGGACGCAAAATGTCAGTTCTATGTGTTGCTCTCCCGAACGGAAGCATTCTGCATGACAAACTGATTTTCGAAAACGAGTCGGTGCAGGAAGACTATCACCCAACCAACTCGTATGCATCTTCGACACCAGTCATCAATGGCGACAAGATTTACGTTCACTTTGGTTCGTATGGAACGGCGTGCATTGAGAGGAGTTCGTGCAAGGTTGTTTGGACTCGGCGCGATCTGCCTTGCAATCACTACCGCGGCGCCGGTAGTTCACCAATCATCTTTGACGACTTGCTGATCTTCCACATGGATGGTTTTGATCACCAGTATGCCGTTGCGCTGGACAAAAGCACTGGCATGAATGTTTGGAAGAAAGATCGTGAGATCGATTACGGGACAGACAATGGCGACTTCTACAAAGCCTTTTCGACTCCGATGATTATCCAAGCCAATGGCGAGAGCCAGCTGATCAGTCCGGCGAGCAAGAGCTGCCTTGCCCTGAATCCGAAAACGGGTGAAGAGATTTGGCGAGTCCGCTACGACGAACACTCGACGACCGTTCGCCCGCTGTTCGATGGCAAGCGAGTCTATCTAAGTACCGGTTTTGGTAAAGCAAAGATGATGTGCGTTCGAGTGGATGGAAAGGGCGACGTCACCGACACTCATGTTGACTGGGTTCAAACCAAGAGTATCGGCTCAAAGCCCAGTCCTGTTCTTATTGCCGGTCGCCTCTTCGACGTCACGGACTCGGGCGTATTCGAACGCATCGATGTCGAGACGGGTGAAATCGTCTGGAAGCAGCGGCTGGGAGGCAAATTCAGCTCATCATTAGTCGCCAACAAAGACTTCGTTTTCGCCTTTGACCACGATGGCAAGGGCTACGTGTTCTCCAACGAAGACGAACCCAAACTGATTGCCACGAATACGCTGCCGAACGGCTGCAACGCTTCACCAGCCATTGCCGGTAACAGCCTCATCGTGCGCACTACCAAATCGCTCTACCGATTTTCGGTGGCAAAATAGCCACGCTGTTTTCCGCAACCAGTTGTTCGTTCGAAAGTCGCAGCGAAACTCATTCAACCAGAAGCTTGTCGCCCGGTCCAATCTTGCCTGCAGGTCGCAAACCACTTCCCTCGCTGCCCGTCAATTTGTCGCCAAGGTCAGCTCGAGCACGTTCTGCCGCAGCGATCAGTCTGGCAACAACATCCGGGTTGGCCTTCGAAACGTCATCAGTTTCACTAACGTCATGCTTCAAGTTGTAGAGCTCTAGCTTGGATTTCCGCTGTGAGTAGCGATTAGGAATTCCGCCTGTTCCACCCGGCTGCCCAGCCATGGTGCGATACTGGTGCGGAAAGAACAGCTTCCATTCGCGATCTCGGACTGCTTGAAGCTGCCCACCACCGTAATAAAGGTAAAAGTACTCATGCGGCGACTGGGTACTATCTTCTCCCAACATGAGTGGGCGAATGTCTTTGCCATCGATCTTGTGGCCCGGTAGTTCCGCATCGATCAGGTTCGCGACCGTTGGAAGAACGTCAATCGTGGATGCCAGTTCATCGCAGGTGGCGCCGGCTGGTATCTTGCCCGGCCATTTCATAAGAGTCGGAACGCGGCAACCACCTTCCCACATCGTGCCTTTGCCCTCGCGCAATGGAGCCGCGGAGCCTGCATGGTCGCCGTAGGAAAGCCAAGGTCCATTGTCGGTGGTGAAGATAACTAGCGTGTCCTCCTCCAAACCGTTGTCGCGCAGAGCTTTCATAATTTGCCCCATCGACCAATCGACTTCCATCACAACATCACCGAAGAGCCCAGCACCGCTCTTGCCCTCAAACTCAGGTGAGACATAAAGGGGAACATGAACCATGCTGTGCGGTACGTACAAAAAGAACGGTGTTTCTTTGTTGCGTTCAATAAAGTCGACCGCGCGCTCGGTGTACTGTTTTGTCAGTAGCTTTTGATCTTCACCCGTCACATTGCCGTTAACGACTTTCGTGCCTTCGAGAAGTGGCAGGTAGGGCCAGCGTTTGAGCTGTTCGTCGAGCGGCAGCTCACGAACGCCTGGATGGTATGGCCACATGTCGTTCGAATACGGCAACCCAAAGTACTCGTCGAAGCCGTGCTGAGTTGGCAAGAATTTCGGGTGATGTCCCAAGTGCCATTTGCCGTAGCAAGCAGTTGCATAGCCCTTCTGCTTGCAGATTTCCGCTAACGTCACTTCATCTTCGTGAATACCATGTTTCGCGCTCGGCCCCAGGGCTCCTGCGAAGCCGATACGGCGGTGATAGCAGCCCGTCAACAGCGCCGCTCGTGATGCAGAACAAACCGCACTTGAAACTTGGAAGTCCGTGAATCGCATTCCCTCACCGGCCATCTGATCAAGGTAAGGTGTGGGATAGTTCTTAGCACCGAAGGGCCCGATATCCGCGTAGCCCATATCGTCGATGAACATCAAAACGATATTCGGCGGTTTCACAGAGCTATCGTCTGCTCGCAATTGGCTTTGCCCTACAACACAGAACGTTGCGAATATCAAAAATGCGATAGATCGCCTGGCAACCAGCTTCGCGAAAACCAAATTCGAAGCCCCCTGGCAGGAGCATGAGATAGAGCGAGGACTTTGAAGCTCTTGCATTGTTGGGTCCAAGTTATTCGGGGCAGGGGAGGAGAATTGCGGCTCGAGTCCGGGCAGTCACTGCAGGCGACTCTCGGAGCCGTCAATATAGCCGAAGCACGAGTGATTCGCTCAGATCTAAGTTGACGCGCGAACTCGCCCCGCCCGCTCGCTCGAATCAGTCGTTTTACTGAAGTCCTACTGACCGAGCTGCGACATAGAGTGCCGCCATTTCAATGCGCAGGATGTTGGTTCCGAAATGGACGGTTTTCCAGCCAGATTCAACCAGCCCGCCGACTTCGTCCTGAGTAAACCCCCCCTCGGGACCGATCAGCCATCGCACGTGCGTCGCAAGTCGGAGCGAATCTGAAAATTCGGCCCCCAAAGCCTGACTCTCATAAGGATGAGCAATCAAATTCAAACAGCCGTCTTGATCTTGGGAATCTGCTTCCAGTTCAATAAGCTCGGCGACACCAACAGGCTCTCCGACTTCCATCAGTGTATTGCGCCGGCACTGCTTACACGATTCGACGATCGCTCGACGAATCCGCTCAACCGCATTGCCATTGGGCTTGGCGACGGATTGCTCGCACAAGAGAGGCGTCAGCTTTCGAACTCCCATCTGTGTCAGGCCATCCACCAGCACTTTTTGGCGGTCACCCTTGGGAAGCGAAACAAGCAACTCGACTTGCCTCGGCTCCAACGCCTGTTCTGAGTCAGCTAGCTCGCCGACTTGCAGTTCAACACATCGCTTCTTGACGCTCACAATGCGCGCTTGAGCACTGGCCCCACAGCCGTCGAACACTTCGACGAAATCGCCAACTTGCACACGCAGGACACTGCTTGCATGCTGCGACTCGGCGGCATCCAGGCTCAACTGGCAACCAGCTTTCATTGCGGGAACGAAGAAACGTGGAAGTCCCATACTGCTCTCAAAAGTACCGGAAGGAAGGAGAAGCGGAGCTATCAACTCGCAAGTGCGAATGCAAAATTGGCAAATCCAGCGTCCGTCAAATGGCAAAAGAAATCGATCACGCTCAAGATTCAGATTATGCCGCTCGATGATCAACGAGGAGCCGCCGATTACCCTCGCCGCTCACCAGCTAAGCAGTTTAATGCTGGCTTTGGATTGAACAACTCGCGAAATCGTAAACAAGGAAGTTCCAGTGAGCTACTGGCGATATTGGAATCTGGAGGGCGCTCCCTTCCGCAACGACGGACAACTGCCCCTATTTCAAGGCGAAACTGTCGAGGAAGCCCTAGCGCGAATCGACTTCTTGGTAGGCAACAGACGCGACCTAGGGCTGCTGACCGGAGCCAGCGGCGTTGGCAAGTCGGCTATCCTGCGCCATGTCGCCAACTTCCCCCCACGCGATTCAAACACACCACGGGTAAGCTGCGTTCGCGCCTCGTTGATTGGTCTAGAGTCCGGAGACCTGTTCGCCACTCTCAGCCGATCCCTTGTGGACTCCAGCATCATCGCTGGCCGCACGGACAACCTAGCAAACTGGAACGCGCTCTACGACTACTTCCAAGGCGCCGAACGTGAGGGAGTGCAAACCCTCGTTCTCCTAGACGATGCAGAGTCAGCAACGGCAGAAGGCGAATTGGACGTGTGTCGTCTGCTAGCCGGCGGTTTTCCGGTCACGGTCGTGTTGGCAGTGGAAGACCAAGCTGCAAGCATTGTGCGGCGTTCACTTATTGACCGCGTCGATCTCCAAGTCGACTTGCCGGAGTGGTCCGAGGAGCAGACGGGGGAATTCCTGAAATTCGCTTTGTCGAACCAAGCGAGTAGGGTCGAGATCTTCGACACCTCCGCCGTAGCTGCCATGCAGTTGCTTAGCCGAGGTATTCCACGGCGAATCGTGCAAATAGCCGACCTGGCTTTGGTGGCGGGGGCGGTTGGCCAAGTCGAAAGTATCGACCGGGAAATCATCGAACAAGCGACCTTGGAATTACCCAAGTCCTTCGCCGCTTAGCGTGAAGCCCTGCTCGGCCTCGAGTGCAGTCCTGCGCGGCCTAGCGTGGATTGCGCCCCATCCCCGCCCGCCTAGGCGGTACGCCTTGCAGCGAATCCGCTCACCCGTGGCGCTTCGAAACTCTCCTAACGGCGGAGCGTCGACATGCCGCCGTCGACGCCGATGACTTGCCCCGTGATCCAACTACTTTCCGGGTTGAGTAGAAAACTGGTTAGACTCGCCAAATCTTCTGGCTTACCAGTGCGTCCCATCGGATACTTCTCGGCGAGCGCTTGTGCTTTTTCTGGATTCGAGAAAAACCTCTCCGTAAGCGATGTCTCGGTAAGTGCCGGAGCAAGACAATTCACTCGAACGGCAGGGGCGAACTCGGCCGCCATTGTCCGAGTGAGCGCCTCGAGAGCTCCCTTGGACGCAGCGACAGAAGCGTGAGCGAAGAGCCCCTGCTGGACCGCTACGGTCGAGTACAGAATAACGCTTCCTGAGCCACTGGCTTTCAGAGGTTTCAGGGCAGCTTGCACTGCCTTAATTGCGCCGACGACATTCAACTCAAAGTCCTCCCGGAACTGCTCCGGCTTAAGAGAGTGAAACGACCGCAAATTGATGGAACCTGGACAGTAGACCAGCCCGCTTATTGCCTCTGGGAAAACGGTTGGTTCCAACTCATCCTGCGTTGCGTCGAAAGCTTGGTGAACGATACTGCCGGGTAGGTCAACAAGTTCACCGAGCTGTCCCTCGGTGCGACTCAATACGGTGACGTTATCCCCAAGACTCGCCCTCAGCCTGACTACCTCTAACCCGATTCCTCGGCTACCACCAACGACCACTATGTTCTGGCTCATGGTTTTGCTCCCGTTGTCGTCGAGGCGGGCTGGTGCGAAGTCCCCGGACGCTGGGGTCGCGGATACAGGCAACAGTCCTTCGGACAAACGTCATGACTAGGACCATAACCGCCAAGCGCCGGACGCTCCTCTCGGCTCGTTATACGCTCTTGAATTAAGTCAACGACCATCGAAATGAACGCCGGGTGAACTCCAACGGATGCTGCGCGACTGAATCCAACCCCCAGTTTCTCGCAGATTTCCTTCGCCTCGGTATCCAAGTCGAATAGCACCTCCATGTGGTCCGAAACGAAACCAATTGGCACGATGACGAAGTCTTTGGTCCCCTCGCCAGCCAATTCCTCGATCCGGTCACAGACGTCAGGTTCAAGCCAAGGTTGCTGTGGCGGCCCGCTACGACTTTGAAAAACGAGTTCCCAGTTTTCATGGCCCAGCTCGCTTGCAACTAAACGCGAGGCCTCTGTGAGTTGCTCGACATAGCGGCTGTTGTCAGCCATCGACATCGGAATACTGTGCGCTGTGAATAGGATCTTTGCGGCCGCCCGCTTCTCGCCAGGAATATCCAGTAAGGCCTTCGATACCAAATCCGATTGCGCCTCGATGAACTTGGGATGGTTGAAGCCTTTACGAATTTTCTGGATTGCCGGAGCCTCAGATCCCGCCGCCGCACAAGCATCAATGATGTTCTCTCGGTATTGCCGACAGCCGGAATAGCAACTGAACATACTTGTAAAAAACGCAATGACTTTCTGGTGTCCCTTGTCGCGCATCTCTTCGACGGTGTCGTTCAACATCGGATGCCAGTTGCGATTGCCCCAATAGATCGGCAGATCGATTCCGGCCGCGTCGAGCGCCGGGCGCAGGGCAGCGATTAAGTCGCGGTTCTGCTCATTGATGGGACTGACTCCGCCGAAATGCTTGTAGTGCTCTGCAACTTCCAACATCCGCTCGCGAGGGACGGGCTTTCCGCGAAGCACATTCTCCAAGAAGGGCATGACGTCGTCTTGCCCCTCAGGCCCCCCGAAGGAAACGAGCAGAATGGCGTCAAAGGGCTGCGAATCCAAGGCGTTTGGATCTTTTGAATCGGCGGTTTCAGTCATCGTCTCTCTTCGTCTTTCGCTAGTGCCACCGGACAAGCCAATCCGATCTAGCAAGCTTCCATCCTGGACGTTGCCTCCGATCGTATTGGCCCTCAAACTATAGGGTAGATTCAAGCTTCGCTGCGTCGTCGACCAAAGGGATCTCCCCCAAGAAACGTTCTAGCAAGCGTAGATTGGAAGTAATCGATCGATCTTGAGTCACGGCGGAATTGCTTTTCCACGAATTGAGAACAACGCCTTTGACCTCGAGCCCACGTTGCTGGGCGGCTTCAAGCGATAGCCTGGTGTGATTTACAACCCCCAGGCGATTGGCGGCAACCAAGATAACTGGAGTCGCCAAGCGGCAAGCCAAATCGAGCGCCGTCGTGTGAAACGAAAGCGGCGAAAGTACTCCGCCGGCGCCTTCGATGACAAGAAAGTCGCAGTGTTTCTCCCAAATCGCGGCTCCAGAGAACAAAAGTGCGTCGTCCACCGCAGCGTCCTCCAGTTCGGCTGCCACCGGCGGCGCGACAGCCGCACGAAACAGCTGAGGGCAAACCCATTCGGGCGGCCAGTCCCCTCCGGCGGCCGAATTCAAGAGCTCTGGATCCGACGCTACGCCCTCCTCAACTCCGCTCGCGACCGGCTTGTAAGCCCCCACCTTGATTCCGGACTTGGCCAGAGCGCCGATGAGCCGGCAAGCCTGGTAGGTCTTGCCGACATCCGTATCCGTACCGAGCATCACTACAGATCTGAGTCGTAGAGGGCTCACTGAGTGAGTCATGTCGATTGCATCCTGCCGAAAAAACTGAATAGTGCTTTTCGCCTACCTACTTGCCCAATTCTCCGCCTGTCTGCCCATCCATCATGGAATCGGTCCGACCGAACAGCCTGCCAGCAGTTCGCGAAGAACGCGAGTACGATTGTAGGCAAATCGCGAGACCAAAAGAGCTTAGCAGAACGGTGATTGCTCGCAGTCCGACCAGTCGTCTAAACTGACGGTGCTGTACCGCCGTTCTATGATGTCCTTCTTCGCACGACAGCTTCCCGCACTCTTGAGTAAAGCATGCCTGATTCCAACAAAGTCGCTCTCGCGTTGGTTCAAATGTCCTGTGAATCGGACCAGCAGAGCAACCTTGAAAAGGCACTTTCACGTATCGAGCAAGCTAGCGCTCAGGGCGCTAACATTGTCTGTCTACAAGAGGTTTTCAATACCCTCTACCCCTGCCAGACAGAAGATCACGCCATCTTCGATCTAGCCGAGGAGATCCCAGGCCCCACTTCGACAGCACTTCAGAACGCAGCAAAAAAGCTGGGCGTCGTCATAACGTGTTCCCTTTTTGAGCGGCGTGCAAAGGGCCTCTATCACAACACGGCGTTGACCTTTGACGTCGATGGTGAGCTGGTCGGCTTCTACCGCAAGATGCACATTCCGGACGACCCGCTCTACTACGAAAAGTTCTACTTCACGCCGGGCGATCTGGGATTCACGGTGGCCAAAACGAAGTTCGCAACACTGGGCGTTGGCGTTTGTTGGGACCAGTGGTACCCGGAGGCCGCTCGCCTGATGGCTTTGAAAGGAGCGGACATTCTGCTCTACCCAACAGCGATCGGTTGGATCCATGAAGAGAAAGAAGAGTTTGGAAAGACACAAGTGGAAGCTTGGCAGACTTCGATGCGTGCCCACGCGATTGCAAACGGCGTTTTCGTAGCTGCGGCGAACCGGGTTGGCTCGGAAGGGGGGCTACAGTTTTGGGGGGGGTCTTTCGTTGCCAATACGAACGGCCAACTAACGGCACAGGCTAGTCACGATTGTGAGGAAATCCTCATCGCAGAATGCTCACTCTCCGATATCGACGTTACAAGGACTCATTGGCCTTTCCTTCGCGACCGGAGAATCGACGCCTACAGTGAGCTCCAAAAACGATTTATTGACGATGCGTCATAGGCCTTCCCAAGCAGTAAAGCGTCTTGAGTTTTAGTGGTAACTACTCCACGCGATCTTACGAAACCAAGTGTTTCTGATTCGAACGTCTAAGCTTGCTACCCTCCTCGCGTCGTGCCCCGCCGAACCTTGTTATGAACTGCCCAACGCTGCTGCCCCGGAGCGTTGGATGGCTGATGCCTCGCTCTAGAGCTCGCGAGTGTTCGGGACGATTCCTCAAGCATCGAAAAGCGAAAGTCTCGTGAATACTGCCAGCCCGCACTTTTGGCCTGCGGAATGGGAGCCCCAATCAGCAACCTGGATCTCCTGGCCTCACAACCAAGACACTTGGCCCAATCGATTCGCCTCGATCCCAGGAGTCTTCTACAGGTTCATCCAGACGTTAGCTGAAATTCAATTGGTGCGCGTCCTTTTCTCCGCAGACAAGATCGACCCGCAATCCCTCCGAGTCCTCGAGCAGACTCCGAATGTTGAGCTCATTGAGATCGCGACCAACGATGCTTGGATTCGTGATTATGGCCCGACCTTCGTAAAACGGAGCTCCGACCAGTCTTTGGTTGGGATTTGCTGGAAGTTCAATGCTTGGGGAGACAAGTACCCGCCCTACGATCTGGATGCAGCCGCCGGTCGTCGGATTTGCGAAAGTCTTAAATGTGCAAGGAGTATGTCTTCGCTTTACTGCGAGGGAGGCGCGTTAGAGACGAACGGCAAGGGCATTATCCTCACTTCGAGCAGCTGCCTCGTGAACCCGAATCGCAACCCAGGCTGGAGCCAACAAATGGTTACAGAAGAGCTGCAAATGCAGCTCGGAGCCGAGCAAGTCGTCTGGGTTGACGGAGGCGGACTAGCAGGCGATGACACCGATGGACACATTGACCAGCTCGCCCGCTTCGTTGACGAACGCACCGTCGTCGCTGCGGTAGCCTCCCAAGGAGACGACCCTAACGCAAGTGGATTGGAAGCCAACTTGCGCATCCTCCGAGGCGTACAAGTCCGGGAGAACGCTATGTTAAACGTCGTGCGACTGCCAACACCTCCGCCGCGCTTCATCGACGGTCAGCGTGTGCCGGAAAGTTACTGCAACTTTCTCATCGCAAACCAAATCGTTTTGATGCCAAGCTTCCGCAACCCTATTACAGATCAAGCCGCTCACGCCATCCTAACTTCCTTGTTTCCATCGAGAACCGTCGTCCCGATGGATGCATTCGAATTGGTCTGGGGCTTAGGAGCCTTCCACTGCGCTTCCCAACAACAACCGGTTGCCAAGCCTTAGCACGTCGCCGAGCTGTTAGGTGACTCTCCCAACTTCATAGTCCATTCAGAATTGGCGAGGCGACCCAACGAAAGCCAACGACATGGCTAAGTGAGTTTCTCGTCATCTTCTACCGGAGTTCGATCCCCAGTATCGACTTCAGACCAGTCGACTTCGCCTACGGAATCATTGACCTCTTGGAGCAACTCCCGCGCACGCTCAAGATTACATTTGTGCACCCAGATCTGGACCATGCCCGGCGTTTCAGCTCTCAGCCCAGCGGTAAATTCGCCAGTCGAGTTGGAGTCGATGCCCTCCAGCGCGAGAGCAGACATGATCAGCCCAGCCTCCGACTCGTGGTGAACCTTGACTAGTCTCACTGGCTCAGCAATGGCCTTGTCTTGCTTGGATTTACTGTCCACTGATCCGTTCCTCTCAAACAGGTGCGAGCTTTCGTAAGTGCCTGCGCCGATGTCGTCCGCCTGGGGCAATGCAGCAACGCAAGCGGCCTTCACAGTCACTACGAACTGAATGACCGTAATAGGTAAATCAAAACTGCTTCGACTTCACAAGTCTACCTCTTTCGACCAATTCGTTCACCCTTCGCTACGTTCGCCTGCAAATGGAAACGACAACTGAATTTTGGTAAGCCTCAAACCTTGCCGACGCCAGCGCTGCCTAATGATCGCCTTTTATCGTGGTCGGATTGCACGCTTCCACAGGCACGCTCCGTCCAAACCGGGCTTGGCTTGTAGATTTGCTTTAGGTGCCATTTCGAGGCATGAAGACTACGGGCGAAGAGCTAACCGGCCCCAGTTCACAGCTAATTCCTAGCAGAGGAGTGTACAGATGGTTGGACGCAACAACCACTCAAGAATGGTCCTTTCCGCGATCCTTGGAACGTATGGAATCGCTGAATTCAGCCTTCAAGGAAACATCCTCAAAGCCAATCAGAATTTCGCCGACATCCTCGGATGTGCCCGCGACCAACTCATTGGAAAATTGCACTCAGTGTTGATTCGCCCCGAACCGAATCAGCAGAGCGAGCCTCCCGTGAGTGAGCGACGCTTCTGGCTCGCCTTACTGCGTGGGGAGACGCAATTCGGCCGATTTCACGCCACTACGGACAATGGCAATTCTGTCTGGTTCAGCGCGTCCTACTGCCCATTGAAAACAAACCTCGGAAAGGTGACCCGGATTTTATCCATCGTGCACCTCAATCAAGCAATCGTCGCCTAGTTTCACACCTTGGCGAACTGGAAGGTTAGAATCGGCCCTACTTTCCACACTAGTTCGTTGAGGAACGGTATTTTGAGTTTTAAAACAACCGGATCGTTTCCGGGTCCGCATGAGTCGACCGCTTCCCGATTGTGGCTTACGCTTGGCTTAGTGCTCACCGCATTCACGGGTTCTCCGCCTTTACATGCTCAGTCAGCCCGGCAGGCGAACCGCGAGAATGCAATTGAGCTACCGAACATTCTTTGGGTCTTCGCTGAGGACACATCGCCGTGGATGGGATGCTACGGGGATAAAGTAAACGAAGGCTACACCCCGAACATCGACGCTCTAGCTGAGCGTGGTGTTCGCTTCTCTCGCGCCTATGTGCCGGCGCCGGTATGCTCGGCTTGCCGCTCTGCACTTATGGCTGGTCAAAACCAGATTCGCTTCAACGCTCACCAGCATCGTTCCTCGCGTGGGCCGGCAAAACTACAACTGCCCCCCAGTCTAAAACTACTGCCGCAACTCCTCAAAGATGCTGGATATTTCACGTTCAACTGCGGCAAATCTGACTACAACTTCGTGTGGGATAACGAGGCGACCTACAGTTACGAAAACAAGTCACGCAGCAAAGTCCCTTGGCAACAACTGGTCAAGAACCAACCGTTCTTCGGCCAAATCCAAACGGCTGGCGGAAAAAACAACACCCGCAAGTTCCCCAAGAGTAGGAAGACGGACCCTGCTTCCGTTACGGTTCCGCCCGATTACCCACAGAATCAACTTTACCAAGAGACGATCGCACAACACTATGATGCGATCCGCATGGATGACGACTTCATCGGCTCCGTTCTTGCACAGTTGCAAACTCGCGAACTCGACAAGAACACGATCGTCGTCTACTTCAGCGATCATGGAGCCAACAACTTGGTTCGGCATAAGCAAATGCCCACCGAAGGCGGTCTGCATGTTCCGTTTATCATCACCGGACCGGATCCGTGGGTACCAGCACCATCAGTGCGTGCTGACCTGGTAAATCTGCTTGATCTTTCCGCAACGACGCTAGCTTGGGCTGGGATCAAACAGCCGAAATGGTACGAAGGCCAAAACCTGTTCGGTTTTAAAGTCATCCCACGGACCTACGTCGCAGCAGCCAAAGATCGACTGGACCACACCATCGACCGTGTTCGCTCCCTGCGGACGGAACGCTTTCGCTACACGCGGAACTACAAGTTGGATCGAATCCTGTTGCAGCCTCAGTATCGTGACGACCGGGATTTTGTAGTGAATCTCCGCGAACTGCATGAAAAGGGCGAGCTGCCGGAACAGCTTGATCAAATCTACTTCGGCGAACGAGCTGCGGAAGAACTCTATGACCTGCAAAACGACCCGAGCCAGTTACGGAATCTAGCGGAGGACCGGGCCTTCAAGAAAGAGCTTGAGCTCCACCGCGAATACCTTGATGCTTGGTTGTCGAAAGGCGACTTCGGCGACCAGGATGAATCGAAGGAAGAGCTTCGCTTTCAAGCGCAGGACCAAAAATGGGGCCAAGGCGTCAACCCGGAGTACGAACAAGTCCGCGTCGACTCCGATGGCGACGGACTTTCGGACAAGTGGGAGGAGATCAATGGGCGTGATCCCAAAGACGGCCGACTACAGTTCGCCTTTGATTGCGGCGGGTGGCAAACGGAAGGCTGGAAATCACTTGTGCATCCAACAGACAACATCGCTGGCTCGCTCGGATTCCTGGACTTCCATCTCCCAACTGGCGGCACAACGCTTCGGCGAACAGGCCTAAAGGCACCTGCCTCGGCGAACGGGAACGCGTTTCGGTTGCAGGTCCGAGTCTCGGAGGCAACACGCTGCAAGGTCGAGCTGCAGACGGATTCTGGCAAACGAGGTGGCTCGTGGGTGACGATCCCAGCGTCTGCCTCATTTACGGAGGTCACGCTTCCGTATCTTCTACAAGATGCCTCCAAAATTCACACCTTGTCACTCATCCTTAACGGCCCCGATGACGCTTTGATCGAGATCGACCGGATGGAAACCGTCATTTTGCAACCGTAGAGCGTGCTTGTTAGCCCGGTCGTTCTCCCTGGAATCCCCCCCTGCGTCCCCGAATCATGGCGAGTGCGCCAGCGCCGCAAAAACAGTCAGAAACGCCCTACCAAAGTTCGAATTTGGGGTTGCAAACACGGCATAACACGAACTGTCAATCCGCACCGACGGCTAAGCCGTAACTTCATACCTGACAAGCACTTAAGACGAGACCCACCCCCGGCTTGTGGCTTGTTGAAGGCATGTCGTGGTGGTATATTTTTGACCTTGGACTTGGCGCGTCTCAGCACCGCCAGAACGCAGCTTCTCTTGGCCGACTTTTGTCCCGAATACCGTGTTTTTTCATGGTTGAAAGCGAGCACTTCGATGTGGTCGATCGGGAGCAGATTTTCGGCGTCTTTTGAGGATCTGCTCGGAGAATCTTGATCCTTTGGGAAGGATACAGCTTTGTCAGACTTACCTCCAAACGAAGATGATGTGCCCGCAGACGATGACAACGGAGGCGGATCAGACGACGGTGGTAATGGAACCGAGATTATCGATCAACCGATCGAGAATGAGCTACGCGACAGCTATTTGACTTACGCGATGAGCGTCATTGTCAGCAGGGCGTTGCCCGATGTTCGCGATGGACTGAAGCCTTCGCAGCGACGTATCTTGGTTGCCATGAACGACCTTAGCTTGGGCCCAGGCTCGAAGCGGGTGAAGTGCGCAAAGATTTCGGGCGATACGAGCGGTAACTACCATCCGCACGGTGAGGCCGTCATTTACCCAACCTTGGTGCGTATGGCCCAAGAGTGGAATATGCGGCAGGTCTTGGTCGACAAGCAGGGTAACTTTGGCTCGATCGCTGGTCTGCCACCGGCTGCGATGCGATACACAGAAGCCAGGTTGAGCGCCGCCGCAGCGATGATGCTGGACGATATTAAGCTCGACACGGTCGACTTCGTACCGACGTACGACGAGGCGCGGACTGAGCCAGTCGTTTTGCCGTCTCGCTTCCCGAATTTACTGATCAACGGGACGACCGGTATCGCCGTCGGTATGGCGACGAGCATTCCGCCCCACAACGTCCGCGAAGTCTGCTCGGCCATCTCCGCACTGGTCGACAATCCAGAGATCACCATCGAAGAATTGATGGAGATTATTCCTGGCCCCGATTTCCCAACGGGTGGAATCATCTGCGGGCACCTGGGCATTCGCCAAGGCTACAGAACCGGTCGAAGTACGATTGTCGTTCGTGCGCGTACGTCGATGGAAACGATCAAGAATCGCACACGTATTATCATTCATGAAATCCCGTTTCAGCAGTTCCGTGACCGAGTCGTTGAACGCATCGCCGGTCTGGTCAGCACCGGGAAGATCAAGGGGATTTCTGGCATTCGCGACGAAAGCGATCTCCGGGAGCCTGTTCGCTTGGTCATCGATGTCAAGCAAGGCCATGATGCGGACGTCGTTCTGAATCAGCTCTATCAGTTTTCGCCGCTGCAGGACACTTTCTCGATCATCTTCTTGGCACTCGTGGATGGAAAGCCGCGTGAGCTAAACATCAAAGAGATGCTTCAGGAGTACGTTAGGCACCGAGTCGAAGTAATCCGGCGTCGGACGCAATTCCTTCTAAATCGTGCTCGCAAGCGAAAGCACACGGTTGAGGGTTTGCTTCTAGCACTGGCCGATATCGATCAGATCATTCAGATCATCCGCTCAAGTCGCACTCAGGCCGAAGCTAAAGAACGCCTGATGGGAGTCGAAGTTCCTGCGTCCATGATGCAGCGCGCTCTGGGTGACAAAGGCTTTGAAGAATTCCAGTTAGAGAACGGCGCATCAGACACCCATAGCCTGTCGAGCGTGCAAACGGATGCCATCCTCGCGATGCGACTCGGGCAACTCGTTAACCTGGAACAAGACAAGCTAGCCGATGAGCATGCAAGCTTGCTTGCGGAGATTGAGGGCTACCTGAATATCCTCGGGGACACCGCCAAGATCTTCCAGATGATCAAGGATGACATCGACGAGATGTCGCGACGTTTCGGCGATAACCGCCGCACCCAAATCTCAGACGAAGAGATCGGGAACTACAACCTCGAAGACTTGATCACCGAAGAAACCATGGTGGTCACGATTAGCACACGCGGCTACATCAAGCGAATTCCCGCGACGACCTACCGCGCCCAGCGACGCGGCGGCAAGGGGATAAAGGGGGCCAAGGTCGAGGACGAGGATCCAATCGAGCACTTGTTCGTCGCCAGCACCCACGCTTACCTGCTGTTCTTCACCAACCAGGGCAAAGTGTACTGGCAGAAGGTTTACGACATTCCGCAATTGAGTCGGGAGAGCCGAGGTCGGGCAGTAGTGAACTTGCTCAATCTGGCCGAAGGCGAGCAGATTGCCGATTGCGTGGCCGTTCGTGACTTCAATTTGGAAGGCCACTTCCTGGTCATGGCAACGCGTCAAGGACTTGTTAAGAAGACAGCCCTCGATGCCTATTCGCGACCAAAGCGTGGTGGCATCATCGCCATCAAACTCAAGGAAGACGATGAACTCGTTGACGTCAAAGTCGTCGAACCCGGTGATCAATTGCTCATGGCTACTGCCGGCGGACGGGCGATCCGCTTTGCAGAGACTGACGCACGAGCCATGGGACGTAATACATCCGGAGTGCGCGGAATTCGACTCCGCAAGGATGATACTTGCGTTGGCATGGTCGTCGCCAACCAAGAGTCGACTCTGCTGACCGTTTGCGAAAACGGATACGGCAAGCGGACTTGGTTTGGTGCGGGCAACGTCGCGGGCGAGGACCTCGCAACGGAAGAGACGGACTCCGGAACAACCGCAGAGACTACCGATTCGGATGCAGCGGGTGGAGATGCTTCCAATAACTCCAGTCAGTCCTACCGCACCCAAAAACGTGGCGGCGGTGGCTTGATGGACATCAAGACGACCAAGCGGAATGGCCCAGTCATCGGAATCGTAGACGTCACCGACGAGCACGAACTGCTGATGATCACCTCACGCGGCAAGATCCAACGCTTGGCAGCAAGTGAGATCAATATTATTGGTCGCAACACGCAGGGGGTACGCATCATGAGCATGGATGACAACGACACGTTGTCTGCCATCGTGCGAGTTCCAAAAGAAGATGTCGATGACGAAGAATTGGAAGCCGCCGCTTCAAATTCTCCCGAGACGCCACCCGCGGCAAGTAACGAAGGCGAAGACTCCAGCAGCCCTGCTGCCGACGACTCCCCTGACGAGGCTGCGGAAGAATAGTCGATGCGAGCTCAGAACAAGCTCAGCAAATTCGCTTGCCCGCGACCACGAATGCTCTGCAGTTGCTGCAGTCAAACTGGTCGCAGCAATTCAGAAAAATGCTTTAGCTCGAGTCTCGCTTGATCTCTCAAATCAACTGGGCTCGAGCCAGCACCCGGGCACCGCAATGCCAGCGATCTCAAATCGTTCGTTGTGCTGCCAGCAAAGGCTGGCAGCGCAGCGACCGAGTTTGATTGTCGTAAGCCCGAAACTCCAGAGAGCTCGTTACCCGAAACTCCGGAGAGCTCGTTAGCGTTCTAGCTGGCAAACCAAATGATGTCCTTGACGATCACGAAGGCCATCAAGCTCAGCAGTCCAAGTACGCCTACCATCGTCAAACGCACCTGCAACGCTTCGCTGACCGGCTTACCGCGAATTGCCTCTGCGGTCAGAAAGACCATATGCCCGCCGTCGAGTGCCGGAATTGGCAAGAAATTGAGAATTGCCAGGTTTGCACTCAGCATCGTCAGGAATAGTAGTAGTCGCGAAGGACCGTAGCTGGCTTCGGCGGCCGCCACATAGGCAATCCGACCTGGACCACCGAGTCCTTTCGTTCCAATACGGCCGGTCACCAACAACCGTAGGAAGTTAAGAACTCCCTTGAATCGACGTGATGTTTCCCAAAGTCCAAGCGTGGCTGCTTCGGAAAGACTCGCGGCCTTGTAATTGTCCATCAGGGGTGTCATTGCGATACCGCGGACGTGCCAGTACCAGTCCTCTGCATACTTCGTCGTCAGCTCCAACGGCTCTCGCATCTTTCCGTCCCGTTCGAAGACACAACGCAGCTGTGCATCCTCGGGCAAATTCTGGAGGAGATCGTATAGGCAAGCGACTGTGAACTCGTCGTCAACTCTCAAGGATTCGAAAGAGCGTTCATTGAACATCGACTCCAGCTCTTCCTTCTGCTCATCATTCAATACCCACTGAATTTGCTTAAGTGTGTCTCCAATTTCAATCCCTTGGTCGGAATCGTCGACGGTGGTGACGACGGGAGAAACCGAAAACGCCACTCCCAATTCGCCTAAGCTCATTTCTCCGGACAGAAGGGGAATCGGATCAAAGCGGGGCTTCTTCGCGGCCGCAATTTCGATCTCCAGTTCTTCAATTTGTTCATCGCTTCCGCGCATCACGGTCAGTTTGACCGGTTGACCAGCAAGCCGTCCAACGATCGAGGGCAGCTTCAAGCCATCTTCAACTGGCTCCCCGTTAACCGCCTTAATCACATCTCCAACCTGCAATTCGCTCGCAGCCGCTAAAGAACCAGACTGGAGGGCGGTGACTGGCCCAAGCTTGAAGCCGATGCCGAGTGACTTGACGGGAACAGGAGGTAATTCGACTTCAACAATCTCCGGCTTGACGTCCTTGCTACCCGATTGACCTTCCGGCGTTCTCTCTACCGTCACCGTCACTGGGCTTTCCCAGTTTGCTTGAAAACGTGACGTCAGTTCACTCGCCGTTACTTTGTCGAACTGAGGATGGGCAGGCAGTTCTTCGCCATTGACTGCCACGATTCGATCACCGGCCATTAAGTTGGGTTGGGCTTTGGAAAGGAACGAGTCCGGCGTAAATGGCTTGGAACCGATCGTCGGTGTGGTCGAAGACGTAAGTCCAACGAGATAAAAACCATCCGGGTGATAACGTGGCGTAGGACTCGCCGTCGTCTCAATCCGCTCCCCTTCACTTTCGTAAACGATTGGAAGTGGCGCATCTTTGAATTCAAACCCGTGCGAAATGACTTCGGTGGCAAAGTCATCGTAGCGAAGTTTCCGCAAGTCCTCGTCTATATTTCCCACTTGCAAAATCTGATCACCGGGCGCTAGGCCAGCCTGCCACGCAGGACCTCCGCTATACACCGAACCAACGACGGCTGGAGTGTACGGCACGCCGCTCCAATAGGCGGCGCCAGCGAGAATAACGGCGAAGATCAGATTCATGATGACGCCGGCCGAAATGATGATCATGCGCTGCCAAACAGGTTTCGCTGGGTAGCTCCGCGGATCGAGTGGGGCATCTTCGCCTTCGCCCATTCGCAACTTGGAAGCTTCTTCCTCCGCCTTGCGTGGATCGTCATCCTGCCCCAGCATTTTGACGTAACCGCCAAGTGGGATAATTCCAATCCCGTATTCTGTTTCGCCCCACTGGAACTTTCCAAGGGTACTCGGCAACTTGATCGGCCCAATTGAAATCGGAACATCGAAGCCGACGTAGAACTTATCGCACCGCACCCCAAAGGTCTTGGCCGCTAAAAAGTGGCCGAGTTCGTGCACAAAGATGACGAAGCCCAACCCTAAGGCAACTTGTAGTGCCAGCCAAACATTCTGCCCAAGATCCGAAAGCACGTTCGATTGAGCTATCAGAAAATGACCGCCTTGGAGGGGCGCCCCAAAACTAGACAGCGTAGACAACACGCTCGAACTGAGCGATGTCGCAGCGTTGGCGATTGTCGGCGTATGTACCAGCAGGGAATCGATTAACAAGCAACTGCCCAACGGTTTATCTCCTCACGCGCCCAACGATCTAGGCGAATCAATTCATCTAAAGACGGTTTAGGACTGTACGGATGTTCGTCCAGAATGCGACGGCATCCGCGTACGATGTCTGTGAACTTTATGCTACCGTCGAGAAACAACTCAACAGCCGCCTCATTGGCCGCGTTGACCACCGCGCCGCACGTTCCACCGCGGCGGACGACTTCCCAGCCAAGTGTAAGAGCAGGGAAGCGATCGATATCGACAGGTTCAAAAGTCAGTTCGAGTGCACTTGCCCAATTCATTTTAGGGCAATGACACTCAGTTCGGTCAGGGTACGTCAGTGCATATTGAATCGGAAGTCGCATATCGGGTGGGCTGAGTTGCGCAATCACGCTACCGTCCACAAACTCCACCATCGAATGCACGATGGATTGTGGGTGAACGACGACCTCAATCTTCTCCGCTGGCAAGTCGAATAGCCAGCGGGCTTCGATTACTTCCAGGGCCTTGTTCATCATTGTGGCCGAGTCGATGGTGATCTTCTTACCCATTTTCCAAGTCGGGTGTGCAAGAGCATCGTCTACGGTAGCCTGCGCGATTCGTTCTGAGTTCCAAGAGCGAAATGGACCGCCACTAGCAGTCAAAATGATCTTCTCGACGTCCTTGGAAGCACCGGCCTGGATCGCCTGGAAAATCGCGCTATGCTCGCTATCGACCGGAAGTAGCTCGCCTCCGCTCTTCGCCAATGCACGGCAGACGAGATCGCCTGCTACGACCAGCGACTCCTTGTTCGCCAGAGCCAAACGCTTGCCCGCCTCAGCGGCCGCCAGCGTGCTCATCATGCCCGCAGACCCCACGACGGCCGCGACCACCGTGTCAATTGCCGGGTCGGTTGCGACTTCGCACAGCGCATCGGGGCCGCTCAGAATGCGGCTCGACGCCGGGAATTTCGACTTTTCAAAGCGGCTCAAGGACTCTTCGCAAGTTGCCACAAGTAACTCAGGCTTCAGGACTTGCGCAAATTCCGCCAACTCGTCCAAGCGACTGTGAGCCGACAGGGCAAAAGCGTTCCAGGGGGCTCCGAGCCGCCGAATGACGTCAATGGTGGCCGTACCGATGCTCCCGGTAGCGCCTAGCACGGCGACGGCTGTCTTCGGTGACTGATGTTGCACGACGGCGGTTTCGTGAGTTTCGTTATTTGGGGGCTCGGGTGGGGGGTACGCATTAAGGCCAAAAGCAATCGGACCAATTGGCTAATTGAGGTTCATATTCCAGCTCGACCTGAATGCCTACACTCGCCCTAGTGAACATCTCATCGATACGTGGGGCAAGGGCGATAAGACTAGAGATTTATGGTGCGGCTAGCAATAGAGTCGGAATTCGGTTCCAGCGCTAATCCGTTTTTGAAGCTTCGCAAAGTAGCTTGGATCTCCGAGCCGAGAATAGGCTGCTTTCCGGCTGGGAAAGCCAGGCTACTATCCTGCCCAAACTGAAAAAGTGACTTGCCCCCGGGATTCGATTCGGTTTTCCACACCAGGCCATCACCACCCCTATTTAGGTGGATCGAGCATTCAGAAGCTGTAAGACCCGCTTCGGTCTCCCGATCCCTAGAGCCGAAGTGTTCGGCACAGCCCACTTTATTGTTCGGCATTCACAAAGAGCGTCCCGTAGAAGCCAGCTCGGCACGGTGATACTGGAACAAAGCCGTATACTCTTTGAGTTGGGGAGAGTCGTTTCAAAATCGTAGCCGAATCGATCTGAACCAAACTGAACAAAAGAACACTACTCCAGCGCACCTCCAGTGCGCATTAATGAGTACCGCCAAGAATTTCGCAGAGAGTAACGAGGCAGTAGATGGACGACCAAGACAAGAAGACAGAGGGTAAGCAAAACAACTGGGTTTGGTACTTGGTACTGACCAGCGTGATTCTGCTGTCTGTTGGGATGTTTGTGGTCAACAACAGCATCACACGCCTAAAGTACCCGGACCTCCTGGCACTACTGCGTGAGCTTCAGTACGAAACCAAAGGCGGCGACCAGCTCAGCCCAACACGAGTCATTACCCAGGCAGATGGGCAGAAGCTCCCTTTCGACGTCGAGAACTCTCACACCATTTTGGGCGGTTCGAGCTCCACACGCTCCGTCGAACTTACTGGACTTCGCAATGTGCGACTCGACGAGACGGCCATTACTGGGGAAATTCTGAAACAGGTTTTCGAAAACGGCAAATCGACAGCAGAACCCGCATGGACCGAGTTTCGATGCAATAAGGCGTCGGACGAGAACATGAATGCAGAGCTGGTAGCAGCCCTCGAAACCAGCAACGTGGATTGGTCCTTCTCGGACGGCCCGAGTTTCATGAATAAGTACGGGCCAGTGCTGTTGATGATCGGAGCGATCTTTCTGATCATGATGATTGCAGCCCGGCGAATCGGCGGTGTAGGCTCCCCGATGTCCTTTGGCCGCTCGCGAGGCAAACTCTACGCGCAAGACGATATTGGTATTACGTTCGACGACATAGCGGGCGTCGAAGAGGCCGTAGAAGAAGTCCGCGAAATCGTTGACTTCCTGAAGTACCCAGAAAAGTATCAGCGACTCGGAGGCCGCATTCCGAAGGGAGTCCTGCTAGTCGGACCTCCTGGTACAGGCAAGACGCTGCTAGCCAAGGCCATCGCGGGCGAAGCTGGCGTTCCGTTCTTCAGCCTTTCCGGTAGTGACTTCGTTGAGATGTTTGTTGGAGTCGGTGCCGCTCGAGTGCGTGACATGTTTCAGCAAGCAGGTGCGAAGTCACCTTGCATCATTTTCATCGACGAACTCGATGCGCTGGGCAAGAGCCGAAGCGGCAATAGCGTTGGTGTACACGATGAACGCGAGCAAACATTGAATGCCTTGCTCGTCGAAATGGATGGCTTCGACCCGAACACCGGCATTATTGTCATCGCAGCGACCAACCGTCCTGAGACACTCGATCCTGCACTCTTACGCCCAGGACGCTTTGACCGAAACGTACTCGTCGACCGCCCCGACAAATCAGGCCGCGCAGAAATCTTAGGCGTACACGTGAAAAACGTGAAACTTGCACCCGACGTTGAACTGGATCGAATCGCCTCGATCACCAGCGGGTTCAGTGGGGCTGACCTGGCCAACTTGGTCAATGAAGCCGCATTGCTGGCTGCGCGCAGCGGCAAGAACACTGTGGGACAAGCTGAATTTGATGAAGGCGTAGAGCGCGTCACTGCTGGCTTGGAAAAGAAGAGCCGCATCATGGACGAGGAAGAAAAGAAACGCGTTGCCTACCACGAAGCGGCTCACGCGTTGGTCGCCTACTCACTTCCGAACACGGATCCCGTTCACAAGGTTTCCATCATCCCGCGTGGCCTAGCGGCACTTGGCTACACCATGCAACGGCCTACTGGCGAGCGATTCTTGATGACACAGGCCGAACTGGAAGCCCAGATGCAGGTTCTGCTTGCCGGCACCTTGGCAGAAGAACTCGTTTTTAGCGACATCAGCACCGGTGCCCAAAATGACTTGGAACGCACTAGCTCCATTGCACGCAGTATGGTGATGGAGTTCGGAATGAGTGGGCTTGGCCGAGTCAACTATCGCGAAAGCGGGCGTACTCCGTTCCTGGGCGCAGGTGGCGGCGAGAGCTTGGCTCGCGATTACAGCGAACAAACGGCGCGGGAAATCGACGAGGAAGTTATTCGCATCGTCGACGACATGGGACAGCGCGCTCGACAGATTCTCAAGGAACGACGCGAAGCACTCGAAAGCGTGACTCAGCGGCTCATCGAAATCGAGGTCATGGACGCCGAAGAACTTGGGCGTCTGATCGACGACACTCTCCCAGGGCCACGCGTCATGCCCGGAACTCAGATGGCCAAGAAGCCTGAGGCGGATGTCCCGGGAGCAAACGCGGATTCGGCCGACACGAACGAAAACTCCGGCAACGCTGATGCCGCCGGCTAAGTAAAGCGAATCTCGTTTCACACCGGTGAGCTTCGCTCAGAAGCTAAGTTGATTCAAACGAAGCTCACCACAGAAACCTCTTCTAGTGATCACGACAATACGTCACTCGGTCCGGAGAGTTTGCTCGCCTGCAGCGACTGTTTGGTCTAACGCAAAGCCATTTGTAAAACTCTTTCCCGCGCCTGCAGCAGTTGCTCGAGCATTGCTCGTTGCGTCTCTTCTTGAGTTGCGAACGCAAGCCGACTTTTCACCGTCAAGATCGGTTGTCCCGCCTCGATGACACCCGTTTCTGATGGCAAGTCGGCGAAGTCGGATCGTGGCAAGCTGTGAATCTGCGCGAGGTGACTCTGACTCAACGCGGTGTTTTCTTCCGCGTAGACGATTGCTTTTGCGGAGCGCCAGCGAGTCCTGTGCTCCACTAGCGTATGCGGTCGCAAGCCACCTAGAATTGCCGGATTAATTCGCTGCGCAGTTGCAGGCGTAAGGCAAGCGGCCAGATGCAATGGCAATACGTTGAAGCCGCAGTCATGAAGCACTTCCATGCCAGCGGTCCAACGCGGGTTGATCTCGAGTAGCCACAGCCTTCCATCTTCCGACTCAACAAAGTCCATCGGCAACCATCCCAGCAAGCCGGTTTGGGCCTGTACCTTGGCCGCGAAATTCAAGATTGCTTCAACCTGCGACTCGCTCAATGGAACCGGTCCCCAGGAACCGCGGTAAATAAACGGAGTTGGACCAGGCCATTCCTCGGCGTCCCAAGACTGCGTTGCCGCGAGGCAAACCGGTTCCTGGTCTCTCAGCAGCAGACAAGTGACGCCCAGCGAACGACCTGGAACGTACTGCTGGAGGTACGAGTCTCCCATCTCCACCTGGGGCGGCCGAGAACTCTTCGTCGTTTGAGCCCGCCCAGCGTCCACTTCAAGAATCTTCCATCCGCCAGCCCCTTGAAACGGCTTTTGCAACCAGCGGACCCGCTCGCCCAACCTGCGACTCGATCCCTCCAGCACGTGGGAAACTCCGAATTCCTCGTCTATTATTGCAGTCGTAAACCGATCTGCAGGTGGATTCGCTCCATTTGCCGTCTCAGAAATCTCGCCGAGACGACTCAGCGGAACCTGGAGTCCGGTTTCGCGGGCTAAAGCGGCAAGATTTACTGGATCACGCAGTAACCGGAGTTGCACGACGGTAGGTCCAAGAACGACCGGGGCGTTCGAGCGGTACTGCGGTTCGGTCTTCGATTCCCAAAGTTCTCTAAGTTCAGCGCCCAATTCCTCCGCTCCACCAGCCAAGACAACCAACTCGGGTACTGGCGCTTCGCCGATCAATGCTGGAATCTCGGCCGTTTTCGGGGGACTAGGACGGAACCAAGCACAAATCTCCTGAAGATCTTGATCTTGGAAATAATCGATAGCATGCACCGAATACCCGGCGTCCGAGGCAGCTCGTGCGAGCGCACGCGTGCTGAAACCAAGCGTGCACAGAGTTGGTTGCATAGTAATTGCGCCGGAAACGGGTACGCGACAGTAAAACTTGGGGTGGGTAGCAGGTAAAACGATTGATTACGATCGCGAAACGTAGGCAGTGCGAAACTTCGTTGAGATTAAAGGGTTGGAAAACACGACCGCCGACAGAGGAGCGGTACGGGAATTGCCCTCTTTTACCCTGTACATTCGCTGCCTGCGATTAGAGTAGGAATCGTTGCTACTAGCCAAGTGCGTCGCCCCATTTTTGCTGAACTCCGTTCTCCACCAAGCGGCTCGCCCGAACAAAAGTCATCCGAGAATAACAATGGATCGAATCCCCTTCACGAAAGCTGGCCGACTTCGGCCTTTCCAACATATGCTTGTCCGCGTTTGCCTACTTGCCTGCGTTTGGATGGTAGCTTGCTCGCGTCCAGCCTCCGCTCAGGACTATCTTGGGGTCCTCGGGGAATTGCAAAATCCGGAAATCGCCGATCGGATTGGCCTGGACGAAGATCAAAAGTCGACCGTTCGTGAATTGATCCGGAAGCGTCGTGGAGCCGCTATTGGCCTGGCAGGGCAATTTCGGAGCGTTTCTGCCGAGGACGGCGCGAAGCTATTAAAGGCCTTTAACGCTGAGTCAGTAGAGCTTGCATTCGGAGCTCTTAATGAGGAGCAAAAAGGCTTTCTCGAGAAGTACCGGGTGGAGTGGAAGGGCATGCTCTCGCTTGCCGAGCCCACTGTGTCCAAGGCACTGAACCTCGCGGATTGGCAATCGGATATCGTCCGCAGCTGGCAAAAGAAGATTGAAGCAAGCTCCCGCAGTGAGCGGGTCACAACGTCTCAGGACGCAGAACGCTCGATCCGAAACAATATTTCAGACAGTCAGTACGAAATGTGGCGACTGATGGCAGGGCTTATCGACGAAGCCCCGGCCGAGAAACCTCTACCGCCAGAGCGAGACATGAAAGCGGCTGCCACCCAGATTGCTGGATCGGCCGATGAGAACGCTCTTTTGCCGATCGAGGACATCGTGCTCGACATCGGCTTCCAAGACGCACCATGGGAAGACGTGATCAAGTGGCTTGCTGAACAAGCGGACTTTTCACTGCAAACCGATGAATTCCCACCTGGCACTTTTAGCTACAGGGACAAATCGCGTCAGTACTCTGTGCTTGAGACGATGGACATCATTAACGGCTCTATGTTGAGCACGGGTTTTCAAATTGTCCGCACCGGCAGAATCCTACGTTGCTTCAATTTCGAATCGATCCCAGACGACTTAGAACGCGGAGTCTTCTACCGCGAGATGGCCGACGTTGTCGATGCTACCGAACTGGACAAACGTGGCGACTACGAACCGGTCACCCACACATTCGCTCTGATACGTCTCGACCCAGAAACACTCAAAGAGGATGTGGAGCAGCTAATTAGCGTCCAAGGGATGGTAACGGCATTCCCGACTACCGGCGATCTAATGGTAACAGACACTGCTCGGAAAGTGCGTGCGATCCGAGACATGATCCAGCGAGCTGAGGACCCCAACACGTCACGCGGCGGAACGGTTCAAGTGGTTGATCTTGAGCACATCACTGCGGAAGAAATCCTTTTGGCCGCTCGCCCCCTTCTGGGCTTGGAAGAGGACTCGAATATAAGCGAGGAAATCAGTCTTTCAACGACTCTCTTCGGAACGAAAATTTTCGCCAAGGGCCAATCCGAGAAGGTTCAGATTCTTCGCGACTTGGTTAAACAAATGGACGTCGCTCCGAAAGATTCCCAGGACATTGGAGTGGTCGAAACGGTCGAAGTACGCCGTCACAAAGTGCGTGGAATTTCCCCGCAACTGGCTTTTGAAATCGCTTCTCAAATGCTAGCGGGCATTCCTGAAGTTCGCTTGGCCATGGATGAAACCGCCAAGCAACTCTACCTACAAGCTCGCCCCTCGGAACATAAGATGATCGAGGAAATGCTTGGAAACCTCGAATCCGGAGAAGCCAGCTCGTTCGAAGTGATCCAGCTCAAGAACCTGGACACTCAACTAGCAATCGCTGCCATCAAAAAGTTCTTTAACTTGACCGATGACGCAGATGGCGAAGGGGGCGGTCCTGTCATCGATGGCGACATCTTGGCTCAGCAAGTCTGGGTCAAAGGTTCTGGTAATCAAGTCGAACAGATCCGTGAGTTCCTTTCCAATCTGGAAGAAAACACGCGGAGTTCAAATCCGTTTCCGGACACCGTCAGCCAAATCCCGCTGACGGGACGCGCTGCGGACCGAGCACTCGAGCAGGCTTCCAAGATGTGGGAAGTTCTCGGTGGCGAGAATCGCATTCGGATCTTAAAGCCGGGCAAGCAGGAAGGTGGCTTTCGGCAAAGGTCGTTCGCCCCAGAGGGGACGGCAAAGCCACCGGCCAAGGCAGCTGACGAAACGAATTCTGCCAACAGCTCTTCGTTGGATGCCAAACAAACGGCAGTCACTCGAACCGTCCATCTTGTGAGCGCAACTCAAGAAGATGAGCCAGCTGCCGAGATCACTGCAGATGACACGGACGGGAATGAAGGCACAGTTGCGAACGATGACATCGTCATTATTCAAGGCCCAACCGGTTTGATCGTGACATGTGAAGACAAAGAGGCGCTTGCGAAGTTCAACGAGATGATGCAGATGCTTGCCATTCCATCAGCGGGTGGCGAGCCGACGGTCGTCTACCTGCAGAACATCACAGCCGACAACGCGAAAGTACTGCTTGAGAGCGTCTTGAGCGGTTCGGCTGGCTCGAGCGGAGGAGGTGGAAGTCTGCTTGGCGACGTGGCTGGAAGCATGATGGGTGGCGTGTTCGGTTCGTTTCTCGGTGGTGGTGGCGGAGGCGGAGATCTGCTCGGCTCCAGCGACGGGCTAGCGTCGGGCGACTATACCATCACGGCGGATCCGAGGTTGAACTCGTTGTTTATTAAGGCGAGCCCAGTGGACATGATGCTGATTGAAGACCTCATCGAGATCATTGACCAGCAGGAAAGTCCTGTATCGATTGAGACCAAAGGGCAGATCGCGTTAATCCCAGTGTTAACCAAAGATGCATCAGAAGTCCTGAAGATTGTGAAAGAGCTTTACGCGGATCGGATCCAAGGAGCCTCCTCTGGGGGAGGCGGCAGTGGCGGACGAGGCGGACAGCCAGATCCCGCAGCGTTCATTCAGGCCCTGCGTGGTGGCGGAGGCCGTGGAGGTGGCGGAGGAAACAGCTCAGCGCAGCTCACTGAGCCGAAGATTTCCATCAGTGCCGATGAAGAAAACAACATGCTGCTGCTCGTTGCACAGCCGCAACAAATCGAGGAGATCCGTGAACTCGTAAGGCAAATTGACTTGGCCGGTGAAGCGGATCCAGAAGAAATCGTGGTAACCCGTCTCGGCGGTGCCATCAGTGGTGAACTCTTTGCCGACAGTGTGACTCGCTTGCTTGGCCCAAGGGCGCAAGCGAATGTCTCCTCGTCGGAAGGGACGACTACGACAGCAGGAGGAAACACCGCCACGAGCAGCGCCGGCGGTCAAGTAAGCGATGCCCAACGCCAGGCAGCTCGAGCAGCCTTTTTCGAAAGACTTCGCGGAGGAGGCCGTGGTGGTGCAGGCGCCACTGGAGGCGGAGGCCGTGGCGGCGGAAGTCCCTTTGGCGGCGGAAGTCCCTTTGGCGGCGGACGTGGTGCTGGCGGAGGTGGAGGACGTGCTGGTCGAGGTGGCTAATGATCGCCAACCCAAATTTTGTCGAACCAGAGAGAAAACGCTAAGTTCTAGCCCGACTTCGAAACATCGGACTTAGTGGGGAAAGTCGCCTCCCCGCAACCGAGGCAATGGAACTAAAATCATATTAGCGGTAAGTCATTTGCCGTCCCACCGATAATCAAAATCAAGAAAGGCTGACCTGCGGGCAAGAATGCCGCGAGAGATACGATCGAGGGAAGCAACTGTCGGTTGAGAACGTCGCGCAGTGCGGGATGGTTCACGCCGAACGTGGCTCCATGGTCAACGATACTCGCGGCCCCCACCTAGCTAGCACTTGCCCCAAGTCGCCGTTCGATATCAAACCACGCCGCACCAGTCAGGCGCACTCAATTTTCCAAGGGAAGCAACATGGTCATGCTGGAAGCCGGCGAGATCCTTCGTCAAAACGGCTTACTCGATGATGCGCAACTCCAATCACTTCGAGATAACGCATTGCGGGGTGCCGAGCTTATCCACTCCGCCATCGGTCAAGGCATGGTCGAGGAAGAGTCCGCGCTCAAGGCGCTAGGGCAAGCGCTGGGGATGGACTATGTTGACTTGCGCAATGCCGATGTCGACCTCGAAGTCGTCAAGGAGTTTCCTCAGAAGCTCATCTACCGCCATAACCTGTTTCCGCTAAGCCGTGTCAATGGCTCGCTGACTCTAGCAACCAGCGACCCGCTCGATGTCTACGCCATTGACGAAGCGGGCGCTGCAACCGGATTGTCGATTGTTCCAGTAGTCGCCGAAAAGGCCGAGATTGCTCGGCTAATGAAGAAGCACTTAGGCGTCGGCTCGGAAACAGTCGAAGGCCTGCTAGCTGCCCGCGAAGACGATGGCGAAGTCGAACTTCTCGAAGAACTGGAACTCGACGGTAGCGAAGCGGAAGAAGTCCAAGCGGCTTCGGTCATTCGCCTCGTGAATGAGATTTTGGTTGAGGCCATCGACTCGAGGGCGAGTGACGTACACGTTGAGTCGCAGGCAGATGGAATCGTGGTTCGCTATCGGATTGACGGCATCCTTCACGACCAGCCCGTCCCTCCAGAAATCAATCGCTTTCAAGCCGCGATCATCAGCCGCTTGAAGATCATGGCGAAGCTCAACATCGCGGAAAAGCGACTTCCGCAAGACGGCCGGATCAAGTTAAAGGTCCACGGCCGAGAAATCGATATCAGACTTTCCGTCATCCCCATGATTCACGGCGAAGGCCTGGTTATGCGGATCTTGGATAAAGGGTCGATGAAATTCGACTTGCAAGGCTTGGGAATGGATCCCGACACCTACAAGTTGTTTAGCAAACTAATTCGCTTGCCGCACGGAATCGTACTCGTCACCGGCCCAACCGGTTCCGGCAAGACGACTACTCTGTACAGTTCGTTGCTCGAGATCCGTAGCCCACAAAACAAGATTATTACGACTGAGGATCCAGTCGAGTATCAGCTTAGCGGAATCAATCAGATCCAAGTTCATGCCAAGATCGGGTTGAGCTTTGCTGCTTCGCTGCGAAGTATCCTGCGGCATGACCCGGACGTTGTGCTCGTCGGTGAAATCCGCGACCATGAAACGGCTGAAAATGCGATTCAGGCTTCGCTCACGGGGCACTTGGTGTTCAGTACGCTTCACACTAACGACGCAGCTGGGGCCTTCACACGAATTGTCGACATGGGCATCGAACCGTTTCTTGTATCCAGCACCGTTGAGGGCATTATGGCTCAACGACTTGTTCGTCGTCTGTGCAGCGAATGCAAGGAAGAGTACGAACCAGTCAAAGAGGACCTGCCGAACGATTTCCCTTGGGACAAGTTCCAAGGGAAACTGTTCCGTAGCGTTGGCTGCCGGACCTGTCGCAACGTGGGGTACACTGGTCGAATGGGTATCTATGAGTTACTTGTGACCAACGAAGAAATCAAAGAGCTAGCACACGAAAAAGTTAGCACTTGGGATATTAAGCAGGCGGCATTGCGAGCCGGAATGCACACTCTGCGAATGGATGCCTGGGACAAAGCGTTCGCTGGCTCAACCAGCGTGGACGAAGTCCTCCGAGTCACCAAAGCAGACAACATCGCTTAACCTCAATCAACCCGCACGAAAAAACACAGCACCCGTTTTGACATAGCTCCATCGTCAGCGGAAAGAAAGAATGCCTGAATTCGCCTACACAGCCAGAGACATGACCGGACAAAAGAAGTCCGGTACAGTGAGCGCGAACAGCCAGCATGATGTGCTGGCTCAGTTGGATAGTATGTCGTTGATGCCGGTTGAAATCACGGTCGCCAAAGACACATCGAAATTGAGTGGTAAGCGAATCAGTGGCCAAGTAATGGCCAACGCTTACAACCAGATGGCTGCCTTGTTGCGATCCGGTGTGCCGCTGCTCCGCGCGCTAACCGTGATGAGTCAACAAGCTTCGAAGCCGGCATTGAAAGCCGTGCTAGAAGAATTGAAAAGCAAAGTCGAAGAGGGCGAACCACTTCCGGATGTCATGGCCAAATACCCGCGGACGTTCAACAGCATGGCTGTGAACATGGTTCGGGCGGGTACCGAAGGCGGCTTCCTGGAGGACTCGCTCGAACGGGTTGCGGCGTTTACCGAACAACAAGAAGACCTAAAAGGTCGAGCTGGCGGCGCGCTCGCTTACCCGATCTTTCTAGCTTGCGTGGGCAGCGCGGTGGTGACGGTCCTGATCGTATTTTTCGTGCCGAAATTCGAGCCGCTTTTTGCCGACCTCCGTGCTCAGGGGAACTTGCCTGCAGCCACGGACATACTCCTCGGCTTTTCCGCCTTCCTCCAAGGCTACTGGATGCTCATCATCGGTGGCATTGTCGTTACTCTAGTTGGACTGTTCAGCTTCCTCAGAACCGAAAACGGCGGTTACTGGCTCGACTATGTGAAGATCAAGATCCCTTTGTTCGGCCGTGTCTTCTTGAACTTGGCCGTTGCCCGGTTCTGTCGCGTGCTGGGGACGTTGCTGGAGAATGGTGTCCCCATTCTTCGGTCACTCGAGATCAGTGGCGATGCCGCAGGCAACCAGATTCTCTCAACGTCCATTCATGAGGCCAGCGAGAATATTACTGCTGGTGAGAAACTTGCCACGCCGCTCGCCGCCTCCGGACACTTTCCGAATGAAGTGGTGGAGATGATTTCAGTCGCCGAAGAGTCCAACACGCTGGATCGAGTCATGATCCAAGTCGCTGATAGTCTCGAACGAACCACATTTCGCCGCATGGACGTGCTAGTGCGGCTTCTCGAGCCCATGATGTTGTTGTTAATGGCCGGAATCGTATTTTTTATTGTTCTAGCCCTCATGGTACCGCTACTTAGTAGTGCGGGAACGGTTTAAGAATTAAAGAAGTCGTCAGGCTGTCGTTGACGAAGCCTGCCAATCATTGCCAAACTAGAACCCAGAGGTCTACCCTGGGACATCGCGATATCAGAATTTAGTTGAAGCATAGGAGTTTTAAGAATGAGTTCATTAACCAGTCACCAACGTGCTGTCCGAATGAGTCGACGTGGAGTCCGTTTGAACCGCAGTCGCAGATCGCTTCGCCGCTCTGCGTTTACCTTACTCGAAGTCATGCTCGTACTCGTCATCCTGGCGGCTATCGCGGGCATCGCCGTAGTAAACTTGGGAGCCTTCCAAGACAACGCATTCAAGAAGATTGCCAAGACGGACATCTCCGGATTGAAGACGTCGCTCGAAGCCTATCGTCTTGAAGTGGGCCAGTATCCGAATCAGCTGGGCGACCTACACGAGCAACCGAGTGATCTTGCAGATCCAACCAAGTGGATGCAAATTCGCAAAGATCCCGTCAAGCCAGATCCATGGGGCAACGAGTACGAATACGAGAACGCGGGATCCGACTTTGTCATTACCAGCGCCGGCCCCAATGGCAAAATGGGTGACGAAGATGACAT
>JBGCCZ010000006.1:0-63773 GCA_045105035.1 Pirellulaceae bacterium | reverse complement strand
AAGTACTGCTCCATGAAGATCACTGAGGACATTCGAAAGATGGCGGCAGCAGACGAGCTAGTCGAAATCTCCGCGCCTCAGTCGGAGTCCTAGGGAAAGAACGCGAGCGGTACACAGGCCTGTGACGGAAAGACAGGCCTGTGACGGAAAGCCAACTGCCGCTTGCCGCTTGTCGTAGTTGGATAGATATACAGCCGTGGCGGCTTAGTCTGAGTGTCTATGAAGTCGCTCAGCGGTTTGGAAAAGACTCAATCGCCTTTTTTTAATTCTGCGGAGATCAGTCAGTGCCTAAAGCGTCTTGGAATGGAAAAGTGATTGCTGAGAGTGACGTCACGGAGATGGTGGAAGGAAATCACTACTTTCCCGCAGATTCCCTGGACCAGGGTTGTTTTGAGCCATCGTCCAAAACCACGGTCTGCGGTTGGAAAGGGACGGCTCACTACTACACGATTGTCGTGGATGGAAAGCGAAACGAAGACGCGGCTTGGTATTACCCGGAAGCGAAGGAGCAGGCTGCGCAGATCAAGGGCAGCGTTGCCTTTTGGAAGGGAGTCGTGGTCGAGGATACTCCAGGCCAAAGCGTTCAGTCGACCGAGTCGGGTGGAAGCTGCGATGTTAGCTAGAGCGATCTACGGCTCTGAATGGTTTGGGTCTTAGCATCCCTATGCCCGCCTTCGCATTGGTGACTACGTTTCTTCTGACGGGTGGTGTGGCTCGAAGATCGTTTTCCGCTTGTGCTCTTCCAGCTTCACGGCCTCCACAGCTTGGTTGTAGAGTAGTTCCTGAGCTCTGATCTTCTCGGCTCCACTTCGCCTAGCGTACGTTCCATCGCTGGATAGTTGCCACGCGTTGGTGTTGTCTTTGGCGTATGTTTCCAGGGTCTTCAGAAGACTCTGTCGGGAGGTCTTGTCGATTATCGGGATGAGCAATTCAATGCGTTTATCCAGATTCCGAGGCATCCAATCGGCACTGCTTATGAACGTCAAATTGTCGCCTCCGTGGTAGAAGGTCACGACGCGGGCGTGTTCCAGTAGGCGGTCCACAATACTGACGACAGTAATGTTCTCGCTCAGTCCGGGGACTCCGGGACGCAGGCAGCAAATGCCGCGAATGTTGAGGTGGATTGTGACGCCAGCTTGCGAGGCGCGATAGAGCGCGGCGATCAACTCGGGGTCGACGAGTGCGTTCAGCTTAGCGGTGATGGCTGCACGTTGCCCTTGCTTTCGCCGTTCGATTTCGGTGTCGATCAGCGACAGGACGCGTTTGCGAAGTCCAATGGGTGCAGCTTCGAGCAATTGGTATTGTTGGGGTTGGCTGAAGCCCGTGATGGCATTGAAGAAGGCACTTGCGTCGCGACCTAGTTGTTCGTTGCAGGTGAAGTAGCTGGTGTCGCTATACAGTCGGGCCGTCGCTTCGTTGTAGTTGCCCGTGCCGAAGTGCACGTAACGCACGGTGCCTCGAGGTTCCCGTCGGACGATAATGCATATCTTAGCGTGCGTCTTAAGGCGTTTGACACCGTAGACAATTTCAACTCCCGCGCGTTGCAGTTCTTCGGCCCACTCAATGTTGCGAGCTTCGTCGAACCGAGCCTTCAGTTCGACAATCGCTGTTACGTACTTTCCCTTCTTAGCCGCCCGTTTCAATGCTCCGACAATCTCGCTGTCTCGGCTCGTGCGATAGAGGGTCTGCTTGATGGCAAGGACGTCCGGATCGTCGGCCGCCTCGTTTACAAAGCGGACAACTGGGGCATAGCTTTCGTAAGGGTGGCTAAGGAGTAGATCTTTCTCGGCGATAATTTCGAACATCGTAGCCGAAGGGTCAACTCTTGGGCTTCGCTGAGCCGGCCAGGCGGGATTACGGAGATGGTCGAATCCTTTCGTGCCAGAGAGTTTCATCAGGAATCCCAGGTCGAGTGGGCCAGGGCATTGGTAAATCTGTTGTGGTTCGACTTTTAAACTGGCGGTTAGGAAATCGAGCACATCTTCCGTGACGTCACCGAGAACTTCCAGCCGAACGCACTCGGAAGTGGTTCGTTGAAGTAGCAATTCCTTCATACCGTGGAGCAGGTCTGCCGCGCTATCTTCTTGCAGGCTAATATCCGCGTTACGTGTCGCGCGAAAGACGGTTGAGGAGACGATCGTCTCGTGTGGGAAAAGCTCCTGGACCATTCCCTGGACGATCTCTTCGAGCAGGATAAAGCTAAAACCACTCTCCGCGGGCAACGCCAATATGCGGGGTAAAACGTCGCTCAGCGGAATAATCGCGAATCGATACGGTGGTGTCTCTTCTGAGGCTGTTGCCTGTTCAGTCGTATTCTTGATTTGCACTGCTATGTGCAGCAAGCGGTTTGTGAGTCTTGGGAATTCACTATCTGGCTCAATTCCAAGCGGCGATAGTACCGGTAGGATCTCGGCTTCAAACGTCCGTTGCACGACTTCGGATTGCTTTAAGGAGCACTCGGACATGCTCACGCGTTTGATGCCGTGTTGCTTCAATTTGGGATCGAGTTGATCGTGCAACAGTTGGTATTGCTGAGTAATGAGTTTTTGGGTGCGATTGCGAATTGCGGTCAACTGAGCATCGATCGACAAGCCCGAAGGATCGCTGGAACTAGCACCCGCGCTTTGCTGGAGTCGCAGCCCGCCAACACGGACCATAAAGAACTCATCCAGATTACTGTAGGTGATCGCCAGGAACTTGCAGCGCTCTAGCAGCTTGTTTGATGAATCTGCCGCTTGTTCTAGGACTCGCTGATTAAACTCGAGCCAGCTCATCTCGCGGTTTAGGAAATTCGTTGGGTCAACAACGTCGCTCAAGGTAAAATCCTATTTAGTTTTCGAAAGGGAGTTGCGCAGCAGTAGGACGAGGCTAGCTGAAATCATTGTGCCGAGTCAGTTGTTCGAAGTTGTTTTTTCGACCGTTTTCTTGACCCAAGAAGCGGCGCCGACCGTGGCAGCATCATCGCCAAGTGTGGCTGCGCGAACTTCGAACTCGTCCTTGTAACAATCGAATACATGGTCACGAGCAACCTTCGCAATTTGTTTCACAAAAAGGTTTGGCATGGCCTCCACCAAACCGCCGCCGAGGACCACGCAGTCTGGGCAGAACATGAGGACGGCATTCGAGACCGAGTAACCTAAGATTCGGCAAGCTTCGGAGACAACTTTTTCGACTTGCTTGTCGCCCTTTTCGATGGCTTCGGAGATGACCTTGCTACGGATCGCTCCGAGTTCGGTTCCGATCGAGTCGAAGATGTGCGGGGCCTCGCCACGAAAAGCCAGTTTGGCGAGTTCGCCGGAGATGGCCAGTCGGCTTGCTTCCGTTTCCAGTGTGCCAGTCAGTCCGGTAGCTCCAAGCCGTTCCGAGCCGCAGATTTTGGTGTGGCCGACTTCCATGCAGCTCAGTGATTTCCCGCGGAGAATTTGCCCATCGTAGACGCAGCCTCCGCCGATGCCCGTTCCAGGGAACAGTCCGTATGTCGTTCGCGAACCCTTGCCCGCGCCGGCTGTGTGTTCTCCGTACACCCCTGCGTCGACGTCATTTAATACGGAGACTTCGCAATCGAATTTGTCCTGCAAGAACTTTCCGATCGGAACATTTTTCCAGCCAAGGTTAACGGCGACGCGTACAATTCCGGTTTCCCATTCCACCGGGCCGGGGCAACCGATACCGATTCCCGCCAGCTGATTTTTCTCGATTTCGGCTTCTTCGAGAAGTTTTTCAATCGTTGAACGGATGCGTTCGAGACTTGCTTCGACGCCCAATTCACCCTTGGTCCTTCTTCTACGCGAGGCGACCTGTTTGACTTCATCGGTGAAAAGGGTGCACTGCATCTTTGTGCCCCCTAGATCGAAACCGATCCAGTGTTTTGGTTTGGAGTCTTCCGGCACTTTTTACCTCAATGTCGTGCGTGAAATCGACTAGTCATGGCTCGCCAGGGAAGTGCAGCTCGGCAGCCCCTAACGCCTTCTGGTTCCAAAAACTGGAAGCCGTGTCCTCTACAAAGCGTTAATTTAGCTAACAGTCGCCTGAAGAGAACGGGGCTGTTTTAGCTGTGGTACCCTGACGAGGCTCTGAGTTGCCGGCATTGACCACGGTTCAAACAGGATATTTCGCAAAAAAGTCTCAGTCGAGTGAATAAGCCGGCTTCGAAAGGACATAACTCCATGAACTGCTGCGGTTAGGGACGTGTTTTGCCAGACGAGTATGACGAGGGAAATTGCGGATCGGATGCGCACGACGTGAAGCCGGTTGGCTGGCGACGTGAAAACTCTGCGGCAAAAGCTGCTAAGTCTGATTTAGCAGACTTCGAGGCGTGGGTTGCAGAGATGCAGCCCGGGTTGTTGCGACTTGGTTGGAGCGTTTTACGTGACTGGTCTTTAGCGTCCGACGCGGTGCAAGAAGCCCTGTCACTGCTTGGGCAAAAGTGGGAAGAGATCGAGCCCGAGCATAGAACTGGTTGGATTGTCCGAACCGTTCAGCTCCAAGCAATGGCGTTGCGGCGAAAGCGAGGGCGTTTGGCAAAGGGGCAAGTCGAGTGGTCGGCTGTGCCCGAGACGCGGTTGGGTGAGCCTGCCGGAGCCGAAGACGAATTGGTGACGAAAGAGAGAGTTGAGCGACTGCAACAGGAGATCAACAAACTCCCTGTAGCTCAAAAATTGGTAGTCCAGCTCAGGCTTCGCGAGGAGCGGAGTTTTGCAGATATCGCAACCGAACTTGGCCTGCCGATTGGAACGGTGCTTTCGCGGATGCGACTTGCCACGAAAAAGCTGAGAGACGCTCTACGAGAGGTCGACTCCAGCAACGACTGACGAATCAATAAAACGACTGAAATTTTTTGGCGATAACGGTAGAAGAACTTTGAACGAGCACAGACAAGAGATTAAACGCGACGAGGCGAAGGGAGCCGGTGTGTCCGATTTGCAGTGGCGAGTCGACCAGTATGTGCTGGGTTGTGGTGGCGCGGGTTGCGAGTCGGGTTTTGATCGCGAAGCGTTTGAGAACGCGATGCTCGATGATGAAGGCTTGGCGCTGCGTGTTGCTGCGGCAGTAGAGGATTGGCGGCAGATCGGTGAGGCTGCGTGTGGTCTCGCGGCCGAGTTAGAGCGGGCTGAAATCGATGTTCTTCCTCAGGCAACTATCGCAGGCGTGCCCCAAGAGGCGATTGCAGGTCGTGGAATCGCTTCGTTCAGTGACGAAATCACTTCGCCTCGCTTTCAGCTGGGTGCTCTCGCTGCCTCGGTACTGTTGCTGCTTGGTTCGGCAGCGTTTTGGTTTCCACGAGGCGTTGAGGGAGATGGAGTTTCATCTGGACTTGCTTCGTCCGCGCCTACAGCCGAACTGGCGGATAGCTGGTTGGCACTTTCGCCGCAGGCGGAGAGTGCGGAAGAGAATGAGCCATTTAGTTCTGGGCTGGCGGAAGCACTCGAAGATGATTGGTTGAGTGTACAAGCAATGGAGGGCGAGCCTGCTGAGCTTGAGGACGACTGGATGCGGTTTGGTGCTGAGGTGTTCGCGGAAGAAGCGAATCGTTCGGACGCATGATCTCTGTTACGCAGCCAGTCTCTGTTACGCAGTCAAGGGCGAGTGAAATTGCAGGTGAAAAGGGAGTCGAAATGGCAAGCAAGTTAGCGTTCTTTATTGACACTGATGGAGTCGGTGTGTTTGTCCGGCGACGGTGTTTCGAGTTTGTTTGTTTGGCTGCGTTGCTTCTTGTTGGCCAGCAGACGCTGCTTGCAGAAGACGATGTGCAGAAGAAGACGCGGACTGAGGCAACGAAGAAGTTGACTTCAGGAGAAAAGACTTCACACGAAAAGAAGTCCGTCGAAGAGACCTTGGCGACTCTAGCTTTTGTGGGCGAACACCAACCGCGGCTCTTGAAGCTGATGAAGTACCTGGAGAGAAAGCAGCCAGCCCAGTACCAACAGGCCCTTCGTGAAATGGGGCGTTCGAAGACTCGGCTCGAGAGTCTCAAGAAACGCGATGAAGAAATGTACTCCATCGAATTAGAACTCTGGCAACTGCGATCAGAGCAACGGTTGGTCGCTGCCGAACTGGCGACTCAAGAGAAGCCAGCCAGGCTTAAAGCGGGAGAAGAGGAGCTTGAGCAGTTGATTGTTCGGGAGTCCAAGAAGAACTTGGAGCGACTGGATTTGCTGCATCAGAAAGCGCAGAGTCAAGTGCAACGCTTGGAACTGCAGATTGAGAAATCGGAAGCAAATCAAGCAAGTTGGGTGCAGAAACAGTTGAAGACCTGGGGGAATCGCATTCAAAAGCAGGCGGCGCAGTCTTCTGCTGCGAATCGTGAACAGCGCAGTAAAACGAAAGCGTCGAAGAAGGCGAAACGAGACAACAATCCCGCTGGGCAATAGACCGACGGCTACCTAGCGGATGGGATCTGGTTATTACGGCAGAAGTTCAATTGGAAAACCAAATGAAAACTGGATACTTGGCATTCTGTGCTCTCCAAAGGAGAGCGAGTGTATGGCTGGTAGCGGTGCTATTTTGCAGCACTCTCAATTCTGCAATGGCGGAAGATAAGTCGTCCGAACGGAGCGCTCGTCCGCGTCTTGCAGATGCAGACGGGACAGTCGTTTTGCCACCGATGAGCGAGCGTTTTTCGTATCCAAAAGGCAAGGATATAGAGAAGGCCGAGGAAACTCCGGATTTCCAGAAACACGTGTCGCCGCTGTTTGGCCGGTTGGGCTGCAATGGTCGGGCATGCCACGGCTCGTTTCAGGGGCAAGGTGGATTTCAGCTTTCGCTTTTCGGCTATGACTTTGCCGAAGACTACAAAGCGCTTACCGAAGATGGTGCCGGACGGGTTGATTTAGAAGACGGGGTGGAGAGCTTAATTCTGTCCCTTCCCGTCGATGAAGATTCTCACGGAGGTGGAAAACGCTTTGAAGAAGGTGGCTGGGAGTACTGGGTTCTGCGTCATTGGATCGAATCCGGTGCAACACCCGTTCAAGAGCCTCAGAAATTAGTTCGGTTGGAGGTTACTCCACAGGAGATTCTCTTCGCGCCTATGAGCACAGTTGGTGGGGTGAAGGTTACAGCTACCAGCGTTGCTGGCGAAAATCGATCCGAACAACAATTGAGAGTCATTGCCCACTGGGAAGACGGCTCGAGCGAAGATGTGACTTGCGTGAGTCGTTTCTCGACGAATAACGAGTCGATCGCAGCGATCGATGACGACGGAATTGTGTCGGCTGGCGAAGTTGGAGACACGCACGTTGTCGTCTCCTATGACAAGGCCGTTGTTCCCATCCCGGTGCTTAGGCCTGCGACGGAAGCGTACGGCGGTAATTATCTTGCTGTCGCGAACTCGACCCAAGTGGATGAGCTGATTGCTCAGAAACTGAAGAAGCTAGGCATTGTTCCGTCCGCAGTTTGTCGCGACGAAGAATTCTTGCGGCGAGCTTCGTTGGATGTCACCGGAACGCTGCCTTCGCCGACTGAGGTGCAAAGTTTCCTCGCGGAGGATGCACCCGACAAGAGAGCCAGAAAGATCGACGAGCTATTGAGCCGCCCGTCCTACGCAGCCCGGTGGACAACGTTCTTCTGCGACGTCACTGGCAACAATGACGATCAGCTCCGTAATTTCATGCCGCAGTCAGTGAATCCCTCCAGCCAATGGTATCAGTGGATTTACAAACGGTTGGAGGAAAATCTGCCTTATGACGAGCTGGTCGAAGGAATCGTCGTCGCAAACAGCCGACGCGAGGGCGAGTCATACCGGGAGTATTGTGAGGAGATGAGTGAGATTTGCCGGGATACGAGTGGTGAATCCTTTGCCGGGCGACCCGGGTTGGTTTACTACTGGGCGCGAAATAATTTCCGCACCCCAGAGGATCGCGCGATCGGTTTTGCCTACTCGTTCTTAGGAGTGAGAATTCAGTGTGCGCAGTGCCACAAGCATCCCTTCGATCAATGGTCCAAAGACGACTTCGATCAGTTCGAACGTTTGTTTGCGACAGTGCAAGCTCGAGCTAACACGATGTCGCCAGATGCCAAGCCGCAGTACCAGGAAATGGTGTCGGCACTTAATGTGAACAAGAAGCTAAAAGGAAACCAACTCCGGCGAGAATTGGGGCAGCTCTTAAAGAAGGGCGAGGTCGTGCCGCTGCCCGAGTTGGTAGTTGCCAAGCCGCGTGTGCGGCGCGTCAATAATAAGAAAGTTGTGCCTGCAGCTGCGAAATTGTTGGGAGGCGACATGGTCGAAATGGCCGCCGGTGACGTCCGCGACGACTTGATGGACTGGTTGCGTGACGCAGACAACCCGTACTTTGCCAAAGCGATCGTGAACCGCGTCTGGGCGGAGTATTTTGGTGTGGGGATCGTTGATCCGGTTGACGATTTGAACTTGGCGAATGCCCCAAGTAACGCCGCACTGTTCGAGTATCTGGCTGCTGGATTTCGTGAAAACGACTTTGACTTGAAGTGGTTGCATCGCGAGATTCTGAATTCGGACGCCTATCAGCGGTCATGGCAATCCAATGAGACCAATTCAAAGGATCAACATAATTTTAGCCATGCGAGCCTGCGACGACTTTCTGCGGAAGCGACCTACGATGCGGTTCGAGTTGCACTGGCGGGTGACGCCTATGCCAAGCGAGCTCGCGATCTTGAAATTGAAACTGCGATGACCAAGCCTGGTTCGAGCGCGCGGGCAAACCGGCAAGATGACCAGAGCTATGCTTTGCGAGTATTTGGTCGCAGCGTTCGCGAGTCCAATTGCGATTGTGATCGGTCGAGCGAACCGAGCCTCCTGCAAACGGTTTACTTGGCCAACGACGCGTCCATACAAAAATGGTTGCGTGATCCGCGGCAAAGTTGGGTTGCGCAAGTATGCAAGAAGTACGATTGGCCACTGCCAAACGAGAAGAGTTCGCCGAAGTTGAGCTCAGAGCAGATCGAGAAGTTCACCAAACGCGTCGAAACGCAACTGCAGGACGCGGCGGTAAAGCTGGCTCGCATCAAGACGACTGGCAATCAGAAGGCGTTGAAGGCGGCGCAAAAGCGTCGGTTCGATTTCCTACGCCGAGTTCGAAAAGAGGCGAAGAGCAGGGGACTTGAATCGCATCTCGAAGAGCTGCTGGAAGGGCATTCGCAGGGTAGCAAAGATCGGACAGAAAGTGCCTCCCGCGTGGCAACAACGCAGTCTCCTGAGGCTGTCATTACATTGGAACAAGCGAAGTGGATCACGGACAACGCATATTTGCGAACTTTGAGCCGCAAGCCGACGGAGCAGGAGCAAAGTACGGTGATTGCTTATTTGACTGAAGAAGAAAATCCCGCCTTGGCGACAGAGGGTTTGCTCTGGAGCCTGGTGAACACCAAAGAATTCATCCTGAATCACTAAGGATCTAGTTTCCAGGAATTGGTTTCGTTTCTGCGACGACGGATTGGATCTTTTGTTTGCAGCCCCAGGAAATTGAATCGAAGAATTGATGAGAGTAACCAATGACAAAGCATAAAACATGTGACGGCTTTTCGCGGCGGGACTTTTTGCGAGTTGGGTCGGTGTCGGCTTCGAGCTTTACGTTGGCGAGCTACTTGCGTTTTGCCGAAGCCGGTGAGCTCGAGGATTCTAAGGGCAAAGCAGGCATCTTTATCGATCTTGCCGGTGGTCCTTCCCATTTGGATACCTTTGATCCGAAACCGGACGCGCCAAGCGAGATTCGAAGCAAGTTTGCGACAATCCCAACGAACGTGCCTGGGATTCAGGTTTCTGAGCACCTTCCTAAGCTAGCGCAGTGCGCTGATAAGTTCGCGATCCTCCGTGGAGTGAGTCACACCTTGGCGGCGCACCGGCTGGGTAGAGAATACGTCAACACGGGTTCGAAGCCGTTACCTTCGCTCGAGTATCCGGGCTACGGGGCCGTGATGACCAAAGAGTACTCCGTTGATCCGGAGTTGCCGCCGTTTGTGGCGATTCCAAGTGGTGAACAGCGCTCTGGATTCTTAGGTATCCAATACTCTCCGATGAACACTGGTCGCGCACCGTCCGTCGGAAAGCCCTTTAGTGTGCGAGGAATCACGCTGAACAACGGGATCACGGTAGATCAGATTGAACGTCGGCAGGGGCTGCTGAAAGATCTTGATACTACGTTTCGCTCGCTTGAAACGAGCGACCAGTTGGTCATGGGGTTAGATCGTTTCAACCAAAAAGCGTTCGACATGATTACAAGTTCAAAAGCGCGGCAGGCTTTTGATATATCCAAAGAATCGCCCACATTTTCCGAGCAATTTGCGGACGATTCGTTCTCGCAGAGCTGTTTGCTTGCGATTCGATTGGTGGAAGCGGGCGTGCGGTTCGTTTCACTATCGCTTGGAGGCTGGGACACGCACCAAGATAACTTCACGAAGTTGAGTACGAACTTACTGCCGAAGTTGGATGCTGGGTTGTCCGCACTATACACCGGGTTGGATCAGAGGGGATTGCTGGATTCAACATCGGTGATGTGCACTGGCGAGTTTGGGAGAACTCCCAAGATCAATACTCGTTCGGCAGAGGGTGGTCGAGATCACTATCCGCGGTGCATGTTCATGTTGATGGCCGGGGGCGGTATGCGTGGCGGCCAGATTGTTGGCGAATCAGACGATACAGCGGCTGGTCCAAAACATGACGCGATCAAGCCCGATGACGCGGCGGCCACATTCTACACGAGCTTGGGAATTGATCCGAATCGCGAATATCACACCGATACTGGGCGTCCAATTACGCTGGTTCGCGATGGACAGGTCATTTCCCAGTTGTTCTCCTAAAAGAGGATGTCGAAGAAAGAAGAGCTAGAGAGAAACAGCTTTTGGTGTAAACTGCGGGGCTTCGATTTTCGGGGCCGCACGACCATTTCTACAGCGACGAGCCCCCCATTCTTGCAGTCCTGCAAGTCTGGAGTTCATTCGTTCTCTCATTGACTCTCAGCATGATTCCACAAGTCTTTCTCAATGCCAAGCAAGCCAAGCACTTTGACGGGCGGCATCCTTGGGTCCTCGAGCGATCTGTCGTCTCGCCGACCATGGAACTGGAGCCGGGACAGGTGGTTGAGTTCATGCATCCGAATGGAAGCTGGATTGGCCGCGGGATCTACAATCCGAACAGCAGAATCCGCATCCGGCTTTATCAGTGGGAACAAACGGATACGCTAGATTCGGATTGGTTGTGTCGCCAGCTAGCCCGTGCGATCGAGCTGCGTGAGGCAAAAGCCGCTGCCCACGGAAATTCTGACGCGGTTCGGTTGGTGAACAGTGAAGGCGACGGCCTAAGCGGTCTCATCGTTGATCGATTCGGACAGTACTTGGTAATTCAGCTTACCAGCCTTGCTATGTTTCAGTGGAAGACGGAGATCATAGACTGGTTTCAATCTAATTTCGAGTTTCAGGGAATCCAAGTCAGCTTGGATGGCAAAGTCGCGAAGCAGGAAGGTGTCGAGCCTGTGGTGGAGTGGGTTTCCGGAACGGCTCCCACCGAGAAGATCGGCTTGACTGAGAATGGAGTGCAGTTGCAGATTGATTTAGAGTCTGGCCAAAAGACCGGTTATTATTTGGACCAGCGCGCCAATCGACGCGTTGGAGCCGAGTGGATGCAGCCTGGGAGATTGCTGGATGTATGTTGCTACCACGGTGGATTCAGCTTGGCCGGCTTTCAATCCGGCAAATTGACGGAAATTGTTGCTGTAGACTCGAGCGAGCGGGCTCTTGAACAAGCTCGAAGCAATGCGGCCGCGAATAATGTAGAGGCGATTCACTTTGAAAAAGCAGATTGCTTCAGCTATCTAAAACGTGCAGAAGAGGAAAAGGCGACTTTCGATAACGTCGTCTTGGATCCGCCACGTATGGCTGGCAGCAGGCAACAAATCCAATCTGCCTTGCGTGCCTATCATCGACTGAACCTCTCGGCGATCAATCTACTCAGGCCCGGTGGGACGCTAATAACCTGTAGTTGTTCCGGACGCGTGTATCGAGAGGACTTCTGGGGTGTGCTTGCCTCGGCGGCCAAGCGAACTCGACGCCGTGTTCAAGTCGTTGAGTCGCGAGGAGCCGACTTCGATCATCCAGTTGATGTGAATTGCCCAGAGACAGACTATCTGAAGTGCTTCATCTGCCGCGTCTACTAAAACGCTGTGCCTGTGCCGGAGTCATAGAGGACTCTACGGAAGCAACCAATCGTATTGGTCATCCAACGCACATAAAAATGGCCATGGTATGCCGCTCCATCGTCATATCATGGCCATTCAATTTGTTGGAATGACCGAAGTCATTCCACCCTCCCAATCCGTGGTACTATTGGTATCGGATAATTCTGGGAGAGCGATTGAGGCAATTGAGCTTTTTCTGTCGGAAAAACACTCTTCTCATCACAGGCGCGGACGGCTACGAAACACGCTGTCTTGGATGCTAGTGTTGGAGCTGTTTTCTAGCACTAGCCAACTGAGCGCGAGCTTCTCCAGGCGATGCGGTTGCACATTGCGAGCAAGAGTCGCAACCGCCGGCAGGCTGAGATTGGTAGCGATTGACCACTGCGCTGCCTGCACAGCTATCGCAACCGCCACTAGCACAGCCGGATTTACAAGCGGAACAACCGGATAAACTGCAATGATGACAGCGTTTTTTCGCGGTCAGCCTGCTCCACATTTTGGCACATTCGGCAGCGCGTTGCTGGCTGTAGCTGTCCCACAGACCTTCGACGCACTGCTGGTGCAGCAATACGGTAGCGACTGGGTTGGGCGTGTTCTGGACGCCATAGCCCCAATCAACGACTGCGGTTGAAGCATGGGGAACGTTGCTGATTCGACTGTGCTGTGCCATCGTATCGACGACAGCATTATGGCGTCGGTGGCGCCGTCCCACGGGAAGTGAGTTCGGGTCCTCAATGATCGGAGCAGGCTGCGATTGCGGTGGTGAATTGAAGTTGTTCGATACGCTGTCGTCCGACGGAGAGAGTACGTCGAATGGATTCTCTATCTCCGTTTGTCGCGCATCTCCGACCGAAGGTGAAAGGTAGGGAAGCGGCGCGTCGGGCTCGGACTGCGCGGCTACAAGTTTGGGGGCTGGAGTGGGTGCCGCGCCAAATGTTAGAGACTGAGCATGTAACGAAGAGTCTCCGCAGCAGTAAATTGCAACGGTTGCGCAAAAGATTATCTTTTTCATCGGTCGGTACCCCTGAGCTTGCCGGTTCCATGGCTTGTTGTTGCTACAAAAGGGCACCACGAACGAATCCCGAAGCGGTCATACTCTGACCGTCACAGAGCTGCGAGGCTGGTGTCGCAGTGGGCATCGTTGGTGCACTGACAAACCATGCGCTCCCGCAAATGAAATGCAAGCAAACAGTACGGAAGTTTTTTGCTGGCAAACAATTGAGCTTCCGGACGCACGTTTTCGCAAAGCTAAATGGCTCGCGGTGACAATGCGGTTTAGGTCGACTACGCGGCGGTCGGTTAGCCGTTTTGGAACCCGTCGACAGCCTGCAGCAAGCGTTGCCGAATCATGTAGAGTCGTGTGCTCTCTGTAATCTTATTGCCCTCAAGATCGGCGACGTAGAAGACGTCCACGACTTGGTCGAGATGAGTACTGATTTTTGCGGAGTGTAAGATCAACTGCATCTCAAACAAGGCTCTCGAGATAGCGTACAACAGCCCGCGTCGGTCGTATGCGAAGAGCGTAATGATGGTGTGGCTTTCGGACGTCGAATTGTCGAAGCGTACCTGAGTTGGCTGGATTTCGAGGCCTTCGCCACGTCGCTTGGCAGAGGAGGCCCACTTCTTCGGAAAAGTCGGCGGTCTGTAATTTTCGGGATCTAATGCGTCGTAGATTTTGGCGCAGACTTCCTCGATGCGTCCTTCTGGCGGCGGTCCGTCAAACTCTAGGTCTTCGACAAGAAAGCGGTCGAGGGCAATTGAGTCGGGTTGAGTGTGAATTTCCGCGGTGATGATTTGGTGGTTCTGACTCGTCAATGCGCCTGTGATTCTATGGAAGGTCCCAATCGGTACATCATGCTGCTTCGAAGCGACCAGGTATTCCACGGCGTTCTGTTGCTCAAGGTAGTGTCCCCAAGCGACGCAAGGTTTGGCTTTCAACTGTTGAAGGTCAGCGAGTTCGTTGGCTAGAGTGGAGATATTCGAACGCAGCACGTAGCTGACGGGAAGCGCTTGCACCTGCCGTGCCCACCAGTCTTTGTCGGCCCCACGTGGTGCGGAGCGAATCAGTGAGTCCCGTTGAGATTCGACTTCACGGTGCACTTGGCTGTTCGGGTTACTGTCACGAAAGTGTCGATCGGTTTGATAGTAGAGTTGCAATAGCAGGTCGATTTTCCACTGGCTGATCACATCGGGGCCGACGCTGGCCAAGTCCGCGTACGAAAGCAAGAGTAGCAGTTGCAGTCTTTCACTTGAACCAACAACTGCCGCGAATTCGACGGCTGCTTTTTCATCGCTCAGATCAAATCGGAATGCAGTATGGGTCAGTAACAAGTGCTTGTGGACGAGGAACGATAGAGTTTCTCGATCAAGAGCACTGAGGCGAAGTCGATTGGCGGTTTTCTCGGCGATGACTTTCCCGACTTCCGAATGATCTTCGGGAAAGCCCTTACCCAAGTCGTGCAGCAGCAATGCAAGATGAAGAATCATCTTGTTCTTTAGGCCGCGGTAGAGCGTACCAAGTTGGCTACGGTCGCTTTCCAGTTCGGTGACTTTTTCAATGGCCTGGATCGAATGCGCATCGACGGTGTATTTGTGGTACTGGTTGAACTGAAGCAGGCAGCGGGCGTGGGCCATGTCCGGAATGATCTTTTCCAAGACACGCAATTCGTGCAGACGCTGGAGTCGGCCTGCGAGATCATTGGTGCGCGACATCAGCTCCAGAAAACGCTCAATTGTCAGAGGGTCGATTTCGCCGAGCTTGCGGTTCCGCATGGAATCGCGGATCTCGCGCCAGGTGTGGTGCTGAATCGGTTTTCCAAATCGACTTGAGATCGACATCAGCTCAAGGACTGCTGCGGGATCTCGTTTGACGCGTTCGAGGCCATTCTTAGTTGCCCATACATGGCGGAAACCTGCACGAAAGTCTCGCCCGACCGGGATACCCAAGGAACGCTCGATCGTCTTGGACAGCGGAGATTGCCACTCGGCATTGGAAACGAAATGTGCACTACAGTAGCGTATCTGACTGGTGTGTTCGAAATACTGCTGCATGAACTGTTCAACAGGCAGGATCCCCTCAGCACCTTCGAAGCCGGACCATTCGGTGAGTTGCATTTGGAGTCCGCGATCCAATTGGTCCTGCGATTTCGACGCGGCGAAGTGCATTTGATTTCGAAGTCGCAGTAAGTAGTGGTAACCGCGACGTACTAACTGGAAATCCTCCTGACTGATGTGCCCGAGTTGAGCGAGTTGTTCCAAGTCGCACTCTCCGAACCGCGCGAATCCAATCCAGCGAATCAGTTGGACATCACGGAGTCCACCGGGTGAACGTTTAACGTTGGGTTCGAGCAGAAAGACCGTTTCACCGTATTTGCTACGTTCTTGTCGGCGAGCTTTGGCGACAGCGCGAATGATGCGTTTGCTACGGCGTTTCGCTCCTTGCCTGAGAGTTCGCATGTACTGGGTAAAGAGATCAACACTGCCAGTCAGAAAACGGCTTTCTGCCAAGGAAGTGAAAACAGTCGCGTCTTCCCAGGCCAGTTTGCATGCTTGGTGAGGAGTTCGAAGTGAGAAACCAAGTTGGCAACCCGCATCCACGACCCACTGGCTCAATAGACGCGCGACAGTGACCGCTTCGTCCGCAACTTCTGGCGTATGCAGAAGCATGAGGTCGACATCCGAGTGAGGCGCCACGTCCCGCCGACCGTAACCACCGTGGGCGACTAGGCAGAAGTTCGCGTCCACTTGTCCCGAGAGATTACCGGCGTGACTCGTCGCGACGTTCGCAAGGTCGAGTACGACTGAATCTAGCAGGTCGGTCAGCTTCGCGCAGACTTGCAGACCGGGAGAGCCAGCGTCGTGCTGGGCTCGTAGTTTTACTCGGCCCTCGAGTAGCTTTTGCCTCGCTTCGATCACTGCCACTGGCAACTTGGATTCGGTTGCCATACAGACTCTACGCCTCTTTAGAACCGATTGTGATGTGGGGAATTAGGCGACCAATGCATCGGACTAAATGCTGTGTTCAGAGAGCTCTGTTGGTCCGAATTGCTTGCTCGTCGGAACGGTTCCCACGCGAGTGGACCGCTGTTCGGGACGGTGAATTGCAACCCTAAGTTAAAGAGCTTCTTCGCCTGTTTCGCCGGTACGAATTCGAACTGCATTGCTGAGTTCGGTAATGAAGATCTTTCCGTCCCCGATTTGTCCGGTTTGCGCCGTTTCTAGAATAGTATCGATGACGGTTTGCAAGTTGGCATCCGTGCAGATGACTTCTATTTTGACTTTAGGGACAAAGTCGACAGCGTATTCGGTGCCGCGATAGATTTCGGTGTGCCCCTTTTGACGTCCGTAGCCGCGAACTTCGTTCACGGTCATTCCGTGGATGCCTTTTTCCGTCAAAGCATTCTTCACGTCTTCCAACTTGAAGTGACGCACGATCGCTTCGATTTTCTTCATCCCAGAGTCTCCATCATGATGGCGGGCCACAAAGCAGTCGGTTCTTACCGAAGGGTGGCATCCAAAAACTGATCGCCGGTAGTGTAACCCAGTTCGGAACGAGTAGGAATCCGTGGTCCGCAATACCCAGGGCCAATCCAAGTTTCAAACTACGCTGGAGTAGGGTGTCATTCCGGCGGAGCCCTAGCGACCGAGAAATCTATTTTTCTTTTGGGCCAGAGGACAGCCCCTTCAGTCGGTCGGGCTCCATCCGGACGACATTTGGAAGGGCTTAGGGCGCCGCAAATTCATGCCTTGTCCCAATACCAACCCAATACCAACTTCGATAAGGATGTAGCTGCTCGTATCCGTGCCGCACTGCTTTTCCGAGGGCAAGGTCGCATCGACCAATGCAGCCTGAGGGAATCAGTCCGACGTGGCCGGAGACTTCCATGGTTTATCCGCGATTCCCGCCACCTGATTGGCTCGACGTGCCATCATGAAAAGCAAGTCGCTGAGGCGATTCAAATAGACAATGACCTGCTCGCTGGGCTGTGTGGATGCGGGCTCATCTTCGACGGCGAATGCCACAACATCACGCTCCGCTCGTCGGCAAACCGTGCGGGCTAGGTGTAGCCTGGCTGAGGCCGGCGTTCCGCCTGGTAAGACAAAGCTAGACAAGGGTGGCAAGATAGCTTCGAGCCGGTCCAAGTAGGATTCGAGTTCGGTCGTACGCTCGGGTGCGAGTAGGCACATCCCGTGGGACTGTGGCTCGGGCGTTGCAAGCTGTGCACCGATCGAAAACAGGTCACTTTGGATTCGTTCCAGTAATTGGGATAGCTCTTTGTCGAGGTCATCCTCGTATCCAGAGCCGTTCACATGATGTTCAGCCGCGATGACTCCGAGTACCGCGTTCAGCTCATCAATTGTCCCGTAAGCACTGATGCGTGGGTGACTTTTCAGGACTCGAGGACCTGCGAACAGTCCAGTCGTTCCGTTATCACCCGTCTTCGTATAGATTTTCATGACTTCGTGCGATCGCTATCGCCAAATGAGATCTTGCCGAAAGTAAACATTGCCGAGAGAGAATTTGATGCTTGCGAAGTCCGATGGATTTGTCGACCCCATTCTTGCGGCCGGCCTGATCTTATTCACACGTACGGAGCCTCGTCGATTCCTGCTGATGAGACACCGTGATCGGTGGGATCTGCCGAAGGGGCATGCTGAGCCAGGCGAATCGCTATTAGAAACTGCCCTCCGTGAGACAGAAGAGGAAACTGGCATCCATCCATCTGTCGTGGAAGTCGATGCGGGATTCGAGTTCAGTTTGGAGTACTTTGTCGAATCCAACAAACGCGGTCGCTATCTAAAACGCACGACGTATTTCCTAGCCACCTTGCCTGACGTTTGTCCCATCACGCTCACCGAGCACATCGGGAGCGAGTGGTTCGAGTGGCCAACAGGGCCGATTCAGGCAGAAACCGTTGACGGACTATTAGAGGCTGTCAAGCAACACTGGCTCACGTAAGCACGATGTTGGGCGATGAAGTTATCTCAGCCCCGGGCTCGCGTTGCTAAGCCCCCGGTGCATATCGTACGGACAAGTATGGCATGGCGCGGAAAAGTGGCAGTAGCACGGTGTAGGGGTTTGCCTCAGAAAACGCCGAATCGTTGCACTTGAGGCACTCTAGCGTGATCTCCCGACCGGTGGCCGGGTCCAGCGATAACCACTCTTCGCCCAACCATACCTCTGTCCATGGGTGAAACACCATTGCCGTATTTAGCTCATTCGGTTTGAGGCCAATGGCAATTCGTGTCGGTAATCCTATGTGGCGAAGCGCGGCAGACAGCAGAACCGCATGCGCCATTGCGTCGCCTCGGAGCCGTCGAGCTGCTCCGACGGCACTGGCAAACTTTTCATCCAAAGGATCGATCAGAAAGTTCTCTCGTAAAGCGGCGGCCAGAGCCAAGGCGGTTGCTCGCCTGTCAGGTTCGGTGCCGTTCGCTCCTTGGTCAGTCGGAGCCTCGAGCTTAGCAACGAGCTTTTTGATCGTCGGGTGATCTTTCTGAAGGTATTTTGAGCTGGCAAGGTATTCCGCTACCTGATCAGGACTTGGTGCGCCGCGCATGCCCAAAGCGAGTTTACTGTCGACTGTCAAACGGGCACTTAGAGCGCTAGCCGATTTGACCGATTGTCGAACGGTTTGGTCCCAAAGTTGATAGAGATCAAAGTTGGCTTCCATAACATCCGCATCATCCGGTACCGTTTTCTCGACGATGTAGAGTGCTTTTGTATTTAGGGCGCTGGCCGCAGAGCCCTTGTAGGGGACCGATCGAGAAAGGAACGAGCTGAGTAGCATCTCATCGCGGATGAGTTCAGCGCGTTCGGCTTTGGCTAAAAAAGTGCTGACTATCTGAGGGCCAAAAGCTACAGTCTTCTTGATCACTCCGCGATCCGTAATCCAGTTCTTTGAACGCAGCGCGTCTTGCTTGTGCTTCATCAAGACTTCGACGGGAATAAGTTCCGTTGTCTCACCGCCGGGTAGTGCGGTGAGCTCGGGCTGGCCAGCGAGAAGTTCGACTGGGATGATCGCTCGTAACTTGGGTACGAAGATCTCGCAGGTTCGTGCTTCGCCCGGCTTCATTGGCTGAGCGAGTAACATCGACTGTAGGCCAAGAACTCCCCAGCTCGAGTCCTTCCATGCGATTGTCGTCGGGCGTTGCTTTCCTTCCGACTTCAAGGTCTTGATTGTGAGTTTCGTGCCTTCTCGCGGAATGTCACCACTGATTTGGACAAACTTGTCCCCTATCGTGATCACTTCCTTGAAGTCTGCTAGCCGACCATCTGCGTACTCGCGCGAGGTCAGTTCGATACGTCTTCCGGCTCCGTCGTCTTCGCCGGAGGGCGAGAGGTTGAACATTCCCGTCTGAGTGATCTCGACGAAGAGATCTCCCTTCTCCACAAGCGTGTGAAAGTAGCCAACACGCTTGCCGGATAAGTACTGGATATACCATGCTTCGCTGTGCAGCTGATCGTCGCCTACCCAAGTCGTTGATGGAACACTGAGGACAGTCGGTTCTTCGGCCTCCGTCTCTTTTTCTGGCGGTTTCTCAAGCGGCGGAAGCTTGGGGACTTCGGGTGGTTCGCATCCAATCGAGGTGCCGGCTACTACGGACAAAATAAACAACCGAAAGTTGCGACGGACAGACGCTTCCAGATGTTGCTTTCTTGAACTAAATGACTCCATGTCGCCTCCCAAGGCAGTCTCGCGTTGCACCAATTCAGCAATTGTAAACCAAGGCTGTTGCACTTTCGCAACGTAAATTTCGGACGCGGTCTGATTATTCGAGCTTTGTGGAATGAATTAGCATCTTCTTCGTAGTAAATGGGGCAAGAAACTCGAAAGGTTAAAGCGAAGGGGTGGGGTGACCTAGTTTTGTGTGTTCGCGGTTCGCCGCTTCTATCAGTGATCAGCGACTCCCCCCGACTATGTTCAACAAAGTGAGTTTATTATGGGTTCGCAACAGAGTTCCCAAAAACAGTCCGCTCAACAGAACGGAAACGGAAAGGCCGATGCTCTGACCAGTTTCGGTAGTCTTTCTGACGATCAACTCGAAGCACACCTGGAAGTGTCCAGCTATGGAGCTTTCGAATTGACGGATGCTATTCGGCCTTCGGTCGATTTAAAGGTGGTTCCTAAGCAGGGGTTTCGGCACGAAACCTACGCGGATCCTACCTCAGATGCAAAAGTGCCGGTCATCATGGCTGCGGCGTCCAAGCACCGATTGTTCGATCTGTTCATCGATATGATCGATACGCTCGGTCCGGTATTGGATGTAGTCCTTGAGACGAGTCACTACCACACGGGTGGTCACGAGGACTACTATCGCGAGCACATGGATCTGCCAGTTCTTAAGAGTATTCTCTACGACTACGAGGATCTCTTGCTGAACGATGGTTGTACAGGAATCGCAGTTCTCAATCCAAAGAGACAGCAAGAAGTACAATTCGATGAGCATAAAATGATCATCGCTTACGGATCGCCTTTGGAATCATTTGAACGTGTTTTGATCAGCAATGATGTGTACGTCGATGAAGAAATGAGTTTCATCACGGAAGCTGAGCATGTGCACACCAGTAGCGATCAGTATTACGACCAGTTCCAACAGTTGGCAACACGGCTTGGCATGGAGTCAGAATCGCAGCCCGGCGACGATGATGCTGAATATTGCTAATCCGTCGTAGGAGCTTCTCTGCTTAGAGATTTTGCTAAGCAGTGATTGTGTCTTCAAGCTGCTTACACTCGATCTTGTAGCCGTCGCTGACTGCGACGGCTACTGCACGTTTGGCAGACACCCTGGATTATCAAGCGATGAGAGCGGACGCGGAAACGATGCTCTCGCGCAATCTCGTTTCGAATGCGTACCATTTCGTCCGATTGAAATTCGGATAATTCATGGCATTTAATGCAATAGAAATGATCGTGTTCCGGGTAGCCGTAGTCGTGTTCATAAACGGAACGGCCGTTGAGTTCGAAGCTGCGTAGCAGACCAGCGTCGACGAATTCTTTTAGTGTCCGATAAACGGTTGGCCGGCTAACATAATTTTCCTCTCCTTTTCGCGGGAGTTGGTCAATCAACTGGTCCGCATCAAAGTGCTCGTGGCGACTGAAGACTTGTTCTACCAAGTAGCTGCGTTGTTGCGTCTTTCTTAGACCGCGACTTTCGAGGTACTCTTCAAAGCGGTTGGCAGGTGTCTGTGAGACTTCGACGGCGTCCAGTGGCTGCGTTGCTTTTTGGGCCGCATTCGCTGTTTGTTTTGGGCTAGTTGTTTTGAAATCGGCCAATTTTTTGCACTCAGTTCTGGGGCACAACGTTTCCGCGACTGCACGATAGAGTACCGGGAACTTCGGCCGGTTGATCACCGACCGCCAAATTCTACGCTGGACAGCTCCAGAATTGTAATCGCCAGTCAGGGTGCAAGAAGCATGTTTGCGGGTACTTAGCTTGCGGCGGGCGTAGCCCAAGAAATAGACGGCCCGAAAGTCCGAGGCAGTCGGTGGTCGCCGCCGGGTGAGCAAATGGGCTATTGTCAGCTTTCAGCCCGGAAACGTTAATGCCCTAGAATCAGGGATCCTAGGGCAAGAATAGTCGATCTAGCCGGGCTTGGCGGCTGTTGGCAGCGAAGCTGTTCTAAGCGAACGAGTCGAGCATGTTGTCCAGTGCAGCGGAGAGCTTTTCTGGAGTCTCGTACGTTCCGTCGGCTATTGCCTGCTTAATCGCGGACACCTTCTCGGATCGGATTCCTGAGACTTCCGACTGGACAGCTGCTTGGGCTTCTCCAATCGCAAGAGCTTCCGGAGACAGGTCGAGCTGATCTGCTTGCTGGGCGGATGTCGTAGCACTGGTATCGCTCGTCGCTTCAGCGCCTTTCGCAGATTGCGTGGACTGTACCGACTGAGTTGCTTGTGCGTTTTGCAAACTGTGGATTTGCATGAAGATAGGTCTCCCCCTCGAGTTCTGGATCAGATGGACTTATAGGACAGGCAGTGAATGTGGGTCAAGCCCATCAAGAGCGCCGCTTTCCATGTCGAAAGCGTGGGAACTGTCCATAGTTGCCAGGGAGACTTCGCGAACGCAAGTTTTACTATGTATCGGTGCAGGACACTCTGCGACCCAGCAATTTGAATAGAGTTCAGGTTTTGCTAGCAAAGGTGAGGTTAGGGCTCCTGCTGGTCGCGATGAGACGCGAACCCCCAGGATGGATCCGACACACCGATATGTAAACCCACTCTTTCAGTTCGTCCTTGCCACGGAGGTAGGTGAAATTCTACTATTCCGAGTGCGTAGGCTCGCAAGCAACGGCTTTCGCCATTTCGAACCGACCGATCTTCGTCTCTCATTGGAATATCCTCGGATTACTGAATCCGATCTACAAGCATGCGATTCTCGATTGTCACGACTCAAAAACACTTTGGCGGAGGGGAGGTACTCGTTGCTTCGATCGCTGAAGCCCTCACGTTGTTGGGGCATGAAGTGAGTTGGGTGGTCCGCAAGAACAGTGCAGTGCATAAGCAGTTGCGCGAGCGCAAACAGCATATTGGTGTTTGCATTCGTGGGCGTGGTAGGAACCCGCGAGATCTCTGGGCAGTGCGGAAGTTGATTCGCGAAGAGTCTCCCGACGTGGTCCTAATGAATGACACACACGCGGTGATGTTGGCGGGCGCTGCGAGTATAGGCTTGGGGGCCGACCGCCCCACGCGATTGGCGTACAAGCACACGGTTTTCCCGCTGAGAAGCAAGTTTAAGTATCGGATGCTGACGGACCGCGTCGTCTGCGTCTCTCAAGCAGCAAAGCAAGTTGTCGTTAGCGGCGGATTGGAGAGCGAAAAAGTCGCTGTGATCTACGGAGGTGTGAAACCACCACAGGCGAGCGTCGACAGTCAATCGGAGCGAGCTTCAAAACAGTTGCGTCAGCAGTTTGGTGTAACCGACGACCAGACACTACTAGTGAGTGTGGGGAGCCTGTTGGATTGCAAGGGGCATTCTGACTTGCTTCGGTCTCTTCATTTCTCGCGAATCGGACGGGACGTTTGCTTGTTGATTGCCGGAGAAGGGCCAGAGCGTTCGAAGCTGGAGTCACAGATCAAGGAACTCGGACTTTCCGATCGTGTGACCCTGTTGGGGCATCGGGACGACGCCATGAATCTACTGCGATCGGCGGACTTGGTTGTCCATCCATCCCACGCCGAGGGGCTTTCGCTAGTGCTGATTCAGGCACAGATGATTCGGAAGCCAATCGTTGCTACGGCAGTGGGGGGTGCAGCTGAAGTTCTGCAGTGCGATAGTCCGAATCCGAAGTCGACCTGGATCGCACCAGCCGGCGATCCGGAGGGCTTGGCAGACCAAATCGTGCAAGCGTTGGAGACTCTGCGGCAGCCCGATACACGCACAATTCTGCAAAAGAATCTTGAGCTTGTAGCTCAAAGGTCAAAGCAGCGATTCGACGTCCGCTCGGCGGCTCAATCACTTGTCGAATTGGCGGGCGAAATACGCGGCGTTACCGTCCCACGAAACGCGGCCTAGGCAGCTCGCTCGGGAACCGGCTGATTAGCGGAGAACCCCATTGCCTGTTGTCGCATCCACGGCTCCTTTGGCCGCATGGGACGCGCTGGCCATGTAAGGCCGATCGACGAAGCGGTATTCCATTCCGCTGACCAGTTTGGTTTGCACGTAAGTGCGTTGGTCGATTGGTCGCCGCATGAGCAACTCGCTGAGATCTCCAAGGATCGTTTCTTCGCCATAGTAGGAATGGCCTAGCAAGCTCGTATCGACTGAACTCGCATCGATAACGTCAATTCCGGGTATTTCCTGATCTTGGGCGTTTTCGCCAATACGCTGGCCCGCGTTGAAGTACCTAGATGCCACGAGTGCCAGATCTGTCATGGAGCTGTAGAGGGTGCAACGCTCCATCTTGCCAACTATGCGAGGCGCAATTTGATTGCGAAACAGGTCGGCATCAATGTCTGGGGCCGCAAGTATCACTTCGTTAAACATGGGGGAGCTGCTAGGTGACAATTCCGCGAGGGCTTGAGTCAGCCCAACGTTGCCCATGCTGTGGGCGACAAGGTGGATTCTGCGTGCCTGCGACTTCTCAGCGAGTTGCAATAAGAATCGCTTGATGTGACCCACACTCAGATCGATATTCTTGCGGTCTTTCTGGTATTCGTACCAGTTGTTGTTGGAGGGCCAACTATAGAAAACAGGAGCGCCCGGGAATCGCAGGTCGTAGGCAAGTTGCGCACTTCTGCGGGCCGCATCTTCAAACGAGACGTTGTAGCCATGAATGAAAACCAATAGGCTGTCACCGCGTTCTGCAAGTGTGCCGTGCATCGTTTCGAAGAACTGTGTCGACTCCAGCTGTTCTGTGTTCTTTAGCACGACGTGACGATTCTCGTCCTCTGCAAATTCCAGACGCAGTATGGACGGCGATTCCAACTCACCGATTCGGTGGGATTCTGGAATCGAGACTTCGCAGACTCCGAGCGAAATTTTGTCGTTGAATTCACCCGTGTATGCCAATGATTGCACATCGTTGGGGACGTGGATTCGAAGTGCTTGGACGCCCCAGAAGTTCGCGAGAAGAATGGCACAGCCGATGGCAATCGACGAATAAAGAACCACCTGACGGCGCAGGTAGCCAACAAACCAGATTAAGATAATCGAGAACGCCGCGAGTCCAGCCAGGAGTTTCTCGAAGATCTCCGACTGGTGGTTACCCGCCAATGCCTCGGAGACGGTTGAGAATGGCGTTCGATTGGTTCCGTAGAAGACCTGGACAGTTGACTGGAAGGGCTTCGGTTCTTGAAGTTCGTTCAGGGCGGAGTTGATAGGTGGTGGCGACACTGCATTAGGCTTTTGCAGGGGGGACTCTTCTTCATTGGATTCAGAGTCTTCTGTGAAGCTCGTTCCTTCGCCAAGTGAAGGTAGAGCAATCGGATCGGACAGTATCCGTGCCGTGGCCTCCAGGTTGTCCGAGAAGCGGAACTCGTTCTCTTCGCGAGTTGGTTTCAGTGGTGCCGGAGCTGCTTCAGGCAGTGCAGCAACGTACTCGACGGTCGGCTGCAAAAATTCGAGTGCTTCGGTTTCTGCCTGAAGGCGGAAGGCGAATTCCTGTCCGATTTCCCTTTCGTAAGCCACAGAACGAACGTCTCCCGCGAGAGTTACGCTCTCTGCGATTTTCTCGAGTCGGTATGCGACTTGTGGGCTTTCCGCAGTAGGGAATCGCTCGACGATTTCATCGATCATCTGGAGCCCACCGTCGTCAAATGTGGCTTGCATGAGGCAGGTTTGGCAAACGCGACCGATTTGCTCGTCAGCCAAGCTCGGTAGAAGTGAGCTAGCTGGCGAGTTGGGAATGGAGGTCAGCAGTTCAATGGCCTCAATCCGCTGCCGGGGCCGCGCTCTCGGGTTATTTGCCAGCACGCTAAGACTTGCAATCGCTCCCTGACCGATATCCTGGAGCGCTAGATTGGCGTATGCATCTTCATCGGTACCGAGGAGATTGACGAGGTTTTCGATACTGTCCCGGCTTGAGCTCGGGGTGTGATCCTCCGTGGCATCGATATAAGCAGCAAATGCAATCGCCGCGGAGACCGCATCGTGAAGCGGTGCGCTTCCAGCTTGATTAACGAGGCGTTGCACCTGATCTAGAGGCATGCCATCGACTTCCGTGACGGCGATAATCGCTGCTGCTTGGCTGGTCGGGCACTGAGTGCCTTGCAAGTACTCCACCAGAGGATTCCTGGCGTCGGCAGCTTTATGCCCCATTCGTCCAATGGCGAGCGCGGCGGCGCAATGAGTCTTATCGGAGCAACTTTTGTTGCGCAGTATGGATACGCATTCATCCAACGCTGGTAAAGCAGCTGGGCCAATTGCGGCCAAGGCGTTGAGGCCAGCGACGCGTACTGCATCGTTGCTTGAGAGCAGTTTTTGGCTGAGTCTCGCGATTCCACTGGTGCCGGCAGAGGCTAGAGCTTCGGCGCTGGCATTCAAAATGGTCTGCGATGGTCGTGGGCTATCTGAAAATTTGGCGATAAGCAAATCCGTGAGATCGCCCGCGAGCGGGCCCAGCCGACCCGCCGCGCGGATGCCTGCCAGTTGGGTGAGTTGATCTGACGATGCGAGCGCACGAAGGATGAAGGGACGCGCACTCGGTACGTTGAACTGGGACACAATATCCAGCAGCTTTGGCAGCTCGTAGTCCTGCAATTGGAGTCGGGCTGCCGAATTGCAGAGTGCGGCCACATACTGCTCAGATAGCGGGCTGATAGAGTCTAGCGTGAACGCCGCTTCCAAACGGATTTGCCAAGGTTCATTTTCGTTTACCAGGAGCGATAGCAAAGTGGACTCAATGGAGTCCAAGCTCGAGTAACCTGCAGCAAGCGTGCGCAATGAACGTAGAGACTCTAAGCGGAGGAACTCTTGCTCCTCTGCATTGGCGAACAACTGCGTTAGAGCTTCGCGTGCTGGTTGGACGTCGACGCGTTGAGTGCCAAGGGCTGCGATCGCGGCTACCCGAGTTCCGAAGTCATACTTTGCTGTAGTCGCCAACTCGGCCAAGTGCTCAATCTGGTGCGTCTGCGATGGGCGATACTCGTACAGCAGCCTGGGCATCCAAGTTGGATATTCCGACTGCCGCACGCTGGCTCGGTAGAGCGTGTCAATTGCAGCGTTTGCGTGCTCTCCCCAGCAGTGGATGGCGTACTGCGTACATACGTCTTCTGAGTTTTCGAAGCAGTACTCAAGGATCGAATTTCGTGTTTCCTGTGTAACTGTTTGGTAGCTCGCAGCTCGTTCGCGACTCAAGAGCTTGATGATTAGCAACTGATCCATGCGACCGCTGACTCGGAAAGTCTTGGCGAGATCGCGAATTCGTCTCCGCTCCGGATCGGAATCCGAATACTCTAAAGTCGCCGGCACCGAGATAGGGGCTGAAGTTGTTAAGTCAGTGGCGCCTTGCTCATCAGAAAGCAGGTCGTCTCCTAGGATTCGCTTCAATTCTTCGATTGCAAGTTCAATAATGTGGCGATGTCGTGGATGGTGCTCGCGGTGATCGAGTTGTTGTATGGCGGATTCAAAGCTCAGCAGGCGTGCACGAGCCCCGCTACGACGTACTGGCAGAATCGCAAACCTTGCGAGCGCCCATTCTGCTGCATAACGAACGTGTTCATTGTCGTCGGCTAAGGTCTCGAGAAGTCCATCCACGGATGCTTGCGGCTCGGCCAGAATGTAGCCCAACGAAGTCGCGGAGTTTAGTCGGACTGCGTCGCTTTCGTCTTGGAGGCATTCGATCAGCCGCTGAGTCGCTGGAGTGGCAATCTCCCCAAGCTTCCCCAACTCGTTGGCTGCACGCGCTCGCGCTGCCAACGTCGGACTACGAAGTGCCTTCTCCCACTTTTCCCAGCCAGCTTGATTTTGGAATGCGAGTTCTTGGGCCATCGCGCTGGGGGATTCGATAACCAGCGTGGAAACGCCGATGACCGCAGACAGCCAGGTCGCGATTGCTAGCAATTTGATGTTGTTTTGAAGTCGCATTCCTACGCCTCCCTGCGCAGGTTCGGTCCGAAAAAGCTGGGCGAAGTCCGCCCTCCCGCCAAGTACGCTGACTGACGAGGTCGATCTGGATGCCGAAGGAAAACGCTGCTCCGCACTGCTTGCGAAGTTCCGAATCCAAGCTTGCTCGAAGCGCACCCAGTCGTTGTTATCGACTCTGCGGACTTTAGGGATTAAAGCGATTTCAACTTTGCTGCAGAGCGTCCTAGCGAGAATAGACAGAGGAGTAAGAGGGCTGGCTAATTCGAATTGCGGACTTCACTAAGTGCAACTCGGATGCTTTTCACTGCCAGCTCGGCGAGCTTTGCGGAGCCTTCTGGTGTGAAGTGTACGTCGGCGGGGCGCTGGATATCTTCCATGTTAGCGCGGGCAAACGAGTAGTGGTCGTCAGTTGGGATATGTGCGTGCTGCATGATCATTTCGGCGATTGCGTTGTAGGCTTCTGAATCACCGACGATGCGTCCCTTTGCTCCCAGGGGTACTGGTGTCGTGTTCCGCCATACCAGCTTCGCATTCGTTGATTGAAGTATCTCGACGATCTTCTGGAGATTCTTGGCGTAGTCGGAAGGCGAGACTTGGCGTCGGCTTGTAGGGTCGGACGGAGTGGCCAAATTCTTTCCGCCAGGCCCCATGTACTTAAGGTCATGCAGTCCGAAATTGAAGTGAATTACATCCCAGGGCTTGTCCCCCAACCACTTCTCCAGCTCCGCGACACCCTTGGTCGTCGGGCCGCAATTGGTCAGGGGGCGGTGGACGTTCGCAATTCCATTCAATCGCTCGCGCACCGCGACGGTGTAGCCGATCGAGATTGAATCCCCGATCAAAAGAACACGCGGTAAGCCAGCGATGTCTTCTACAGGTTGCATCGCCGGATTGCGTGGCTTCTGTTTCTGTGTGGCCTGCTTCGGCCGCGGATTTTCCTGAGCCTTGGCTGGCGTGGTTTGAACTGAGGCTACTGCCACGCAAAGCGCAAGCAAAAGAACAAGGGAAAGCTGCCGCTGAATATTCATGGATCTTCTTGAAAAAACGGAGTTGGTAGACCAGATCAGTTGAAGAGCGGAACTAGCCCGTGACTAGCTTCTTATTGAACACGCCTTCATTGATCGTGGGTCTTTCGATGCGACCCTTGTGATCGTAGGTCAGCTTCATGTTATCCACTCCCAATAGATGGAGAATGGACGCATGGATATCGTGGACGTGCATTTTATCTTCGATCGCATAAAGACCGACTTCATCTGTCGCACCAATGGTTTGCCCGCCTTTGACTCCGCCTCCAGCCATCCACATTGAGAAGCCGGTCGGGTTGTGGTCACGACCATCCCCTTTTTCACTCATAGGCGTGCGTCCGAATTCACCACCCCAAATGACAAGCGTATCTTCGAGCAGTCCGCGTTGCTTCAGGTCCGTCAGCAGAGCGGAAACCGGCTGATCCATTTCGAGACACCGTTCGGCGTGACTCTTCTCAATGCCTGAGTGAGAATCCCATTTGCTGCCCGTGCCACTGTAAAGCTGGACGAATCTTACGCCGCGTTCAACCAGACGCCTTGCCAGTAAGCAATTGCGGCCGAAGGGCTCGGTGATTTTTTGCCGTAGCCCATACATTTCCTGCGTCGCCTCGGTCTCCTGCGAAAGGTCTACTGCTTCCGGCGCTTCGGCCTGCATTCGGAAGGCGAGTTCGTAACTGCGGATGCGGGCTTCAAGTTCGCTCTGCTGTGGATTTTCCATAGCGAAGGACTGATTGAACCGATTGAGCAACGCGAGTTTCTCCGTGACTCGCTCCAGCGAGTGGCCTTTAGGGGAACTTAGGTTTGGCACCGGTTGCGATGAGGTGCCATTGATTCTTACCCCTTGGTGCGACGCCGGCATAAAACCGCTGCCCCAATTGCGTGGGCCGTTGACTGGCTTTCCCGAGCGGTCGCACATGACCACAAACGCTGGCAGGTTTTCATTTTCACTTCCCAGCCCGTAGTCCACCCAAGCACCCAGCGAGGGTCTGCCGGCGACATTGATGCACGTATTCATCTGGCACACGCCACCGGAGTGGTTGATGCCGTTCGTCCAGCAAGAGCGAATCACCGCGATGTCGTCCATGTGTTTCGCGATGTTTGGCATCCAGTCGGAAGCCCACAGACCACTCTCGCCGTGTTGCTTCCACTTGCGAGGCGAGGCGAGCAGCGGAGATCCCTTTTCGCCCATTGCGGTGATGGGCTCCGCAAAGCTGCTAGGCAGTGGTTTTCCCGCGAGTTCGTTTACAAGGGGCTTGGGGTCGACCAAGTCAATGTGACTCGGGCCGCCCTCCATAAATAGCCAGATGACTCGCTTCGCCGAAGCGGCATGATGTACGGCAGCTTGGCTCAGTTTTGAGTGCAGCATCCAATCCAGGGCCACTGCTCCGAATCCAACACCGCTGGTCTGCAAGAAACTGCGTCTCGATTGAAAGGGGTAGGGCACTTGATTGCTCGCGTCGGAGGGAGAATGGACATTGCCATTGTTGTGGGTGTGAATCTTGCTTCGCCGCATAGGAAGAACGACAGATGCTTGCCCGCTCGCGGAAGAACGTTCAGTTTAACGGACGTACAGGAATCGGCTCGAGTTCAACAAGATGTGACACAAGTCGATGAGGCGATCTCTATTCAAGTTGTCGGCTTCCTCTCCGGTAATATATCCAACGAAATTCAGAGCTTGCTCCAGTTCTTCGGTAGTCGGTTTGCGACTCCACGTGCGAACAAAACTCAGTTCGACCTGTTCAACAGGATCGTCTGTTTGTTTAGTTAGCAGAGAGGCTAGCTTCTTTGCTCGCTCGAGGGCGAATTTTCCGTTGATCAAGAGTAAAGCTTGAGTCGGCGTTGTCGTTCGATCACGCGTCGAAACGCTTTTTAATCCATTGGCAATGTCGAAGCCGTGGAGAAAGGAATCATTCTTGTTGCGAAAGCTCTTCATATATAACGAACGACGCATGGAGCTTTCATCTGTACTTGGTCCGCCTACTCGATGCTCCAGCTCACCACTGGCGGCGAGCATAGCGTCGCGAATTTGTTCCGCCTGCAGTCTTCGCACGGGGGCTCGCCAAAATAGTTCTTCGCCTGGATCGACGAGCTGTTGCGACGCGGCCTTCGGATGCTGCGAATCTTGACGCCAAGTTGCCGATGTGAGGATCATCTTGTGCAGGCGTTTCATGCTCCAGCCTTCGTCGACGAAGCGACGAGTCAGCCAGTCCAAGAGCTCAGGATGCGATGGTACGCTGCCTTGGGTCCCAAAGTCGCTGCAAGTTTCGACGATACCAAGTCCAAAATGACGTTGCCAAATCCTGTTTGTGATGACTCGGCTAGTCAGCGGATTATCTGAACTGGCGATCCACTCGGCCAAAGCCGCACGCCGTCCGGATGAGACTTCTACTGATTCGCGTTCAAGGCGTTCGGGGCTTGGGCTTGCCGCTTGGAAGTCGAGTACTTCCAACGATCCAGCTTTGACCGGCGTATGAGTAGGCTTGCCGGGAATGAGTGTCGGCGAGGCGATACCCGAGAAATCTGTGGCGGCCATGACGGTCGGCAGTGGTTCTGGCTTCAAGTGGTCAAACTCTGCTAGCTTCTCTTTCAGCGCTTCGTGCTTCGCCTTGTCCTCCTTGGAAATGTTCTTCAAAGGGCCACCGGCCTCCTCTAGGAATTGTCGCGAGACAAGGTAGGCCATTTGATTCTGCCATGACGTGCGCTCGGCAACTGGCATATGAAAACATGCCTGGATGTCGACCGGAAACTTATCGACCGTCGACTCCCACTTTTTCTTATGGTAGAGCTCAAGCAGCGCGTCGATCTCTGCGCGGATTCCAGTCGTCGCTGATTCCCAGACCCTCATTTGCTTTTCATGTTCGACCTTTTCCTCACGCGTAGCGGCGACTAAATCGTCACGCCAAGAGATCGGTTCTAGGTATGCACGGAGCTTGAAATAATCGGTTTGCGGGATGGGATCAAACTTGTGGTCATGGCAGCGGGCACACGCCATGCTAAGACCGAGAAAGACATCTCCGACGACATCCGTCATTTCGTTCATGATGTCGTTCCAATGGTTGCGAGCGTCGCGTTGGTTGTATTCGTAGATTCCCAATCGCAAGAAGCCGGTAGCGGTTAAATGATCGGCGTTGTCGGCACCCGTTTCATCTCCGGCTAATTGCTCGCGTACAAAATCCGTGTAGGGCTTATCTTGGTTGAAGGAGCGAACCACATAGTCTCGGTAGCGATAGATGAGCGGTCGGTAGGCATCTTGGTTCCAGCCATCGGATTCCGCGTAGCGGACGAGGTCGAGCCAAAAACGCGCCCAGTGCTCGCCGTAACGCTCGTCCACTAGTAAGCGGTCGACTAGTTTCTCCCACGCGTCTGGAGAAGTGTCCGCAAGATAGGACTCAATTTCTTCTTGCGTCGGCGGCAAGCCAATTAAGTCGAAGTACAGTCTCCGCACGAGAGTAATGTCTGACGCTCTCGGGGCGGGCTCCAACTCTTCTTCGGAGAGCTTCCTGTAGATGAACTGGTCGATCGCATTTTCCGACCACTGGTCTCCCTCGGTAACGGGCGGGTGAACATTAGTTAATTCCTGGAACGCCCACCATTCACGATCGGCGTCGGTAATTACACCTGTTTCATGTCGCAGTGTCGCGGATTGCTCTGGCCAGTAGGAGCCGTCGGCCAGCCACTTCTCAAAATCCTGAATCGTTGAGTCGGGAAGCTGTCCTGTCGGAGGCATCTCGTAGCTTTCGTAGCGAATCGCTTCGAGAAGAACGCTCGAGTCTGCATCGTCTATCGTGATTGCTGGTCCGCTATCGCCGCCTGCTAGCATGGCTTGAGCAGAATCAAGGCGCAGCCCACCCTCCTGCTTCTCCGCTCCATGACACTGAATACACTTGGCCACCAAGACTGGACGAATTTTTGACTCGAAATGCCGTTCGTGAAGAGTACGTACTTCGTCCTTCAATTGACCTTGCGCGCTGGTCGACAATAGCAAGAGAACTCCGAAAACAAAGCCCCCGAGACATGGAGTCCACTGCGCAATGCGTCGATCGTTTTTAAGTGCCGCGAAGTGGACTTCTATAACTGTCATTCAATTCACCTCGTACTGGATTGAATTCGTTCTTGGCTGAATTCGTTTGCCGAGTGAGTATCTATGTTCGTCTTGGTGGGGTAGGCCAACTCAGTCCTGCTTTGGAATATTGACGAAGGCCACATCTTGCGATTCTAAGCGGAAGTTCTTGGGCAGATCACGCGCATCCAAGCGAACTAGAACCACATGGTCTCCCGCCTCAATTTTGCCGGAAAACACCCCAGACTCGTTCTGCGTGAGAGGTCTGCCGTCGATCCACATGGCCGTTGCTTTGCTTGCCGCGAATTTTGCCAGCTTGGGACTGTTCGCTTGAATCCTAGTCCTTGCATAAACGTTCACGAGCGAAATATTGATCGGCTGTTGAGTGTTGGCTTCAATAGTCGCCTTCGCCAACGAACCGCTGACTCGGGTCGCAAGGTTGATCCAGCCGGTAGGCTTTGTCCCGTCGATGATGTTTTCCACTCCGGCTTGCTCGAGTCGATGGGTTCCCGCGAGGATCTCAAACTGACGTGCGACACCCGGCTTCGTCGCATCAAAATCACCCGGCTTGCCGAGTTGCGAAAGAAATGCGACTAGGTCTGCTTGCTCGTTTCGCGAAAGCCGATCGACGACTCCCATTGGCATCAGTGACTTGGCCGCCTTTTTCGCAACGATTTCTGCGGAGGGGAGTCGGACGATTGTGTTCGAGGCGTCACGCAGAACCAACCCGTCAGCCGTAGAGTCGATTTCGATTCCTGTTACGACCAAATCGTCTTCTGTAATGACTGTTACCGCGTGGTAGTTTTCTTTAATTTTGGCGTTCGGATCAAAGAGTGACTCGATCAAATAGTCAACCGGAGCGCTAGCACCAAGGCTAGTCATATCGGGACCAACCTCTCCACCAACTCCTCCAATGGCATGGCAGGTCGCACAAGCCAGTTCAGAACGCCGGTAGATCTCTTCGCCTTGGCGTGGATCAGCCTTGGGTACCATCGCCAGCAGTGCCTGTAGCAACTCGGGCGAGTAGGCAGTGGTGGCGTCGGAAGACATGCCCAGCAGCGTCGCCTGAAGTTTGCCTTCTTCGCGACCTCCATCTCGCGTGACCCTTAAACCACATTCTATCGCCGCTGGATTGGTCAACTTACTCGCGGCTTCTGAAGCGAGGCGTTCGCCCAAGCCTCGGTTCGCCAGCAAGCCTCGCCATAGCCGGAGAAGTTGTTTCTCGTCCTGGGTGCTTTCCAATTTGGCAACTGCGATTGGCGAAGCCGATTCCCCCGATAACTTGCAGAGCGCGAAAAGTGCTGTTGAGGCGATTTCGAAGTCGTTGTCGCCGCAAAGTTCACGTAGTTTCGACGGAGCTTTATCACTGCCTAGACTGCCCAAGCATTGAATGGCTCTCCTGCGGACCAGCGTACTCGTTTCAGCCGTGTCGGCGAGATTCAGCACTTGTTCTTCAACTTCGCGTGCTTTCCAAGCAGAGGCCAACTGCAGTGCGGCCGCGACCATGCCTTCGTCTGTGGACTTAAGGAAGACAACGAGTCGATCACGTTTGCGATTGGGTCGGATTTTGCGCAGCCGCTGGGCGTTACCTAGTGAATCCAGTACACGGACGATCGTGGAAGGCTTGAGATTGGATTCGGTTGCTCGATCCCATAGTTGTTGCAACTCGGCTTGCCTTCCTGCCTGCCCGATCAGCTCAATCCAGGGGCCTTTACTCAAAGCACTGGTGCGGGTGCTTTGAAACTGCTTGGCAACGAACTCAGCGGCCGATCGCGGATCTAAGGCCGCGAGGGTGAATTTGAGTACCTCTGTTTCTTCGGCGGTTGTCCATGTGCGAGAGTTCAGGAGCTTCAAAGTTGTTTCTGGCGAACTGTCGATGGCAATCGCTAACGCGTGCTTTAAGAAGGGATCCATCGGATGCTGCAGTGCCTGCATCGCTAATTCGAGCGTCGAAGGTTGGTTCAGCTTCGAAAGACCGCAAATGGACTCGAGGCGAACGCGTGGATTCGAGTCGTTTATGGCTTCCTCGAAGAACTCCATCGCCTGCGAGCCACTGATCAAGGAACTTGGCTTTCTGCTTGGATCCGCAAAGTCACTCAATACACGAACGCCAGCAGCTCGGACTCGATGGTCGTTGGCGGTTAGGCATCGCTCGAGCAAGGATTGATCCAGAGTGTTTGTGGCTTGGGAAAACCAAAGTGCTTCTAGAATTTCGTGCTCCGTTTCGCAGTTTTGCGCAAAGCTGTTCCAAGCTGAATTGAAGGCCGCGGAATCTGAACCCGTGTCATAATCTTCCTTCAAAATTCTGCGCGCTTGGTCGCGCATGTATCGGTCCTTCGAGCGGAGCAATTCAAACAGTTCGCCGCGTGGGAGTTGAGTCAGATCCTTCGTTTCATTGTCCCTTGCACCCTTCCAACTCAATCTCCAGATCCGTCCATGCCAGCGATCACGACGCGGGTCTCGGAAGTCGACTTCGCCGTGGTTGATAATCGGATTGGACCAGTCTGCGATGTAGAGGGCTCCATCCGGGCCTTGCTTCACGTCGATTGGGCGAAACGTCGGGACGCTCGTACGAACCAAGTCGTCTTCTTGTTGGGTCACGAAGCCGGCGCCCTGTTCGGTCAGACTGAAGCGGGTGACTCGATTGGCTCGGAAGTCGCAGGTGATCAAAGATTCCCCCCAATCCTCCGGAATGGACGGTCCTTCGGGTATTTCTAGTGACGCGAATTTGGGCCAGCGTCCCGGGCTGATAAGTGGAAGTATGTGGCGTGCTCCGCTAACTGGTTTGAAGGTCGCACCGGGAAACGTGTAAGCCAGCCCATCAAAACCGGCTCCATCACTTAAGAAGGATTGGCCGAAGCGATCGAACTGGTGCCCCCACGAATTCCAAAGTCCGCGGAAGAAAACATCCATCTGTTGAGTCTGAGTGTCGTATCGGAATCCACCACCGGCTTTGAGTCGCACGACACCGTGCGGAGTCTCAGTATCTGTTCTCGTGTACACCGACTGGTTTAAGTACAACCGGCCGTCGGGACCCCAGCGTAGCGAGTGAAGATTGTGGTGTGTGTCTTCCGTCCCAAAGCCGCTGAGCACGCGGGTGCGCTCATCGGCTTTTCCATCGCCGTCGGTGTCGCGTAAGAATAGAAGGTCGGTGCTTTGAGCAACGTACACTCCGCCGTCGCCGGGAGCGATGCCCGTCGGAATAAGTAGGCCTTCTGCGAAAACCGTCGAACTATCAGCGTTTCCGTCTTGATTCGTATCTTCGAGCACGATGACTCGGTCGGGCGCGGACTGTCCGACTTCGATCATCGGATAGGCTTCACTACTGGCGATCCAGAGTCGACCTTGCGGGTCGAAGTTCATGTGAATAGGTTTGTTCAGCAATGGGTTCTCAGCCCAGAGGGAGATCTCCCAGCCTTCCGCAACGGTGAATTCTGGCGTCGGTTGTTGTTCGAACTCCGCGAACTTCGATTTCAGTGTCTTCGGAGGGAGTTTGAAATCGCCTGGAGCCAGCCTGCGAAGTTTGGAAATGCGTTGTTCTTCGACTGTGATGAGTTTATCGAACTCTGGGATTTCGGTCGCATTTTGGCCCTGCTCGCCTTTGCGGAATCCAAAAACGTAGGCCATGTTGGCCGGTCGAGAACGGTTAAACCACCATGCATTCTTGCGCAAAATTACTTGGCGAAGAGCCTCTGTTTGCGGACTAGATTGCCAAGAAGTTTCCCACTGCAGTTTGTCTGCGATGTCACTGGCAAGCTGGCGATAGCCGGCGTCATTGAGGTGGATTGGGTCTTTTCGTAGTGGGCCAGCAAGGCCGCTAGTCGTTAGATCAACAACCGGAGCCTCTTGTTGTTTCGCAACTCGGCGGATCGCCTCGCAGTAGTCCGAGATAGCTTGCTGAAGTTCCGTATCTTCTGCTGCAAGCGTAGGGCTTGAAATTTGAATCGGAGTTAGGAAAAGAAACCGAGCGTTCGGCGATACGTTTAAAATGTGCGCGATTAATCGTTCGTAGTCTCTTTGGAATTGCTCGACGCCAACTTGTCCGCCCTCCAACGCACTGGCCATGCCGTAGCCCAATACGAAGACGGTACCCGAGACTTGATCGAGCTGTTTTTGCAACTGCTTCCATCCCTCGTCCGCTGGTTCCCGCCCAGCCTGAAGTAAGCTCAGCCCAAATCGCGATGATCCTGCCGGTGTGTCGGCACTCCATCCGAGGTTTCGGAAAGTGAGGTCCTTCTCGGGAAACGAAGTCGTCATCATGACTTCGATCCACCCGTTGTATTGAGCTTGTTCGATGAGCGCATCGCCTACAAAGACAACTCGATCATTCTGCTTGAGTTCGAATTGGGAATCTGCTCCCGTCGCATTCGAGGCACAAAGCAGAACCGCGAACAGAGTTGAAACTAGAGCGGTCGCATTACTGGAGGAACAGAACGCGCGAAAACGAGAGGTTTGCATGGCACCGATCAGGGAGGGGAGTGGCCTGGGAGGGACAGTCCATTATAGACGATCGGTGCACTGATCGAAGAGCGATTTGGTCTTAGATGAAGAGACAAGATGCGGAAGCTGACGTGTGGTTGCCCGTTCTTCGGCGTGGAACGCTAGGTGGGGTCCTCTTTCTTTGATTCTCTGGACTCTGCTGCAGGCTCCGAGTCCGACTTTGCTTCTTTGGTGTCTTTCCGCGGCTTTGCCCACTTTTTGATGTAGTCTTGTGTCAGCTTGATGCCATAGCGTTTGAGGTTGCCGGAGTTCACGATGCGTGTGGCTCGTTGCGACAAGTCGCTGCGGGCCGCTGGGTTCTTGGCAACGATGCTCTCCATCTTGGCCGCAGCTTCCTTGATCTCCTGCTCAGATTCACTTCGCAGCATTGTGCGTAGCAGTTGCAAGGCTTCGTCTGGTAGTGCACTCTTGCCATCGCCTTGTTTCTTCATTGCTCTTTCGGTTCCAGTACCTCGCATTCTGGCATTCGTGGCTAGCAGCTTTTCATCGCTGGGAGGCTCCTGGCCTAAGGCCTTGGCAATGGCGGCGGCAATTTTGGGGGCGTCAACTTTAACCGAGGGTTGGACGAGAGCGAAATTGTCGGTCACTTTGCCAGCTTTGCCAATCAGGATTGTCATTCGAACATTTCGATTGAGTCCGTAGCTGCCAGGCCCATCTGCGCCGCCCTCCGGAACGCTCACGGATAGTTTGGGAGGCAATAATCGGATCGCTCCCTGGAACTTCTTCGCTTCGGGGTCGTCAGTCAAAAGGCAAACCGAAGTGCGGAGCCCGTCGTCCGTTTTACTCAGCGAATATTGCGTAATCGTGCGGAGCAGCGCGAATCCGGGACGCCCGAGCTGGTGCCAAAAAATCAAGACAACCGGTTCGCTACCCGCAAGCTTAATGGGATCCACGGCCGTCTTCTGACCATCCACATCGTTTTTCTCTATGCTGTCGCCGCGCAGTAGGAACGCTTTGAAACTCGGTAGCTTCTCGGCGGGCTGGGGCCCAGAGTAGACCGCTTCTTGTGCGTTCGCGGCGACTGTGAAAGTGAGAGTTGCAACAGCGCAAGCGACGAGATTGATCCAAGTTTTAATTCGAGAGTGAACCATGGTTCTGACTCCGGGTGCAGGGCACTGGAAGAAGGTTATTTGAGTGGCGAATACTCGGTAGCTTTCATGTAGATTGATGTTGGCCGTTCTGCCAGAAAACGCCCGTCCTTCTGAGATTCCTTGGCTACCTTCTTCCAGGCTTCATCTTTGACAAACGCACCCCAGGATTCTTTGGCCGCCTCATCACTCTTGTGCTTGATGATGTAGATCAGTTGGCTGGACGCGAGTGGTTCGTCACTGGGAGTCCAGTAGGCGACGTTCTCGATTCCATGCTTCTTGAAGAGTCCCAGCGTGTGATCGCGAAACCTCGCATTGAGTCCTTCGAGTTTGCCTTCGTTGGTGTTGTAGATTCGAAGTTCGAATAGCCCGCCTTCTGCATCCGATTCTGGCTTTGGTGATACTTTGGGCGAGTAGTCTGTAGCGTCCATGTAAACGGACTCGACCTTTTTGACTAATCTGCCATCGGCGATGGAAGCCTTGTACGCAGACTGCCAGTCTTCGTCCTTTGAAAAAGCGGACCAGGATTTTTTCGCGTCTTCCCGGCTCGTGTGCTTCACGATGTAGATCAGCGTATTCTGCGATTTTTCCTCGTCAGTTGGAATCCAGTAGCCAACGTTTTCAATTTCATGCTTTTCGAACAGTTTCATGGTGTGACCAGAGAAACGCTGTTCTAGGGCCTCCAGTTTTCCTTCGTTCGTTGTGTACGTTCGTAGTTCGTAGACTTCGGCTCGAAGGTTGCTTGGCAGGAGTGCGAAGAGCAATCCGCAGATGACACTGTACTTTGCCAACACAGTGTGCTTGTCCAGAAGTCGAAGAGGCATGAGGAGAATCCTTGGGAGGGCTTGGGGGTGTTGTGGGACTTAATATGCGGCGATGTGAGTCCTGTGATTTGCCGCAGAGGTAGAAACACAGTGTAGCAGCTAGACGTTCTCGAGACACGAAACGCTTGTCTTGGCTTGCTGTGTTTTGAAGTGTCCCAACGGCACGTCTTTCGTTTCGCTGTACTATCCAACGAGAAGCAGTTTTGCTCCTGTCGCGAGCATGACCACGATCAGAAAGCCGAAGATGAGTTTGTTACCCTTCTTGATTGCAAGCTTGGCTCCTACGATGCCACCAGCAAGATTACCAATTGCGGTGACCAAACCCGGAATCCAAGCCACGTGGCCAAAGGCAACGAACACGAGTGTCGCAGCTAAAGTGACTGAGAATCCGATCAAGTTCTTCACTGCATTGGATGCTATGAGGTCACCCGTGTGCAGCAGGCTCATGGCGACGAGTAGCAAGATACCCATCCCAGCTTGGATGAAACCGACGTAGATACCGATTGCGAAGAATACGAGAAACAGCGTCACCTTCGAAGCTTCGCGTTTGACTGCAGCTTCACTGATACGCTTTGGATCCGATAAAATGACTAAGGCCATCACAAAGAAAATCAACCCAAAGATGGGCCGAAACGCGGTGGGCGGCAGGTAGATTGCTAGGAGGGCACCGATTGGGGTGCCGGCGAGGGTTGGTAATGTCAGACGCAGGGCTAACGTCTTGTCCAGGTAACCTTGCCCATTGAAGGTCAGGCTCGCGGCGCCGGAAGAAAATAAGATTGCAACACGGTTCGTTCCGTTCGCGGTCTGTGCGTCGAGGCCACCGATGAACATCAGGGCGGGAAGCGTAAGAAACGAGCCTCCACCGGCTATCGTATTGATAATGCCGGCAAGAAACCCAGCCACGATTAGCAACAAATACCAGAGCTGATCTAGCACTTACAAACTCCGATCCCCGAAGTTTTAGTTGATATGATCGAAGGCCGAAGTGAGCGTTGACAGACGAAGTCCATCATTGGTTTTGCTCCTGGCCGGTTTGAAATGTGTACTGGACTTCTCCTGAGAGTTGCTCGCCTGGCGCGCAGACTTGAAGGTGTGCAACGTTTTCAAAGCCTTTGGAATGTAGGTTGTGAGCGTCAGTGCTGCATGTTTGGCTTTCGACACCGAAGAACGGACGCTGTGGAGTCCAAACGACAAGGTGAGTAAACGACTTGTCTCCGCGAATCGTGATCCTTCGGCCCACGTCGCGAAAGTCAATGATCGTATCGCCGTTGATCCCGAAGAAGACATCGTCGAACTTAGTGTTCTTCAAGCTAAACGGCTCGCCGAGTGGATGGTCCAGTTCTTCAGCGGTCACGAGTTTGCCAGAGGGTAGTTGTTTGGTGGCTTCCATCTGGAACTCTGCCGGGATCGTCAGGAAGGTCTCCGCTCGTTCCTTCTGGTAAACGAAATACGGATGAAGCGCAAACCCAAACGGTACGGGGCCGGTACCGTCCGAGTTGTCGACGGTGTACTTCCATGTGACGGAGCGAGCTGCCACCGTAAGTCGTAACCGGAGCCGATGCGTGAACGGGAATTGGTTGTGGAGTTTCCCGCCGTTCTCGAAGCTTAAGACAAGCGTGATTGCCACCGAATTTTCATTCAAGGTTTGATCTTCGACCTGCCATTGTTCCGAGTGGACTATCCCGTGGATGAAGTTAGGGCCCGCGTTGGGCGCGAATTCCACCCGCTGATCGCCGAAGGTAAACTCGGAGTCCTTTACCCGATTCGGAGTGGGGTAGAGGAGCGGAACGCCACTGAAGACGCCTTTCAAACGACTAGCCGATTCTGGTTGGTGTAAGAACTCAACGCCGCCAACCTTAATGGAGAAGACATTGGCACCGGACTCGGGTGCGACACGCACGACAGTCTCGCCTTGACGCAGTTCCAAGACTTGTTGGTCATAGGCCGAGACCTCCTGGATTTCACCGCCTTGCAACGATGGAGCAAGAACGCCGATAGCAAACATGCTTGCCAACCCGACAGTTGCGAACGTTCTTTGAAGGCGGAGACTTAAGTGTTTTAGATTCGATTTCACGATTGGAACCAGTCGATTAGCGGGGGAGGGTGTTGCCCGCTTTTTCGTATGGCAGGACGTTCGAGGTAATTATTGTAGCCAAGTCAGCGAATGCTTGTTTGACGGAATGCTTGTCTTGTCCGACAACAGATTGCAGCAAAGAATGATGGAAAGGGAGAGTGGTATGAAAATGGTGGTGCTAACGGGAGCGGGTATTTCCGCCGAGTCGGGGATCCCTACTTTTCGCGACGCAAACGGACTTTGGGAAGGGCACCGACCTGAGGAGGTGGCGACACCAGAGGCATTTGCAAGTCGTCCAGAACTAGTGCATCGATTCTACAATGAGCGTCGTCGAAGGCTCTTGGAAGCTGACGTTCAGCCAAATGCCGCACACTTCGCACTTGCAGGGTTTGAAAGAAAGCATGGGGGAGAGTTCGTGCTCATTTCTCAGAATGTAGACGACTTACATCGTCGGGCAGGGACGCAGAATTTGGTTGCGATGCATGGTGAGATTCTCAAGGCACGCTGTACGGCCACAAATGAGGTCTTCGATTGGACCGAGGACCTCGAACTCACCACGCCTCATCCAAACCTCACAGATCAGATAGGCACGTTGCGGCCCCACATCGTTTGGTTTGGCGAGATGCCAATGGGAATGGAGGTCATCGAGGCGGCGGCCAGCAATGCGGACGTCTTTTTGGCAATTGGAACCTCAGCGGTTGTTTATCCTGCGGCGGCAATCGTCCAATGGACTCCGCCAGCTTGCTACTGTGTCGAAATCAATTTGGAAGACACTCCACAGTCAGAGCGTTTCAACGAAACGATACGCGACAAGGCGAGTGTTGCCGTGCCTGCATTTCTGGAACGCTTGGCCAGAGGGGGGATTCCGAGGGGCAAGTCCTGAAGCTCTCCGCGTCGAGTTCTAACTCGTTTTGCGACGCAATATGGCTTCGCCTACGCCTGGTGAAAGGCTACTGATCCAGTGGAGAAGCAGCGCCGAACGTGGGCGTATGATTCGCCGCTTTCGCTTGCCAGCGGCGACTAGAATTTCCTGAGATAGCTTCGTTGGATCGAGCCCCTTCACTTTGGCGCCCCCGCCTGGCTGAAGTGCTGATGCGGGGAGGTCGGCATCATTGGCCGCACTGTATCGCGAGCCTGCGTCGGAGCGTTGAATTGGCCCGGGGCATGCAAGCATCACGTGGACTTTGTCTTCTAACAGTTCAAGCCGCGCTTGCTGCGCGAGGGCGGCAAGACCGTGTTTGGCCACCGCGTATCCTCCGAGAAAGCGTGGTGCGAACAAACTGGCGAGGGATCCAATCAGCACTCCACAGCCTTGTGTTTGCTTTAGCATTGGATGGAACGCTTGGAGACAGTGCAGGGCAGAGGTTACGTTGATGCGGAACGAATGTTCTAGATCCTGGGATGTGGAACTGAGCAACGAACCTCGACTGCTCATTCCGACTGCGTTGATCATTAAATCGACGCTTTGATTAGACGTCACACGTTGGGCCGCATCGTGAAGCGAGGGGAAGTCACAGACATCGACGTCCGTGCATTCGATGTTGCATTTTGGAGCCAGTTCCTGAAGTCGTTGTCGCGCAGACTGCAGCGGCTCCAAGTTTCGTCCAATGAGAAACAGCGCACTTGGTTGTGCCTTTGCTAGTTCGATTCCAAGCTGAAGTCCGAGACCAGCGGAAGCGCCACAGAGGACAATTCGGCGATTTTGCCAATATCTGCCCAGCTTTGGAGACAGGCTTTCGGAGGACATGCACAGCAGCTTTGAAAAGGTGAACAGAGGATGTCGCTGACCGGTTCGGAACGCGGTAATCCCGGACAGCAGTCGATTGCTGGACTTTCGCGGCGAAGGAGTTCGGGGTGCTCGAGATTCGGGTATAAGGATTTCGCTCAATCCGATAAAACGATCCTCGCTCGTCGAGTTCAACAGCTTAGTGCATTTTTCGATTCGCTATAGCCCAGGACGTTCGGGTGGGGGCTCGCTCCGCGGCGTCGAACCACTCATGCTAGCTTGGGTAAACTTCGCTTTGGCTCGGGCGTGCTCCCTATCACCAGTGAATCCGAATGAGAGCATCATGCCAATTCGACCGAAGAAAAATGAAGCACGTTCGAAGATTGTGGCAACTGTCGGCCCCGCGTGCAGCAGTGTTGAGAAACTGACGGAGTTGGTTGAATGCGGCGTCGACGTATTTCGCATTAATACAGCTCACGGAAAACAAGCCGATTTCGAAGCTGTTCTAGGCAATATTCGTCAGGTCCGTGAGGTTACGGGGTTTCCCGTCGCAACCTTGCTCGATTTGTCAGGTCCCAAGATTCGGTTGGGACAGCTGATAGAAGATCCATTGGAGGTCGAGCCTGGCATGGAGCTTACCTTCCAGCGAGGCGACGAACCACGCGATCGGCTTTGTCTGACCAGCAATTATCCCAAGCTTGTTGATGAAGTCAAAGTCGGCGACTCAATCATGCTTGCCGACGGAATTATTGGGTTGGTCGTTACGAGTGTGAGTGCGGATGAATTTACTTGCCAAGTCAAGACGGCTGGCACGATTCGCTCGCGGCAGGGGATCAACTTGCCCGGTGTCGTGCTTAGTGTTTCCGCGATGCGGCCCGAAGACGTAGAGAACGCGTTGTGGGGCGCTAGGAATGAAATTGACTTTATTAGTCTCAGTTTCGTTCGAAGTGCCCACGATGTTCGCACTTTGAAAGACTTGTTGGGCTCGCTTGGTTCCACGGCTCTGGTGATTGCTAAAATTGAGAAGCGTGAGGCTTTGGACTGTCTTGAGGAGATTGTGGATGCGGCTGATGGAATCATGGTCGCACGCGGTGATCTCGGCGTTGAGATTGACGTCGCGGAAACTCCGGTTGCTCAGAAACGCATAATTAAGATCTGTCGCGAGAAGTTGAAGCCGGTCATCGTTGCGACTCAGATGCTTGAGAGTATGCATGAAAACAGTCGACCGACACGAGCTGAAGCTAGTGACGTTGCCAATGCAATCCTAGATGGTGCCGATGCTTGCATGCTGAGCGGTGAAACGGCCATTGGATCGTATCCAATGGAGTCAGTCGCCACGATGGATCGCATTATGTTCCACACCGAGCAAATGCTCCGAGATAATCCTCAGGAAAAGGTAGCGAAGGTCTTCGATCGAGTGCATCCGATTACCTCAGCCGTAACCTACAGTGCTGCCAGTATTGGGCAGGCGATCGGCGCAAAGCTCGTTGTGGTGGTCAGTCGAACAGGTGGTACAGCCTGGGTGAAATCCAAGCAACGGAATTTTATTCCAACGCTAGGGGTGAGTAATCGCCCGGAAACTCTTAGGCGAATGTGTTTGTTCTGGGGGATCGTGCCGCATTATGTCGAGAGCGTCGAGAATCCACAGGAGCTTTTTGAGGATATCGCCAAGTGGGGGAAGGAGCACGAGGTGCTGTCTCCGGGTGACAGGGTCGTGTTTGTGGCTGGAACTGGGATTGTTGACAATACGCACAATCAAGTGGTTGTCCACGAAGTCGGCAAGTGAGACGGATTAAGGCAGCTTGTTTTCTGAGCTGAGCTTCTTGCGTTTGTTCTTCACCAAGTGGAGAAGTTTGGCTTCGTGCTTCTCCCACCAATTGATGGAATCGCCGCGAGTCCAGGGGAACTTGCTGCTGAGTTCTTCGAGCTCTCGTAGCAGTGAAGCCATGTTGGATGGACGTGTCGATGGTTCAACAGCCATGCAGACGCTGAGCAGCTCCCCAAAATCGACAACATCCGGCGGTAGATCGAGCGTTTCGACGCCTGTCTGCTCATGGTCCATGCCGGTTTCGAAGGTAACGAGCGGTGGCAGTTGGGCAGTGAGTAGGAAGTACGCAAGCGCGCCGACAGAGTAAATGTCGACGCGTGGATCGGCCAACCAGGGAGAGTTAAGTCGTTCGGGCGCCATGAAACGCGGAGTGCCGACGACGACTTTCGTTTGCGAAGAGTTGTTGGATACTCCAGGTGCAAATGACTTGACCAGTCCGTAGTCGAAGAGTTTCACAAAGTCGGGTTCGCCACCCCGGTTGCAGACCATAATATTCTGAGGCTTGATATCGCGGTGGACGACGCCTGCTTGGTGGGCTTCCATTAATGCGCAACACAGCTGCCGTAGGATGAAGATGGCTCGGCCTGGTGGAACTGGGCCAACGAATTCCACTAGTTGGCCGAGGTGGGCACCGTTGATGTACTCCATTGCATAGTAGAACAGACCATCGCTGTTGCGACCAAAGTCGTAGATCGCGATTGTATTCGGATGTGTCAACTGGCTGGCAAGCTGGACCTCACGCTCAAATCGACCAATTACGCTTAGATCTTCTAGACCCTGCGTAAGGACCTTGATCGCAGATTGGCGACACAGCAGTGCGTGCTCTGCAAGATAGACCCGACCCATCCCACCCTGGCCTATTAACTCCTGGACTTGATAGGCCCCCACTTCGCTAATGTTCTTTAAACGCCTCTTCGATGCAGACGCGAACGTCAGGGATGCTGTGGCCACGACAAAGGCCAGACTGAACAGGGCGGCGAGCGAAATCATACTCCAGCGGGCGAGTCGCCCAGCTCGGAACGCAAAATCAAACTCCTGCTCATAGGCGATCCCAATTTGGTGACTTGGTAGCCAACGCCAGGCTCCTACCACTCTCTTGCCCACATAGTTCGAATAGCCTGAGATGTCGCTTCCGTTGGAACGATTGATGACCTGTTGGGCCAGTAACGTTGGTGTCCATGACTCAGCGCTCGTGCTTGGTTTTGCCCGGCTAAGATCGACACCTGGATCAACCACCATGTAGCGAGGCGGGCTTGTTTTTTTCGAAGCGATGTTCTGCCCGAAGCGTTTCAAGAGACTTTCATAACGACTGTTCGTCAGTAAGGTTCCCCGATCATCGAGCAGATAGACTTCGGTAGAATCTTCTGAGGCCGTCCAACTCTTGACCATTTCGTCGAACTCGTCGGCTAGACCGTAGTTCCGAACCATCAACGCCGCGACCACGGACTCGCTCTGTGGGTCCACGATCGGAATAAATATGGATAGGATCGGTCCTGATGTGTGGAGCTGGTAACCCTCGGTTACGGCTTTCCCGAGTTTCGGCAAGTAGACTTTGGGCGTACTCTTCAGCACGGTTGTTAGCATCGATGCACCACTGGGAGTCACGAATCGCCCTAGCAACTCGGGCTGCTCACGCTGATTCCAGTCGCACACCGTCAGCATTCGACGATCCCAGACGGCATATTTGATGTCGCTGCAGCCTGAAAGTAATTTGAGCTTCTGGCCAATAGCGTCCCCGAATTTGGATTCCAGCAGCGCGTCGTGCAATTCATCCGAGTCTGGGGGAAGTTGCGAGGTGAGGTTTATCAGGGATTGGATTGGACCCACGATGTCTGGATGTTGTGCCCAAATGAGGGCATTGCTGATTTTTTCCCTTTCCCACCGTTCAAAGCTCGATACACGGTGGTCGATCGTTTCATTGAGATAGGCGTTTACCGATTGTGAAAGCGCATTTTGAATGAGGCCTTCGAACCAGAAGACCAGCGCGAGCCCGAGTAGGAAGACGGGGGTGCCAAGTGCTAGAGCCCATATGGGAGTCCGCGCCCACTTCCACGACTTGACTTGATAGGTCGTGGACAGCGTAGATCGGGTACGAATTTTGGGACTAGAGGGCGGAACGACGAGAGACTGAACCGTATGGTAATCGAGCAGCGAACGCACTTCAGAGGCAAGTTCAGGAGATTCTTGCTCGAGCGATCCTAAGCGGTCCTCCTGAGCTTCCTTGGGGAGGTCGACCAATTCCTGGAAAGTCTCTTTGGCCCGTTGGTAGAGATCTTGGGTCAACTCTCGGTTTCCTTGTCGAACCAACGTCGGAGCCATGCTTTAGCCATCGTCCAATCCGACTCGACCGTTCTCTTACTGACTTTTAGGTGCTCGGCGACTTCGGCAACCGTCATACCGCCAAAAAATCGCATCTCAATCATGCGTGCTTGACGCTCATCCAACTTGGCGAGCTCTATTAAAGCTTCGTCTACCGCCAGAACATGATCCGAGTTGTTTGGGCTGATGGCCTCCCAGTCAACGAGTGGCTTGCGAGAGTACTCACCGCCTCTTTTCTTTCGCTTTCTGAATCGAGCTTGATCAACGAGTGCCCGTCGCATGGTCGTTGCAGCCATCGCGAAGAAGTGCGTTCGGGAGAGCTTATTTTCTTCGTCGTTGGGAAGGCGAAGATAGAGCTCGTGGATCAGGACGGTTGGCGACAGTGAAACCGTATTTTGCTCGTCCCGCATGTAGGACGACGCCATTTTGTGCAATTCATCATAGAGATCTTCGATCCACTCTCCTGAGTGAGTCTTCGTTTTGCTCTCTGAAGTGCCGTTCTGTGGGGGCATTCGCGACGTTTCCTTCGTATTTCGGCGGAGCTGACAACATTCCGGTAAGAGCCAAAAACCCTTGCGGATTTTACTTTCTTATGACGCATTCACGACTGCAGCAATTGTTTTTCACAGTCTTTCACGCCCAATTTTTTCCATTGTAGGGGTCCGACTCCTGTGCAGATTTTACTTTACAGCCTGAACGATCGAGATAGTCGAACATGGAAATCCCTCGCGGATCGTGCCAGTCGCCAGTTCAGCCGAGAAACCATGTGGGCCGGAATTGACCGAATTCCGGACTTCCCAATTGTTATTGTAGACCAGTCCGTCGTCCAAACCGCGTTTGTGGAAACGCTATCTAAAGCCGCTTTGACTCGTCCTCAGCAGACTTTTGTGGCCACTGGAACGCAGTTTAGCACCTCTGCGGCAGTGTTACTGACAAGATCGGGTGTCGCTGAGGTGCTCGAGAGCCCGCTGGAGACAGCCCTGAGCAGCGAAGTGATTGTGGACATTCTGCAGACAGCAGCAGCCAAAGGTGAGCAGTGGCAGGAACTCTTGCTACTGCGTAAGTTGTTTGGCGAGATGACTACGCGTGAACGCGACGTGCTCGAATTTGTTTTAGAGGGGTTTCCGAACAAAAAGGCTGCTGAGGAGCTCAGTGTCAGCGTTCGTACAGTCGAGGCGCGGCGCGCTAAGGTCTATCACAAAATGGAATCGGAAAACGTCGTGGAATTAGTTCGCAAAGTTGATCGGCTCGCATATTTAGAAAGTCGTTTTGCGAGCCGCGATTCTGCCAGTCGTCCGGAGCAGCTGACAAGAAACGAAAACGGGCTCGAGAAATCCAATCTACGGGCTGAACCAGGTGCTTCGAAACTGAGCCGCTTTAGTTCGACTACTCAGCGCGATTCCGTGACCTAATCCGATTCGAAGTTTCCCTTCATGAGTTCCGTCGCTGGGGAATCTAACCATCGAGTGCGGGAGGTTTTCCATCCCCATCGATGCTAGCTGCGGTGACCTGTTGTCCAGGGCGGACTCTGCTGTCTTGACGGTGTTGGCGGCTCTCGTACACTCCTGTCCTTCTGTTCATGTTGCTGGCTCGCGTCCCTTTTTTCGCGACTGGGGCGAGCCAAATCCTGCTTCAATGCGTCTAGCCAGTGCTGACAAATCCGCCGTAGACCATGGCGCGAACAAGCCAGCCAGGAAGAAGTCGCCTTGGGTTGCGTCGGTGCTTGCCATGTCTGCGTTCATTGGCCGGCTTCGTCGCCGCACTGGCTGCGTTTGTTGGGCCGGGTGCGATGAACAAGCCCGACTCTGTGCAGCGAGACGAAAGAGATTAGATTCTCATCTTCGAGCGTTGTTGGAGTCCTCCAAAGAGATATAAGATTGGGAGAGTGAATCGGTGACTACAAGCGTTTCAAGTCCGAAGTATTGTGCATTCGAACCGATCGATCTGCCGGACCGAACTTGGCCTAGTAAGACGCTTCAAAGAGCGCCCATTTGGTGCTCCGTTGATCTTCGGGATGGAAACCAAGCCTTAATAAATCCCATGGGTCCAGCCAAGAAACTGGAGATGTTTAAGGCGCTGCTCAAAGTGGGGTTCAAGGAGATCGAAGTTGGTTTTCCGGCGGCATCGGACACGGACTTTAGCTTCCTTCGTGAATTGATCGAGCAAGACCTCATACCGTCTGATGTCACGATTCAGGTTCTGACCCAGGCACGACCACACTTAATCGAAAAGACTTTTGAGGCCATTCGAGGGGCCAGGAACTCGATCGTTCATCTCTACAATTCGACTTCAGTTTTGCAGCGGCGGGTCGTGTTTCGGGCGGACAAAGCGGAGGTAGTGCGAATCGCCGTCGATGGAACGCGATTGATCAAAGAATTGGCTGAAGGTGTTACGGACGCTAGCGTTCGGTTTCAGTATTCGCCGGAGAGTTTTACCGGCACAGAAGTCGACTTTGCGGCAGAGATCTGCGACGAGGTCTGTTCGGTCTGGGGCCCGACCGAGGAAGAGCCTGCGATCATCAATTTACCCTCGACGGTAGAGCTTTCCACGCCGAACGTGTATGCCGATCAAATTGAATTGTTTTGCCGACTATTTAAGCACCGGCGACGATCCCTTATCTCGTTGCATACCCACAACGATCGAGGAACCGGGCTTGCTTCGTCTGAGTTAGGCATGCTGGCCGGAGGAGATCGCGTGGAGGGGACGCTTTTCGGCAACGGCGAACGGACTGGGAATCTGGACATCGTGACGATGGCGCTCAACTACTTCACTCAAGGTGTCGATCCGGGCCTGGACTTTTCGAACCTCAAAGAAGTGCGGCGAGTCGCAGAATTCTGTACCGAACTCAAAGTCCCCGAACGACAGCCCTACGCGGGCGATTTGGTCTTCACGGCCTTCTCCGGATCTCATCAAGATGCGATCAAAAAGGGATACGAAGCCATGCAGGTTTCTGGGCAAGAACGCTTTGAAGTTCCCTATTTGACTGTCGATCCAGCCGATATTGGACGCCAGTACGATCCCGTGATTCGAGTGAATTCGCAATCCGGTAAGGGCGGCGTAGCGTTCCTAGTAGAGACCGAGTTAGGATTCCGCCTTCCTCGTCGTCTGCAGGTTGCCTTTAGTGGGGTGGTCCAGAAGCTGACGGATCAGAGCGGTCAAGAAATGTCCTCTCAGGCTATCGCCTCTAAGTTCCTGGAGACTTACGTGCAGCCGCCTTCTCGTCTGGCCTACCAGTCTCACAAGCCGGTACCCGTCAGCGACGAAGGCGAATTGGAGCGGTACGAGTTTAGGCTTGGTTTTGATGGTTCAGAAGCGACAGTCGAGAGCGATGGGAACGGGCCTCTCGACGCCTTCGTGCACGCCATCACTGAACGCTTCGGTCTAGCCTACGATATCAAGGACTACCAAGAACACTCGATGGAATCGGGCAGCGACAGTTCAGCGGCGGCGTACATTCTGGCTCAAAAACCAGACGGTTCAGAACTGTTTGGCGTGGGCCAACATAAGTCGATCACGAAGGCATCGATTCTGGCCTTGGTGGCCGCCATAAATCGCAGCCTCTCGGCTAGCGGCTAGCGGCTAGCGGCTACGAAAGTACGAAAGTGAATACGCTCAACGGACAACCACTTTCGACGTGAAGAGATTGGCAAACCGCAAGGTCTCGACGTCCTGGCTGGATGCCAGTAGCGTTTACCGTGGTTTGCGTTTGCTCTTGGTCGTCGATTTCTTGGCTGTCGATTTAGCTGGAGAGGACTTCTTCTTCGGCGTAGCCGGCTTGCTAGCAGCTTTCTTCGGGCTCGCTTTAGCAGCGGCCTTCTTCTCTGGAGCAGCTTTTTTCGTGCTGGCGGCCTTCTTTGGAGCGGCGCTCTTCTTGGCAGCCTTGGCTGGTGCTTCCTTCTTTTGAGGCGCTCCGGCCTCTTTAAGCAGAGTCTTCGCCTGTTTACCGCCTGGAGCCTCAGCGACGAGCAGAGCGAATTGGTGCAGGCAGGAACCAAAGTCCTGCCCCTTTGTCTTGGGGACCGTTCGTTCCAATCCGGGAACTTGCCACTTCGCCGCCTCGTTCTCCGAGATGATTTCCGTTTCCAGAAGAATGTGCAGAATCGACTTGCTGACCGGAATCGAGTGTCCGCCGAGCGCGTTTTGAACGACATAACCCAGTACGAACTTGGACATGCCCGCGAGTTTTTCCAACTCTTGAACGGCCTTACCCTGGTTCATCTTTATCATGTCGTCGATGTCAAAGCTGTAACGACTTTCGAACAACGATTGCAGGTTCTTTTTCACGCGAACGGCGGCGGCTGCCGGGTCGGGCAGGCTGACGAGCGATTCGGAGAGTTCGGTAATGGTCGTTACGCGAACTTCATTCCAATCGATGAAGGATTCTTGCAAACGCAAGAAAGCGTCTTCGGCTGCTTCGTAGTCCGCATCTTCGAGGCAGCAAGCATAGATCATTTGCTCCAAGACAGAACGATCACTAGGAGCGTCAACGGGGGTGAAGTGCTTGGTGACTACTTTGTGCAGCAGTTGGATTTTATCGCCGCGATTTTTCGTACTCATTGGATCGATTCGTGGTCCGCTTGGTGGGATAAGTTCTAGGTGCGATGTTAGGCCAGCCGGATTGACGTCGGCCGGGCTAACGAATCAGGATGTTTCGTCGGAGGAAGAGTGCTCATGATCGGTGGCCTCGGTCGTTGGGCTATCGTCGCCCGCAGGCTGAGCGTCGTTTTGCTCCGCTTCCCGCTGCTCGCGTTCCTCGGCTATTTGCTGCAAGATACGAGCAACTTCTACGCTTTTCTTGACACCTTCGTCGATTTCAAAGCTCAGTCGAGGGGTGTAACGTGTCTCGATCCGCTTGGCGACTTTTGACTGCAGGAATCCGGCAGAGTTATGCAGCCCCCGCAGACAGAGTTCTTGACGTCCTTCATCCCCCATGATGGAGACCTGGACTGTCGCGGTCTTCATGTCTGGAGCGACTTCTACTCCGGTCACTGTCACGTTCTCAACCCGTGGGTCGCGAAGCTCGGTCAAGATTGCCATGCTGACTACCTCTCGGATAGCCTCGGCGGCCTTCAACATTCTGCGACTGGCCATGCCATGTCCTCTCTTTTCGTTTTGAATCCAATCGGTGCGCTATTAGTCCAGCGTTCGCGCAACTTCTTCGATCCGGTACGCCTCGAGAACATCATCTTGCTTGAGGTCATTGAAACCTGTTAGCTTGATCCCGCACTCCATGCCGCGTGGGACTTCCTTCACGTCATCTTTGTGGCGTTTCAAGGAATCCAATCCGTAGTCGCCAATCGTCTTATTATCGCGGTTTACACGGATTCGGCAGCCGCGCTCAATTTGTCCTTGGGCCACGTAGCAACCTGCCACCGCACCGACACGGGTGATCGTAAATACTGTTTTGACCAACGCTCGCCCCAGTTCAACGACTCGCTCTTCGGGCCGCAAGCGACCTTCTAAGATGGCTTTGATGTCTTCGGCCAGCTTGTAGATAATGTCGTATCTTCGGACTTCAACCTTACGATCATCGGCGAGTGTACGAGCCGCCTCATCGGGAATCACATTGAAGCCGACGATGACAGCTTCAGACGCGCTGGCGAGCGTGACGTCGGCCACGGTAATACCGCCCACGCTTGCTTGTAGGCAACGAATTTCAACTTCTGGGTGGTCGAGTTTGCTGAGTTCTTTTTCGATCGCTTCTAAGCTACCGCGAGCGTCTGCCCGGATAATCAAATTCAGCTCAACTCGATCTTCAACCAGGCCAAGTTTGCCGGTTTGAAGCAGGTCTTGGAAGGCTTCGAACGAAACCTTCGGTGACGTCCCGGACAGAGACTCTGCACGAGATGCGTCGCTACGTTGCTCGGCGAGTTCTCTCGCCTGAGCAATATCCTCAAGAACGTAGAATCGATCACCTGCGCCAGGCGCCGCATCCAAGCCGGTGATGTTCACCGGCATCGACGGTGTGGCTTCCGTGAGCTGCTCGTTCGCGTTTAGAGTGTCGTAGATGGCTTTGACACGGCCGTAGCTGGTTCCGCAAAGGACGACATCGCCGACCCTTAACGTTCCGTTTTGAACGACGACCTTGGCTATTACGCCGCGGTTGGAGGCTTGTTCGGACTCCAAGCAGACGCCATCGCCGGGTCGGTCTGGGTTAGCTTTGTATTCATGAAGTTCAGCAACGGTTAGCAAAGTTTCGAGCAGCGTATCCATACCTTCGCCGGTAATCGCACTGGTTCGAACGACTTCAACATCGCCGCCCCATTCACTAGGCGTGAGACCGTGTTCGGTCATCTGCGTCATCGCGCGATTCGTATCGACGCCTGGAACGTCGATCTTATTGAGTGCCACAACGATGGGCACCCCAGCCGCTTTCGCGTGGCTGATCGCTTCTTCCGTTTGCGGCATAATCCCGTCATCAGCGGCAATAACAAGAACCGCGATGTCGGTTACATTTGCCCCACGAGCACGCATTTCGGTGAAAGCTTCGTGGCCTGGTGTGTCGACAAACGAAATGATTTGGTCGTCTTTCTCGACTTGGTACGCCCGTATGTGCTGAGTGATACCACCGGCTTCACCCGTGACAATGCGGGTGCCGATCAAGTAGTCCAGCAGCGAAGTTTTACCGTGGTCGACGTGACCCAGGAAGGTCACGATTGGTGGGCGATTGACCAGCTCCTCCGGCGAGTCTTCGCGGTCTTCAATTGCCTCAATGACGCCTTCTTCGAGCGATTCCGGCTCCCGGAACTCTAGTTCAACTTCGAGTTCCGCTGCGAGCAATTCGGCCAGCTCGATTTCGAGTCCTGAATTGATGGTCATACCGTGCCCCATTTGCATGAGGGTACCGACCACGCGTCCTGCTGGCACCCCAGCGGCCTCGGAGAAACTGCGCACGGTACAGGGCAGTTCGAGGACTGCTTTTTCCTTACGAGGTGCGGCTGTGTTCGTTCCTTTTCGGACGAGTCGACGATTCGATCGGTAGCCGCGTGGAGAATCGTCATCGACGCCCATGACTTTACCGCGCCGACGTCTCTCGGAGCGTGCGGCGGCGATGCCAGAGCCTTTCTTGCGGCCCTTGCCGTCCTCGTCCTCGCCATCCTTGAAGCGTCCTTTCGCACGCTCTGCAGCATCTTTGAACTTCTTCAGGCCTCCAACGCCGGCTCCAGTCGCTGGACCTCCGCGGCGTGCTTCATCAGCCTGCTGCTGCTCCATTTGCTTTTGCACTGGAGCCTTCATGCCCTGCTTCTGACCGCTGATGTCATCCTTGGTGAATCGGATCTCAGGTCGTTGTGGCGCGGGCTCGTTTGATTTTGGCTTCGCTGTCGGTTGCTCAGCCTTCGGCATTCTCGCTACCTTGATCACCGGTTCGCGACGTTGCCGTTTCTTGTCGTCCGAATCCTTGTCCGACTTTCGCCCAGCTCCAGAATCGAGACTTCGAACGCGACCAGCACCAGTAGCGGGGCCGATGTAGTCACCACGCGAAAGCGGGCGTCCGGCGAGGGGAGCTGGTTTCACAGGTGCTTGTGCAGTGGTTTCGGCTGGTTTGTCCGATTCCTTTTTTGCCTCGGCTATGGCGGGTGCTTCGGCAGCAATCTCCTCGACTGCAGCCTCTTTTACGGACGACTTTGTCTCGTCGGAAGTTGCTGGCTCTTCGGTTGCTTCTACCGGCTCTCCGGCTGCTACGGCAGGTTCTCCGGTTGCTACGGCAGGTTCTCCGGTTGCTGCTACCGGCTCTTCGACGGCCGCGGACGTTGATTCAGTAGCCTCTGTGCGTGCTTTGGGCTTCGGCGCATCCAGGCTCTTTGGCTTGGAACTGAGGCGTGCGGACAGCGGGCCAGATTCGCGCACGGGTGCCGGAGCAGTTGTAGCTACCGGCTCTTCAGCTGGCTTGTTGGCATTGTCGAGATGATTCTGGAGACGCGTTACTTCATCGTCTTCCAAACTGGCAAGAGCGGATCCCTTGTTTGGGATTCCAATTTTGGTGCAAAGATCCACTAGATCCTTGCTGTCCATCGCTAGCTCTTTTGCTAACGCGTAGATGCGTTTCGGCACGTGCTTTTTTTCCTGCGGATTCAGTATCTTACGAGTGTGTGTCGTCGATTGAGGGGCTTAGCTCCCGTAGACACGACCCGCGCACGTGAAGTGTCATCTACATAAACGATTCTCGCAAACTAGAGAATCGTCGCCTCGGACATCGCTGGTACTCTCAGTCGCTAACTGAGGAGATCCAACCGTGCCGACCAGAGAATTAATTCCGATCGGTAACATACTTCTTGTCCATGGCGTCCTCGAGGGCTTGTCGCGGTTGTTGCCAGCCGCGCCTTAATCAACTTTTGATCTTACTTAATCATCTATTTGCTAGGTGGTCGCTGTGTGAAGCGTCCGACCCAGGAAAATTTCTATTCCGTTTTCTCTTCGGCTCCGGCGTCTGCCGGTTTTGAGCTTTCTTGCTCTGCAGCTACGTCTTCCGTGGGCTCAGCCGCTGTGGGTTCTTCCGTGCTCTCAGCATCGTTGGCCGGCGTGTCAGTTTCAACTTCTGCCGATTCGACCCCAGCAACTTCTGTAGCTGACGCCTCAATCTCTATCGCGGATTCCTCAGCTGGAGGTGCTTCGGCAACAGCCGTCGCGGCCCCCGGTGAGGCTCCGGCAGCAGCTTCCTGGCTTGCAGCCATCTGGTCCGCTAGGTGTTGCGCCTTCTTTAATTTCTTTTGCTCTTCCGCGATCTTTTCGGCTTCTAAGGCACGCGTATCGGCCTGTTCGACGATAGCGTCAACTTGTTCCGCTGTCATCTCGCCCATCTCCATCAGGGCGTCTGGCTCAATAACTGAAAGGTCATCGTACGACAAATATCCCTGTTCCACTAGCCTTTGCGCTAATTCGTCCGTCATTCCCTGCAACTCCATGAACGCCCCGACGGCTCGGTCGATTTGTTCTTCGAGCTCACCAGCGGTCATGATTTCGATGTCCCAGCCCACCAATTTGCTGCCAAGGCGAACATTCTGGCCGTACTTGCCGATCGCTTGAGACAACTGGTCGTCCTTCACTAGCACGATTGCACGGCCAATCATGTCGCAGAGGAGGACTTGTTCGGCTTCCGCAGGCTGCAGGGCACTGGGAATCAAAACCATTGGGTCGTCACTCCAACGGACGATGTCGATGCGTTCACCTGCCAATTCACTTGTGATGTTCTTGATTCGGTTCCCCCGGACACCAACGCAAGCACCCACACAGTCGACACGTTGATCGGAGCTGCTGACGGCGACTTTGCTACGGTGACCTGGCTCTCGTGAAATTGCCTTGATTTCGATGACACCTTCGGAAATCTCAGGGATTTCCTGCTCAAACAGTCTCTGGACAAGTTGTGGTTTGGTTCGGCTAAGAATGACTTTGACGCGGTTTCCGGACGCTTTGACTTCGTAAACGACTGCTCGGATTCGGTCCCCATTGTGGTATGACTCGCCGGAAATCTGCTCACCACGTGGGAGAATGGCCTCCATATTGCCGAGCTGAACCGTGGTGATGCCTCGATCGCTGCGCTGCACCGTGCCAGTTACGAGCTGGCCGACTTGGTCGTGGAACTCATCGAGCAGTGAATCACGTTCAGCTTCTTTGATCTTCTGGATGATGACCTGTTTGGCGGTTTGAGCGCCAATTCGTCCAATTTCTGCCTGGTCGAGCACTTCACCGTCGACGACAGCTGAGATTTCGCCTACTTCGCGGTTAATTTCAACCGCGATTTCGGCTTCTTCTCCGCGGAGCTTCCGCATGGCCGTTACGAGCGCGGATTCGATTGCTGTGAAGACAAGCTCGCTGTCAATATTTTTCTCTCGGTGGAGAGAATCCACCAATCTGAGCAGTTCAGAGGGGTTCATGCGGCAATTCGTCGTAATGAAAAACTTCCGCGGAACATCCTGTGGCCGGTTCTCCCAGTCCAACAGGGCTCAGTCGTTTAGAGCGCCAGCAAGGCGTCGATTCGCTCCCAATGCCTTTGGTGCAGCGAACGATGGAATCGGCCAACAAAATCAACCACGGGTGGCGGACTTCAATGGAACTCAAAATCCTATAGACGCACTCAGTCCGTGTCAACGGAATCTATTGCACGGACGCCGACGTTTGGGGCACGTCTACGCGGCTTCTCCGACCAGGACAGAGCAAGCTTGGCCTTCCATCGTAAAGCTCACGTGCAGTGCCGCGGTCCCAGGTGACGATTCCGGGGTAGCTGGAGACCATTCGATTTCATCAAGTGGCTTCGACAGGTTGCAGACGGGGAATAATTGCTGATTTTGCATGGCCGTCACGCTGCAAATCAGCTCAACGGCAGCGCTTCCAGCCCCTAGATTCCCAAAATAGCTCTTTGCAGCAGTCACGGGGACGTTCGGGTGATCCGCGAGAACTTGATTGATCGCCCAGGCTTCCGCACGGTCGCTTCGCTGAGTTCCGAGGCCTTGAGCATGCAAGTGCCAGGATCGCCCGTCGGCGGGAAGCTGGCTGAGTGCCTTCTTCATACTCGTGGCGGCAGACTGGCCGAGTGCTTCCGCTGCGGAAGAGGTCGAGTAGGGAGCCGACATGGCGGCACCGGTTCCGAGGACTTCAGCCCAGATTTTAGCTCCACGCGCCTGGGCATGCTCCAGCGACTCGAGCACCAGTGAACCGGCGCCTTCGCCTAGAACCATACCATCGCTGTCCTGGTCGAAAGGTCGGGCCATGGTGGTGGGATCGTCGCGTTCAGCTGCAATTTCTTCCAGTAGAAAAGCGTGCGCGGTTCTCAGCGGGTGCAGCCGGCTACCTGTTGCACCGACAAGCATCACATCTGCGGCGCCGCGCTGGATAATCGAAGTGGCTTCCGAGATGGCCAGATTCATACTGGCGTCTCGGTCTGTGATCGCGTTGTTCGGTCCACGGAAATCGTTGTAAATCGAAACGTGGCTGTTGGGCATGTTGGGTAGGTACTTCAGTAGCCATAGTGGATTGACTTTGTTCAATCCATGGTTCGGCCAATCCGCAATGTCTACTGGCGAATTCTGCTCGCGGCAGCTTTTCAGACCGTCGATGTACTCTTCGGGTCGCGTCAGGATGTAGTCGCAGCCGAAGAGGCAGCCACAGCGCTCCGGGTTTCGATCGTTGCCAAGGCCGCTGTGCTGAATCGCTTTTTGAGAAGCCGCAACGCCCATCTCAATCTCGCGGCACATGACCTTCATATTCTTCTTGATTGCACGCTGCAGCGGTTTTTCGAGCTCGCCGTAACAATCAATCTTCCCGGTGAAGTCCTGGACTTCACCACCGGATCGAAAGGGTAGTGCCGCGCAATCCAAATTCTGGATTTCGCGTATGCCCGACTTTTGGGTAGACAGGCTATCCCAGAGAGTCTCCAAATCCGACCCAATCGGGCTCACGAGACCCATGCCTGTAATGACGACACGCTGACTAGTTGATGACATGGAACCCTGGAGGCGGAAGGGGAAGGAATTAGCCTGCGTCAGTGTTGCCGAACACCTGAAGACTGACAAGCGACCTGGGCTGTGATTCAGTGCGACTGAGCTGAAAAGTACAGGTTCAAGCCCGTGTGCCGCGCCCAATTTGTGCAGCGAAACCCAGGTGACAGACGCTGCGAAGGCCAAGCTCTGCTTGCAACGATGCTCATCCGTCGGAGGTGAAATTCGCCGCCAACACTTTGCAGCCTGGGTCTGCCTTCAGGAGTCCGCTAGTATCTGCCTCGGCTCAGCGGGCTGGTCGGGCTGGCGACGCGCGAGGTGTTTGGCACGGTCGCCAGTTGGTCTTTGGCGTCACCGCGATACTCGATCATCAGTAATGCGTCAGCGCGACCCGCGCCGGGGGAGAGAAGACGACTGAGGCCTAGCAAGCCGCCTCCGCGACCGAGAAGCGAGTTGTCAGGGGCGCCGTCCGGAGCCGCTACGACCCCGCAACTGAGCAGGAGGACTTGATCGGAGGGCCATTTGAATCGCTCGTGCAAACGCCAGCTCGCGACTTGCGGTACGTTCATCTGAGCCTGGTAAACCTGACCATTGGTGAGTGGTAAATCAAGGTTCACATTCGTTAGCCGCTCGACTTGGTCAATGTTGCACTTGATCATTAAGTCCACTTCGTCGCGATTGACGCTCAGCAGCGGACTCAGGTGCAGCCGGTAGCCCTCTTGGATTTCGCCGGTCGTCGGAATGTAGGGTGGCCAAGCTCCTGCGGCGGGTTGAAAGCCGGAAACGAAGTTGCGTCCACGGACTTGTTCCAGGACTTGAGCCTGCCCGTTGTGAACCACCACATCTACCGAACTCAGCTCTCGAAAATCCGCCCGCCCTCGAAGGAGTGACATGAAAATGGCCGAGTTTTCTTTGGAAAGCAGGTAGGCGTGCACGCCAGGCGATTGTGCTTGCACGGTTCGCATTAAAGCCTGAGCCCGAGTTCTCCAGTTCGGATTCGCGACCGCCATGACTCGGAGGCCGTACCGCTGGGGCGCGGTGGTTCCATTGACGAATTTCTCGTAGATCTCTGCGACTACATCGTGCATTTGCGGGTTGTGGTAGACGCGGAGAGTGTTTCGGTCGGCATTCAGGATCCCAAACGGATCGGTGAACCAGACGTCGGTCCCTGTTTCGCGAAGGATCCAATCAACGAGTGCTTGCTGAGGGCGATCGACTTCTTTCAGCTCGCTCGAGTAGGGACGCAGGTCGTAGGTCTTCCAGACTTGGCCGGCGTTTGAGGGTAACTGGGGAGTTCCGGTCGAAATCGTTCCCGAGGAACGGTTGCTAGCCAGTGGTGACGCAGGCTGCTTCCCATTTAGGCTTGGGATTTCAGTCTGGCCAAAGCAGATAGGGCTCGGTCCGGCGGAAAGGACAGCCAGCGCAAGGGCGAAAAGCCAAAAACGGCGGACTCGCGATGATTTTTGTGTTCCAGGCGTCCAGCCGCAGGGTACTGGTTTCCGCATTTCTTCGATCCCCATGATTGATCCAGGCCGTAAGCGACATGAAAAGTCCCACGACTGCCGTTTCTTATAGGAGACTGATTCCAGCTCAGCCAAGGGCAATACCGGGTTTCGGATTCCCGGGGGCTTGCAAAAACAACGAAATGCTTGACCGGCCAAGGGATTTGTTTGACACTGGGCAGCACACTGATTTGGTGTGCCGATTGCCCGCTTCGTAGCGACAAACGATTCGGTTTTGGCCTGACTTTTACCTGCTTGCTCGCAAATCGCTATGACTTCCGCCCACAAACTGAATTCGCCAGCTTCCGACCGGGCGTACGATTCAAATGAAGTCGGCGGCCCCGGGAAATTCAGTTGGGAGCAGCTTTCTAAGCGAGCATTGCAGAGGCTCGAACGGCGGCTGGGGAATTCGTCCGCCGCAAGGGCAGGAAATCAAGTAAGTGCGGAGCGGCTAGCTAAGTTGCAGGCTCTGTCGCAACAACTTCGTCTGGAGGAGTCGGATTCGTCGACTGCCAAACGAGTGATGTTTGCAGGCATGAGTGGAATTGCAGCGAGTGCGATTGCGCACATCGTTTTAATTGTTGTTCTTGCAATCGTAACGCTGCGAATGCCGAGTCCGCCGGCGGGGATGGCTTTCGAAGCGGCAGTTTCAGAGTCGGTCAGTGAAGTCGTCGAAATGACGCAGCCGGTGGATGCGAACTCTCCTGAGCCTAGCGAAACTTCCGAAGCCATCGCGAGCGAGATCGAGGTGTCCGACCAACTGGACTCGATTAGCACTCAGCCGCTCCTGGAGACGATGGGGGATATCGCGGCCCCTTCGAGTTCGATGGCCAACGCAATGTCCGCGACGGCAGCGTCTTTACCTAAGTCGTCAGCCAGTTTTTTTGGAGCGGCTGCGGGAGGGAATTGCTTTTGCTACGTCATTGATGCTTCTGGCAGTATGCGTGGTGGCCCGTGGGAGGCCGCAAGACGCGAGCTTCTGAAATCGCTGGCGAGCCTGAAGCCTAACCAGCGGTTTTACATTGTGATGTTTACCCGCAAGATCGAGGCTATTTCCATGCCGGGTGAGCGAGAGGCGGCTGAGCGGGCCATGTATGCTACGCGTGAGAATTTGGAGCACGCGAGGCGATGGCTGATGGGAGTCACAATCGGAGGTAGCGGGGCGGCTCCGAAAGAGAGTGTCAAATTCGCAATTGAGAAAGAGCCCGACGCGATCTATTTGCTGACGGATGGTGTCACTAAGGTCAAAGATGTGGCGGACTACATTCGGGGGCAAAATCGCGTTTCTGACCTGATCAATGGTGAGCAGGTTCGGGTGCCCATTCACACGATTGCTTTTTATTCCGATCAAGGACTGCCATTACTCCGGCGAATCGCTTCGGAGAACGCGGGGCAATTTATCTACGTGCCAGATCCGACGAAATGAGAGGTATTCGTTCCCAAGCGGAATCGCCAGCCGTTCTTCCGTGAAAATGGAGAGCCTTCTAGAATGGGCAGTGAAGATACAGTGGTAGTGGATCTTCACCTCTCAATACAACTCCTTGGATCGGTTAGTCCCATGGCTTCACAAGTGGCGTCGGAACGTCTTCTTAACTTTTCTGCTGGTCCTGCTGTCTTGCCGGTTCCCGTGCTTGAGCGGATCCGCGACGAGATGCTGTGTCTGCCGGGTGCCGGGGCGTCAGTGATGGAGCTTTCGCATCGCAGTAAGGAATATATTGCGATCCAAGAGCAAGCCAAGACGCGGCTCCAGCGATTGCTGAATGCCGGGGATGACTACGACATACTATTCTTGCAAGGCGGTGCTAGGCTGCAGTTTTCGATGGTTGCCGAGAACCTGCTTCGCGGGCGACCGGCTCCGGCTCAATATTTGGTAACCGGCTCCTGGGGCAAAAAGGCCGTAGAGGAGGCGAAGAAGGCAGGCGAAGTTCAGGTCGTCTTCGATGCCAAGGAAACGAACTACGATCGGTTGCCCGATCTCTCGGAACTCGGGCTGGCTGACGATGCGTCCTACGTGCACATGACAAGCAATGAGACGATTCAAGGCGTTCAGTTTTCCGGCGATCCGGAAATTGCTGCCCCACTTGTCTGTGATTCGTCCAGTGACTTTCTTTACCGACCCTACGACATCAGCCGCTACGGATTGATGTATGCCTGTGCCCAGAAGAATGCGGGGCCGGCTGGAGTTACCGTCGTGGTTATTCGCCGCGATTTGTTGGAGCGGTCGTCAGCAGGGTTGCCGGGTTACCTGAGCTACAAGAATCACTCCGAAGGCGACTCGATGTGGAATACGCCTCCGACTTTCGCCGTCTACGTGCTCGGTTTGGTCGCCGAGTGGCTCGAAGAAACGATGGGCGGTTTGGAAGGTATCTACGCGCTGAACCAGCAGAAGGCAAAGCTGCTTTACGACGTGTTGGACGCGTTCCCTGATTTCTATCTTGGGCACGCACAAAAAGCGGATCGCTCGCTAATGAACGCGACCTTTAAGTTCTCGAGTGACGAATTGCAGTCGGCGTTTCTAAGCTCCGCAGCCAGTGAAGGCATGGTGACGCTGAAGGGACACCGTAGTGTCGGTGGTATTCGTGCCAGTATTTACAACGCGATGCCGATTGAAGGTGTTCGCCAACTGGCCACCTTCATGACCGAATTCGCGTCCAAGCACGCTTAATGACCCGATTCGCGGATTGGACTCGCAAGCCGGTGAGCAGTTTCTTGACTAAAGTTCATCGCCGGATTCCTTGCGGACGCCCAATCTCGCGTAGCGTACGAGCGTTTCTTCGCGATAATTCCCTGTCTTTCGGGACTCCATGATTCTTGCTCCCGAAGCGTAGGCTCGCCGCCGGCCCTTGCGCCAGCGGTTCGACTCAACTGTTCAATTTTTTACCCCGCAAGGGCTTGGTGGTATGGCAAAGTTTCGAATCGGTGTCCTGGACAATATTGCTCAAGAGGGGATCGAGCTGCTTGAGGCAGAAGCAGACTGCGAATTCGAGAAGCGAACTGGTCTGAAAGGCGACGACCTTAGGAATGCTCTGAATGAGTTTGATGGGGTTATTATCCGAAGTGGCGTCAAAATCACGCCTGAGTCGCTAGAGGGTAATAAGCGACTGAAGGCCATCGTGCGAGCTGGTGTTGGCACGGACAATATCGACAAAGAGGCGGCAACGCGGCTCGGTATCGTGGTCATGAACACTCCGTCCGGCAATACGCTTTCGACGGCCGAGCAAGCTTGGGCGCTGATGCTCGCCCTGTCTCGCAATGTGGCTCCTGCGTACCAGTCGTTGTGTGAGGGACGCTGGGATCGGAAGCTGTACATGGGTACGCAGTTGGCGGATAAGACGCTGGGCGTTGTTGGCTTGGGACGCATCGGCCGTGAGGTCGCGACGCGGGCTCAGGCTTTTCGTATGCGAGTCGTCGCATACGATCCGTTTCTTTCTGAAGAGCAGGCAACCAAGCTGGGTATTGAGAAGTCCGACACAGTTGCGGAGATGCTGCCGAAAGTGGACTACTTGACGGTTCACACGCCGCTGACGAATGAGACCAAGGGGTTGATCAATAAAGAGAACTTGGATTCGCTGAAGCCCGGAGTTCGGTTGGTCAACTGTGCTCGAGGTGGAATCTATGACGAAGCCGCCTTGGTCGAAGGTTTGAAGTCGGGCAAGATCGCCGGAGTGGCGTTGGACGTGTTTGCCGAGGAGCCTTGCACGGATAGCGAGTTGTTCGGAATGCC
>JBGCCZ010000005.1:0-152085 GCA_045105035.1 Pirellulaceae bacterium | reverse complement strand
TTTCGATGGTCAAAGTTCTTTCCGCTGACCGGATCATTGCCCATCAAGTAGCAGCGACGCACGGCCCGATTCATCACATGCACGCAAGCGATTTCATCCGGCGAAAACAGTTCTTCTCTTGCAAGCTGAGCCACCGCAGGCACCTCCTTAAGCACTGGCTTTGACAACCACTCAAGAAAGACGCAGAAGCAGCCTGGCTCCTTACACAAATTTCGCCGCATTTAGAGAACCCGCCCCACCAGGGCGTGCTGTGTCCGCTGGTGCCGCGCACCAGGGCGTGCTGTGTCCGCTGGTGCCGCGGCTGCTGGTGCCGCGGCTGAAATCCTTGGCCGCCAGGGCCGGTAGATCCGCCGATTCACTCGACGTTTGCGTCGGCATTAGAGAAAGTACATTGAAAGAAGCCTCGGTGGCCTTCGATGAGGACCGGTATGTCCATCTTCTCGAGGCGTTCGCTAGCGACAAAGGGCAATTCGTCTCCCTAACGCTGAGTACCGGATTGCTGGCGACTGCAAGCAAAAGCTCACAGCGAATTGACGCTGCAAGTGCAACTTGCGGTAGCGATGAGCTTCTTGCGTTCGTTGACGATGCGGCATTCGACGAAGCCGATTCGTAGGCCGCGTTGCACCAGTGTTGCTTCCGCTCTAAGACGCCCTTCTTTGATTGGACGAATGTAAGACGTCTTCATCTCGACAGTCGCGAAACTCTGTTGATCATCGAGTGTCCGCCCGAAGGCGATCCCGGTTGCAGCATCCGCGAGAAGTGCGATCACCCCACCGTGCACAAAACCCATTGGGTTGTGCATTCTGCCATCGACGGGTAGTTCCACGACGGCTTCTCCTGCCTCGCCGGGCTGGACTTCCATCCCAATAAGCTGGCTGATGGGGGCTGAAGCGAAGATGTCTGCAGGTGCTTTGGCAGAGTTTTCCATGTAGTTCAATCAACGCATGTGCGTTTGGCTAGTTTGCGTTCGGCTACATAGAGAGCCGCTCTAGTACCCAGGGCAAGTCAAAGTTTGAATCTACGCTAGATAGTAGACCGGCTGTCCCAGCCGGAACCCAACAAAGCCACGGCTCGGAGAGCCGTGCTACTCTGTGTAAGTTGAAACTCTGATTCGCTCTGCTCTAGTACCGTAGTTGCAAACCAAAGCCTAACGAGTGGATCCAGAATTGACGTTCGTCAAAGTCTAGTTGAGGGTCCAGGGCACCGTTCAAAGGGTCTGAGAGATTCACGGCCAAGTCGTTGTCGATCTGCTGAGCAGCTTGGGCAACTTTGGGAATAACCATGTAGTTGTAGCCAAGCGTGAAATCGAATCCTGGACGGATACGATAACCAAGGTTGATTCCGAGCTCTGGAAGGACAATGAAAGTGTCATCCACGTACGGCTGTGCATTGGTTGCGCGAGCTAGCAAGCCTTGGTCGCTTGTCACGCTGGCTCCGCCGGAGGAGGTGGTCGTTGAGCCGGCAATGCTGACTTTTCGACGCAGATTCCCCGCCCCCAGCCGAAACATAGTTTCCATGCGGAGGCAACCAAAAGTTCGGGTGTTCATCAGCCCGTAAGACATTCCGTGAAAGTCATTTTCGGTTTCGAAACGGTCGCTGACGGCAATGTTAGTTCCAGTAAGTGCCGGCACGTTGCCGGTGACGGTCGTATTGCTGAACACGCTCAACGACTCTTCGACACTTGCATGTTGGTAGCCCCAAAGCCACTCGAGTCGATTGAATCGATCGCTGTACAACTCTCTGCGTAGGTAGAAGTCCAGTCCTCCGACTGCCGATTCGGTGTCGATCTGAATGCTGCCAATGCTTTCGTTCGGGAAGGCCACGAGCTGCGTGTCTTGCTCCTCAGAGCCAGTCGTCGTTGTGTTGAAAAAGGGACGAGCCAAAATGTCAAAGTCCGAACTACCAAAAGTTGAACTGAGGTTTTGATCTCCGGTGTTCCAATAACGAAGTGTCAGGCCGTAGCACTTCTGCGCATCGAGCCACGTATTGAACGTAAGTCGGATGCCCGCTGTAGCATCGTTGCTGAGCGTCCCGTTGCCGAACAATATGTCAGTTGTGGCCTGCTCTAGCTCCCCAGCTACGTCAGCAGCAGTGCCTGTGGCTGAAGTCGTAACCAAAGCCGGAGGTCCTTGATCGCGACGCCAGTACATGGGGACCTCGGCTCGCACTCGCATTCGATACCACAATGCCATCAACGGTCCGCATCCAGGCGGGCAGTATGCGGACGCGGCCGGTGCTAGCAGGGCGCCTCCAGAACAGCCACCGCAACCGATGTCTCCGCAGCCCCCTGCTCCACAGGAGGAGCCCATCATGATCGGCGACGTGGACATGCCCATTCCGTCGCAAGAATCGCAGCCTTGGCATCCAGCGTGACTACTTACGGAATAGGGCTCGGCCGATTCAGAATAGTAGTTTGATTCGTCCAAATATTGTTGTCCGCTCGCCGATACGACCCGGGACCCTTCGTCGTTGGCGTAGCTGTTCTCATCATTTGCCGAAGCTAGAATGCTCGCCGTTGTGGAAGACTCGCGATCAGATTCACGTCCTTCCGGGGTGCCGTAACCTGATTGTTTAACCGGCGGTGTCTTGTAGAAGGCTCGCTCACCGCGACCGGTGCGCAGTTGCCCTAAGGCGGGCGATCCACAGATGGCACACGAAAGTGCGAGTGCACCGGAAACAACCGTTCTCGACCAAAGTCTTGATGGAAGACCTTGGGCGATGCTGCGGAGAATAAACGAAACTTGCGTTGGTTTGTGCGACTGCGTTGAGCCAGACATGACCCGTCCTCTTCAGAGTGCTGCAATGCCAGCAAAATACTGGCGCTATTTCCTCTGAAGGATGTGTTCGGCAGTTCGGATCAGGTTGGTTGAGGCGTCTTGGTAAACTTTGCGGATTAGCTCGGGTTTCCGGGGGGCTGGTGCCGCGTTTCACCCTCGTTGTTCGCCTGCCAAATCTCGTCGTTTGCCACGTCGTATGCAGTTAACCAGAATCCGCCGTAGCAGTAAGTGTCGATGCAAAGAACGTAGCCCATGTCGAAGATCTCGCCGCCACGATCGTGCGTGTGACCAACCACCACTCGTTTGCCGCTTTGATGCGGCGGAGGGGTAACGTCGGTCAATTTGAGCCAGCGCAGCGTATGCACGTCCATCTCTTGCAGGCTCAGCGTGGCGTCGTAGTTGGCATGCGTGAAAATGAACTCATCGCTCTCATGGAAATTGACCATCGAGTCGAAAAACTCATGATGCTCAGGGGGAATAATGTCCAAATCGCCCACAAAACCATAGGAGTCGAGGGTTTCGACGCCACCATACTGCAACCATCGAAAATGCGGTTTCTTGTCTTTAATCACGTCCAGCATCATTTCTTCGTGGTTGCCCTGGAGTGCCACCAAATTGCACTGGCCGCGAAGTTGAATAAGCTGGTCGATGACCCCTTTGGAATTTGGGCCACGGTCTACGTAGTCTCCCAAAGCGACCAGCGTATCCTCCGCAGTGGGCTGGATCGCGTCGATCAACGCCCGCAAAGCGGTGTCACAACCATGAATGTCTCCAATTGCTATAAGTCGACTGCTCATCAGATGTTGTCAATGCGGGCCGCGCGAACGAAGATTGCGAAAGAATTCCAAATTGTCGTGTCACAGTAGCAATCGAGCAAGCGACCCGACAAGGGAATCAGGGCAATTCGGCGTTCATGGCAGAACGAAGTGCGGCCTGTACCCTAATTTGGTGCCATAGCCTCTAAGATCGTGATCGTCGCAAACACCTTTGGCGGACCGGAATGAAAGAAGCCAGCTTCCAAGCTTTGGCAATCAAGAGCGGCCTCGTCAGCGAAGCCCAGATGGACTACGCCCTGCGCGTTTGTCGGCATCGTTTGAGTCAGCAAGGTCAGCCACGGGAAACCGAGGTTCCTGACTCGCTGCTTTCGGAGGTTTTGATTGAGCAAGAAGTCGTCACCGACTACCAGGCAGAGCAGCTACATGCTGGTGAGACGAAATTCATGCTGGGGCCTTACCTGATCACCCAGTGGATTGGTCAAGGCGGTATGGGGCAAGTCTTCAAGGGCGTGCACCAAGTCATGGGGCGTGAGGTTGCGGTCAAAGTTCTACCGCGGGCACGAGCGACTCAGGAAGCACGGGATAGTTTCGCTCGCGAGATTCAAATGCAAGCCGGGTTGGACTGCCCCTACCTCGTGCGGGCCTTCGACGCTGGCGAAGACGGCAATGTCCATTTCTTGGTAACGGAATATGTTCCCGGCATGGATCTTCGCAGGCTGGTGAAGTCGCAAGGAGCACTGCCGGTTCAGCAGGCTGCGAGCATTATCTTTCAAGCGGCTCTGGGGCTTGACTATGCTCACGAAAAAGGTCTTGTGCATCGTGATGTTAAACCCGGGAATATTTTGGTAACTCCGGATGGTGAAGCCAAAGTGTCGGATGTGGGACTTGCCGGGTTTGCAAAAGATCTCATCAACGACCCCCGGGCTGGCAAAATAGTGGGGACTCCTGACTATTTGTCTCCCGAGCAGATTCGAACTCCGCTCGATATTCAGCCCGCCTCGGATATTTACTCTCTGGGCTGCACATTGTATTACTCCGTATGTGGCAAAGTGCCGTTCCCAGGCGGAGATACTGAATCGAAATTGAGACGCCACCTGCAGGAGTTTCCGTTGCACCCTCGGAATTTTGCCTCGGAAATCACGGAGGACTTTGTCGACATCATTGTGGACATGATGGAGAAGAATCCAAGGAAGCGTATTACGAGCGCTGCCGAAGTGTCATCTCGACTCGAGCCCTGGGCGGTCGATTCGCTGGTGGTGCCAGGAGTCAACATGACGAAGACTCCTTGGTTGGCTCCGCCGCCGCCCTCGCAGGAACTTCAGGTCCCACCGATGGACAGTGAGCTTGGATCTCGAGGGAGTTCGCTGGATGGACTGCCACAGAATGAAACTCAGCCATCCTTTGCGTCGGATACTGAGGCAGCGTCGTCGTCCACCGTCTCCCCTTCACTGCAAGCTCCGTCGATCCACGATACAACTGGGCACGGACCGGCTTTGCCCTCAGCAGTCACTGGAGTTAGCAATGAACAATCGCGGCCAATTGGGAGTCTGAAACGCGAGTCGAAGACTCGAAATAGCTTTCTGCTCATCGGAATCACCTTGGCAATCGCGGTCCCTCCCGCAATCCTCTTGGGAGCCATTATCGGGTTCCTCGTGGCCCAGTCGCAGGGGCAGTAGAGTCTGAGGCAGCCGAGTTGTCGTAGATCTTACCGTTGGCCCAGATCTTACCGTTGGCCCTTTAGCCTTTCGCTACAAGATGGACTATCCTTCATGCCCGCCCATTCGACGTTTCATTTTCACCTTAAGCGTATGAGGCCATCGAGTGGCGGAGCGGGAGAAGGAATTCCTTTCGAATGCGAGTTTGAGGAATTGGTCGCACGTCTAGCGGCCTTACCCGGCATGTTTGTCGAACTAGACGGTTCCTTCGTTTTCCGTAGTCAAGGAGCGAATAGCGGGAACTCCTCAGATTGCGCGGAAGCCGAGCGATGGCAAATGGATGGCATGATCTACGACAACTCAGTTCCAGACGGAAACGGTGGTCAGGTCGGCCGGGTGATTTGGTGCGAGATCCGCGGTCAATTCTCGCGAGAAGTCTGGGAGCAAGTTCTCGCCTGCTTCGAGACGCCCGTTGAGGACCTCGTTGCCGTGCAGCTCGATCAGGGAGTCAGCGTACCGATCTCCGAGCTTTTCAATTAGATTCGAAGTCCTCCTCGTGAAGTGCGGTGGTGTTCAAGATGCGAGATTTTCATCCAGGCAATCGTCATTCCCCAGCACGCGGAAGAGGGAAGGTTAATTTGCTAGTTTGGCCCACGCGACGCGCCGCCATCAATTGCGGAGTTGAAGTTTGACAATAGAACCGCAGAAGCTCGAAGTCTTGCATGGCAATCGTCAAGCTTGGGATCGAATGGCCGCGCAACAGCACGTCCTGGCACAGCCAGCCAAGCCTGCAGAGTTGCGTGACCCGATGAAGATCATCAACGGGGGCGGTTGGCTCAACGGTGGCATCGAGAATTGGAACGTACTCTGCCTGGCCGCTGGCGGTGGTAGACACGGACCTCTGTATGCCGCGGCAGGAGGCAAAGTGACCGTCGTCGATTTGAGTCCCGCCATGTTAGAGTTGGATCGGGAAATGGCTCGCGAGTTCCAATTGCAGATTCGCACAATTGAAACTTCGATGGATGAGTTGGATGGGCTTCATGACGAAGAATTCGATTTAGTTGTGCATCCGGTCAGCACCTGTTATCTCCCGCGACTCGACCGCGTTTTTCAAGAAGTGGCGAGAGTCACCCGTGCAGAAGGACTCTACATCAGCCAGCACAAACAACCCGCCAATCTGCAGACTTCATTGGACACTCGGACGGGGAACTACGTCGTTGAACATGCCTACTATGATCCGGCGCCAGTGCCTCCAGCCAAAACGCCCAGCAAGTTGCGTGAACCGGAGACGCGCGAGTTCGCGCACAGTTGGTCTTCGCTGATCGGCGGAATATGTCGCAGTGGATTTGCTATAGAAGATGTTACCGAGCCCATGCACGGCAAAGCCGAAGCCCCCAACAGCAGCTTCCATCATCGCTGCTTCTACATCGCTCCCTACATTCGCTTCAAAGCGCGTCGACTCGGCACAGCCCAGCCGAAATTGGTCTTTTAGAAGTTCTTTTGCGGATACGCGGATCGCGGTTGTCATTCACGATCCGAATTCGCATCGCATCACGAGTTAGTACCAGCTTGAGCGAGTTCAGTTCGATTGGTCCAAGGATCGGGCCAATCGCCCCATGCGTCGAGATACTGTTGATAGGCCGGGTGTTCGCCGGCTTGATCTTCAAGCAGTGTTTTGACTTCGCGAACAATCTCTTTTTCTTGTTCCAGCGAAACGCGGCCCATGAGGAGCATGCTTCGCAAGAAGACGAAGTAGGTATCTAACACATCGCAGCGGCAGTACTCATTGACTTCCGCGATTCGTCCTTGCCGGTACAGGTCGTATACCATGTCTCCCTGGACATCCATTTTGCCGGGTTTTCCGAGAAGAGTCGCAGCCAGATTCAGGCCACCACGAAACCAAGTTGCGCCGAAGTTGGTGAGAATCTCTTGGACGTCCATTTGCGAGTCGAGGTTGTAGCGGTTCCGGTTCTGTTCGTAGCTCTTGGCCTTCAAGTTGAACCAGCCTGGGACGGGAATTCCGTATCGAAACGCAGCATGCTCCATGAGGGGGATGTCAAACGTTCGACCATTGAAGCTGACCCAAGTCGGGCGTTCGTAGGCTTCCCAGCCAGCCCAGAAATGACTTGTGATCACGTGCGGACGATGTTCCGGTTGGTCGAGCGACACGATTTCAACCAGGCGGAAGTCGGCTTGGATTTTCGCTACGACGACCGCGACTGGAATGTGGTACGTGTAAGGAATGAAGTCTCGCCCGGACTTGATGAGCAAGTCATTGCGGAATTGCCGAATAGCGTCTTCGGGAGTGGTGTCGCTGCGCGAAGATCGCGTCTTGGCAATCAGTTCACCATCAGGCACACTCTCTACGTCAAAAAGAAGATATCGAACAGTCTGGGACACGTACTTTCCAACGTCGGTTTGAATGAGTGTTGTGAGGTACGCCGCAACGGCGTGGACGTAGTATACAGAGTTGCAGGGACGAATTCGCAACGGAGTCCCGAGCCTCGTACGCAAAACTTTGGAGAATAAGATGTCTGAAGCGTTTCACATCAACCAGTCACGTTTGCTCGAGCGATTTCTGCGGTATGTTCGCGTCGGGAGTGCGGCGAACCCAGAGTGCACGGACTATCCGAGCAGTCCTGGGCAATTGGAGCTGGGCAAGATACTAGTGGAGGACCTGCTTGCAATCGGCCTCGACGACGCGCACCAAGATGAGCACGGACTCGTCTGGGCAACGGTTCCGGCAAGTGTTGAAGGCGATCTGCCCACGATTCTCTTTAACTCCCACGTCGATACTTCGCCTGAAGCGCCCGGAGAGAGTGTGACCCCACAGGTCATCGAGTCGTACGCGGGCGGGGACATCGAGCTGCCGACCGGTGGCAGAGTGATCCGAGTTGACGATTGTCCCGCACTCGGCGGACTGCATGGTCACTGCTTAGTCACCACGGATGGCAGTACGCTGCTGGGCGGAGATGACAAAGCGGGAGTGGCGTCGATTGTGGAGTTGGCGTCGACACTTGTTGAGAATCCGCACTTACCTCATGGACCCGTGCGTATTCTCTTCACTTGCGATGAGGAAATTGGGTTGGGGGCGAAGCACATGGACTTGGAGAAAGCCGCTTCGCTGGCTGGCTACACGCTCGATGGCGCGGGGAACGGTGAGCTGGAGACGGAGAACTTCTCAGCAGATCAAGTAACCGTGCGGGCGATTGGCTACAACATTCATCCCGCAATCGCAAAGGATCGAATGATCAACGCGACTCGGGCCATGGCAGATTTCCTCAGCCGTCTTCCGCATACAGAGCTGTCACCAGAAACCACCGATGGGCGCGAAGGCTTCTTGCATCCCTACGACTTGCACGGCGGAGTCGGTGAAGCGTCTTGCAAAATCTTGTTGCGTGACTTTGAAACGAGCAAACTCGATGACTACGAGAGCTTGATTCGCAACGCGATCGCTGAGTCAAAGAAACGCTATCCCAAAGTGGAGTTTCAAGTCGAGCGTTCGAGGCAGTATCGCAATATGGCGGATTCGATGAAGTCAGCTGAGCACGTGGGCGCCTTCGCGGAAAAGGCGTACCAAGCACTTGGTCGAGAGTTTCGGCGTGGTGCGATTCGCGGGGGGACCGACGGTGCCGTGTTCAGCGAAATGGGTTTGCCGACTCCCAATCTATCCGTTGGCCAGCACAACATTCACAGCGTGCTTGAGTTCGCGTCCATCACTGAAATGACTTGGGCCATTGAACACGCCGTCAAGCTGCTCGACCTTTGGCAGGCCCACGGCCGCAGCTAGCTCAAGCGTTGATAGCTCGCGGGAACAATCGTTCTCGTTCCGCCGCATTGGGTTGAGCCGCGTATTCGCTGATTTCGTAGACTTCGATGAGCGACTCTGGTTCAACCGTGTGATCGCAATTTTCCGCCAGAGCATCGGAGAAGAACTTGACGCGTGGTTGCATGAACTCCCTCAATCGACCTGCAAGCCATTTCAGGCGATCGGATTCTGACGTTGGAACTGTGGCTAGCACACCATCGTGGAATGGCAGCCAGTCGAAGAACTGAGATTGATGACAAGCCGCCATGTTGACGACTTGTTCAAACTCGTCTTGTACGTTCAAAATAATGTCAGGCCGAAGCCGGTTTGGTTGGGTGAACAGGTCACACATGGAGGAGACGACTGGATCTTTGGCGATGGCTGGAGTGTCGGGGAAGACATTCGGCACCGTCACCATGTACGAGGCATCTTGAACGGCTTGCCCGACGGCTCGGTGATCGGGGTGATAGTCGTTCGTGCGGTGTGTTAGCACCAAGTCAGGTGAGAAACTGCGGATTTCGCCAACGATGGCTTCACGCAACGCGAGCGATGGCTCGAGGTAGCCGTCGCGGAAATGCAGCGTTTCGTATTCGGCTCCGATGGTCAGGCCCGCTTGCCGGGCTTCCTCCCGTCGAACATCACGCAAGTGCTCAGGCGTCATATTCTGGTGGCCACTGCTGCCATCTGTTACCGAGACGATGCGCACCACGGAGCCTAAATTCGCGTGCCGCACAAGAAGTCCGCCTGCGAACACTTCGGCGTCATCTGGATGGGCACCTAACACGAGAACACGGCACGGGGCCATCGGGACTCCTTACTGTAGGCTTTCGTCAAAGCAGTTTGAACTACCAACGAAGGCCGCTTTAGACTTCGTAGACAACAATGATCAGAACATCCGACGCTGAGAATGTACCCATCGATGAGCCGGTGTTCGTCTGCGGGGCGATATTGCCGGTGACGGAAATCAATGTCGCGCCAGCGTCCGCCAACCACTGATTGATTTCGTCCTCGAGCGGGTGCAGTTCACTTTCGACGCCCTTGAAGATTTTGACTTTACGCACTGTTTTTCCCACACATTGAGATGAGGTTCTGAGGCTGCTTGACGCCCGATGGCAGCGTTTGCTGTTCAAATGGGGCAAGTGAATGCGGTCATCATAGCCCGCTTGGCGATTTATTTCAGCGTCGAAGCGCTGGGGAGATTGATAGAAACGAAAGTAGACAAGTCTGCTGGAGTCGAAGCGTTGCTCAGAACCGACCAGCAGCACTTATGGGAAAATTGGTAGCCGTTGGTAGTTGCGTTCGAATCTTGAACCTGACCCGTTGCCGCGTAGGTCGGCAAGGCTCGGGAATGTGAGTCTCTCGGCTTTGGGCGTTCTGTCGTTAAACGAAGGCGAGTAGCGTTGGTGCGCGGCTAGTTCCGCAGGAACCCGACCATTCGCGCGCTGTCCCATGCGCGAAGGTGAATGAAGGTGTGGGGTGGGATAAACACCGGGCGGGACGTAGTGCTGGTAAGCTTTGTAAGTTGAACGCGCTGAGCTTCGGTTAGGAGGCTGGTCTGTGGTGACCTCTGCTTTCTTTTCCTCAATTGCTTTTCGCCCCGGAGAGGTTTGGTTTGGGATTCGGGATGCCGGCTGATTTGGATCGCGAGCGGAGTCGAAGGAAGGTAGTGGCGCTTTGGGTACGCTCGATTGCATCGTTACTCCTGGCCTCACCGCAAACCAATCGACGATCAGGTTTGGCTGTGCAATGGCTACGATTCCGAAGATCGAAGCAACCTCGAGAAAGATGGCCGAGAACAGACTGAACTTTCGTTTCCTTCGTTGTCGTCGCATATCCGCATCCTTGCTTCTGCCGACTCGGACCTTGCTCACTGAGAATCTACATTTGTCCTCAGCCGCTATTACTTATTGAATCATGTTCGCTTGCTATGAAGCGTCTGAGTCGTATGCAGAATAAATCGAGAAGCAAATCGAATGCCAAAACATGCTACGACTGTGCGGTCGACGTAAGTCATTGCATAATTGAGCTTTACGTATCTTCTCCTGGGCTCGCCCGTTTCCGGTGGGTGGCTAGTTTTACAAAACACTTTACAAATCGACACTCAAATGACTTCTTCGGAATCCGCTGACCAGGACCTTCGGGACTCCATTGCATCTGAGTACTTTGAAAGCCTGAAGTTCGAGCCGTATCCGGTTCAAGAGGAAGCATTGCTAGCTTGGTTTACCGAGAAGCAAGGCGTGCTCGTGTGCGCTCCGACCGGGACTGGGAAAACGCTAATTGCGGAGGCCGCGATTTTCGAGGCGTTGAAGACCGGCAAACGAGCCTACTACACCACGCCACTCATCGCATTGACCGATCAGAAGCTTCAGGAGCTGCGCGAGACGGTTGTACGTTGGGGCTTCAAGGAGTCGGACGTCGGGTTGGTGACTGGAAACCGAAAGGTGAACGCCGACGCTCCGATTCTCGTTGTCGTCGCCGAAATTTTGTTGAATCGTCTGCTGCAGAAAGAACACTTCGATTTCGATCAGGTCGCTTCCGTAGTAATGGACGAGTTCCACTCTTTCAACGACCAGGAACGAGGAATCGTCTGGGAGCTGACCTTGGGAATGCTTCCTACACACGTGCGAACGTTGTTGCTCAGCGCGACGGTTGGAAATAGTTATGACTTCACGAGTTGGCTCAATCGGAATTGCAATCGCAGCCTCAAGCTTGTCGAAAGTCACGACCGCAAAGTACCGCTCAGTTTCCAATGGGTGGACGACCACATGCTTGACGAGTGGGTGGAGAAAATGGTGCAAGGCAGCGAGGAAGCTAGGCGGACGCCGGCGCTGATCTTCTGTTTCAACCGCGATGCGTGTTGGCAGGTCGGCGAATTGCTGAAAGGCAAGAAGGTCGTCGAGAAAGAGCAACAAGCTCGCTTGATCGCTGAATTGGATCAGCGAGATTGGTCCGAAGGGGCGGGCCCGAAGCTAAAGCAACTCTTGCAACGGGGGGTGGGTGTCCACCATGCGGGCATTCTTCCTCGGTACCGCCGGGTGGTCGAGGAGTTATTTCAGAAAAAGTTGCTCAGTGTAACGGTGTGTACGGAAACTCTCTCGGCCGGCATCAACCTCCCCGCACGTAGTGTTGTTCTGCCAACTATCTTGAAAGGTCCCAAGGCGAAACGAAAAGTGGTCGAGACAGCCACGGCACAGCAGATTTTCGGACGGGCTGGGCGGCCACAGTTTGATTCGGAGGGATACGTGTATGCGCTCGCTCATGAAGACGATGTCAAGCTACTTCGTTGGCGGGAGAAGTACGATCAGATTCCTGAAGATACTAAGGATCCGGGACTCCTCCGCGCGAAAAAGGCGTTAAAAAAGAAGATGCCGAAGCGCCGGCAAGGGGAAACCTACTGGACTCAAGAGCAGTTCGAAAAACTTCGGCTCGGTGAGTCCGCAGATCTTGCCAGTAAAGGCAATCTACCCTGGCGTCTGTTGGCGTACATGTTGCTCCAGTCTTCAGAAGTGGAAAAGCTGCGCGCGATGGTAGGTCGCCGGTTGTTGGACAATGACCAGAAAGAGAAGGCTCAGCTCAGGTTAAACGAAATGCTCGTGACTCTCTGGACGGGCGGCTACATCGATCTAAACCCCAAGCCGAAACCGAAAACGCCCAAGGGAACTCAGCAAGCGTCACCGAGCAATCAGGGCCCGGGCAGTTCCTCCGAGTCTTCCAGTGTTACATCGGGGGGGCTCGGCGGCGGTTTGCTTGAGGCTGCTGGACTAGGCGATTTGGTGCGAGAATCAGTTTCCGCGGAACCGACTGAGAGTTCTCAAGAAGATGACTCGGCTCAGGATGTGAGCCGCGGCTACGAGTTGGAAGGCTACAAACCAACAACTGCGACTCCGACGGACCGTCTTGAGTTGCTAGTGCGACTCCGAAGTATCCATCCACTCTACGGTTGCTTTCTTGCTGGCCACCTGGCTGTTGCCGACGATACGGAGAGGCTTTTAGCGTTGGAAAGCGCACTCGATTTGTCCGGCACGGTCGCGAGGTTTGTGCGTGTGCCGCGACTGGACGAGCTACCTCCTGGGCCACTAGCTCAAACTCGGCTGGATCATCAATTGTTGGACCTCGGCCTAGCCTCACAAGAAGAGCTAATTGGTAAGCAGCGAGATGAAGAAGAGGATCGGCCAAGACGCGGCCACGGAGTGTTCGAAGAGGAACCGGTTTACATTATTAGCGTTGGTGAAAAACTACGGCGGCTATTTAATTTCGACTTCCCGAAAGTGCACGATTTTCGAGTCACACCGGTTCATGTGGCGGGCGAAGTCTTGGAGTTTGAGGGTGATTTCAACAAGTACATCGTGGCCAAGAAGTTGCAGAAGCAAGAAGGTATCATTTTCCGGCACTTACTGCGTCTGATCTTGCTCCTCGACGAGATGGCTTCGATTCCACCGGCGGATTGCGAAGAGAGTGAGTGGGAAGATCGACTAGATGTTCAAATTGAACGCCTGACGGAGTGTTGTCGAAAGGTCGATCCGGAGAGTACGGACGAAGCGCTTGATCAGGGCCGAGGCGGCGATGAGCTCACGGAGCAAATGCCAGCGATACGGAAGAGTTGAGCAAAAAATGGAGCCGCGGGTGCGTGATTCATTTTGTTCCGCGCCCCGCGAATCGTTCAAGCCACGGTGCGGTGGCTAAGGAGCACCGTTGGCAAATCGCATCAGATTTTTTCGGAAGTGGATGTCATGCGGGTCGAGCTGAATACAGCTTTTCATTGCGGCAATCGCTTCCGAGGTTCGGCCAGCTCGATAGTGAATCTCCGAAAGCGTGTCCATGTAGGTTGCAGAGCGTGGGGCCAGGGAGACTGCTTTTTGAGCAAGTCTTAAAGCCTGGTCCAGCTTCCGGTCGCATTGTGAGTACATCCAGGCCAAATTGTTGTTCGCCATGGCATCGTTGGGCCAGTCTTTGAGGTGGGCGAACATGGTTTTCTCGTAGGATTCGAATAGCTCGTTCGCCTCCTGCTCATAGCCGAGTTCGCTGAGCCGCGGGTAGCACTGGACAACCATCTCAATGTCTTGCGGCTGTAAATGTTGCCCGACCCGCATGTGCCGCGAAGCGTTTTCGATATCGCCATTCTCAATGCACGCCGCGGCGCGGCGAATGCGCTCGGCTTTGACGCTCAGGTTAAGATAGTGAAAATGCCCATAGGCTGATTGAAAGGGAAGCAGTGTGGAATTTGAATGGAGGGCTTCGACAAACGTGGAGCGTAGAACATTCGCGCTTTCGACCATTCGATCTTCATCTTCCAAAATGTTGGCGTAGTCGTTCGCGGCCCAATAGAAGTCTGGGCTGCCAAAAGGAGCTAATAAGTACGCCGTCTGTGCGTATTCTTTGGCAACCGCGTTGGCGGATTCTGGCAAGTCGCGAATCACTAGTGAATAGCTCGGTCCCTGACTCCAGCGATAGCCCGAGCGAGGCGACAACCACTGCGTTTGCCAAAGCCTCTCTGCCTGCTGCATCTGTCCAGCGTACAGATTGGCTTGAACTTCTTGATGGATACGAGCGGGATCTTCGTTGGACCTTGTCGCCTTCCGAATCCCTGCAAGAAGAGCGGCCCCTTCTTCGTAACGCCCCTCTTCGATGTACAGCTCAGCCGCGATTTGGTTGTGGAGCGGAGCATCGAACTCAGATTGAAGCCCAGCGTCGGAGAGCGATAGCTCAAGTGCCAGTTCGCGGTGCCCGCACCCTTTGGCGAGGCGGGCAAGCTCTCGCATAGGTAAGACTAGGTCACGCTGCTCGCGAGCCGATTTGGTCTTGGCGGCTCGAGTCGCGTCCAAAAGCCATGTTTCAGATGAGATTCCGACTGAAGCAAAGAAGGCGTTATCCCAGGCCTCAAGTCGTTCGAGGGCCGTCCAGACAGTGGTCCCTTCGCCGACGTGTTGGCTATTCTGTGGGAACGTTTCTAGCAGGTACTCGATTGAATTGCTTAGGTCCGCGAACAACTCGTTGCGTATAGCTTGACGGGTACCGTTCCTTGCACGCCTGTAGACGGGATCGATATCAGCCAAAATTGCGGCCCGCATTTCGCTAGACGATAGCCAAGGGAGAATCGATGTTTCCCAGATGGCCAGTTGTGTATCAGCACAATCGGCAATCACAGCGAAGAGCTGCCTCGACTCATCTTGGTAGCCGAGTGAGGAGAGAATGTTGCAAGTTCTTGATGTTTGCCGGAACAGGGGCGAGAGCCGTCGCTGCGTGCGACCAGAGCCTTCGATGCGAAGCATTTTTTCCTGGTTCTCGATCCAAGTTGCAAAGTTGCTCAGCTCGGCATTTAGGCCAACTAATTGCAGTGCTTTTGCATAGTTGTTTCGCGATGCATAGAAGTCGAACGCATGGAAGGGATTGGATTTCTCGACGTAGTGTAGAACTGGCTGAACGCGGCCGCTTAGAAGCATGCACAAGACAAGCAGATTCTGTTCAGCGGGCGGTGCGTTCTGTAGCAGTTCACGCAGAGCTTCGTCCGTTGTCTTCGCCGTGGAGGGATCCGCAGCGAAGGGCAAGTCGAAGGGCAAGTCGAAGGGAGCCAGAGAGTCGTCGCCTAAGACCTCCTGCCATTGTGTTTGTGCTGCGTTGGTTTCGCCTGCAAGTTCCAACAGGACCGCTTGGGCTACGGCTCTGGATTGGGAACTAAGCCGCGGTAAAGCAACCTTGGTGAACTCGGGCGTGCTGAGCTGGCCCCAACGGTACGTTCTGCTCTGGAGCTCTTGTTGCAATCCAAGATCTCGGGCCAGCTTCAATGCCGTGTCGACTTCGCCTCGATACCATGCATCCAGAGCTTTCGCGTCCGGAGAATCGGTGGACGCTTGGCGCTTGAGGTCTAGTTTGGCGGCGAGCCAGCTTGCGACCTTGCGACTTTGGTAGTCACTGTCATCGGAACTGGTTGCCAATTCGATAATCGGCCATGCCAAGGTTGGATCGCCCTGCTGCGTAGCTAGTTTGACGATTGTGTGCAGGTTTGAGGCTCTCGAAGTACCTTGCAAGCTGTCTGAGGCTCTGATCCCGGCGTGGTAGTCCAGCATGAGAGTCGCGGCGTCCCAGTAGCCAAGTTTGCAAAGTCGGGTGACACTCGTTACCGACGGATTGTTCAAGAGACTGAAGACAGTTTCCACGTCCTGCGAATTGAGCTCATCGGGCTGCAACAGGAGGTTCTCTAGCTTGGCCGCTGAGCGGGACACTGTCTGGCGACGCGAGAGCACGGCATCTCGGACTTGCTTGATTGCTGGCTGCCCGGTGTTCCTGAGCTCGAGGAAGCTCTTGCGTCTGACGTTGAACCTAGGTGACGCGAGATCGCTAACGAGGTCGACGATCGCCTTGTTGCTCGGTGAGTGGGCGCCCGTTTGAGTAGACTGCAGCGCACCGGGTAATGCCTGTCCACGCAGTTCAGTGCAGCAGGCGAGTGTGCACAGCATAAGGCTAACTAGGATCGCAAGCTTCGATCGGCTGGTCGCTTTGGTTGTGAAGGCACTTATTGCAAACAAAATCGCGGTCCGAAATTCCATGGCAAACTGACTTCCGACTCAAAAAGCTCGCCGGGTGCTGGCCCTTCGAAAGCTCTTTTTAATTGTAGTCGATGTCAACTCTCTGGATTGCGGGTGCAAGGGCCAATAAATGCACTGCTCTCCGAGCCGTGAATTTATTGCATCCAGGCTGGGACAGCAGGGCTCTATGCAACCCAAATTAAACTCAGATTTGCCCTGGGCCCGGCACCTCTGTGGCGGCCTTTAGAATTCCTTGCGTGCTACGTAGATGCAGCTAATGCTCAAAATGACGATCACAAAACCGACGTTCGAGACCAGGGGAGTCCAAATGTCCAGCTCAACTTGGGCCGCTTCGAGATCATTCGTCACCGCACTCATAGCCTGAGTGTCGTTGCCCGTTAGCACATAGAGCATCGCATCGTCTAAGGCTCCAGGCTTCGGAAAGAGGGTATAGAGCGGCTTGATTCCTAACCCGTAGATCGACTCGAAGATCGTTGAGCTGGGCTCCAGCTTTTCGATGACTTTACCGCTTTCCGCATCTACCTTGGCTGCGATATTCGGTTGAACTCCGAGCCAGATGTCTCCTTCCTTCGTCCAAGACGCGCTTGAAATGTAACCCTGGTAGGGGACCTCCCAATTGCTGAGTTCAGCTTGTTCGCAATCCAGTTTCAGAAGCTTGCCTGTGTGAGTGACGATGGACAAGCTGTCGCTGCCTGGGGCCCAGTCGATTTGTTTGACCTTCTGTTTTTCGTCAAGCTCGACGGTATGCAAGGGTTGGAGTTTGGCGTCGAGGATTTCAATCGGCAAGCCATCGCGAACGAGCACGCAGTAGCGAGCGTTCATCTCGATCAAAGCTGCTTCGGTGTTGTCGGCGTCGCCTTCTAGCTTAGTGGTTTCCATGACGACAAACTTGTCATCTTCCATCTGCAAGAAGTCGATTTGTCCGGAACTGAAAATCACTACTCCGTCACCCTCCGGCGTGGCTGCAGCGTTGGAGTTTTCGGAAAGGATGTATCCGGTCGGAGCAATATTTTGAAACGCGGATTTCGAGGCCCAGGAGGCGACATTGAGTAAGCCGAAGAGTGCATTGCCCTTTGATTCGAACATGTTCAGTTGTTCAAGATCCAGCTTGTAGAGTCCTCCGCGACAGACTGCGACAACGTCTGGACCTAGCCCGACGATATCAAACAGTTGGGCTGGTATCTCGGGGCCGGGGTCAGACATCCACAGCGGTTTCTCCCGAGCTTCTTGGACGGACTTCGCGGCTTGGGCGACTGTCTCTTCGACGGGGGCCTCGCTTGTAATTTCCTCCTCGGATTCCGCAGACTTTGGCGATGCCTCCTCGCTCTCAGGTGCCTTGCCAAGGGAAACCACTGCCAGTTTTCGAGAACGAGAGAAAGTGGCTCCGAACGGGTTCCGGCCGAAGGACTTGATCAAAACTCGATCGCCTTCGGAGTCGTAGATCGGACCAAAAGTTCTCCTTGGTCCACCGCGGCCTAGTCCATCTACTGCAGGCTGCCAGACATCGAATTTGTCGTTCCAGACTCCGAATTCACCCATTTCGTTGACCATCGTAATGTTGTCATCGATTTGGGATATACGCGTGATGTTGGGGTATATCTCTGCAATCGGCTGCATTGTTTGTTTGGCTGTTGTGAGGCAGAAACAAGCAAACCAAAACAGCATGCAGCTCACGACGCAGACGATCGCATTGCCCCATAAGAGGCCAGCCAAGCCAGAAATGGCGTAGAAGATAATGAAGACGATCATGAGAATCGGGACACAGAGCAATAGCCCGTTGTTCCAGATTTCGAATCTGAGCCCAGCAATGAAGTAGAGGCCGATGAGCACGAACGCTATGTTCACGAAAACGAAAATCGTGCCACCGAAGAATTTCGACAGGTACAGCCAGACACGCGAAATCGGTTTGCTCAGAAGAAGGTGTAAGGAGCCTGATCGGAAGGTGTCTGGGATAATCGGGCTGGTCACAATGATCGCAATGAAAACGGCGAGCACCGCTAGGCCAAGTTTGATGATGGCTTGCAGCACGACTGGTTCGAAGAACTCTCGCATTTGCCGTCGATTGATCGGCAATGCTTCTCCAATCTTAAACCCGGCGTACCCAATCCATAGCTTCGAGCCTTGAGGGCTGGCCAGTTCCAGAGGGAAAGCGAGCTGCACAAGTTCTCGATTCAATTCCTCTGTGTCTTCGGGCTGTAAACTGCTTGAGTTGGCAAGTTCGATGAGGGGTTCAAGGCGTTTCCGTTTCTTGGCAGTTGGGAAAGCGTCTTCCGTGTACAGCGCAGTGTTCTCGAGGACTTTGTTCATTTCCTCCGCGATTTCACTGGTGCGGATGAACGGTCCATTTTCCTTGCTGGATTCCTGCAGCTTCTCTTGGAATTCCTCAGGCAGAGTCTTCGCGATCGCCTGAGCAGAGTCACTCCCCTGCCCTTTTGATCCTCGTGCCAGTTTCTTAATCAGCTGAGAACGTTGATCAATGTCGCCGCTTGAGAATTGAAAGCTCCTCTCGGACACATAGCCGAAGGGAGCCAGGCATGCGAGTAGGATGCTCCAGCCAATGAGCAGAGCCCATAGAACTTTGTTGTTGACTGCTTCCCAGAACGAATCGATCAGGATGCCGATGTAGGGTCTCATGTGCAATTGCTTTTCGAGTCTCAGGTAGTGGCTTGTAGGCTGGCGTCGCTAGTCTTGGGGGGAGGCCGATGGAGGTGGTTGAGGTGGCTCAGCTTCGCTCTCTCGGACCGCGGAGAGGAAGACTTCCTCGAGCGTCAACGAAGTTCGTTCCAGCATGTGAATGCTCAGCTGCAGAGAGCGGATTCGATCTACAAGCTGATCTACGTCTTCTTGCGATGCAGCGCTCGTTGAAAACTCGTAGCGCCCATCGGGCAGTTTGAGCAGGTGGCAGTCGATTTGCTCCCCGATTTGTTGGACGTTGGTATCTTCCCCAGACAAGTGCATGCGAACTTTCGATGACTGTCCAGCGAAGAACTGCTCGGTGAGTTCAGCTGGAGTGCCGACACCCCGCAGTTGTCCATTGGCAAGAATCGCCACACGGTCGCAGACTAGCTCGACTTCCTGCAAAATGTGGCTATTCAAGAACACCGTTTTGCCTTGATCACGAATCTCGGTAATCAACTGCCGAATTTCGGAGCGACCGACTGGATCGAGTCCATCGGTCGGCTCATCCATGATGAGCAACTCTGGGTCGTGAAGCAGTGCTTGGGCTAGGCCGAGCCGCTGACGCATCCCTTTGCTGTACTTCTTGACAAGTTCTTTCTCGCGGCCCGCCAGTCCGACTCGTTCAAGAAGCTCGGCAGAACGTTGACGAATTACGTCATCCGGAACGTGACTAAGGCGGCCATACAATTGCAACGCGCGGGTGGCAGTGTGGTGGGACGGGAAATTTAGATTCTCCGGTAAGTAACCGATCTTTCGCCGCGCGTGTTTTGAACCCGCTGAATCGCCGAGCAATTTTGCTGTTCCACCTGTCCTGCGCACAATGCCGAGAAGGATCTTGATCAGAGTCGTCTTGCCGGCACCGTTTGGCCCGAGAAGCCCAAAGACCTCGCCGCGACGTACGGTGAGATCGATGCCCTTCAGAGCATGGAAGCTCTTCCGAAATAGGAGACCCTCTCGATACTCTTTGTGGAGTCCTTGAACGTCGATTGCTGCTGAATCAATCATAGTGGCGGAAAGTGCCTTTTATACACGTAGGATGCTGTGAGTTCGTCGGTCGGCGGCATGCACGCAACGCACGAAATTCGGACAGGTAGGAGACTGACTTCAAGACGGAAATCGACCATCCATTTCTGTGGATAGCCACAGTGTGCCCATATCTCAATTCGGAATTGCTAACAGGATAGCCGAAGCGGTAGAGAGACGCGGCGCAGACCAAGTCAAAGGCTTAGAAAGTCAGGCGACTTGTCACCTTTTTTGCGGAAGAACTTCTGAAGCGGAGGTCTTCTCCGTTCTTGATGCCGCATTTGTTGACATTGGGAGCATCAAAACATGTTCGACGCGAAGTGTTGCTTCGTCCGGTCGGCTGCCGAAATTATCGCTCCAGCATCATCGCAGCTAGAGTCAGCAACCAGATCGACGAAAGGATGATCACAGAGGCAAGAGTCAAGCGTACCCAGACCTTAGTGGAGGGTGCGGACCAGACTTTCGACTCCTTCGGTCGGACTACCGACTGCAAGAATCGCTGGCGATGGTGCGGCTCGCTCATCAACATGGCGCGAGTCGGCTCTAGTAGCCCATATTGCACCGAGAAATCCAAAGCGCCGTAAAGGCGGTGATGTCGGCCAACGGGGTCTGCACCAGACGCTTCAAAGAACCAGATTTGCCGGCCAAAGTCGGCGTCTAGCTCTTCTTCCAAATGTACGCAGCGAATCGAGTCGATTCGCGAATCGTCGGGCACGTACTCTTTTTTGGCCAACGCTGTCAAAGCTTGTTCGTTGACCGCTTGCCAGACTTCTTTGGAAAACTGATAGAAGGTTGCTTCCGATTTCATCCTTGCGGCCCTGCAATTTGGATTGCCGATCGAATGCCGCTACCCACACACAACATGTGAATCTGCGGAACGTCCAATTCAAGATGCTTCTACCGAGAATGCCCATCCGCCGACCAGGCCAACTCGTAACTTCACGATTCACATTAAGTATACACCGAAGACTAGAGCCATGTCACGGCCAATGTCGCAGATGCGACACGTTAGTGTTGCTTAGTGGTGTCTATCGGCCCCTTGTTGCTGGGGGCTCCTGTAGTGATCGTTCGAAACGCGATTTTTTGCGGGGAGACAACCCGAGTATTGCTGTCGTGATTCGGGTGGGCTGGGAGGATGCAGGCGATGAGGACAGAAACGTCCGCAATTTCTATTGTCTATCGAATAGGCTGGTTCGAATCTCGGTTTCAAAGCTAGCCTGTTGATCCATGGCTTTTTTGAACTGTTCCTGGCGAAGGGAGTACAGGGTAGTCTCTTCAAGGGTGTCGACATTTGCGTTCCGAGGTTCACCGGTCAGCAGGGCCATTTCGCCGAAGAAGTCGCCTTCTTTAAGTGTTGCGATTCGTTCTCCGTCGCCGCGGGAAATCGCCACCGCTCCCTTGCGGATTAGGTAGAACTTATCCCCGACGTCTCCTTGCTTGATAACGCGTTGGTCTGAGTGCAGAGTTTCGCTTTCAAGACTATCCGCCATTTGGGCAAGTCCTCGAGGTGTGAGGTGCTTGAAGACGTCACATCGCATTAGCATCTGACTCACAATTGCAGCCTCTTGAACGAGGACATCAGACCGGATGCTTCCGTCGACTAGATTTACGATACGGTCAGCGACATCCAGGATACGGTTGTCGTGGGTCACAATAATGATGGTGACTTGGTGTTCTTGCGCCATTTTGCGGAAGAGCTCGACGACGGTTCGGCCGCTTTTCTCATCCAATGCTGCGGTAGGCTCATCGGCTAAGACCAAGCGAGGTTGGTGGACTAAGCCTCGAGCAATGGCGACACGCTGCTTCTGTCCGCCCGAGAGTTGTTTGGGTTTGTGGCCGGTTCTTTCGCCCAAGCCGACGGCTTCGAGCATTTTCTTGGACCTTGCTGTTTGATCTGCCTTCGAGCCATTGGCTTCAGCAAGTTCAAGTGCCATTCGGACGTTTTGGGTGGCGGTTAGCGAGTCGAAGAGATTGTGGGCTTGAAAGATGAAGCCTATTTCACGACGCAGCTTTAATAAATCGTTGTTACTGGCTTCGTGAAGCGGTCGGTCGAGCACAAAAAGCTCGCCCTCTTGGGCTTTGCGTAGCGTTCCGATCAACGTGAGCAGGGTTGTTTTCCCGGAGCCGCTAGGACCGGTCATGATGATGATCTCGCCGGGGTAGATCTCCAAGCTATTGTCGAATAACACCTGTTTTCGAAGTTCGCCGGCTCCATAGTAGTGCTGGAGACCAGAGGCCATGATTGCAGGTTTCTGGCCTTCTGCGATACGCTTCCGCCACGCGGGATCATATCGAACTGCCGAAGCGGTGACTTGAGAATCGGCCATCTTTGGGGCAACCGGTGAGTTGGGATTTCAGGAAACAGTTCGACGATGACAGAGGGGGGATCCATCTCCGTGCACTGCGGTAAGCGTTCGAAGTCGTGAAGTCCTCATCATCGGAATAAACGACAACTTCGGTAGGGCAGAACCTCTCGATCAAACTAGCTTAGCACGGAACTCATGAAAAACCGAAAAGGTCAATCTAAGTACTACTGATCACAATTAAGCTGAACAGATATCGAAAACGACAAGGCCAAGGGGCAAAACCTGATTTCGGACGTCCCTGAGAGACCGATACCTATTCAACTAACTTACTCCGTCTGCACATTACTCGACGAACTTCCACCGATCTATTCACAGAGTTTTGCTATGTATTTCCAAGCCTCAAAAAAGCTGCTCTTGGTTTTCTGCTTGGGGGTCGTGGTTAGTTCCGTCGGTTGTCAACCCAAGCCACCGCCAGCTCGCGGTACTGGCGATGCGCCAGTGGTCGGGAACACTGTATTTGCCCAGGGGGAAATGCTTCCCAAGGATGGGTTCATCCAGTTACTCGCGCAACCGGGAGATACGGTCGAGTCCATCGCAGAAGAAGTTGTCATCTTTGGTGCACCGGTGAAGGCCGGGACCGAACTTGTACGACTGAGTTCAGCTCACGCGTTAAATAGTCAGCGGCAAGCTCTAGCAAAGGAAATTGAAGCGACTCAAGCCAAGGAAGTTCAGCAGCTCTCTCAAGCCCGCGGGAACGTGGAGTTGGTCGAAGGGAAACTGAATAGTTTGCGCAGCCGACTCGCAAGGTTGCCGGGTAAGCGGAAGTTGCTCGAGCTTGCCAAGTCGCAGGTGGATGGTGCTCGGGGCGTAATGCAGAAACTAGAACATATCGCGCGCAGTCCAGTGACTGGCGAGTTTGTTGGAGAGCTCGAAATCGATCGCCAACGGATCGCAGTGGACGAAGCACAGTTAAAATATGACCAACAAGAGGATGCGCTCTATCAAGCTGAGCTGGACCTTAAGGATCAGATTTCAGCGGCCGAGCTTGAGCTAAGACTGGCTCGCGAGGCGGTCGATACGGCGACAGCGATTGCAGAGAACGGTGCGAATGCAGTGGCTGTGCTGCAAACGAAAATGAACGCGTTGGAGGATCAGATAAAGGCCCAGGAGATTCGGGCTCCAAAAGATGCCACAGTTGTCGCTCTGCACGTCACCGAGGGTGGGTCGGTTCCACCGCAGTTACCTGTTGTTGAGCTTGCCGATCTCTCGGAAGTTGTCTGCCAAGTAGAAATCAACGAGCGTGATGCGAGCCGCGTCGCTGTGGGGAATTCAGTCAAGATTCGGAGCAGAGCTTTCAAAGGCGAGATTGGCGGACGCGTTGATTCGGTGTATCGCATGGTTGGGCGGCCACGCTTGCGTTCCTTGGATCCGCTGGCCCGAACCGACTACCGTTCGGTTACCGCTATCGTTGTCCTCGACGAACAAGAGAGAGCTCGCGACTGGTTGCAATTGCAAGTGCAAGTTGAAATTAACACCGAGGCGGAGGCCGGCAACGCTGAGTCTGCTGTTGAGGGAGATTCCGCCAGTGAGGTTGCGACCATTGATGGTGAGGCCCAATCGCCTTTGCCGAAGTGATGCAAGTCTGCCACCATCGGAAGCACGTGAGTCGAATCTCTTGGTTTGAATTGCCTGGTCCCTCTAACTTGTTGTGAAGTTCACTACGCATGAAGACGCCCCTCGCTATCTACAACCTCTGGCACCAAGGTGCTAAGACGCTTGTATCGATAGGCGGTGTCGCGTTCGCGTTACTCCTAGTGTTCATGCAACTGGGCTTCAAAGGCGCGGTTTCCTACACTGCCACGAACGTTCTTGAAAAAGTCGACTTCGACATTCTGGTTCGTCCTGCCGGCTATCTGCACCTCTACGAAGCCAATGCGTTTGATCGTCAGTGGCTTGACGTTGCTAGAAACACCGAAGGAGTGGAGGCGGCTCTGCCCATGTGGGTGATGATTCAGAACTGGCGGAAGATGCCAACTGGTGACATTATCGAGGCGGGCAAGAGCTTGGATTTCGAAAGCCAGTATCTTCCGATTGCCGTTTTGTCGTTTGACGTTCAAGAAGACGTCTTCTTTCCTGAGGCTCTGCCGGAGGTCGGCGAGTACCGCAGCGCGTTGCTCCGGGCGAACACTTTGCTATTAGATGATTCCACGAAGTCCGATTATGGCCCCTGGGACGGTAAACAATTTACCGACTACGATGCGACCCTTTCAGCCGACCCCGCGTATCCAATGCGTGCGCCGGAAGTAAGCGGTCAGGAGTACCAGATCGCAGGACTCTTCGAACTCGGGACGGGGCTGGCGGCGAACGCTGCTGCCATCATGGGACCGAACGCATTCCAGCGTGTGTTTCCTTGGGATATGAGAGACAAAGCAGTGCTGGGCCTCATTCGTGTGGACGACGGAATCGACCCTCAGAATGTGGTTGCCGCGTTGCGTGAGCGAGCCGCGGTCGGATTTGAGGAAGCACCCGCAATTTCCGTGATGACTCGCGAGGAGGCATTAGAGGCTGAGAGGAATTACTGGCTATGGGATCAACCGATTGGCTTGATTTTCCAAATGGGAGTCGTTATTTCGCTCCTGGTCGGGGCCGCCATCGTGTACATGGTTCTGTCGACGGACGTCGCCAATCGTTTGCCCGAGTATGCGACATTGATGGCAATGGGGTATTCCAGGGGCTATCTCGTCGGGATCGTGATGACTCAGGCTGTCGTGCTTTGCGCCTGCGGCTTTGTTACGGCGTGGATCGGAGCGGAAGGACTTTACCGGGCAACCAGTTCCTTTTCGGGAATCCCCTTGATCATGGACGCTTTTAAGATCACTCAAGTCGGCGTCCTTGGGTTAGTGATGTGTTGCGTCAGTGGCATGCTTGCACTTCGCAAGTTGTGGAAAGCTGAACCTGCGAGCTTGTTTTAGGGGACGGAAAGTCATGAGAACGCCGCTTGCATGGAAGAACCTCACCAGCAGTTGGGCCAAGTGCGCTTTGGCCGCCACTGGTGTTGGCTTCGCCGTTGTGTTGATGTTCATGCAGATCGGTTTTCAGCGTGCGTTGATCGACAACAACGTGCGTGTTATGACCCTGCTCGATCCGAGCGTCGCCAATTTGGCCATCATGAGTCGAGCTCGCTACAACGTGTCGACCGAACAACGTTTCCCCCGCTCACTCTTGGAGCAAGCGATTGCACACCCAGCGATTCGTCAGGGATGTGTACTCTCGATGGAGCGTGGGACGGCGAGAGTCACGGTGGAGAACTGGACAGGCAAACCGATACGAGTACTCGCGCTGGAGATGGGAAAGCCTGAGTTTCTGGCCGACGCTGGTCTCTACAGTCGGCTGAACGCCGCGGATTCCAAAGATGGCGTGCTACTCGATACTCGCAGTAAGCGTTTCTATGGTTTCGCGAGTGAGTTAACCGAGCTAGGCGAACAGTGGATTGAGCTCAACGGAAAACGCGTGCTCGTCGAAGAGCGTTTTGACTTGGGGACCGACTTCGGCAATGACGGGACGTTGCTGATGAGTGAACGCATGCACTCAGAGTACTTTCCGTACCGTAATTTGAGAGGGCGTCCCACCGATGTCGTCGATATAGGTTTTCTGGAATTGGATCCGGCAGCAGGCCTGAGTCCGCAGCAAGTTGCCAAACAGATCGAAGCGTTGTCGCCCAATGAAATCATGGTGCAGCCAACGCTCGGCCTGATTGCGAAGGAGAAACGCTTTTGGGAGCTGCAGACGCCCGTTGGGAAGATCTTCTTGATCGGGACCATCATGGGATTGCTTGTCGGAGCAATCATTTGTTATCAGATTCAGTTCACTGATATAACGGAGCACATGCCCGAGTTCGCGACCTTGAAAGCAATGGGCTACGGTCCTATGTACTTCTGGAGTCTCGTTCTCAGTCAATCCTTCTACTTGGCTTGCCTTGGATTTGTCCCCGGTATTGCCGTCGCTCAAACCCTCTACTTCGTTCTCTCTGAGTCGAGTGGGTTGATCATGGAAATGGACGTCACACGTATCGTATCCGTATGGGTGCTGACACTTGTGATGTGTGCGGTAAGTGGCGCGCTTGCGATTCGCAAGCTCTTCAACGCCGACCCTGCTAGCCTGTTCTAGTTTTCTTTCTGAAGTTTGTGTTCTGCGGGCGTGCGGCAATCTTCTGGAGCGTTATCTCCTCAGGCGAGTAGAGAGGCGAAAAGAGGGGCTCTAAATGAGAGGAGGCGCTACTCTCCCCCTGGTCCGTCTGGTTCAACAGTGGCTATCATGTCTCGCACTTAGTTTCGTTCAAAGTGCGAGAGGTGAACACATGCCAAAGTTATCAGTCGAAGGTCACGGTGAGTTTGAAGTCGAAGCGGGCAAACGCCTCGTGCTGGCACTGGAGGAAGATGCCAAAGTCGATCAACTCCACGCCTGTGGCGGACTGGCGAAATGTACCACTTGCCGCGTCGAAGTCACGGATGGCGAGCCATCCAAGATGACTCAGGCGGAATTGGATTGTTTGTCCGCACGTGAACTGATCGATCAACCCGGCCTCCGTTTGTCGTGCCAAGTTCCTTGTGACTCGGATATGTCGGTGAAGGTCATCAGTCGGCTTGCAGGCAGCGGTCGCCTAGATGCGGGCGGACCCGTCGATCCAGAACTGAAGCCAGAGCCGGTAGCCTGGGTTGAAAAGCCAAGTAGCTAAGTCTCTGGTAGGCTGATTCTGCACTCTGCTGCCGAGCTCACTCTGATTTAGAGCTTGCATCTCTGGCTTAAGACGGAAGTGCTAGCAATGCCGAGGTTGGAGTTTCTGTTTAGAGCAGGGCCAGGCGTGGTTCGAAATGGGCTTTCCATTTTTGCCAGGACGGGCGACTGGGACCTGCTCTGGTGCTCGACTGGATTAGATCGGTACAAGAGATGCTGGTGAATGGACTCCACAGAGCATTTTTCGAATTACCGTAACGTGTGCGATTGCAACGATCGCGTTTATCCATGGTTGCAATCACTATGGCTGGCTTACGGGAGATGCGGAACTGCTCTAACGACAGCAATGGGACCCAAGGATGGGCCAGGCAAATCAACGAACTCTGCATGAGTCGACGTCTCGCTTTGCGTGTCGCTTGACCTTTGTTGGTGTTGGTTTTCTACCCTTGCTTGCCTGCCTAGCGTTGTGCGTGTTCCAGTGGACGCCATTTTACGAAAGCGCGTTGAGGCGGTATTGGCAAGCGACTCTGAGTCAAGAACTTGGCTGTCCAGTCGCGATCGCTCGGGTAGACCTTCTCAGTCCCTGGAAATGCCGGCTTTTCGACGTTCGTCTACAGCATCCAGAGAGCGGTGTTGATTTAGCACGAGCGGATCTCGTGGATCAAACCTTCAGCGAGGGGCAGCGAACTCTGCGGCTCTACCAGGCGGAGCTCTTAACTAAGTCAGGGACCAGTGGTCAACGACTAAGGCTCGACTGGAATCTTCTGCACAACGCGTTTCTCTGCCGACCCACCAAGACTCGCCCAAGGATCGAAGTGATTTGCGATCGAGTGCGCATCGACCGATATGCGCTCGACAGCGTCGCCATGGGAGTCGTTTCCAATGCAGAGTCCACGCAACTGAATCTCCTATTTCAGTTGGCTGATCCATTGCGTCCTAAGCTCGGGAAACTAGGGGCGGAGTCGAGAATGAAGATGCCATCGCCAAAGATTCGGTTGGCGATTCAGCGGCAACATTCGGCTCCGAAGCAGGAGACACGCGGTGCTCTTCGGGTGCTTGCGGGATCGATGCCAATTTCCGTTTTTAGCAAATTCGTACCTGAGCTTGCTGTGTTTGGCGAATCGGCAAAAATTCGCGGTGCTTTCGCATTCGGTGTGAGTGGGAGCGGCGATTGGGAACTAACTGTTGGCGAGACGAGTAACATATTGCAAAAACCCGATCGTGAATCGGAAGCGACTTGGACAGCCCAGCAAGTGACCACTGGGAGCGCGTTGGGCAACGAATTGTGGCTTCACGAAATTGACCTTGGAACTCTGTGCTGGCAGTCCCCCATCGACTTCACTGGTCGAGGCGAAATGCAAATCAGGCAATTGGTCTGGTCGCACGGAAGACTGCAAAACGTAGATTTTTTGTTTCAAGCTCGTGATGGCGTTGTCAGTCAGCGAGCGTTGCAAGTCGCGGCTAGTTATCTCAATATTGGCCTCGCAACCGAACTGCATTCTGCCTCTAGCGAGAGTATTGGTTTCCAAAGTATGAAGCTGGATGCGAGGTTAGATACGAAACTAGCCGGGTTGAGTCTCCGCCATGCGTTGGTTGAGGGGCGAAGCGGTCCCCTGGCACTTCGTGACTATCGCAACAGCGTACCTCATACGACGCCTTTCTCGCATCTAGTTAGCATGTTGGACTTCATGGAACGTTCCATTGCCGGGGCACCGGCAAATGGCGGAGTCTATAGTAAGTGGGTCGCGAATCTCGTTCGTTGGTTGCCACTGGAGTCGGGACCTCCACCGAAAGTGGCAGGCGCGTTGGAAGCAAGTTCGACGTCGCAGGTTCAGCGTCCAAATTCAAGAGCTTCGCGACTCTCGTCTACCTCAGGCCAAAACTACTGATCCTGTGTGGCTGAGCAAGTTGATTGCGCTCGCGTTGATTGCGGGCAGACTCTGTTGATCGAATTGTGCGCTCTCGACCTACAGCCCTGCGGTTGCATGGGCGTGGGCAAGAATATCCCTTACTTCGTCCGGTTTATGGAAGACTTGGACGTGGGGAACTGCTTGTCCTTGGAGGGAACGCAGCCGTTTTAGACGCTTTACGCTGAAGGGCCGTTCGGCGACTTCGCGGATCAAAATGGCTGCCACGCTGTTTGGGAAGCGCCTCGCGAGAAAGCGGTAGATCTCTGGATCTTTCTCTCCGCTATCTCCGACCAAAATGAATTTTCTCTCAGGCAGACGTTTCATGATGCCAGCGATGATGCCGACTTTCGAATTCTGCCGTAACAAACGGAAACGCTTGAAAACTTGATCTCGCACATTGAAATAGCGGAGATGCATACTGCCTTCGGGGAAGTTCGTTTTCGAGCAAAATTCGGAAAGCGGTCGATAGAGTTGCCAAGGGCTGCTCGATACGTAGTGGAAAGCGACGCCTTGCGTTTCCCAGTCGCGGTAGAGCTCCGCCATGCCCTCGATGCCTTCGAACGGACGCAAGAAGGTGTTCTGAAGCATTTTGCTCTTACTGGTCGCTTCGGTAATCTTAATCGTGTCGTCGATATCGCTAACAACGCTCAATCCGCGGGGCGGGACAAAGTATATCTTGCCTTCCGTCTCCGCGATCTTGCCCTCCGCATCTTCGGTGCGTTTCAAGAACATGTTGACCGTGCAAGCGTTGTTGGACTCAATCCACTCGCGTGACATTGCTTCTGGCACGCGAAGCGTCCCAAAGAACGCTCCATTGCGACGTGTTCGTCTTAGCAGACGATAATTCTTGTCGCCGACTTGCAGGACAATCTTTCGGCGTTTGCCGGGCGCGGCTAAAAACCCCCCGATCCGGCCGCGGAACGGTTCACTAGAGACTTGCTCAGGGGTGACCTGCATGGCTCGCTTGAGTCCCTTAAGCAGGAGCTTCGTTCGCAGCGGAACTTTGCCTTCGATGAACACGCGGCCGTGGACGAGAGCGCGGCAGCAATTGCGTTTCGTGTCGAAGAAGGCGAGCGATGGAAACAAGACCGCTTGATGCTTGGGCTTCAAGTCGGAGACGAACGGCTGAGTCGACTTTACCATAGGATCATTCTTCGCATTGATCTGGCATTGGCTGGCGATGGCAGCAATCTGCGAACCGCAGGTTCACACACACAGGACCTCGAACTCAGAACTCGTGACTAAGGTTGAGCTTGTGGCTTCTTCCGCTGAGCGAGGTTCTTCGAAAACAGCCACTCGTAGATCTCGGGGTTCGCATACGTCGCCGTCCAGCTATCGTGCCCCACGCCTTCGTACTCGGTGTACTTCGGGGATCCGCCGACTTTCTTGAGGGCTTCCAGCATGACTCGTGAAAATTCCACATCGACGATTTTGTCACTTCCGCCATGAAAGCACCAAATTGGATTGTCTTTGATGCGTTCGGCAGATGCTGGATCGCCGCCGCCGCAAATTGGCAATGCTGCAGCAAAGAAGTCGGGGCGTCGGTAGAGGGCGTCCCATGTTCCGTATCCGCCCATCGATAGGCCGGTAAGGTAAATTCTATTTTTGTCGATTGCGGCGTCTTCTAGCATTCGGTCAACGAGGTCGAGGACTAGCCGCATGGAGGGGCTGACCTTCTCAGGCAGAGCAACATGGTCTTGGCTCCAATCTACGTCGGCCCATCGCTGCCCCTTGGGACACTGGGGCGCTAAGACATAGCAAGGGAATTTCTCTCGCGTGGCCGGTTTACAAAACTCAGGCATACCGTGTTTCAATTGAACGCCGTTGTCGTCCCCACGTTCTCCCGCGCCATGGAGAAAGATCACGAGTGGATATCGTTCATTCGGGTCGAAATCGGCAGGTTTTAGCAAGCGGTATTTGAGCACTGCACCTTCGCTGTCCGAATATTCACGAGGCTCAAACATGCTCAAAGCAGAATTCTTGCTCTCCGTCGCCTCATCGGACGTCGCCTTCTCTTGAGCAGACGAGTTCAGGGTGACTCCAGCGGAAAGTACTAGGAAGATCGAGTGCACAATACAGACTCGGGTCGACCGCCTAATTAGGCTCGCTGTGTACATAGACTGTGCTCCGTTTGGATCGGCGGATGGAGAGGAAATGGCGACGCTTGTCATCACCGGAACGGACTCCAATTCTACGCCTGAGAGAGCCGATTGGCTTGTACCCCATCGGCAAAAACCAGAAGACTTCCCAGTGAACCTGTCCAAAAAGAAAATGCGAGGTGGGGCGAGACGATTGCGCTGCGATCGCAATAGAAATGGCAACTTTGCTTCTTGCGGCGGGGAAGCTACTCGCCCTCTGCCATATCTCGGGCATGGTAGCTCGACCGAACAAACGGCCCGCTGGCCACCTTCTCAAACCCCATCTTCTTCGCGATTTCGCCCAACTCAGTGAACTCCATTGGCGGGACGTAACGAACGACTGGCAAATACTTTACGCCGGGTTGGAGATACTGGCCGAGTGTCAAAAAGTCGCAATCGTACTCCCTTAGATCGGCAAGGCACTGAAGCAACTCTTCGCGAGTCTCGCCCAGTCCAAGCATCAGTCCGCTCTTGGTCTTGATCGACGGATTGAGTTCTTTCACACGACGCAGGAGTGCCAAAGTCCAGGCATAGTCACTCTTTGGCCCGCGGACTCTGCGATAGAGTCGCGGCACGGTTTCCATGTTATGGTTGAAGACTTCCGGGGCGGACTCGACGACTCGGTCTAGTGCTGGTTTCTGTTGAACGAAGTCCGGCGTCAGAACCTCGACGGCTGCTCCAGTCCGTTCGCGTACTGCGATGACGGTTTCATAAAAGTGCTCGGCTCCACCGTCTGGCAAGTCATCGCGAGTGACAGAGGTGATAACGACGTGCTCAAGTCCAAGCCTGGCTGCAGCCTCTGCGACGCGGGCTGGCTCGTCCGCTTCCAAGGCCTCTGGTTTGCCCCGCGAGACGGCGCAGAATCCGCAGGGGCGAGTACACACATTGCCGAGAATCATGAAAGTCGCGGTCTTATTCGAGTAGCACTCCATCCTGTTCGGACACTTAGCATTGTCGCATACCGTCTCAAGATTGAGTTCTTCCATGAGTCCGGCGGTGAAATTATTGAAATTCCCCTTCGGCAAATCCCGACGAAGCCAGCTTGGCAACCGCTTCGAAGGCACGAAACCAGTCGCAGTAGAACACCCGCCGGGAGTTGGCTCGGGAGTAGCACCAAGTACAGGAAGAGAACCGAAATCTGAGCTTGCCATCAAATCATCCGTCAACATTTTCGCAGGCCCAAATGGACGGGCCGAGCAACCGAATCGCTTTTTCAAAGAACTCGGCGTATTGTAGTCGCAATGGAAGCTTTTGCGGAGAGCTAGATGCCCAACGGTCCGATGAGGCTGGCAATCGTTGGCCCCTAGGTTTTGACTCAGGCTTCGACTGCTCTACTGAATAGCAACAACTGCCCTCGCAAACGAAAGCAGAAAGTTCGGTTGGGCGCAGCGTTCGAACGGGGAACAGTTAAACTGCGTACCAAATCTGGAGTGTCCGGCCACTGAATCGGTCGCTTCAGCGTGAATGCGATCCGTTGTCGACTTGGGCACTCCTGTCGGAAACTCATTTAGGATTGCAGGCAAAATTGAGCTCCAGCCTAGCGAAGCCCCCGTGAGTAAGAAGCAAACCAAGCCGACGAAACCCAAGCCGACTAAGCCGAAGGCCAAGAGCGCTTCGAAGTCTGGGGCTAAGGGAGCGAGCGGCAAAAGTGCAGCGAAGAAAGGTGCCAAGGACTCTGGGCCGGCCCGGAAGCTGATCAGTGATAATCGCAAGGTCCGACAAAGCTACGAAGTCATCGATAGCCTCGAGTGCGGCTTGATCTTGCAAGGTAGTGAAGTGAAGAGTCTGCGGGATGGTAAATGCCAATTGGGTGAGGCCTACGGTCGGGTGCGTGGGGAGACACTATGGTTGATCGGCTGCAATATTGCCGAGTATCCGCAGGCGACGGTTTGGAATCACGAGCCGAAACGTCCACGGCAACTTCTCGTGCATAAACGTGAAATGCAAAAGTGGATTGGGAAAGCCAAAGAAAAGGGACTCACCCTCGTCCCGCTTAAAATGTATTTTAACGAGCGTGGTGTTGCAAAGTGTGAAATGGGGCTCTGCCGCGGCCTGAAGCTTCACGACAGGCGAGACAAGATGAAAAAAGCAGACGCGCGCCGTGACATGGAACGTGCACTGCGAAGAAAGTAAGCGATGCTCGAGATAACCGACGTTAAAAAATCATTTTCACTCCCTGACCGAACTCAGTTGCAGGTGCTCGATGTGCCTCAGTTCAAGATTGACGCAAGTGAACAGGTCGTCTTGTTGGGCGAAAGCGGTGGCGGAAAGACAACGCTACTGAATTGCATCGCTGGCATCATGGCCGTGGATTCGGGAGATATTCGGCTGGACAATATCGAGTTGACCAAGCTGAGCGAAGCCGGTCGCGATCGAGTGCGAGCGGCGAAGATCGGATACGTGTTCCAAACGTTCAATCTACTAGCTGGATTTACGGCGTTAGAAAACGTGCGTCTCGGGATGACTTTCGCTAGCGGTAAGCATGACATTGCTCGTGCCAAGGACCTGCTGGTTCGCGTGGGCCTTGAAGAGAGAATGAACTACAAACCGGCGGCCCTTTCGGTTGGTCAGCAGCAACGCGTCGCGGTAGCCAGAGCGCTTGCGAACAGCCCCAAACTACTGCTCGCCGACGAGCCAACGGCGAACATCGATCCAGGTAACCAGCAGATGATTATCGATCTCATCCGAAACTGCTGTCGGGACGAAGGCGTGAGTATCCTCATGGTGACTCACTCTATGCAGATTGCTGAGCAGTTTGATCGTGTGGAGCAGCTTGAAAGTATCAATCGCGTCGTGGCCATATCGGGCGCGGACAATTAGCCGCTTCAAACGGCCCTTTCCAATCATCTTTCCAATCATCTTTCCAATCGCCTCCCCAATCGTCCTCCCAGTCGCCGTATGCAGGAAGTATTCCTCGACCAGGCGACCGCCCGTTAGCGTTACTGTGATAAGCGTACTTGTTTCTCAAAATCTTTTTGAATTGCCGCGAGGATTGAAGTGAATCTGTTTCACATTGCCTGGAGAAACATTCAGCAACGTGGCCTGGCGTCCGCCTTGACCATGCTCAGTATGGCTCTCGGCGTGGCCTTGGTCGTGGTGGTGCTCAGCATCGGCTGGGTTATTACCGAGTCTTTTTCGCGTAATAGCAATGTTGGCTACAACTTAATTGTGGGAGCCAAAGGCGGCGCTCTCCAGTTGACGCTGAACACAGTGTTCTATTTGAGTAAGCCGATCGAGGTGTTGCCTTACGATCAGTACTTAGAGTTCTTGCCTGGCAAACGGCGGCAGGAGGAGATCGCGAAAATAGGTGGCAGGATTCAGGATCCTGATCGACCCGGTAAGTACAGTCTTTACATGGGAGGTGGTTTTGCAATTCCGGTTTGCCTCGGGGACTACTTTGGCCAGTATCGGGTTGTGGGAACGACGCGAGATTTTTTCGAAGAACTGACTTACGGTTCGATGGGTGAATTCAACTACGAATTTTCGGACGGTCGGAACTTCGAAGATTGTTCTGAGGAGCACGGCTACTTTGAAGCCGTCTTGGGCGCTCAGGTTGCTAGAACCATGGGTAAGAAAGTCGGCGAAACCTTCACGACGACTCATGGCGATCCGGATGGCAAAGGTCATGGCAAGCCCTTTACTATCGTCGGTATCCTAAAACCCACTGGCACGCCAAATGATCGGGCTACCTTCATCAACATCGAAGGTTTCTACTTGATGGATGGGCATGCTCGGGCGTATGAGGATGTGCTGAATCCGGATGAACTCAAGCAGGATGTGAACCGAGCGGAAGAGTTTGCAGGACAGCCCGACAGACTGCCGCTTGAGAAGCGAGACATCACTGCGGTTTTAGTGAAACCTGGGAAAGGCCTTTTTGCTATGCGGATGCAACAGGAAATTAAGAAGCTGCCAAATGCTCAGGCGACATCTCCCGTCGAGCAGATCGGCAACCTGTTCGGTTTTATCGTCAAGCCGATCCAATACGTGCTGCTTGTCCTTACTTCGGTCATCTGTGCGGTCAGTGCGGTGAGCATTCTAGTGAGTATCTACAACTCGATGAACGAAAGAAAGCGAGATATAGCCGTCATGCGAGCACTGGGGGCGCGACGCGACTTGGTGTTTTCCGTGATTTTGGTCGAGTCGATTCTGATCGCCTTTGGCGGAGGGCTCTTGGGCTGGTTTGGCGGGCATTTGGCGGCTGTTTCGGCAAGTCCACTGATCCAGGCTCAGACGGGCGTGGGGGTTAGTTGGACGACGATCTCCGTAGTTGAACTGTGGCTTGTCCCTGGGTTGATTTTGCTCGCTATACTGGCCGGATTAGTGCCTGCACTCGTTGCTTACCGGACGGACGTCTCACGGAGTTTGAACGCTTGAAACGGTAGGTCAAGCCTTCTGCTGTGGATGAAGCATGGATGAAGCATGGATGAAGCAAGTCAAGTGAGTGTCAGCGGTTCCCGGCCCAGTTGGACTCAGCTTCTCCGTCGCTATTCTTTTCTGGTCGCCGTGACGGTTTTTATCGTAGGCGGTCAGACGGGGACTGCCCTGCCCTCTGAGCTTGCGTCCCTGGCTGGTGTTTGCCTTTCTTTGGTTGCCTGCATCCTGTTCGTAGTCGCCTGGTGGATGCGAACAAAGGGGCTCAAAAGTGCTGCTAACGGCATGAGCATCTCGGGGTGCTGTGCCGGGTTGTTTCTCGTCGGCGGCATTTGGAATGCCAGCGTTCCAGTTACAACCGAAGACTTGCTCTCTCGAACCGCACAGCGCGAGCCAAAGCCGATTGCGGTTCGGTGTGAGATTCAGTCCGCCGCCGTTTGGAAGCCGAATCCGAATCATCGGGAAGCGGATCCGCAGAGTGAGGCTTGGGTAACGACTTGGAAGATACGTTGCGCAGAAGTGAAAAATCAAACGGTTTGGCAACCGATAAATTCACTGACCACCCTCACGACTGAGGGACGCATCAGCGACCTGTTGCCCGGTGATTATGTTGAGTGTTTCGGCAAGTTTCGTGAAATTTATCCGCCGACTAATCCTGGTGCATTCGACTTTGCGGAGTACAGCCAGCGTGAGGGGCGTTTCATCTTCCTCGGGGTGGACAGCCGCAGCCAGGTACAGAAGCTCTCGACCAGTTGGGCCAAGCCACTTCGACGGGTGCGCGCCATGGCGGTTGGATTTTGTGACCGCGTGTTACATCGCCACGTTCAGCAACCGCACGCCTCGTTGGCAGCAGCTCTGGTGTTTGGGCAGCGGCAGCAAGTTGACTGGGAGCGACAGCAGTCGTTAATGGCGACGGGCACGCTGCACATGCTGGCGATCAGTGGTATGCACGTCGAGATCGTCGCCGGCGGAGTCTTGCTGCTTTGCTTGGGCCTTGGGTTTAGCGGTCGAACGCGTTTGATTTGCGTAGCTATCGTGTGTTTGTTGTATGCCGGCCTCGCGGATGGGAAGCCACCCGTGCTACGGGCCACGATCTTGGTCATTATGGCCGAAGCCACTTTGTATTTTGGTTATCGTGCGAAACTGCTGAACTTGCTCGCACTGGCTGGAATCGGACTCTATTTGTTGAACGCTTACAACATTCACAATGTCGGCGTCCACTTGTCCTTTTTGGCTGTGGCGTCGATCGGAATCTTCGTGGTGGATCCAACCAGTACGGATGCTAAGAACCCGTTTGCGAGTTTGAGCCGAGAATCGTGGGGTTATCTTGCACGCGTGGCTCAGTTGTTTTGGCAATATGTTGAAAGCATGGTTCGCCTGAGTTTTTGGGTCTGGCTGATGACTTGCCCACTGGTTTGGTGGCACTTTCATGTCGTTGCTCCGATCGCGATCTTGCTGAATGTGCTCATCGCAGTTCCGCTAGGCGTCAGTTTGCTTAGTGGGCTTCTAACGGCCGTAGTAGGGGCCTTCAGTCCATTGGCTGCGTTGTTCGGAGCCCTCTGTAGTTCGAGCCTATCGTTGATTGTGTTCTTGATCGATTTTGGTGAGTCGGTGCCTTGGGGGCACTATTGGTTGCCGGCTCCACCGCTTTGGTGTGTCGTTGTGTTCTACGGGCTGTCGCTGGGGTGGCTGCTTCTCTTTCAAGAGCGGCACCGAGGCTATCTGGGAGGCATACTGACTACGCTTATCGCTATTTTGGTTCTGCTATTCTCAACGGATTCGGTCGCTCGGAATAAGTCGGCCTTGCCGGGTGCAGAGGACCGAAGCGTTCTTGCCATCACCTTTCTTGATGTTGGGCATGGGACCAGCGTCGTGGTCGAGTTCCCGAATGACCGGCTCTGGCTCTATGACGCCGGGCACCTGGGAGCGACGGAGCGAAGTCACGAGCAAATTGCATCCGCGCTGTGGTGGTTGGGGCGAAAACGGGTCGATCAGCTGCTCCTTTCTCATGCTGATTCTGATCATTACAACGCAGCCTTGGGGCTGCTCAAAAGATTCGAGTTCCAACGCGTAGTGACGACACCGCAATTCGCCGAGACCACAGACGCTCCGGCAAGAGAGGTATTAGAGTACGTCGACTCTAACGGTATCGAATTAGCAACGTGGGATTCATCCAGCGAGGGTGACGAAGGGGGAGTGAGCTGGCAAGTGCTTCATCCAAGTCGTGGCGTGGGCTATTCGTCAGATAACGCGAGCAGTCTGTGCCTTCAGTTGGAGTACGGAGGAAAACGTGTGCTGCTACCGGGCGATCTCGACGGCACTGGCTTGCTTAGTTTGTTGAAGCTACCGGACCGTCCGTGCCATGTCCTAATGGCTCCACACCACGGTAGTTTGACTCGAGATCCAACATCGATTCTAGAGTGGTGCCGACCAGACTTCGTTGTGATCAGTGGCAATCATCGAGCCACGCGTTCGGAAGTTCTTCGGCAATACGCACCGAACTCAGGTGCCTTGGCTGTGACTTTTCGCGATGGAGCTATTCGCTGGGAAGTCGATTCAGACGGAAATGCGGCCACTTTTCATTGGGCCCAAGACCGTTGGGAACAAATCGGCAGAGATGAACTGAGTGAGGCCAAGCAGGCCGAGTTCTGACTAGCCCCAATTTGGCAGCGAGATTCCTCGCTTACTTATGTGTGGCAGAGATCTCTTCCAAATGAACTCGCAATTGATTTCGAGCGCGTGAGAGTCGGCTTCGCACCGTACCGATGTTGATAGAAAGGATTTCCGCAATGTCCTCATAGGACATCTCCTCCATTTCGCGAAGCACTAAGATCGAGCGGTGTTCTTCGGAGAGCATGTTGAGTGCTTGATGAACGAGCGAGACTCGCTCTTCCCTCATCATGGGTTCATCTGGCGCCTCGTTGCGATCCAGCGGGTCGGTGCCCGAAAGTTCACGGCTCTGCTCAATGGAAAGATCGACACGTTTCTTTCGTTGGCGGCTCAAAGCGTTATTGAACGCGATGCGATAGAGCCAAGTAAAGAACTTGCTGTTGCCTTGGAATGTGTGCAATTTCACGAACGCTTGGATGAATGCATCCTGAACAACGTCTTCGGCCTCGTCGTGGGAGCCGACCACCTGAATCATGGAGTTGTACAAGCGCTGCTGGAAACGCTCAACAAGTACGCAGTAAGCGTTCTTGTCTCCGAGTTTCGAAGCTTGGACGAGATCTTCTTCAGTCTTCACTCTGGCCCCACCATTTCGCACTACAGCACCGCGCTGATGTCTATGTTCTTGAGCGTCAGGTGGAAAGTCAAATCCGCAGAACCGAATGCCGGGGAAAGCCAAAGAAGGAATTCTATTCAGGGCTGTTGGACGCAATATTGCGAGTTGTGCGGATTCCCATATCTTCGATTGGTATGGGGGAAGTGATAATCGAGGCCCTTCCCGCCACTTGCTCAGTGCAGTCTACAGTCCGGAATGCCCCTCTCGATGCAAGCATGGAACGAAAAAAGCCGCCACAAAGAGATGTGACGGCTGTTCAATTTCGTATGCACGGGGCTCACCGGAATAGGCAGAATCCGATACGAGCTCCCTTTTGACCAATGGCTAGTGGACAAAGACCTCGGCAACGCTGCTGCCCAATCAGCAGCAAGGGAGGTGTTCGTCGTGACCGTTTGGAGCTTAGAAACCAATGCGGAGTTGGACTCCTGGCGAACGATAGACGGGGCTGAATCCTGGATGTCCGTAGCCAATGGGCGCAACGGGTGCGACTGGACGGTAGGCTCCATAGCCTACCCCAACCCCCACACGTGGCCCGAGAGCCGAGGGATAGAGGTAGCTGGGTTGCAAGCCGTATGCTCGCGTCCGCGAGACAGAAAGGCCACTGCCGTAGGCACTATAAGGTGCACGATAGCTCGAGTAGCCGCGATAGCTATAGGAGTTTCCGTAGCCATTCCCGTAGCCGCAGCCAGGGCGAGGCCCGTAGCCACGTTGAGCGGATGCTTGGTTCATCCCAGAAAAAAGAAAGGTCAAACCGAGCGCAAGACACGTAGTTAAAGCAAAGCGATTCATAAGAACTCTCACAGTATGGGGATGGGGTAACGCCGCTTCCGGTTGCGGCATTTCCTTGAGAGTTCATTTCGCGTGCCAAACAGCCGTTCGGCCTGGCGTAGCCCACGAAAGAGTGGATTTGAGCCCAGAAAACCGGCCTAAGACGGGCGTTTAAAGAGGATTTCCTATACTGGCAGCCGCGAAGCCAAGGTCTGGCTGCAGTCGCGAGACAAACGCATACTGAGCTTTGTCATCAATGTGACTACCAGCTGTGGTCAAAGAGATGCGAATATTCCGGAAACGAAAACGTCACCCTCCGCTCGACTTCCAACCGCAGACTGTCGTTCGCAATTGGAGCAAGCTTGAAACGGGAGTGTGAGCATCGCCACGGTTTCGGTCCCGGTTGGCGAATCGTGAGCAACAAACGGGCTAACGCTTTGCGTCAGCCGCTGAGCTGATTCGTGCGGTTCCGAATTCGGAGGCAGAAGATAAGTCTGAATTGATCATGGGAACTTCATTGGGAACTGGAAACTGCTTTCCAAGAACCATCCCATCAAACTCCCAACCGCTGTCGGTAGTGCGGATGATGAATCCACCTGGCTGCAGGAAGGGTTGGAGCGTTTCGAAAGCGGGTAGTCCGCTACCGTTGATCTTTTGTTCTTGGTCTTCTGCCTCGTCGCTACTCTTAAGCAAACGATCGAGAATGCTGGCTAGCATGCTTTGGGAGCGTTTCAGTTCCCCCTTGCGAAACAACTCGTACTGAACTCGGTACGCTATGGACGAGCGGACGATTCGCCAACCGGCGGAAGGGTCTTCGCCAAAGTACTGATTGATCGCAGATACGACCCGCTGGTAATCAGTGGTTTCCAAGATTGGTGCCGTTTCTGCTTGTTTTCCTAGAGTGATGGCTTCGCGAATCAGTTCGACATGAGAAGCAAACAACAGGTACTCGTCGTATACCGTAATTGCCCAATTGCTGAGCCAAGGCTGATTGGCTTCATTGTCAGGTTCAGTAGGCAGGTCACCGAAGTCGCCAAAGTCGTCTTGGGAAAAGTCGAGTGGCTCTTCTTCGGGATGCACTACTTTCCAAATCTGCTGCCCTTGGAAGCCCTCTTCTTCGGCGTCAGGCTCGCCTCGCATGGCACGTTCTAGGGTGCTTCGCATCGCGGCGGGATCGCGAAGTTTGAAAGCCATCATGTTGCGGCGTGAGTCAACTTCCGCTGGCCCCGGCCGGCTATCGGCAATGGAGAAGATATCGTTGGTGAAGTTCGGAAGGACTTGTTCGATATCAATTTGCGGGCCGTGTACGTCCTTCGCGATCCCCTTGATCACTTCCTTGAAGACGCCTTCGGTACCGGCAATCTCGTCAACGATGCCTTCGGCAGCCCAGAATGCCTTGTTAGCATCCCAGTACGTTACCAATAACGAAGACACGTTTTGGCTAACGAAATTTGGGATCGATCCGGTAGCTCGATTTGGGAAATCAAGAAGCCTAGCTGACTTCGTCAGAGGCATCTTGGCATGGACGTAACCATGGTGGCGGACATCCAGGTCTTCATTTCCGACTGTCAATTCACCGCAGATGCTCGAGATCGCGTCGAAGCCCTGTTTCTCTAGGGCAGCGATCATGTCGGTGTCACTTTTCGAATTCGAACCACCAATCGATCGAATCACTTTGGCAAAACCGATTGGACGAACAAAGTACTCCGCGTGAGCGTTTCCTGAGATCTTGGCCAAAGCGCGGCTCTGCAGGAACTCAGCGTCGTTGGCCAGCGACGGCCCTGTGGATGTTCCTTTGACACGATCAATCAGCTGTTTGATTTCCTTCAAATCGTCTGAGACCAGAAGTTTTCCAGCCACGATCGCAAGGTAACTTTCGCGTTTGTTTAGATCTGCTCCTGGACGACGCGGCAGTTCGTATTTGACAACATCTATACCGGCATGTTGCAGCTTAGATTTCTTCGCCTTCTGCTGAAGGAGTTTCGTCTCAAGTTTCTTCAACATGGCCTGGTTGGCCTTTGGGTCTTCGTCGATGTCGGCGAGCAGGACCAGCGTGTAGGGTTTGATCGGAGTCTCGGGAGAGGACGCCCAGGCAAGTCCGAGTTGTCCTGTTAAGAACTCGCTCACATCCTCCGGCTGAATATTCAGTCGCCAGCCAGCGTCCATAAAACGCTTCTCGATCTCTTGTCGCTTCTCTTCAAAGAAAGGCGCAATCGAATCGTCTTTGGCGAGCTGTGCTAGCTCGGTTCGATCCCAGGCGTTGAGGAGCTCAGCGGTGTCACGAATCCATACCGCCGCTTGAGCCCGAGGTGGCATCAGTTCGTAAGCACTTTGCGCACGCACGCTGTTGCCTCCAAGCAGCACTATGGCGACTGTGAGACCGACCAAACGGGCAAAGCAGAAAGATCGAAGCATTATGAGAACTCTCCGTTGTCGTTGACTTCCCTGTAGTCTTTGTTTCCGATGCGACCCACCAGGGTTGTGTAGTTTACCTTAGCGAGCAATTCGCCGGAAAGGCGATTTGTGGGCAATTGTTTGACCTCGGCCACTTCTTTTGCCCAATGGACGGCTGCTTCCTAAGTGCCAAAAATTAGCAAGAATGATATCCAAGCTTGAGCAAGATCGATGCCAAGTGCCCTGCTAGGGTGGTTCTTACTACTGTGGCGGCTTGGGCAACCTGACCACTTCCGCATCCTTCCCTTCCTTTCGTCGCTCGAGAGGGCGTTTTAAGATTGGAAATCCTGGAAAGTTGCATAATTGCGGTAGGTGGAGTCGTTAGGACCCTCAACGCATGTCGCGAACTACCGTCGATGGTGGTGACCCGCATCGTTCTGTGCCAAGTGCTAGCAATTCAGTTTGGCGGATAAACCCGTTTCGCTGGGCCGGGCACCGTGCCACCCGTACTTGAGCTAGTTCCTTTAAAACAGCCTTGCCCCCACAAAGCCTCGTTTGCCCCCCGTTTGTTTGAACCAGACTCCACAATTCAATACTTGGAACTTGTGGGGCAATCCAAGACACTTTTCTTTCGAAGTCAATCATGAACGAATCTCTGCTCGCCATTTCCCCAATCGACGGCCGTTACGCCAGTAAGTCATCGCCACTAAGCGAGGCGTTCAGCGAGCACGGCCTCATTGCCCGACGCGTTGAAATCGAAGTCCGCTGGCTCCAGAAACTTTCGAGCATCGAGCAGATTGCGGAAGTTCCCGCCTTTGACGTGGCCTCTAGTGGCAAACTGGACAGCATCGTCACGAATTTCTCGTTGCAAGATTCACAACGCGTCAAAGAGATTGAAGGCACCACGAATCACGATGTCAAAGCCGTCGAGTATTTCGTCAAAGAGAAGATAGTCGGCTGCGACGCCCTCAACGCGGTCTCCGAGTTTGTGCACTTTGCCTGTACGAGTGAGGATATTAACAACTTGGCGCATGCTTTGATGCTCAAGTCCGGCAAAGAGGTGATGCTTCCGAAAATGCAGCAGATCATCCAGAACTTGAAAGCGATGGCCATTGAGCACGCGGACGTGTCGATGCTGTCGCGAACGCACGGACAGACCGCTTCGCCAACGACGGTAGGGAAGGAGTTTGCGAACGTCGCAGCTCGTTTAGAACGCCAGTATAAAGTCATCGAGGCGGCGGAGCTGTTGGGTAAAATCAATGGCGCGGTTGGTAATTACAACGCGCACATGACGGCTTATCCAGATGTGGATTGGGCCGACGTCGCAAAGTCCTTTGTGGAATCTCTGGGACTCACTTGGAATCCCTACACCACTCAGATCGAACCGCATGACTACATGGCTGAGTTGTTCGATGCGATCGCTCGTTTTAATACGATTCTCTTAGACCTCGATCGCGACATCTGGTCCTACATTTCCATCGGCTACTTTAAGCAAAAGACGGTGGCCGGCGAAGTGGGTTCATCTACGATGCCGCACAAGGTCAATCCGATCGACTTCGAGAATAGCGAAGGCAACCTCGGCTTAGCGAACGCAGTCTTCGGACACTTGTCTGCAAAGTTACCTGTTTCCCGCTGGCAACGGGATCTCACGGATTCGACCGTGCTACGGAATATGGGAGTCGGTTTTGCGTACAGCTTGATTGCCTACGAGTCGACATTGAAGGGACTTGGTAAACTTCAGTTGAACCAGAGTCAGCTGGCTGCCGATTTGAACGCGGCTTGGGAAGTGCTGGCCGAGCCGATTCAAACCGTGATGAGGCGATTTGGGATCGACTCGCCGTATGAGAAACTCAAAGAACTCACCCGTGGACAAGCTGTCAACCGCGAGACTTTCGTCGGGTTTATTGAGAAGTTAGAGCTACCCGACTCAGTCAAAAAAGCGTTGGCTGCACTTTCGCCTGAATCCTACACAGGCAACGCCGCTCAGCAGGCTAAGGATATCGACGCGTAATGGACGTTTTGTGTTTGCTGGCTTCAGGCTTGCCGCGCGTCAGACTTTCTTTGCATACAGAGACTCGGCGGCGATGTAAGCTCCGACTGCCGGTGGGATTTGGTAGCGAACCGATTGGTTGGCTCCCATGCGCCCTCGCAGGTCAGAACTACTGATCTCGATTTCAGGCATTTCCAAGATTTGTTGAGCCGCAGATTCGGGCTTCGGTAGAAACTTGCCCAGCTCCTCGGCATCGGGCTTGGCATGCCCCCCGCGTGCCAACACGATGACGTATGCCAACTCGCAGATTTCCTTTGGCGACTTCCAACGCTCGAATGAGGCCAATGAGTCCGCACCCATGAGGAAGAAGAGTTCGGTGTCTGGATTCTCTTCGTCGATTTCTCGCAGCGTATCAACGGTGAAAGAAGCTCCGCCACGTTTGATCTCGCGTTCGTCGACGTCAAAAAACTCGTTGCCATTGATCGCTAAGCGAAGCATCTCGACGCGTTGTTTAGCGGTCGCTCGAGGCTCGGAATCTAGCTTTAGCGGCGAAATTGCGGCGGGAATAAAGAGGACTCGATCCAAACCAAGTTTTTCCCTGGCAATCTCCGCGAGCAGTAAGTGTCCAGTGTGAATCGGATCGAATGAGCCACCAATGACACCAAGCCTGTTGTGCTGGGCTCCCGGCCTGTTGCGATAGTTGACAGGCTGCTCGCTAATCCGGCTGAGGCTATCGCCTTTCGCGTCATCAGACATAAGAATAGGCCTTCTTCTGTGCCCGACTGCTTTGTCGGTGCGTTCTCTAGTTCTGGTCAGTCAGTCTGCGAGTACTCTGCAATGCAGCGGAGTGCCCGGGAAGTTCCTTAATGTCGCATCAGCCGCAACTTTTTGAAACCGACGTTCCTGCTTGGGAGTTGGACGCCCAGGGAGAATGTCGCGCGGCGCGAGTGGTATTTTCCGAGGCGCCGCACGGTCCGTTTGACTATCGCATCCCGGACGAATTTGCCGCGGAGGTTCGGATCGGTATGCGGCTCAAGGTTCCTTTGGGGCGCGGTAATCGCGAAATGGTCGGCTACTGTATTGCGGTCGAGATGGTGCCGAGGTCGCCCGACGCGTTGAAGCCGATTTCCGCCGTCATGGATTCCGAACCCCTGTGCACGGCTCGAGTCCTCGAACTGATGCAATGGATGAGCCGCTACTACGTGGCTCCGCTGGGCCAGGTGTTTGAGGCTGCGATTCCGGCTGGTGTGCGATCACTCGCGGGCAGCCGGCAACGCGTCATGTTGTATCCAAGCGACAAGTGCGCGGATGAAGCGGCCTTGAATGATCTGTCACCCAAGCAGCAAGTTGTCGTGCGGCAATTGGTCACTGCGGGGGAAGGCCTGACGATCGATCAATTGCAGAAGATGGCCCAGTGTTCGACGGCTCCGATTACCGCGCTGCGTCGAAATGGTTTCCTGGAAGCTAGGCAAGAACGCAGCTTCGGTGAAGCGACCGTACATCGGAATACCGAAAAACAGAGACCAATGGCGCTCAGCGCCGACCAACGCCAATCGCTCAATCAAATTCTGGAGGTTCTCGACTCGAAGCAGCAAGAGACGGTATTGCTTCACGGTGTCACCGGAAGCGGCAAGACGGAAGTCTACATGCAGGCCATTCAAGAGGTCTTGGATTACGGTCGCCAAGCCATCGTACTTGTGCCCGAGATCAGCCTTACTCCGCAGACACGGCAACGTTTCATCGAGAGGTTTGGAGAGGTCGCGGTTTTGCACAGTCATATGAGTCCATCGGAACGACATCACCAGTGGCGACGAATCGCGGCCGGACTTTCGCCTGTGGTCATTGGTCCTCGGAGTGCGATTTTCGCGCCAACTCCAAAGCTAGGACTGATCATCCTGGACGAAGAACATGAGTCCTCTTTCAAACAGGATACACTCCCTCGCTACCATGCTCGGGATGTAGCTTTGCACCGAGCATACCTTGAGAAGATTCCACTCGTGCTAGGGTCAGCGACGCCGAGTTGGGAACCATGGGGTCGGGCTCAGAGTGGTGCTTACAAGCTGGCTTCGATGCCCAGGCGGATTCTCAATCGCCCGCTACCAACGGTCGGTACCATTGACCTTCGGACGCAGCGGACTGAACCTGGACGCGGGGCGATTTCGCAGCCGCTTCACGACTCTGTGCGTGAGACGCTGAAGGCGGACGGTCAAGTTATCTTGTTGTTGAACCGTCGAGGATTTGCGACTTCAATCCAGTGCCCTCAATGCGGCTATGTGGCCACGTGCGAGGACTGTGATTTGCCGCTAACGCACCACCGAGACGGAGGTAAAGCCTGTTGTCACTATTGCGACTTCACGATGCCGACCCCGATGGCTTGTCCCAAGTGCCGATTCGAGGGCATTCGTTATGGAGGTCTTGGGACACAGCGTTTGGAAATTGAAGTTCAGAATCGTTTTCCGACGGCCACGGTAGCTCGAATGGACAGCGACACGATGCGGAAGCCGGGGAGCCACGAACGTGTGTTGAATGGGTTTCGCGACGGTCAAGTGGATATCCTCTTGGGCACGCAGATGATCGCCAAGGGGCTCGATTTTCCGAATGTGTTACTAGTGGGGGTAATTAATGCAGACACTGCCCTGCACTTCCCCGACTTTCGAGCCTCCGAGAAGACGTTTCAATTGGTGACACAAGTTGCCGGGCGCACCGGGCGTGGGGACAAGGCCGGTCAAGTGCTTGTGCAAACCTTTTCGCCTGAGCATCCAGCGATTACTTGCGCGGCCCAACACAACTACGGAGCCTTCGCACACCTTGAACTCGACCAACGCAAACAGTTCGGCTATCCACCTCATGGCTCGATGGCCCGTATCATCATGCGTGGGCCGGATCAGACAGAAACTGAGGGCTTCGCCGAGTCATTTGTGCGAAAGCTTCAGACGAACCGCACTTTGCAATCCGCCGAGTGTCGAATTCTGGGCCCAGCGCCCCCACCGTTGTATAAACTTCGCGGCAAGTTTCGTTTTCACGCGCTTCTGCAAGCGGAGAACGCGGCGATACTAAACAAATTGATTGTGCGAACTGTCGCCGATGTTAAGCCACCGAAAGACGTTCAATTCGTCATCGATATTGACCCTCTAGATACGCTTTAATTACAGCGTTTGCTGGAACGGAACCGCGTTTGAGAACTCGCTAGTCGTGCGTCGCCGCTCCCGCGTTTCTTGGAACTCGAATCTCATCCACCATGCGCACGATTTCCATTGGCGGTGGCGGAGTGATGCGAGATATCAAGTTGGCAACTGTGAAATTCACGAGCATGCCTACGAAACCGATTCCCTCCGGGGAAATCCCCAAGAGGTAGTTTTTCGAGTCCGTCAGAAACTGGAAGTAGATGATGTAAGCCAACGTTAGCGAGATTCCGCAGATCATGCCGGCGATGGCCCCTTGCTTGTTGATTCGTTTGGAGAAGATCCCCATCAGAATGGTCGGGAAGAATGAAGACGCTGCTAGGCCGAAAGCAAACGCAACCGTTTTGGCAACGAACTCCGACGGCGGATTGATGCCGAAGTACGCAGCGATCGACAGAAACACAAAGGAGGCGATGCGTGCCCAGCGGACTTCTTCCTTGTCCGACATTCCAGGTCGGAGGATCATCTTCATCAGGTCATGAGAGATCGACGTCGAGAGGACTAGGAGCAAGCCGGCCGCCGTCGAGAGGGCAGCCGCCACGCAGCCTGCCATGACGAGGGCGATCACCCAAGGAGATAAGCCCGCCATCTCCGGGTTTGCCATCACCAAAATGTCTTTGTCGTAGTAAATTTCGTTCGCGTTGTCGGTAGCGGCGTTTGAGACTTCCCTCGGCTGTCCATCAGTGCGAGTACCTGTGTAGCTGGGTTTTGCCGGGGCCAAAGCGTCGCCTTTGCCGTATTGCATCCTTCCATCACCGTTCTTATCGACCCACGCAATGAGTCCTCTGTCTTCCCAGTTTTTGAACCAGCTGGGCGCGTCCTCGTAACGCGTTTGGTGGATTTCCGAGATCAGGTTGGTTCTTGCGAAGGCTCCGATCGCAGGCGCTGTAAGGTAGATCACGGCAATACACGCGAGTGTCCAACAAGCGGACTTGCGCACGGCTTGAACGGACTTCACCGTAAAGAAACGGACGATCACGTGAGGCAGCCCCGCGGTGCCGCACATCAGAGCGGCTGTGATGCAGAACATGTCGATTTTGGTAAGGCTCGCGTCTGTGTAGTTCGCGAATCCAAGCGACTCGTTCAATGTGTTTAACTTCGTCAGCAAGGGCACTGACTCACCGTCTTTGACGTAATCACCGATGAGTCCTAGTTGTGGGATGATGTTGCCAGTTAAGAGCATTGAGATGAACACAGCCGGTATCGTGTAGGCGAAGACCATTACGCAGTACTGGGCGACTTGTGTGTACGTGATGCCCTTCATGCCACCCAGGCCGGCGTAGAAAAATACGATGGTTGCACCAAGTAGGACGCCGAGCCAAATCTCGATTCCAAAGAGCTGCGAAAATACCATGCCGACGCCGCGCATCTGTCCCATGATGTAAGTCATGCAGATGAAGATCGCGCAGACAACGCTGACGGCTCTTGCGAAGTTGGAATAGAAACGGTCGCCTAGAAAATCGGTGACCGTGAATTTGTTGAACTTACGCAGGTACGGCACGACCAAGGTGGTTAGCAGCACGAATCCGCCTGTCCAGCCAAGCAGGAACCGGGACGCGTCGTAGCCGGCTGAGGCGATGCCGCCCGCCATAGAAATAAAGGTCGCAGCGGACATCCAGTCTGCAGCCGTTGCCATTCCATTCGCAAGCGGATTGACTCCGCTGCCAGCCACATAAAACTCTCGCGTCGTCCCTGCACGAGATCTCAACGCAATCGCTATGTAAAGCGCGAACGACGCTCCGATGAATAGGAAATTCCAGGCATCTTGGCTCATTAATTCTGCTCCTCAGAATACCCTTGCTGCTTATCCAGTCGATTCATCAACAACATGTGTAGGACGAGGAGAAGAACAAATCCGATGATGGATCCCTGCTGGGCCATCCAGAATCCGAAGGGAGCTCCTCCAACGGCGGGTAACGTTCTGTCTAACCATTCACGAAAGATGACTGGCCCGACGAGTGAAAGAACAAACCAAAGTACTAGGACGCAGAGCGTGATTCGTAGACTGGCGGACCAGTACCGCCGCGAGGCGGTATCGCCGTCGGTGTTAGATTTCATTCGTGCATGCCTTCACGCAGAGGAGCAATGGGTGGAGCAGAGAGTTGGCAGGACATTGGCTGAGAAAGGCTCGAACCCGATCGTGTGGGCGAAGTGGATTTGGCCTAGTTCAATCGGACAGGATAAGAGGTCACGCATTGTGGCAGATCCGGGGTAGTTCTGCCACTTGCCCGATAGCAGTTAAGAACCAGAGCCAACGTCATATTGACTGCTCATTCACTGTCAAATAAAGCGGATAGGGCATTAGGGAGCCAGGCGTGTGATGGTCCATGCTGTCGTAGAGTCTTCGCCGGATGGTTGCGTTTCGGTCGATCGAGCGTACACAAAGCGATCGTGCAAGCGACTTGGACGGCCCTGCCAAAACTCGACTCGGGTTGCCTTTAGTAGATAGCCACCCCAATAATCGGGACGGGGGATCTCCTCGGTGTCCCGGAATCTCTTGGCTAACTCCATGGTTTGCTGAACCAGTGTCTCGCGTGATTCGATTGGCCGAGATTGAGGACTGGCGATCGCCCCCAATTGGCTACCTTGGGGCCTCGCATGAAAATATTCGTCACTCACCTCGGCGTCAGTCTTTTCAACGGTTCCTTCGATTCGGATTTGGCGTTCCACGTGAGGCCAATAGAATACAAGACTCGCGTGTGGGTTCTCACTGAGTTGCGTGGCTTTATCCGAGTCATAGTTAGTGAAGAAGACGAACCCTGCATCAGTGATACGTTTTAAGAGCACGATTCTCGCGCTCACTTGTCCACTCTTCGACGCAGTTGCTAAAGTCATTGCGTTCGCTTCGAACCAATCGGCCGAAGCTCGTGTCTTTGCATCGTCAAACCAAATCGAGAATTGCTCGAGGGGGCTCGCCGCTAGCTCGTCACTTTCGAGAGAATTCTCTTCGTAACTGCGACGTAAGTTTTCCAAATCCATATTGGCCTCAAGAGAATGGAATGACGTAAAGAATTGCAATCGAGAGATTCTCACTCTCAGAGCCGTCCGCGGTGTGGCAGGTAATCACGCGTTTTGGCACATGCCTTGCAACTCCTATCCCACTGTTGGAATGCGGCTGGCATATTTGACATGGCAATTGTTGCAGAAACCTTAGTTTTCACGGGTTCTCAGGGGGCGACGGCTGGCACATTGACAGATTCAGGTAGCACATCAAACCTGATCTCACTGGCTCGGCCGCGGCCACCGATGTTGTTTTCAGGGAAATTAAGAGCATGTCCAATCGAATTGTGAAAACATCCAAAGCACTGAGCGAATCGGAATTTAGCTTGAGCGGGAAACTTCTCGTCGCGGCACCGCATTATGACGACGCGATTTTTGGGCAGACAGTTTGCCTCGTGGTGCATCATACATCCGAGGGAGCGGTGGCAATTGTACTGAATCGCGGTTTTCGAGACGAGGCGGAGGGGCTGCGGGAGCACCTCTCTAGCGGTGGATTGGAATTGCGAGAAGGTGTCCTGCATCTTGGCGGTCCTGATTCCGGCCCCGTCGTAGCCCTGCACGATTGCGACGAGCTGGCTGAGTTTGAGCCGGCGGAAGGTGTTTATATGGCAGCACAGATTGAGAGCCTGAGAGCTCTGGTGGCGGCTTCCGCAAAAGAAGACTCCGATTCCAGCAGCGCCCTGAAGATCATTGTCGGCCAGGCGGATTGGAAGGCAGGGCAACTCGATGCACAGTTCGCTGAGGGAAAGTGGTATCCTTTGCCAGTTTCTTCTGACCTAGTATTCGTCGATCCCTGCCTGATGTGGCCCGCAGCGTTGTGTAGAGTTGGAAATCAATTGGTCTTCAATATGACGAAAGCCGCCAGGCCCGCTCACGTCCTTTGCAACTGAGGAAGCGGGAAACTTTCAGCTTAGCGCTTGGCCAGTTTCGACTACGATGGTCGCAGTTCGCTGAGATTCAGCGGATGATAGTCCAGCGGCCTTGGCCGTAGGTCGTTTCCTCTTCAAGGTTCGTCCGATGCGTATCGGCAAGGTTGTCAAAGTTATCCCCGCCAAGAAAATCGGTTTCATTCGATCGTGGGGGTTGGATGAAGACGTATTCTTCCACTTTTCGAAAGTCGAAAAGGTCGGGACTGCAGATCTTCAGGAAGAAGAGGAAGTCGAATTCGAGATCGATGAGCTGGCTCGGATGGAGAAGCTGAGATTGCAAGCAACGTTGGTGAGGAGGTCGGCTCGGCAACTGGAAATGCGTCTCAAAGTCAGCGACGCTCCGGAATTGCACGCGCAGCATCATCCGAAGGCAAGGATGCGTCGTCCAACGTGGCGTGATAAGAAGAGCTCAGAGGATGACGAACGCACCGAAGGTTGAGCTTCGCTCCGGCATTCCACGGCGTCGGTCAGCTTGATTGATCCGTTGCCCCAGTCTCTCCACCTGCTTCTTTGACTGCCAATTCGGAGTCTCGAAGCAAATTGTCTTGCAGATATTTCTGCAGCAAATCTCGCGTAGTTTGGAACATGCGGTCGATACGATTCTTTTCCGCCAGCGTAATCGCCGTCTTGGTTTCATCGAGCATTTGCTGCTGAATCAACTCAAGTTGGTCGGCCATCTCGTTATAGGTTGGAAGTTTCCGCATTTCCATCAGCGACTTCGAAGCTTTCTCTACTTCCTTGGACTGCAGTTCAAGTTTGATCCGTGCCGCCCAGAGATTCCTCAGGCCAATGATGTCGATGATCTCTTCGCGAAAACCGCGAACGAATGCCTCGGACTTCAGACGCCTCCGATCGTCTGGCAACTCCGCAATTTCCAGCGTTTGCAACCCTGGTACAACAGGAAGTTTGGCAAGAATCTTGTCTCCATTCTTCACGTAGATTTGGAGAAACGGATAGTTTAACTGTACCGGTTCAGCCGTCGGCTGTTCGTCGACCTCTTCTGTGATTTCACCGCTGACTTCGGCTGTAGCATTCGGTTCTGAACTTGGCGTTTCAATTGGGCTGCCATTTTCGGCTGCTCGAGACTGCGATGCCTCCCGCTTGGCAAGCAACAGTTTTCGTTTGTCTGCGGCCCGAAGCAGCGTTGGAGGTGGTTCGACGGGGAGGGTGAATTGCCCGCGCCAATCGGTTCGCCCTAGCAAAGTAAAGTTGTCATTGATTAGATCTTTTTTGTAGACGAAACATCCGCTCTGCGCGGTTTCGGTGCCGCGAACTACGATTCGCACGTCCGTTTCCTCGGTGGCTGGCCGGACACGCAAAAGTATGCGCTGGGTTCGGCGGTTTCGTCTGCCCTGAAGTCCTGGTCCGTTGGAGTACGTGTAGACGTTCGCGTCCATACGTACACCATCGCTGTCGGTAATCGTTGCAAAAGTGAATGGAATTGGTTGTAGCAGCGTTGGTACACCGTTTCGATCGTTGCGACGGACGATTGGTTGCATAATATCGCCCGGTTGGATGCGTGCCGGATTAGAGGGAGTGACGATCAGCCCCCCTGCCCTGTGCCGCAGTTCAGCAGTGGTTGAACTAGCGTCCTCCACACGCGCCGTTGGACTAAAGGCTTGAGTGGCCAATGACGAGGCGAGTCGAGGAACAAAGTCCAGTTGGGCAGTGACACCACCAAAAACTGGCCCCACGTACTGCATTGGGCAATCTAGCTCGCGAGCGTTGAGCACATAGTCGTCACCCTGCTTGCGGATCTTTACGAACAGGATCTTGTCGTTGGCTCGGAGAATCTGTTCAGTCTGCCACGGCAGCGTGGCGACAAGCATCCTCGTGCCATCGCCGAATTGTTTGGCTTCAGACCGCGGCACGAGTGCTGCTGGAATGGAGGCACTTTCCAACTGTTCTCTTATTGACGAGGGATCTTCACTTATGGACAACTTCTCCAAAAGTTGTCCACCGATAGTCTCGGGACTCGGCGTTTCCGAGTCCGCTGGACTATTGACGACCTGGGCGGAAATACGTTCGAAGCCCGAACTCGTGACCGCGATCGAATTGAGACTCTCCGCTGCAGCTTCAATCGTACGTATAGACTTGCCCTGAGGGTGCCGAGTGGAAACCACCATGACCAATTCATTGCGTGACAGGTCAGCGAGTTCAAAGGTATCGAACCGATCTTCGATGATATTGGTCCATTGCGATGCGAGTGGACTACTTTGAATCTTCCATGCGGCCCGAAACGTCCGTTTTAGCGAGTACTGGAGCTCCGTTAGCAACCGAGTTTCGGCGGCCGGAGACAGTGCGACTTCGGGGCCAATCGAGTACCACAGCGCGACTTCATATGGCGAGAACTCCCAGATCTTGACTGGCGTGCTAGTAGATTGAGCGAAGGAAACATTGTTCCCGAATGCTAGGAACAAAACGAGGTAAATCACAGGCTGCCAACGCACTGCTCGCGCCGCGTTCCATTGCCGCGGGTTGATGGTGGCTCTCGGTTGCTTCACGTGTGCCATGCTTACCGTCCACCGCTTGCGAGAGTCGTACCAACATTGATTCGCCACCGCGCGATGTCCTGATACAAGGAAACCGGACGATCTTTGAGGCCTTCGACTCGTTTGCTGACTGCGAATCGATCATTGACCTGCCAAAGCGGGAGAACTGGTAAGTGGAAATCGATGAGCTGATGGAGATCCTGCATTGCAATTCGGACCTCCCTCCAATTGCGACAATCGCGTAGTCGCTCAAGGGCTTGGATAACGAACGGGTCGTCGGTTGTAGCAGCCCCGCGTCCACCAAGAAGTCGCTCTATGTCTGTGGCAGGTTCCCACATGGTGGCGATCGTATAGATGAGATCGCACTCATTGTCGGCGAGCAATTCTGCAGTCGGCAAGACGCGGATTTCAGCTTTGATACCAACGTTTTGCCACTGCTGAATCATGGCCTGAACCGCAACGCGCGCGAACTCGAAATCAGGGCATCCGACGACCAACTGTTCGAGTGTAGGTGGTGGAACGCCCTTCTTATCGGCGATTTGGGAAAGCTCCTGTGTCGCCATGACGACGAGTAACCTTGCGAGTTGTGGGCTGTACGGCGTCGGTTGGACTTCCGGATTGTAGGCGTATGCGAGCGGATCAGATTCACCGCTCCCCAGTGGAAAAGGGCCACTCAGCAACCTGCCGTCGTCAAACGAAGTGCTACTGAGAAGTTCGCCAGTCAACATTGCTTGCCGGTTCGTTGCGTATAAGAGCGCGCGTCGAAATTTGGTCCGTTGTAGGTATTCGTGATCGGAGACGGGAATCAACATGTGCGATGAAGGCAGCGCATACGAGCCGATCGAAATACGAGAATCGACGGCCAGTCGTCGGGCGTCTGCGGGGTACAGTTGATCCAGTACATCGATATCCCCGCGCAGTAAATCATTCACTGCCTCTTTGGGATCATCGTAAAAGACCTCTACGACCTCAACAGGTTGTCCATTTTGCTTCGATTCGAAAAGCTTATAGGAGGTCTCGTCTTCTTCGGTCTCTGAGATGTAGTAATCGCCTGGTAGCGAGCCGGGCTGCTGGGGTTCGTTGGGTAAAGGCCACTGCATCAAAGCGTAGGGCAGGACGTTTGGTCCGCGGAAGCTGATCAAAACCTGCGATGCAGAACGCGTTGTTACTGAATCGAAAATCGCAGCCCAAGATGGATCGTAGAGTTTTGAATTGGGATCGGCCCTAGCCACCAACTCTTGGGCTAACTCGAAAGCCGTCACGTTGGTTTGCACACTTGGGTCCAGCGATAACAGCAACTCTTGGCGATCGTCGCTTAGGCGATAGGTTCCTAGAGCAAATCCGTATCTACCACCCTCGGAACCGGTCTCCAGGAATTGAAAAAGTGATTTTTGAACGAGGCCGCCTGAACGTCGAGCGGGCCAGTCGACTAAACTTGAGCTATCGAAGTTGTCGCTTCGCTGCATTACTCCGACCCGTACCATTGGGTACGTCGAGTTGATCGTCTCAAGGAGTTCTTTCGCTTCCTCCAGATCAGGGAAAATGCTGAGCATCTCGACGGCCGCTCGGCGAGCCTTCACATATTCGCCCTGCTCCATGTATCGATCCGCAACATCTTTGCGTTGCAGAGCCATACTCTCCAGCCGCTTATCCCAGTCCGCGACGGCGGGGAGTGTGGGACCGTATCTTTCCCGCATTCGGTTGAGCAGGTATTGCGCATTGCCCAAGTCGCCACTGGATTGATACTTGCCGATTAAGGCATGAGCGACGCGAGATAGCGCAGTGGTAACCCTATTGCTCTCAAACCCGGGGGCCGTCATCTTCAGCTCCTCTAGAGCTGAGAGGGTCTGCCGCAGTTCACCTTTGCCAAATCGGTCAATCGCACTTTCGTAAATGAACTTGCGTCGTAATCCCTCCAAGTCGGGCATGTCCGGATAGTTTTTCATCAGGAAACTGAGATTCTGGAAGGCCGTCACGAAGTCTTTCGCACGCATTTGCGATACCGCTTCGTCATAGATGCGCTGCTCGAAAAATAAGATATTTTCAATTGCCTTCCATCGGATCTCGTACCGTCGATCCGGGTACTTCGCCAAGACCACTTCTAGTTTACTGTTGGGGTTGGGCGATGATGGCATCTTTCGGAAATCGAGTGGCGTGATCTCTACCGACTGGCCGCCTTCGTCTTCCGTCAATTCAATCGAGTCAAAAGGCTGGCGCTGAATCAGCGGTAGTTCGATCTGCTCAATTTCCTGCGCGAACGCAGTTGGCAATAGCGAGAAGTAAAGCCAAGCAATCAGCCAGGCTAAACCGGTGTTGCTAGAGCCCAAGGTTTTACCGTGAGTTGAACGTGGGCTGGGAGTGCGATGTCTGTTTGGACAAGCGATCACTGCAGGCCTCCAGCCGGGAGGGTTTCCTCGGTTGGTTTTGGAAGGGCAACGACTGCGCCTTCGTCGCTGCCTACCAGAACACCGCTTCGAAGCAGGATAGGAGCGGAGCTCAATGCCTGGCCTGCGTTCAGATTTCCGATCACTGTTCCATTGCTTTCCAGGAGCCAAACATCACCTTCTACTGTCGAGACTAATATGTCTCCATCGGATTCAATCGGCTTATTCAGGATTGGGGAACGGGAGAAGGGGATTCTCCAAATCTCGGCCCCGTCATCTGAGAAAGCGATTAGCTCTGTCGTAGTCTGCAGTAAGCACTGACTGCCAACGGAATGCGGTCCTGAAACTACGGCCTCTTTCAGCCCAGCCTTTGTCAGCTCTTGCAGCGAGTCGGAATCGAAAAACGTCAGTTCATCTCCGGCATTGGTTGCCAGTACAGCGATCACTGCATTGCCGGTCAGTGCTAGGTCGCCTTTCACAGGGGCTTCCAAGTCGATTTCTTTGATCGCCCGAAGCGTCGTTCCGACGGTCAATTTACTAAGCTTTTTTAAGTCGCTGGCAACCAACAGTTGCTCTTGGGTGGAATTGTAGACAGGCGTGCTCCAGGTTACTTGGCTGCCTGCCTTCATAGGGAGCTGATACGGTGAACTGGCCAGTGCTCCGTTTTCCGGGTTTACCAAGATAAACTGACCGTTGCTCAAACCAATGGCAACATTGTTGCCGACCGCAGCAGGCTTGCATGATGGTTGAGCCCCGCCGAAATTCGCCGAGAGCAGACGTGTCCTGCCGTTTTGGATAGAGGCGAATTGATTGGGCCGAGATGCGTTGAACAAGACGACTCCGCCGTTCGCCAGCTGTACGGAAGAGGAGAAGTCCAGTTGTGGCTTGCCCTTACCTGGATCGTTGCCAGCCTTCGTCTGTATCTTTGCCCCTTGGATGACAAAGCTCATAGCAGATGAATTCACCGCTGCGACTCGGCCGTCAGACTGCAAGAGGCTAGTCACTGGTATTGCAACGTCCGTCTCCCAGATTCCCTCGCCAGAATCCGCCTTCGCAGCGGCAATTCGAATACCGCGGTTACCGCGAACACGTCTTACGTGAACAATCGTCTCGCCGTATTTGAGCGGTGCACCCGCGAACAAGTCTCCGTCGTGCTTGCTCCATGCACCATCCAGCTTGCCCATCGTGACTTGCAGGTCGACTCGAGTAAGCCGATTGTCGGCGACCCAGAGCTTGTTGTTTTCCGCAGCGAGCCAGGATATCTGTGGGGAGAGGACATTCTTCGCGCGAGTTGCGAGCTTCGAAACTTTGTCGCTGTCCGCTGTCGTTTCAATGTCGAGTGCCAAGAGTTGACCTAGGTCGGAGAGGACGACCATCCGTCGCCGATCAATGGCCGGACGAACCACTACGTTGCCTTCAACGGCAATCGGTACTTGAGCTTCCTCGGAGATGACGCCCCTTTTGTCGACAGTAAAGATGCGGATTTTGGCTTCCGAATTGTTTCGATTCTCGAACAAGAACAAGTGACCCAAGAGAAGGATTGGTTCGACCTTGATCGAGCCCGGTTGGTGACCAGTGTATTGAACTGCCTGACAGGAGCCGTCCGACCGCGAGAGGACGTATAGATTGGTGTGATCGCCGGGCACGTATAGGAAGTCTTTGCCGAAGCTGATGCCTGGTGCGACGGCGATGGTTTGAGGTAACTGCTGATTCCAGATCACTTGTCCACTGGCCAGGTCGAAACTTAGGACGTTGCCATCCAATGTTGCCACATAGAGATCTTGTCCTTCGATAACCGGAGGGTGGATCGGAATACCAATCATTGCACTCCACTTGGTATCGCCGCTTCGAGCGTCTACACGCGTGACAATGCCCTGCTCGGGTTGGACGACGATCGCATCAGAGCCGGGATTCTTGTTAACCATGATTGGGTCTGCTCGAAGGCTGCGACCAACCAATTTGCGCCACAAGACTTCTCCGTTATTGCCATCGACTCCGTAGACCGAGCCTTTCGCTCGAATGAACAGAACGCGACCATCCAGGTCCGGCGCGGTGCCGCCGGAAGTGTTGGTTGTCAGATAGTTGTTGCCAACTCCAGCGTCTAGAGCGTCGCGACTGATGGCCGGATTGAGTGAGCCGCTCGCGACCAACTCACGTTGGATTTCAGAAGCCTGCAACACCCGTTTTTCAACTTCGGGATTGGTCTCCAAGAGCGGGTAAAGGTCGATCAACTGTTGGCGGACTTGATAGGCTCCAGGAGTGTTCTGCTCAGCCAGTTTCGTATCCATGGCTGCAAGGGCGATTGTCAATTGCTCATCGCGATTGATCTCTCGAAGGATCCTGGCGCGACTCTCTCCAATCTTCGCCAGAGTGGGCGCCTGTTGGTTGCGTTGAGCTTGCCCAACGAACTTCGGGTCCTCGATCATTTCCATGAGCTTGCCCATCTCATCCATAAGCTCTTTTCGCTCGGTGATGTCCGTGCGGCTATCAGCCCGTTCGTTGAATTTTGTCGCCAGCGACACTAGCGCCCCGGCTAGGTCGTTTCGTTCCTGATTGAGAGCCTCTTCCTCGGTAATAGTCGGCAATACCTCGAGTGCAGTTCTTAAACCAATCGTTGGATTAGGGGCTCCCTCAATGTCTTTTCGGATCGCGGCCAAGCCGCTGCGAACGCGGCCAAATGAGGCTTGCTCGTGAGTTGGGAAGTCATTGGCGAAATCGGAGTACATAGACGCGGCGGTCTCATAACTCCGTTGCTCGTAAGCTTTTTCAGCGTTCTCAAGTGCTGTGTCTGCGTTGCCGCGGAAAAAGTTCGTGACCAACAGATAGCCGGCAATTAGCACCAACGACAGAATGAGACCGACCCCGAGGATTCGGAACGAGTCCCATGGATTGGACTGGGCGGTCGCAGGTTTGCGTATGGAGGTTGGCTTGGGTACATCCACGGAATCGAGTGCAGCTGCAGCGGTGTCCGCCTCAACATCATCGAAAGCGTTACCCGGGAGGCTCTCACTGGGACTTACCGTCTGGACCGCTTGGACGACTTCCACCGTTTCCATTGCCTCGACGCTCTCGACGACGGGGACCGTGTCAACGATATCCCCCGAGCCGGAGTCATCGTCGTCGAGAATGATCTTCGCCTCATTGGACTTCGTCTCTGGTTCTTTGGGGGCTGAGTCCGCGAAAGTCAATTCTTCCTCAGACTCTGGAGCGTCCGCGCTGTCGCTACCTTCCTCCTCGGACATTTCGCTGACTAGCTTCGTAGCCTGAAACTTGGTTAAGTGTCCGTTGTCCACTAGCAACTTGGCTAGTAACTCCGGCTTTAGACGCGTCTTGCTTTCGCGAACCTGCCTGCGGAGTTCCTCTACGATCTCCGGTGAAAGGAGACCTTCCGTTTCCAGGATGTCAATAAACTGCGTTGCGCGTTCTTGCATGCAGAGCTACTCTCTCTTGCGATTAGTCTCAGACCGCTTGGTCGATTGGCGCCGCTTCCTGCCTTGGGATAGTCGTGGAACCGGCTGGCTGATGGACGGATTTTAACTAGTCGAACTGCTCGACTGTGCTGACTTCAAAACTCTCGAACTGAGCCTCGCGACCTGCGTCTAAGGCTGCGACGACGGCAAAGTGTAAACAGTCTTCGTGCGCTTGGACGACTAACCGACTTGGTTGTTGCCCGCCGGAACCCGCGTGAGCGTCTCCCAATGCGACGATAAGGTCTTGCTTGCTGCCGGCGCCACGGTCCCAATTCGTAGTAATCACGTTATACGCGTTAAACTCGTCGACTTGGACAGTCACGATGTCCGGATTCTCTTCTTCAGGATTCTGCACAGTATTTACGCTTGGGTCGTCCTGTTTCTGCGCTGGACGTTGGATGCTCTTTTGGACGCTAAATGACGCCGTGATCATGAAGAAGATCAGTAGCAGGAAGGTAACATCCACCATGGGTGTCATATCCATGTCTTCGCCGCTCTTGGCCTTTGGGCGTCGGAAGCTGGTGGTGGCCGCCGCTAATTCGCGCTCTTCTTGACGCATTCTCTCGGCTTCATCCGGCTCCGGTTCAGCGTCGACCGCGCGGACTATTGCGGGCCCTGCTGCGATAGTGGCCGTCGCGAGGCTCTCTTGAACGCGCCGCGCGTCGTCTCGGGCTTGGCGTGCCTGATCGATTTCTTCCTGCGAGGGGACGCGCACCGGCTCTCCGCATTCGGGGCACGGGATTTCTCTACCCAGGAGCCGCTCGTTCGCGGCTCGGATCACGTTACAATTCGGGCATTGAAATCGGATGGACATAGTAAAGTGCGAACGGTTTCCTAAGTAGCCTGTGTTCAGTTTGGATCTAAAGGGAGGACATTGCGGGTTCTCGCCAAGCTAGCCCTGCTCCATGACGGCGATGTTGATCATGTCGCCCTCTTCGAGCGATTCAGAAATCGCTTCGCTCACCCGATTGAGTTCTCCTTGTCTGACGTCTAATGCACCGCGGATAATGACTCGCTTCTTGCCTGAGTCTAGCCCCTGCTGAACGTACTCTGCGATCTCCGCGTTCTGCTGCTCAAGGTTTCTGGAAAACGGTGATCCATCCGCCTTCTGAACCTCGGCTTCGTCGCCACTTCCGCGGTTTACCATCAAGACCACAGCGTCTTTTGCTGCAACGACACCACCGTGACGTGCTTTTGGCAGGTCGACAGCTGGCTCGGCATCCATCTTTGATGAGACCAGAAAAAAGATGAGCAGCAAAAATGTGATGTCGATCATCGGAGTGATGTCCATCTCATCATCGGTACCTGCAGGTCGAGCAGTAAGAAAGGGCTCGTTCGCGCCTTCCTCGTCCTCGAACTCATTTTCAAAGTCTTGCGATGGTTCTGCCAGAACGCTCGACATGATGACTCCAATTTCAAGAGCTAGCCAATAGGATAACGCACAGTCGCCGAATTGATTTGTAATGGAGTTGATCCGATATCGAATCGACCCGTTCTCGAATCAGTTTCGCGGCGACAGCCTCGCCCATGGAGGTTACTTGCGACGCTTCTTTTCAAGACCAACTCGATACGCCTCCAAGAAACGTGTCACACCTGAGCCAACAAGCTCTTCCATATGGCGAATTCGGTTATTGACCGCGTTCAGGGCCATCACAAGCGGAATGGCAATCGCCAGCCCGATTGCCGTTGTGAACAGGGCCACGTTGATATCCTTCGCTAGTCCCGTCGAGTCGACACTTTGAGCGCTCGCCAGAGTCGCGAACGCACCGATCATACCGGTAACCGTCCCGAACAGCCCAAGCATTGGAGCCGTCTTGATGACCGTGGTTACCCAGCTAATGCTCTTTTCCAGGTCGCTAAGAACGTCACGTTGAAAACGCTCCATGAGCAACACCTTCACTTTGGCGTAACCCAAATGCTGGTTCATAACTCCGAGGCTGACCAGCATTGGCACAGCACGCTTGTCCCCTTCGCAGGCAGCTTCGACATTCTCGAAGTTTCCGCTCGCGAGATCGGCTTCGATACTATCGAGGAACGCATTCTGTTCATCTTCAGTCTTAAACCACTTCTCGCCGACGCGCGTCCAAACCAAGACGCAGCAGAAGGCACCGAAGAGTGCGACAGCAGCGAGCGCGCAGTAGTCAGCTAGACCAATCCAGTCGTAGATCGTTTCCGGCATAAAGGGGAAATCCTTCGATATTTTCGAATCAATTTACTTGTCGATGGGACCACTAGATGAGGATATGAGTGGCCGAGCTAGGAGGCGACAAATTCTAGTCTTGAGTTCTCAGAGCCAATGGCGGAGAGGAGAATTTGCCCTGCTCTGTGCTTGTCCATTGATAATAACCTGAGGCCGATAGATTTGGCCCCCAACTCATTCATTCTGAGTTGCAATTGTAAAATTACGCCACCAATTGAGTAGGTGCCTCGTTGATCGGTATCGTTAGATGGCCAGATCGTAAGCTTACTGCAATTCAGTCCCCACTTGTGGGAGTCCGGTAACGCTGATCGATGACAACGAACTCGTACCCACCACTCGACTTCGCCCGCGACTCAAAAACCGTCTTCGCAATCTCAGTGACTGATTCGTGTCCCTTTGAAGCGGCGAAGGTCATTTCTGTGATGTAAAGCGAGTCTTCCAAGTTTTTGGGTAGGAACTTGAGGATCTGGCGACTCTGCGTTGGTACGCCGGCACGCTGTAGAAGTTGCCGGTCGAATTGTTTCAGCTTGTTCTCTTCCCTCCACATAAAGAAGAGTCTGCCTCGCTTGTTTTCTTCTGCGCTGGAACCGGAGCGTTTTTGCGGCGCGGTGCCAAGCTGGAATGCATAGTCGACTGTGGCGACGCCATTACCGACGCAGCCGAGCTCGATTTTGTAGAATTCTAGTTGAGTCGCATAGGGTTGGAGTCCCTTCGATTGGAATTTCAATTCCCAGCGTTCGTGCCGCGGGACGACATCATCGCCTTCCCCCAGAGGCCCTGGTGGCCGGCTATCTCCTCTCCCGTTCCCGCTAGTCGTACTCGAACTGTCCGAATTGATGGCGTCTAGGGAGGCAGCAACGGACGTCGCGGCTTCGGTAACAGCTTCAAGCGTCTCTTCCAGCGTTGGCTCGGTCAGCTCTTCCACTTCCTCCGCTCCTGGCGGTTCGATGTCTCGTTCGAACCCGGCTGCGTGATCTCCGCGTCCTGCAGCGTTTTCCGGCAGCACAGTGATCGTTTGCGCTTTCCACGTAAAAGTCTGGGTTAGCCACACGATGAAGAGCAGCAGCACGAGCATGCCGATGACGACGAGTGTTGCCATAAGAATACTGGCAACGTAGTCGACTTTCTGAGCCTTGAGACGCTTGGCTCCCTGGGCCTTGGAGGTCACGTTGGATGGAATCGTTGCACTCATGTGGTTTCCCTGGCGAGTGAGGAGCTTAAGGCGAATGTCGACAGATGTTTGGCGTGATCAAAAACTTTAAGTGAATGTCTGCTCGGCACCCTCTAGGCGTTCAGGCTAAGCGTTCAATCTTAGCGTTCAATAAAGATGTACTCGGGTCTCAGTCCGAGGTACCAAGCTTTCCAGAAACTCTCTGCGGCAGTCTTGTCAGCCATGGACGAGTCTAACTTCAGTTTGCCTGAGTTAAGTTTTCGACTAAGTAAGCGAAGGCTCTCCTCTGCCACTACGGGCACATGCGGATCTTGGTCCGTGAGAGCGAAAATCAGATCGGGCACAACTCGCAGATCTTCAGAGCGACCTAAGAGTCTGGCCGCCACGCGTCGCGCTTTGTAGTCTCCGTTGATCAATAAACGTGAAAGCCTTGCGACCTGCTCCTTGCGTTGCTCAGGATCCTTATGCAGTTGCAGGTTCTCGGGAAGAAGTCCAATCTGAACACTTCCGGCTGCGTCGTCTTCAAGCATCTCTAGCAAGTTCTCAACCGACGTCTCTTCATCACTGACGAGACGCTCGCCCTGCATCCGAATACTGGTCAAGTCGCTTGGCAATTCTCGACCTCCAAAAGTGAGGCCCGCATCGATTTGGCCAATCGCCTTCTGAGTACTCCGGATCAGGAATAGAACCGAAAAAGCCGTCGAGACTGTGCGTGGAGTTACATCTGTCTTTTTGTCGCCCCATCCTCCGTCATCGTCTTGGAAGCGGGATAGTTCATCGACGCCCTGATTGTACCAGGGTGGGCTTTTTTCTTGACGATTGTTGACGATCTCAACGAAGCTCTCATAACGTTCTTGGGAGTATCGCCAGTAGTAATACCAATACGCTCCGGAAAATTGAGGGTTGCGATTTTGGTAACGAACCGCAGCGTTAACGGTTCCATCAGTATCGGCACGACTCATGGTGACGCCCGATAGGCGTGCCCTCTCTTTGGCCTTTAAATCAATGCGCACAAACGCTTCGGGCACGCCATCGTCTTTCTCCTTGGCCTTCTTGCGCGTGCCGTAGAATCCTAGAGCGTCCCCGCCGATAATTAGTGCCCCAATCCCGGCGGTGCCAAGAGATTTGGAGACTTTCTCTTGGGCTGCAGGGCGACCGTTGCTAATAACGCCTTGATAGCCCCAAGAGCCGGAGGGATCGATTGTCGCCTTCAGGTACTCCAGCGTGCTTTCTACCATTTGAGGCGAGATGTCGACGCCGACTTCCTTCATTGTCCAGATGGCCAACATGACATACTGAACTTGCGACGTGTCGCCGGTTTGGCGTCCTAGGTAGCCGAACCCACCATGGTCCTTTTGAGCTTTATCAAAAAAGTACATGACCTCGTTCAGCAAGGGAGCGTACTTGGCTGCATCTACACTGGCCAGCATGACAGCTGCCATCGATGATTCGTAGATGATCTTGCCTTGCGGGTTGTGGCTCACTTTATTGATTTCGCGAGCGATATTCTCCGAAGTTGCGATGGATCTCTTTACAAGGGGATGCTCCGGATCTCCCGTTGCTTTAAAGATCGTGTAACCGACTAGGATTTCGGCACCAATTCGGTACTCGCCGAATCGCGCCGCACGATCGTCGGCTGTCTCCATGTAGCGGATGCCTCGATCGACCATGGCCCTGACTTTGGGATGCTCGGGTGTGTATTGAGAATAGGCAACAGCTGGGCCCAAAAACGACAAACCGAAAAGCGCGAGAATCACAAGGTAACGCGGCGTAGGTCGCTTCGTCGAACGTGGGAGTGCACTCGTTTTAACCAGCCCCGATCGGCGGCAAGCAAGCTCTCGTTGAGCCCGATTTGAGACTGAAGGCATCTTGCGACTCCGCATTAAGGATTTAGGCACATCATTCTCAGCGACAGTAATTCTAACCAAGGAAAGCTACACGCACTTTCAACCGAGGTCCCATTCCCGAAGCGGACTGACTTCTTTGCTTGGACTTTGTAAGGTTGACGAAGTCAGCCCAAGTCAAATGGCGTCGATGCAGCAGAGAAGGTCACGGGCCCGCTACTTGGTGCCTTCAACTCGCTCGCATGGGCCACTGTGGACTCGTAATCGTAAAGCCTGAATAAATGGGAGTGCTGTAGCCATCCAACTTAGTCGGGATCTCGACCCATCAATTATCACTCGCCGCGAATTAAAATCGCAAGGGTATAGGCACCGTTTTCCGAAATCTGGTCGAGTTTTGCCCGAAAGGCGTGCCCGCCCTTAGGCGATCTACTTTTTGCTCAGATTGCTTTGCAGCTCTGCCGAATTACTTTGCCCCTTCGAAATGAAGGAGCGTGGTGGGGCGACTGTCGGGCCGGGATAGCTCTCGCTGTTGGCGTTGACATCTGAATGCAAGAGAAATACTATCTTGCGCTCCGAATGAGCGGGGCCACAGTCACGGAAACGTAATATGGCCTCCTGTCGCGTGCACTGCACCACGAACCAACAGGCAACCCTGAACCACATTCCGGCAATCTAGCGATTGTGGGGTGTACACGGTTCAACTGCCTGGCCGGGTAGCTCAGTTGGTAGAGCAACGGATTGAAAATCCGTGTGTCGCCGGTTCGAACCCGGCCCCGGCCACTTCGCACGCTTCTGCGCATTCAAGAATCGCTTGAGTAGACACTCTTCAGATCTCTTATCTGAACTCAGCGTCGTGAACTACCTGACTGGCAAGGTGCACCAGGCCGTCCCAGTCTTCCAGTCGAACGCCAGCTACCCTGCAAATATTCTCAGACTGGTACGCTTCCCCCAAATTGTCTGACTGGAAGGCGAGGCGGAAAAAACCGCTTTCGCCTGCCGGAGAACGAAATTCGAGATATTTCTGATCGACTCGATGTCCGAATTTAGGGGACATTCACTTTTGGCTGATAAATCGAGTCGTGAGCATGCAAACAATAAATCTTCGTCTGGCGATATTAGCGACGGGGATCAATCTCTTGTTGGTCTCTTCCGTCTGTTTCGGGCAAATTCAGTATGTGCAGTCTTTTCAAGATGAGCTCCGGTTACAAGATCCGGTTTTAGGCTCACAGCTGGCGATTCCAGATCCGGCGTCTGAGGAAGAGGGGGAGCCCTTAGATGAGGACGACAGTTCAGAATCCTCAGATCTGGCTTCCCAGATAGAAGAGCTCGGGGAGCGTATCGCAGAGCTGGAAGAACCCGACGAGGCGGAGGAGGAAGTCTACACGCCACCGAGTAAGCCTAGTTGGTCATGGACTGGCCGAATCCATGCTGACTATTGGGGGTACCCAAATGAATCCGAGGGAATTGGATTCTATGAACATCCAGATCCCGCTTCGCCTGCCTTTGGAACGGATACCGAGGATCGATTTGCATTCCGCCGCTTGCGGTTAGGGATGAAGGGGGATGTTCTGGAGACCATGTTGTACAAGCTGGAAGTTGACTACAACAATCCTGGCCGCCCCGAGTACAAGGATATCTATCTGGGTTGGAAAGAGCTCCCGTACAATCAAACTCTGCTTCTTGGGAACCAGAAAAGACCGCTGGGGATGGATCACCTGAACAGCAGTCGATACAACGTTTTTATGGAGCGACCGCTGGTAGTCGAGGCGTTTAATGAAGATGCACGGCGAATTGGATTGGCCGCTTACGGGTACACCGATGACGACTTGTTCCATTGGCGTTACGGAGTTTACAGTCTTGAGAATACGGCGACGGACGGCCGATTTGTTGGGGACTCGTTGCAGTTAAGTGCCAATGCGAGACTTTCTTCCAGCCCTTGGTACGACGAGAGTTCGGGTGGCCGCGGCTATTTTCACTGGGCGGTCGCGGGCATGTACGCCCGGCCTGATGGAGATCGCTTTGACGGGGATACCAACAACAATGATGGTCGCTTCCGCACACGTGGTGAAAACAGATCCGACTCCCGTTGGTTGAACACAGGTCGAATCGATGGTATTTCCGACTATGAAATCTTAGGTTTGGAGTCGGTACTCAACATCGGTTCGGTCCAAGTCGTTTCCGAGTTTCAGGCGAATTGGACTCAACGAGACGCAGGGCAAGACCTGTTTTTTCACGGCGGATATGTACAAGTCTCCTACTTTTTGACCGGAGAGCACCAGCCGTATGACAGACGGAAGGGAATCATCGGACGGGTGAAGCCCTTTGAAAACTTCTTTCTTGTCGATCGTTGCAGTGGCAGCCGTGGGCGTGGATTGGGGGCGTTGCAGATCGCCGCACGATTCTCGTATCTAGACCTGTCTGATGACGATGTCCTGGGGGGTGTTGGAAGCAATTTTACAGCTGGTCTTAATTGGTTTTGGACACCCTATTCCAAGGTCCAGGTCAACTACATCTACGGAGATATTCAAGAGCATGCACCGGTCGGAGGTTTCACAGATGGGACCTACAACGTGGTCGGAACTCGCTTCATGGTCGACTTCTAAGTTGGCATCCCCTCGTCAATTGAACTCGATTAGGCACAAGAATGTTGCAAGGAAGTTTACGATGAAATTTCAAAACAGAGTAAAGCGTTTTGCGGCAGTCGCGTTGGTGCTGGCTGCTCTTTGTTCTCCCGTTTTGGCTGGCGGCAAGTCGAAGAAATCGTGCTGCCCGAAGTGTAAGACCTGCTGTGAGTTGAAGGTTGAAGAAGGCACCGAGGAGAAGCACTGCTGGAAAGTCGAATCGAAGGTCGTTTGTATCCCTCGCGTGACTTTCTCCTGGCAGTGGCCATTTCAAAAAAAGAAGTGCAAGCAAACTTGTGATGCGAACTGTATGAAGCCATGCTGTGCGCCGCCCAAACTTGCACGGACACGCACGGTTTGCACGCTCGTTAAGCACACTTATGAGTGCCCGAGTTGTAAGTACAAATGGGTGCCAAAAGAAGCGGCGACCTGCGACTCGGACAAGTAGACTGGGCGTGTTAGTTCAATACTGAGCAGGCGATCGCAGTAAGGAAATCCCCGGGGTATCCGTGGGGTTTACCGAGCAAAGTAGAACGCGATACCAACCAAAACAAACCCAACTACGACACGCCAGTCGAGGGATGTTGGGTGATCTTGATGGCAGCCTGACAAGTTGGGAATCGCCATCTGGGATTCTTCGATTGGGTCAATCGATGAAGACACTGTACCTGCCTTAGACGAGAGCTGACTGGAATGTGTTGCACAAGTATCAGCTCGATCCCTCGCTCTTTGTGCGAAAAAATCGTTAACGTTGTGTGAAGATTCTCGGCAGGTTCCTTCAGTAGTTTGTGTTTCGTTCCTTTGGGGGCTCTTTAAGCTGCCCCCACAAGGTTCTGATTGCCACAAGCCAGACGACGCAAATGGCCAGGATAACCGTCAAGAATCCGCTTGCCGAAAACCAGGGGCTAAGCAACACAACAGCCACCCCAGCGGTTGCTTCCGCAACGGGCTTCACGACTCCTGAGATGAACGAAATTGCATCGCGTCGGACCGGCTTTCGGAGCGGCCGATAGGCAAGCTGGATGGCGTGATCGTGCAGTGATCGACGGAGTGAATCGGAGAATTTGCAGAAGGTTAAGGCTGCCAGAAACCATAGCTGGGTAGCTGCTGAGATCGCACCTGCTGCACCCAAAAACAGAACACTTGGCAGTGCGCAGACTGCGACCAGGATCTTTCTGCCTCCCATGAGACGTTCGGTGAGAGTCAGTTGAAGGAGCCCGGTAACAAGGTAGAGGCTCCCGTAGAAGAACCCGAAGTACTTCGTCATTCCCACCGAATCGGTACCCCACCAATCTGCTGCTGCAACCTTCCATTGGTACTCCACAAGAGTCACAGCAATGATGGAGAGTGTAACGATCGAAACAATCGCCCTGATGTGATACGCCTCTGCTCTGTCGGCCGATGGCGACCAATTGAACGATTTTCGCTGAGTCAGGTCCGGTTCGGGTGGAGCGGTATAGTCAATGCCGTGACGCTTGAAGCATTTTCTCAGTATCACAAATGGCAAGATCGTTAGGAGGTCCAGCACCGCGGCAATGAAAAGGAAGCTCTCGAGCGACATGTAGTCAGAGAGTACTCCGACCATCGCTCCCATTGAAAAGCCGGCAATGGTTGCGCCAAAACCGATAAATCCAATGACTTGTTTGAGCCCACGGCTATCAAACTGTTCATTCAGGACCGTTGCGAATTGGATGGTGCCTAGGGTGCCACGAATTTGTGCCAAGAAGTAGCCCGCAGTGAGAACTGCGAGGGAATTGGGCGCCTTCATCATGAGCGAGGCTAAAAACACCGAAGTGAGGCTAAGCCCGACCAGGGTGCAGACAATAGTGCTCCGTAGGCCCGTTTTTCGGACTGCGCCGGCATGGAGCAAAGCGGCCAACGCCACGACTCCGGCGGAGAGCAAGTAAAGTTCTGGTAGGCGCCCAGTACCTATTCGGCTGAGGTAGGTGCCGTCTGCGACAGTTCTCGCAAGTGAGTACGTGCAGGCGTTGCCGAAGCCGTAGAAAAAGAGAAGCCAAACTTGCAGGTCTCTTGATTGCAATTGCGTCAAAAGTCCCTGCCTTGTGTCCAATTTCTATTTCTGAGCGTCTTGTCGCCTTCATTAAATCTTAACATTTCGCTGGCTGACTTTGAAGGGATCGCTGTTTGTCTTGATTGCAGTGCGAGGGGCATTCGTTGTCACGTGATCCTTTCAAGGAGACCAACCCGATCGTTGGCTTGTTAAAGTTGAGGTGTTTCTCGCAAAATCAGATTTCGACGACTCACCGGAATTCTGACTCTGCTCTTAAGCAGAGATGACCGTGAGAGAATTGCCAAGGCATGTATTGGTCGCGTTCCGAGTTCCGTTGACCGACGAGCAAATTGCAACATGTTTGCGTGCCACGTATCCTAGAAGCTCGTAACTCGATGGCTTCGCGTATCTTTTGGCGACTGGCAACCTTCAGTGTTCAATCTGCAGTGTAGTTGTGTACCCTGTCCGAATTGCTTCGCCAGCTGGAAAGAGCGTTTGCCATCCAGCTTGCAAAACCTTACAGCGGTACTAAGGGTACTCTGCAATGCGACAAAGCCGTCTACGACAAGGCTTAGATAATGCGACTACTTGTCGAGTTGCTCGTCCTTTGGACTCTCGTTTCTGTTTCAGCAGGAGTCTTAGGCAGGATCTGGCTTGAGGGAACTTGGCGAGCGCAAACGGAGGATGTATTTCGCAAGTCGGCCGAGTCGGCGGCGTTTCTTGTTGCCAATCACAATTGGAGTGGGCCAGCGGAATCTGATCCGCAGTGGAAAGTCATGGAGAGGCGGATAGGGCTGAGGCTTATTCCGATTCAGAGTCTTCTGATCCGCGAGTCTACCTCTTCCTCTTCCTCTTGGACGGAATTGGATTCGAGTGCTGGAGAATCGCTCCCTGACGATGACTCGAAACGAGTTCCAAGCATCGATTGGCAGCCTTCAGCTGGAGGATTTCGCCGACTCTCGGTTGATCTGGCCCTGCCGCGAAGACAGTTGGCCGGCAGTGAACCATCGCGACCTGATTTAGAATTCATAAGGATCACGAGCGAGGTTGAACCGAATCGCCTGGGCAGAGTGTGGTGGCTGAGTTGGGGGCTGATGACAATCTGTGCCTACTCAATGGGCCTGATCGGGATCCTCATTCTGCGTCGTGAGAAAGTCCGACGCCGTCGGATACTGCGTCCTTGGTTTCAGGCTTTTCGCGAAGCGGGGCAAAGGCCAAAGTTGCTCCCACGCACCGGGGCACAGGATTCCGATTTCTCAGTGCAGATTGACTCGGTGGCTGATTCGATCAACCGACTGTACTCCGAATTGCGGAATGAGAACGAACGCGCGGAGTTAGTGTTGGGGAATCTTCGCGAGGGGGTCCTGGCCGTGGATGAAAAGTCACGAGTGCTGCTTGCCAATCGTGCCTTGCGACGGCTCCTGGACCTGCAAGAGACGGAGTACCTTTACCGGCCGCTCATTGAGATGATCCGTACTCCCGCTATTACAACGTTGGTCCGCCGAACACTTGAAGAACAAACACCAGTAGAAGAGGAGATCGAATTCGGGGAGTCGCAGCGCCAATTGAGAATTTTGGCTCGTCCGCTTCCCTTGGGCCCGGAGCGAAGTGGAGCACTGCTGACAGTTCGCGATCAAACGCTCATTAAACGCGTGGACATGATCAAGAAGGACTTTGTCGCCAACGCGTCGCACGAATTGAAAACGCCTTTAGCAGCGATTCGTGCTTACGCTGAAACGCTGCAGATGGGAGCGTTGGGTGACGCAAATGCGGCAGAGGATTTCGTCAACAACATTGTCTCCCAGGCCGATCGAATGAACGGATTGGTCCAAGGCATGCTGCAGCTCTCTCGCGTTGAGGTTGGGGCGGCGATGAATATTCGGAGGTTTGAAGCTCTGGATGCGATTCAGCCCTGTGTCGACGCCTCGAGAGCTCTTGCTCGCGGCAAGGGGGTACAAGTGCAGTTCAAGTCACTGAATGATGAGATTTGGATACGCAGCGATCGCGACGGTCTTCAAACGATCGTAGGTAATCTCCTGTCCAACGCGGTTCGCTATACCGAAACGGGTGGCACCGTCACCGCCACACTTGCACAGATTGATGAAGAGTTGTGCGTTGAGGTTCGAGATACGGGGATCGGCCTAAAGGACGAGGATCTGGACCGCGTTTTTGAGCGTTTCTACAGAGCGGAGAAAGATCGGTCGACGGAATCTGGGGGGACTGGACTTGGTCTATCGATCGTGAAGCATCTTGTCTCTGCTTTGGGAGGTAGTGTGGAAGTCGAAAGTGAGCTCGGGCAAGGTAGTTGCTTCCGAGTCCGCCTGCCTGTCAACTGGCGGTCGGATGTCGCTGGAGCCGTGGGGTAAGACAAAATGCCGAAGCTGCCCGGTACCCTAGGAAATGGTGATTAGAGTGGCACGATAAGACATTGGCTTATTAGTTTTGATGGTGTTCTTCACTGAATCTTCGCGCAACGCTACTTCGCGAAAACCGATTCACACAGGAACATGTTGGTGTCCGTGACCTGAGCGAGTAGGGAAGCAGCAGTTTGGCGTGATTGGTTTCGGGCACAGCCCGCGCATGCCGATCCACCTGTGAGGATAAGGCACCCAGCATACAATTGGTTCGAGGTGAGAATTTGTCGCGGCACTTAAAAGAAGATTTGGAAGAGGCTTTTCATCGGGTACTTGCGCTTTCGGGGCAAGTGGAAGAAATGATCGCAAAAGCCCTTCGTGCGCTCATGGAACGCCACGAAGGTCTGGCTTCGGAAGTCATCGCCTTGGACGAGCAAATTGACCGTGTCGAAGTACGGATCGAAGAGGAGTGTCTCAAGATGCTCGCCTTGCACCAGCCCGTCGCCGCGGATCTACGACGACTCACCACAATGATGAAAGTGACCAACGACCTAGAGAGAATCGCCGACTTGGCTTGCAATGTTGCCGAGCGAACGACGGATTTGGTGCAGTATCAGTCTTTCCCTATTCCGTCTCTCTTAAGCGATATGTCAACGGCGGCTATCGAGATGGTTCGCGATAGCCTTAATGCGTTTGTCAATTTGGACGTCGAACTAGCGCACCTGGTGATTCATCGTGACGACCGCGTTGACGAAATAAACGTCAGAGTCATTGATGAGATCACCCAGCTCATTCAAGAAGATGTGAGTTCCGTGGATGCGGCGTTGTACTGCTTTTCAGCATCCAGATGTATCGAGCAAATCGCAGATCACGCGGTGAATGTTGCCGAAGACGTGATTTACATGGTCAACGGCGTGATCGTCCGCCACCGGCACAATGATCCAAGGCTCCGCCCGCAGGTGTAATTGGCAAATGGCTAAGGCAAAAGTTCTCATCGTCGAAGATGACCGCTCGCTTTCGGATATTCTGCTCTACAACCTCGAGCGAGAAGGCTTCAACGTCTTTCGCGCTTTCGACGGTCGCGAGGCGATTGAGCAAGCGAAGCTCAAGAAGCCAGATGTCGTGCTATTGGATGTGATGCTGCCATCGGTTCATGGGTTGGATGTTTGCCGGCAGTTGCGGAAAATGAAAGAGACAAGAAATTCGGGCATCTTGATGTTGACTGCCAAGTCCGAAGACCTGGATCAGGTTGGTGGCTTCGAGGCGGGTGCGGATGATTATGTTGTGAAGCCCTACAGTATGCGAGTGCTGTTGCAACGCATTCAAGCTCTCTTGCGAAGGCGTAAATCGGAGTCGCGCGACAGCAGTGAAGAAGTGCTACGGACTAACGGGGTAGAGATGGATATGAAGCGTCACAAGGTGACGGTTGCCGGCGAGAAAATCGATTTAACTCGCAGTGAATTCAAGTTGCTAGCGGCACTAATGGCGACTCCGGGCAAAGCTTATGAACGAAGCGAACTGATAGAAAACGCGTTAGGTGACGACACGCTTGTCTTGGAGCGGACCATCGACGTCCACGTGCGGGCGATTCGTCGAAAATTGGGTAGTCGTTCGGATGTCGTCGAGACCGTTCGCGGCGTTGGCTATCGCTTTCAAGAAGAGGGGGCCAAAGAGTAGACGTCCGCTACTCTAGGATCGAGTCCCAAAGTTTTCCGATGTTCGACCAGTGGAACTCTTTGGCGAGCTGTTGGGCTTCTGAATCTAGCTTGGGCCTCCGTTCTTCGTCCTCGGCCAGACGCAGTAAATTGGCTGACAACCCACCGGCATCCCCAACTGGCGAAAGCAAAAGGCACTGGCATCGACTTGCTAGATTGCTGAGTGCCCCAGCGCAATCCGTGGCCGCACAGGGCAGCCCAAAACTCATGGCCTCCAACATGGCCAACGGGAAGCCTTCGTAGTCGCTGGACAGAGCAAAGATGGAAGCCCTGGCGTAATGCGTTTGTGGATTTTCCGACCAGCCGTGAAAGTGGACACGGTCCGAGTCTTGGACGGACGACCTTAAAGCGTCTTGGCAGTCTCCGGCTCCGACGATCTCCAAAGACCACTCAGGCAATTTTCCGGCGATCCTCTTCCAGGCATCAATGAGAAGGTCAACTCTCTTTTCAGGACTCAACCTGCCCACAAAGAGAATGCGTTTCCGATGCCCCAGGTCAAACTGCTGTGCACTGGAGACAATGTCTGCTTTCACGGCTGTCGCGTTGACTGGATCGGGAATTGATGGCGGAATAATCTTGAGCTTTTCACTCGGCACAATGCCGGACATCCAGTCCGCGATTGACTGGGAAAGCACAATGCAGCCGTCGCACTTCGGGTAGGTCCGTTTGCGCCAAGCTTCCCAAAGTGGTCCGAGGTTTTGACGAGCGGGATTGCTATGCTCGGAAATCCACCGCGGCAGGCCCAAGCCTTGCGAGGCTTGAAGCGACAGAATGTTCATCTGGTCGCAGAAGCTGAGAAGGAAGCTTGGCTCAATGTTCTTCAAGCATCGCCGCAGCGCCCGAACACGTTGCCAATTCGCTAAGATCCCCATCAGCGGATTCGAGCTGGGACGCATTAGCCCCAGACCGTGACGTTGGACAGCTTCGGGCACCTGGTAAGTGTCGCTCTCGACACTTGCCCAAGTGATCAAGTGCACGTTATGGTCCACCGACCATCGAGCGGCTAACTCGCTCATCAATCGTTCGGCTCCACCACCATGGAGTGCGTGAACGGTAAGTGCTAAAGTCTGCTTCATCAAGATTGACCTTAGGTTTGCCTGAACCGGGTGGGCGGCTGCCGAGCATCGCATGTTTGAACGAAAGTCTGTAGACTCGCTGACTCATCGCGTGATACGAAAATATCGACAGATGTTCTAGCACAAGTCGCCGTGGCCACAATGCAAGGCACGAATCCTACGATTGACTTGGCCAGCAAAGCCCCGCTGCTTTACGACTCATCGGAATATGAATACATCTACTAGCCAAGACGACGAGATCCAAGTCGAAGAGATAGGCTGCCCACTCTGTGAACACGACTCGTACGGATCTCTCGCTAGTCTCGTGGATGTTACCTATGACATTCCAGGAGATTTTCAAGTTGTTCGCTGCAAAGGGTGTCGCCACATCTTCTTGAATCCGCGCCCGACTTTGGTAAGTATTTTGGACTGCTACCCGAAAGAGTACGCTCCATATTTAGACGTGCAGACAACCGCTAGTCACAACGGTGCACTCGGGCAAGACTCTCCTTCGATACCTGGATCCGTCGAGAGAGCCGAAGGTGTGGATGCGGACAACCGCGATCGCGACCGCAGTTGGAGGAGAGTTCCGCGGGCCATCCTGCGTTGGCTTTGGGAGGAAAACGCAACGCTCGTTCCCAATCCGCCTCGCGCGGAGAGCCGGATGCTGGAGGTCGGTTGCGCGCATGGAGGCTTCTTGTTGGAGGCGCAGCGAGCTGGTTGGCGCGTCGAAGGTGTCGAGCCCAGCACTCAGGCGGCTCGGGTTGCACGCCAGCGCGGGTTTGCCGTTCACGAAGGATTCTTGGGCGATTTTCCAAGTCAAGATCGTGAGTTGTACGATTGGATTGCGTTTTGGATGGTCTTTGAACACGTCCCGAATCCGAGAGAGTTTCTGCGGCAAGCGCGCGAGCTGCTGCGATCAGGTGGCGTCATTACGTTGAGTGTTCCCAACGCGGCTACTTGGGAGCGGTGGTTGTTCGGCAGGCATTGGTTGGGCTACGACGCTCCACGGCATCTGCAAGTTTTCACGGCCTCCAAGCTGCGAGATCTCCTAGAGGCCGAGGGCTTTAGGGAAGTGCGTGTTATTCACCAGTCCAACACTAGGTACTGGACAGGCAGTCTCGCTAGTTGGGGCATGCACTGGTTTCCCAATGCAAGATGGCCAAAGACTTGGATGGGCCACTTTAAAAATGAACCGCCCGCATGGTGCAAGTGGTTGCTGCTCATACCTGGCAAGATCAATGCGTTGCTAGAGCTTTCCGGCCGCATCACGGTAGAAGCCCGAAAGTCCTAGCGGAGGATTTAACTTAGGCGCCTGTAATTCTCTTCACTTGATCAAGTGGCTCGCAGAGGCAGGCTTCCAGTCGGCTCAAGTTTCCTTCGATACTGTAGCGGTCTTTCACCAACTCTCGGCCCGCGGCACCGAGCTGCTTCCGCAGTTCGGGAGCTGCCAGTAGTTCGGCTAGCGAGTCCTCCCATTGCTGGTGATTACTGGCAGCGCGACCAACCGAATTGCCCTCGAGGATATCTTGGTTGACTCCAATGGGCGATGCAATTCCGGGAATGCCGACGGCTAGATATTGAATTAGCTTGAGTCCGCACTTGTACTTCATCCACTCCTCCCCTTCCGGCAGCGGCATGAGTCCAAGATCCATGTCGAGCAAGTCATCAACTTCCGTGGAGGGCGACCACTTACGAAAGTCGACGGGGATTGAGCCTAGGTCGATTTCTTTGAGCTTTTCATCCGAGGGGGCTACGACGATGAGCGAGAATTTGTGCGTCTCATAGACGCGGCGCAGCGCATCTTGGGCAACTCCCAAGAAGCCGACGTTGTGCGTCGTGCCGATCCAGCCGACTTTGGGATCGGCGGCGCGTTGAGCTTCCGGTTTCCGCTGGGGATATTCGCTGAGACGTACACAGGTCGGGATTTGCGTCACTACGTCGCACCGCTGCTGCAGATACTGACGCAGCCAAGTATTCCCGGCGATGGCAATGTCGCAGATTCTGGAGATGCGATCGAATTTTTCCGGGTGCAGCAAAAACACTCCGTCATCTACATCCAAAATCAATCGCTCAGAGTACCGTCGGAGCTTTTCTTCAATTTCGGAGGAGTCGTTGTCGAAGACTTCTCGCTCGATCACGATGGCGTCATAACTTCGGAATCTGGCCATCAGAGTCTGTACACGCCGCACCGAGCGTTTCAGAAGCTGACTGAGTCGCCAGCCGATTTGCGGAAAGTAGTCGTACTTTTGCGGCCAACTATAGGCAACGTCGCAACGGTGCCCGGCCTGTTCCAAGAGGGGAATGTAAGGCAGAATTCTGAATCGAGTGGACGGAACGTCTCGACCGGAGACGACGAACAAGAATCTCATGGTGAATTGAATCTCATGGTGACTTGTTAGGTGTCCACGTTGACCCGAGCTGGATCGCTGGACCTACCATTCAAATGAATACCCGTTCTAGGAATAAACCATGCGTGTGATCATAACAGGTGTGGCTGGCTTTATCGGAGCTCACGTGGCTCGGGTGATGTTGCAACGTGGCTGGGAGGTCACCGGGATCGATGACCTGAGCGGCGGTGTGGAATCGAATTTGCCAGAGGGCATTGAGTTCCATATCGGCGACTGTACACAGGATCTTCAGGCGGTATTCGATGCAGCAGAACCGGAGGCAGTGGTTCACTTGGCTGCCTACGCGGCTGAGGGCTTGAGCCATCACATTCCAGTGTTCAACTATCACAACAACTTAGTGGGAACGGCCAACATACTGAATGCCGCTTACCGTTCGGGCGCAAAGCACTTTGTGTTTACGTCTTCGATTGCCGCCTACGGTCATCCGAAAACAGACCGCCCCTTGGTCGAAGACGATACTTGCCTGCCCTGTGATCCCTATGGCGTTGCCAAACTGGCTTGTGAGCAGCACATTCGCTCTGTCTTTGAATACTACGGAGGTCCAACGTACACGATCTTCCGTCCCCACAATGTGTTTGGGCCTATGCAGAATATTTCAGATCCTTATCGGAATGTCGTCGGAATCTTCCTTCGCCGCGCGCTGGAAGGAAAACCGCTGCCTGTGTTCGGTGATGGTTCTCAAACACGAAGTTTTTCCTATGTCGATTCTGTCGCGCGTTGTATCGCAGATGCGTGCGTGAATCCTGAGGCAAAGTGTGAGATCTTCAATGCCGGCGGGGACGAAAGCTGGACAGTCCTGCAGCTTGCCGAAGCCGTCCAAAGTGTGATGCAAACGAATAGCGAAGTGCAGTTCCTGCCGGCTCGCAACGAAGTCCAGCATGCCCATGCGAACCACACGAAGGCAGCTCGGGTTTTCGCCGAGCAGTTGTCGAACCAGATCTCAGTGATGGACGGTTTGAGGCGAACCGCCGAATACGTGAGACAGCAAGCGATTGCACCGCCCACCCCCTGCCCTTCACCGATCGAAATTCAAGATCGGTTGCCGCCCTCCTGGAAGGACTCGCTGGGGCTTTGAATTCACTGTCCGAGTCATTTTAACTTACGGCTTGAGAACCGGAGGGGGGAGCGGACTCGGTGCATTGCGGACTGAAAAAGGGTGTCGGCACGGCAGGGATTACTCGCTACAGATGGCGTAATCCGTTCGAAAGTATGCGTTCTGCATCCATCGTTTCGAAGGCCTCGGAGTTGCCGAGGGATTCGGATTTCCGCGATTAGACTCGCGGAGTGCACGCAACGTTGTAGTTCCGTCTTGAACTCCCCTCGCTGGCGTACGCCCTTCATCTCGTAGGCTTGCTCAACCAATGGTTACTTTTCGATCCGTCCTGCTAATCGGCCTGTTGGTTTGGAGTAGTTCTATGCCAACGTTACTGGAAGTTGCAGAGCCGTTTCGGTACTTGGCGCTCTTTTCCGCGACCGGGTTGATCATGCTGATGACTGGCCTTTCGCTAGGTCTCGCCTCACTTAAATCGTCACGATGCAAGGAAACGCCCGAGAGTGTAGCAAGGCGCGTCCGGCGAAATCGGATTTGGCGTTTGAGTTCACGGCTAGATTGGCTCAGCTTCCCGGCCTTTGCCGTGCTGAGTTTATTTCTCGGCGTTCGGCTCAATTCGGCCGACGCGACGCTCTGGTCCACGATCGAGTACTGCATTGTGACGTTTGGGCCATGCACGCTCTGGTTGTTTTCCAAGGAGCTGCTGGAAGCTTGGCTGCTCCGCGAACCAGCCATAACTTCAGTCTCAACGCACGGGGCGATTCTCAGCGTAGTGCGAGAACGTTTCCGAGTTGGCAGTTTCTCGGCCTGGACGCAGCTACTTCTTCCCGTTTGTTTAATCCAGGTATTGGTGGCTCAATATCGCGTTCTCGCGGACTTGGCGGGCCCTGCGGGAAGTGTTGTTGTGAGTTTCGTTGCGGTCATCACCTTGCTTAGCTACCTACCAACTTTCGCAGGCTGGTGGATGGGAACCACGGAAGTGGAACCCGACATGAAGCGGCGGATCAGCTATTTGTTTTCTCAATGCAATGTGCGACTCGGTGCCGTGCGATTGGTTCCAGGAGCTCACTGGAGCTCAGCAGCAGTCGTAGGAGTCTTGCCCTGGGGGCGCCAGCTATGGGTTGGAGAGGCTTTGGTGCGTGAGCTGAGCGCCGAAGAGTTCGACATGGTGGTGCTGCACGAACTCGCTCATATCAGAAAGCATCATTTTCTGTTTCGAATGATGCCAACCGCTTGGGCTTGTTTAGCGGTATGGTCCGTCAACTTGGGTTTCGAGTGCTTGCCCGCAACGATGGCTTGGAGTGCCACCGCAGCCGTGGCAAATTTGATCGTAGCGATCGGAGTTTTTGGGGCGGGAATGCTCCTCGTGTCCCATGCGAGTGAATTGGAAGCAGATAGACACGCGAACGAGTTGGCGATCAGCGAGTGCGAATGGGCGGCGGCCGAATCATCCTTGCCCATGCATCGGCTCGCTTCCGCACTTCGCAAAGTCATCGGGCGGGCAGAGTCTGCCTCGCGTCGAAGCTGGTTGTATCCTTCACTCGAAGATCGGATTCGCAACCTGGCAGCGGCTCAAGTGAACGCCCGAATAGCGCCTGAGTAGCCGAGCGAGGCAACGGAGAGCCGGGGCGAGAATCTCAAATCGGCCAGGATCCGGGCGAGCGGGACAGAGTTATGTTCCAGTGAATTGTCATAATCGGTCCAACCAGCGTGAATGCTAGCCACCGTGCATTCCGTCCATGGTCTAAGGCATTCGTGAAAAGTGTTCAGTACACAGCGATAACACAGAAGTAGTTACCGAGAAACAAGGTATATGCATAGTAACAATGCATCCCCTAGTCCCACCCAAGGTTTTCTCGTGGCCACCATCCGAACCTCCGCATCCGGTGAATTGCTCCAAAGAGTGGATACAGCAATCAAAAAGAGCCCGCATCTCAGCAGCCATCATGTCTTTTGCCAAGAGGACAGTGGCGTGGTTGTCTTGCACGGAAAAGTGAAGACATTCTTTGAAAAACAGATGGCTCAGGAGTCTGTGAGGGCTTTGGCGGGTGTCGAGAAAGTCGTCAATGAACTCGAGGTCGACTGGATGAACACGGTTGCGGCAGGCCTGTAATCGTCGAGGTGCACGGCTGCTCCGGCCTATGATTGCGTTCCGGAATACTGCGCTTTCGTAGCAAGCACGGCTTTTTCGTAGGCGACGGATCAACTCTTCACGTTCACGCTCGAACGCAGCGCCCTTCGCTATCACGGGCTTGTCTTCTCCCGAACGTACCCGTTGCCAGCAGCTCGGTGTCCTGACTTCAACGGCAGGGGCACTTGGAGCGTTGCCTACAATCGCCTACGATCTTCGCGGTCGGAGACACTGGGCGGTAAACGGAATGATTCTGGGCCACCGTCGGGTCTCTTTTCGTATTTCAAAACCGAGTATCGAGGGCAGTTTGATGGCACGATCTGGAGCAATCACTTTCAAGGGTAACCCAATGTCGCTGCTTGGAGACGAGTTGGCAGTGGGGACTGCAGCACCTGAATTCTGCCTCCACTACTTTGATGGCGGACTCAATGAACTGAAGAATTCCGATTTAGCCGGCAAGCCAAGCATCCTTTCCGTTGTTCCAAGTCTCGATACGGGAGTTTGCCAGATCCAGACCAAGAAGTTCAACGCGGAGTTGGCTTCCATGGGAGATTCGGTCAACGCGGTGACGGTGAGCTGCGATTTACCTTTCGCGCAAAACCGGTTTTGTGGAGCCGAAGAAGTCACCTCCATGAAAGTTGGGAGCGACTATCAAACCGGGAAGTTTGGAGAGTCATTCGGCGTTATGATCGACGAGTTGAAATTGCACGCACGCAGTGTGTTTGTCCTCGACTCCAAGGGCAACGTAGCGTACGCAGAAATCGTGCCTGAAGTGACCAGCGAACCGAACTACGAAGCTGCGTTGACGGCACTCAAATCAGCTGAATAGGGCTTGGGCAGCGACTCTGCAACGTTCCCAAGTGCCGATTGGCATTTTTCGTCCAAGGGGTGGTAATCTTCCGTTGAGCCATTCGTTCAGATGTTGAGCGAATGGCTGCTGCAGTGAGCGAATTGCTGCTTCAATATGAGCTTGAGTCCTGGGTTCTCAATTTCTCTTTGCTTTCCACTCGGTAGGTTTTTATCGAAGTTGAGTTTTAGGTTCCGCCCCGAACGCCAACTATTCGATTCTCATTCGTTCGATGCTATCAACTCTCCGCTGGTTCGCCGCCAGAAGTATATGTGGCGAACTTATGAAAAAGCCGAGCGGATGAGAGTATTCGATTGACTCTGCCGAGCGTGATTCCCATAATCCGATCAGAGCCGTTGGTCCGATACTGGATTTGCCGCGCGGGGTTCCCTTCCCTCTAGCGAGACAGTGTTTGGTTGACGATCTTTCGACTCAAATGATTTTAGACAGCTGTTTAGATTGAGGATTTGAAGGTGACGAATATTTACGTCGGTAACCTGTCGTTTCGTGCGACAGAAGATGATGTGCGCGGAGCTTTTTCCGCGCACGGTGAAGTTTCATCAGTGAACATTGTTACGGATCGCGAGACCGGACGTTCACGTGGCTTCGCTTTTATTGAAATGCCTAACGCTGATGATGCAGCTAGTGCAATCGAAGGAGTAAACGGTCAAGAGATCGCAGGACGCGGAGTGACCGTTAATGAAGCTCGCCCGAGAGAGGAACGTCCACGGGGCGGGAGACCAAACGACCGAAACCGAAGTTATTCACGCGACGAATACTAAGAAGTCCTCCGAACACGACGGCTCGAGGTAGCAGCTCGTCACAGTCGCTTCCAAGCTGTACTAATGGCAAGCTGTTCGAAGGAGGTGAATCGCTCAGGCTGGAAGGGTGTCTGAGTTGATTTGAATTCAAACTACCAGAAAGGCAGGTGCATAGCTAACCTGCCTTTCTTTATGTTCGCTTTGAGCTTGTTGGGCTATTCGGCGAGCATCGCCGTGATCGTCTCTTCTGCTATTCCGAGGGCCTCTGGGATCTTGGAGGCGTCTTTGCCGCCGGCCTGGGCCAGGTCAGGTTTGCCCCCTCCACCGCCGCCAACGATCGGAGCGACCTTGGAGATCCACTGGCCCGCGGACAGACCACGATCAACCAGCTGTCGACTCACACCTGCAACCAAGAGAACTTTGCTCCCGCCACTTTGTGAGGCAAATAGTACAGCACTCGGTGAATCGCTCGCTTGGCGGATTTGGTCGATCCACTGACGCATCAGATTGGGAGTTGCACCAGGTGTTTCGGCGATGACGACTCGAGCGCCATGAAGTTCTTTCGCTTCCGCCAACATCGATTCAACCGAGACTTCCCCGCTTGAGGCTAGTTGTTCGACTTGCTTTTTAAGTTGTTCGCGGTCGGCAAGCAAAGACTGTATGCGCGCGAGCAGCTCTTGTGCGGATACGTTTACACTGCGAGCAGCATCTCTCAGCACCGTGCGTCGCTCTGCATAGGTCTCGGCCGATGGCCCGGTTGTTGGGAGCTCCTGAGCGGCCGGGGCATTTCCACCGGCGAGCTGTTTCTTCAAGCCGCGTACTTCTCTTGCTAGGAGCTCAGTACCCATTGCAACGGAGCCTGTTGTAACGCCCAGTAGCTTGGCTGCGGACTCAAGCAATTCTTTTGTCTCAGTACGGTGCTGCTGAGCACGCTTGCCGGTCAATGCAATCACGCGGCGCGTGCCAGCGGAAACGCTCTCTTCGACCACGACTTCGAATTGTTCAATGGAGCTGGTATTCTCTACGTGCGTCCCACCACAGAGTTCCTTCGAGAATTCTCCCATGCTGACCATACGAACCGGGTCAGGATATTTTTCGCCGAAGAGCATCATGGCGCCGGCTTCTCTTGCTTCTGCCAGCGGAACCGTTTTCCAGGAAACGGGCGCAGCGCTTTGCAGTTTGTCCGCGACAATGGACTCGATCGTGTTGATGTCTTCGTCAGAAAGAGATTTTTGATTGGTGAAGTCAAAACGCAGCCAGTCGCGATCGACCTTGCTGCCCTGTTGCTGAGCGTGTTCACCGACGGTGGTTTGCAAGGCGTGGTGCAGGATGTGAGTTGCGGAGTGCGCTCGCTTGATCCCGTCGCGGCGTTCGAGATCGACGTTGGCCGAAACTTGAAGCCCTTCACTAAGTTTGCCTTTCGTTAGCTGACCAATATGGACAACGAGTTCGCCAGCGCGCTGCGTATCGTCAACCCGGAACTCCATTTCGCCGGAAGTCAGCGTGCCTGCATCTCCAACTTGCCCACCACTCTCACCATAAAAGGGCGTTCGATCCAAGATGACTTTGAGTGTTCCTTCGCTGCATTCGGAGGCGTCGATTTCCGATACAGCATGTTCGCCATCGTCATCGGAGCGGACGATGACTTTGACTTCAGCATTGGCTACCGTTTCTTCGTAGCCTAGAAAATCGGTTCGACGTAGGGCCTCTTTTGCGCTTTCAATTGGGCCGGTTTTAAACAGCTCCCCACCACGACCACCCCCGCTAACGCCCTCATGACGCCGCATTGCCTCCGCATAGCCGTCCCAGTCAAAGGTGAGTTCACGCTCGGAGGCTAGCGTTTGAAATAGCTCGGGGGGAACGCCATAGGTTTGGTAGAGGCTCGCGGCTTCATCGCCATCAACCATAACGCTTTTCTCTTCTTGCATCGTTTGGAACACGCCATTGATGCGTTCCAGTCCGCCGTCAATGGTGGCGAAGAAGTCCCCTTCTTCCTTCTCGATGACCTGAGCCACACGTTCGGCGGTTTGAGTCAACTCTGGATAGCTGGCCTGCATCGCGCTAGCGACGGCCGGCACGAGCTGATGCAGGAACGGTCCTCGCAATCCCATTTGATGTCCGTCTAATACGGCCCTGCGCAAAAGACGTTTGATCACATAGCGTGCCTTCTTAGGGCCAGGCAGAATGTGCTCGTGGATCGCAAAAGTACATGCGCGCACATGGTCCGTGATCCGCCGCAGCCTGCGGCCATCGTCGCTCTCGTATTCATATTTCTTCGAGCAAACTTCGGCCGCCGCTCGCACGATCGGAAATAAAGAGTCGATATGGAAATTCGTAGGCACGTTCTGCAGCACGCTTGCCGTCCGCTCTAAGCCCATGCCCGTGTCGATGTTCTTGCTGGGGAGTGGCCGTAAGTTGTCTGGAGGATCGCCGACCCGATTGAACTGAGTGAAAACCAAATTCCAGATCTCAACGTCTTTTCCGTCGTCGAGTTGATAGTAAATCTCGCTGCAGGGACCGCAAACTCCGTCCGGCCCAAGACTCGGGGCACTAGCAGGCCAGAAGTTCTCATCTTCGTCCATCGGTGAAATGCGCTTGGTCGGCAAACCAATCTTCTCATTCCAGATCTTCGCCGCCTCAGCGTCATCTTTGTAAACGGTGACGGTGAGACGCTCCGGATCGATCCCAAGCCACTTTTTCTCCGTCAGAAACTCCCACGCCCAATGAATGGCTTCTTCTTTGAAGTAGTCGCCGAAGCTAAAGTTGCCAAGCATTTCGAAGAAGGTGTGGTGGTACGCAGTTCGTCCAACGTTATCAATATCACCCGTTCGTAGGCACTTTTGGCACGTTGTGGCTCGCGTAAACTCCAGTTTAACTTTGCCGAGAAAGTGATCCTTGAACTGGTTCATTCCGGCCGGAGTGAACAGGACGGAAGGATCCCAAGTTGGAACCAGAACGTCGCTGGGCTGAATGGTATGCCCCTTCGACTCGAAGAAGTGAAGGTATCTTTCGCGTATTTCGTCAGTCTTCATCTGCGTGTTCCAAGGAAAGTTGCGCGTTCATCATCGAACGCGAAGTCGCATTGGCTGCGAGTTCTGCCGTGCCTGTCGTGCTGAACGGGTCGTCTGTCGTCAGTGACAGAATCCACCAATATACGTTCACCTCGGCAATGCAGACAGGACAGCCTGACCGCTGCCACTGGCGGTCGGACGATTTCGCCCACTCGCGACCTGCAGAGGAAGGAGGCTTCGCGACCCAATCCAAGTTGCGGTCTACCAAACCTGGCAATTTTTCACTCTCCAAATCGCTTTCCAAATCCGCCTTCGGAAGCTATGAGAAGTGTTGGTGGACTAGCGAGGCTGGGAAGTCAGCTCGGGGTTTGCCGGCGAAACAGTGAGCTTCCGCAAAATGCCGTCCTGATTCAAGATGCTCAAAATAACGCTTTCGGAATTCACGCGAGTCGCGTTCTCAGCGGCCCGGTAGAAGGTGTTCGGTGAATCGACCTCCAAGTCGCCAACCCGCAAAATTCCGTTTCCAGGCCGAATTCCGGCCTGCCAAGCAGCCGTATCGGGGGCAACTTCCAACACCGCGATTTTTGGGGTTAGCTTCCCAATCCCCCAGGTTCCAAGCAGTGAAGCATCGGTTAGGACTGCCGAACTGTAATCCACGATCATGCCATTCCACCCTTGATCCGAGTGAAGAGAATAGGCATTTTGCAGCTGCTGGAGCGGTTTCTTGGAAACGCGTGCCTGTAACTCTAGTTCCTTCGTGGTTCTTCCTGCGGGACGAAGGATCGAAAGGAGCACCGTTTCTCCTGCGAGAGCAAAGCTAAGTTCGCGGAAGAGATCGTTGCGGTTTCCAATTGCAACTCCGTTGACGGCAGTCACGATATCGTTGGCTTGCACCTTGGCTGTATCACCGGGGAGACCGGGAATTACCACACCGACTCTGGCACCCCTTAAACCTCGTTTTTGGTCGGCCCAACGGAGTTCGGCAGGTTGGATTCCAAGAAAGCCGTATTCAGGTAGTTTGCCCTGCTTAAGGCTCTCAACGACTCGTTTGAAGAAGTCATCCGTTGCTATCGCAAATCCAGCGTCTTCCACATTTCCCGGGCGAGCTACAAGCGAAGTTGTTAACCCAAGCATCCGCCCCTCGAGGTCCACTAATGCTCCGCCACTGGAGCCAAGCGATTGGCGTAAGTGCGTTTGGATCAAAGTACCGTATTGATGGACGCTTTGCTTCGTACCTTCTTCAGTTTCTTTTCTAGTCGGGGCGACGCGTTTAATATTGGAGACCATGCCCCAAGTCGCACTAACGCGGCCATCACGAGCGATGGCATCCGGGTTCCCAAGCGCGACCACAAATTGGCCCTTTTCCAAACTCGTTTCCGCCGCGAACTCAATGGGAATCAGACCTGCGGTAGGAATCTTCAGTATGGCAAGATCGCTGAACGGATCAGAGGCATAGACCGTTCCACGTTTCGGCGAGGCGATACGTTTTGCACGGAAGTGTTGACCTTGGTGCCAGACGTGATAGTCATTTTCGCTTGGGTCACCGAGTAGATGAGCGCAGGTTACGATGAAGCCATCTTCGCTCAGAATAACCCCTGTGCCGAAGTAGTTCGGGACGAAGTCAGGATCGGCGGCGGGATCATCGAAGTCTGTGTCCAGGCTGAGATTCATGGGAGCGAGGAAGGCACGATTCGAAGCCCGCTTGTTCGAAGGCACTCGGGAAATCGCCACCACTGACTTTTCAGCTTTTGCGATGGCGATTTTCGTCGCCGACTCGATGGCGGCTACGACTTCTGCCGCGTTCTTGGACGCCTTGAGTGCCGAGCCCCGAGCATCTTGGGTATCTTGAGCAAGTAGGGGCCCAGAAAGAATTGCAAGAATCAAGAACTTGATCCCTGCTAGGACAGGAGAGTCAGCCACGATGTTGCTCGAACTTAGCATGGCAGACTTTTGGTTCATGCTCTAACCCCATTGGGGATTGGATTCGGATGTCTCACGAATCTTGTCATTTCGCGTTGCTTCCCTTCTCTGCTGCTTCTAGTCTTCGCAGAGAAAGGTAGATGAACGCTGCCGCTTTAGGACACTTAGCTGTCCGCTGCGGCCCCCTCGGTTTCGGCTGCCGCATCTGTGGGGGCATCTTGCAAATCAAGGTAGCCACCGGCGGACATTACAAGATCCTTGATCTCGGCAGTGATGTCCTTATTCTCCAACAAGAACGCTCTGGCCTTCTCTTTGCCTTGCCCCAAGTAAGTGTCATTGTACTTGAACCAAGCACCGCTGCGGTTGACGATTTTGTGCAGAGTTCCCAGGTCCAGCAGGTCCCCTTCGAAGCTGATGCCGGATGTATGCATCATGTCGAATTCTGCAACACGGAATGGAGGTGCGACTTTGTTCTTTACAATCTTACAGCGGACTCGCTGGCCCACGACTTCTTCGCCGTCCTTCAACGCTCCGATGCGTCGAACGTCGATACGGCAAGAAGAATAGAACTTCAGGGCGCGTCCGCCGGGTGTCGTTTCGGGACTGCCGAACATCACGCCGACTTTTTCACGAATCTGGTTGATGAAGACGACCACCGTTTTGCTCTTGGCAATCGCACCAGTGAGCTTCCGCATCGACTGGCTCATCAATCGAGCTTGGAGACCAACGTGCGATTGACCGATCTCGCCCTCTAGTTCTTGCTTGGGAACGAGAGCGGCGACGGAGTCGATAACGATGACATCAACAGCATTGCTCTTCACCAAGTGTTCGGTGATTTGCATCGCTTCTTCACCGGTGCTCGGCTGGGAAACTAGAAGTGTGTCGAGTTCGACGCCCAGCTTCTTACCCCAGCTTGGGTCGAAAGCATGTTCTGCGTCAATGATCGACGCGATGCCGCCCTGCTTCTGAGCTTCCGCACAGATGTGCAGCGCGAGAGTCGTCTTACCGCTGGACTCTGGTCCAAAGACTTCAATGATCCTACCTCGAGGGACCCCCATGCCTCCCAGGGCCATGTCCAAGGATAGGCTACCTGTCGGCACACCGTCGATCTTCAACAAGCCGTCGCCGCCAAGCGGCATGATCGAGCCTTCGCCGAATTGCTTTTCAATCTGATCAAGCGTTGTTTTCAGGCCGGGCTCTCGAGAGTAAATCTCCTTCAAACCTTCCGGTGGTGCGGGCGGGCCACTCTTCTTAGAGCTCGAGTTCTTTTTCTTCGCCATAGTTTTCCTCGCTACAGTTGCCATTGGTTTGCGCTTTCTGGACGACTACGTTCCATCAAAGTTGCGATGCGTAAATCTCCCGGCAATTCTCTTCCGGGAAACGATGGCAGCTATCCAAGCAAGCTCTCGACGTCGGATCCTAACGAATCGCAACCTGAGCGGCAAGCAATACACGGCCTGAGTCCGTTGCGGAACGCAACGGGGACTTGCCTCTTGGTTCGAGACGCCCGGTTCAAGACTTGCTGATGTTTCTGCACTTACAAGATCGCCGCCGAAGCGACACCTTTGGTCGTAAGACGGGGTTTTCGACCGCAACTTACAGAAATTCGCAAGAAAAAAAGGGCTGCGGAAATCCGCAGCCCTTTCGATGTTTTAACTAACCCGCACAGACTGGCTGAAGCAGTTTGAGTTCCTGAGCAGTTGTTAGCGGAAGTTTTGCTGAATTCAGCTACTACTCCGACTTTGCTTCGCCTTCCGGGGCAGCTTCGCCCTCGGAGGAGGCTTCCTCAGCCTTGACTTCTGGCTCTTCGGCCTTGGATTCCGCCTTTGGAGCAGGAGCTGGGGTCGGTGCAGGCGGCGGAGTTTTATCCTTCAGACGCTCCACTGCAGCTTGTTGCTGTTCCAAGTGAGAACCGCCCTTGCCGTACTTCTTGATCAAAACGCCAGCCTTAGGCGTAGGCTGAGCACCCACACCCATCCAATACTCGATCCGCTCTCCGTTCAGGATTGCGCGAGCGTCGGTTTCCCGTACCATTGGGTCGTAAACGCCGAGTTCCTCGATGACTTTTCCATCTCTCGGTGCACGCGAATCAACCGCACAGAGGCGATAGAACGGACGGTGCGTTCGCCCCATCTTCTTCAATCGAATACGAACTGCCACTACTCTCTCCTGCGGCCCGACGGCCGCCCTTCATTCAGATGTACAAGAATGTCTTAAACCAATATTTCTATTTCAAGCCCGCACGCTTCCGGAAGTCCCGGACACGGGGTCAAGATCCGAGCATATTTGATCTCTCAAGTAAACCGCCATTTTCGGTTTATTAGCTTTTCCCGCAACTGCTATTTTTTCAGGGATTTTGATCCTGGAGCCCTGATTCGTGCAGCGATCTGGCCTTCTACCGCCCCAAAATGACTTTTTCGACGGTCCTTCTTGCTTCGCTCCGAGATGCAAACGGCCGAGCCAACTCGAGCCAAGAGTTGGCAATAGCGAAGTTCGATTACTTGCGTTTTCCTCGCTTCAATTTGCGAAGTTGCTTTTCCTTCTCTTTTTGAAGCTTGGCCTTTTCCTTTGGTGAGAGCCGCTTTCCCGTTCCTTTTTTTGTCTTCATGCCCCCCATACTCGGGTCGGACATCATGGCCCCCTGCATCTGCTGCATCATCGCCATCCGGTCTTTGACACCACCTCCCGCAGCCATTTGCATCATCGGGGCCATCACACCGAACTGCTTGATCAAGCCGGACACCATGGACGGAGCCACCCCAGAGCCACGGGCGATCCGATTGCGTCGCTGAGTGTCGATGAGTTTCGGGTTCTTTCGCTCGCTGGGGGTCATGGAGTCGATCATGCCGAGCATTTTTTTGACTTCGCCGTCGGTGTCTTCACCGTCCATCATTTTCTTGAAGTCGCCCATCCCAGGCATGAGCCCCATCATTTTTTGCATCAGTCCGGGCTTGGCGATCTTTTCCAGCACCGAACGGAATTCGGTCAAGGTGAATTCACCAGCCGCCATCTTGGCTTCGAGCTTCTCCCGTTCCTTGTCATCGATAATCCGGTGAGCTTCTTGCGCGACGGCAACCATGTCGCCCATCTCTAAGATTCGTCCGGCCATGCCTTCTGGACGAAACGGCTCTAGTGCATCTAGGTGTTCACCTGTTCCGATAAACTTGATCGGCACTTGAGTCACATGTTTGACACTCAGCAGGGCTCCGCCTCGTGCGTCGCCGTCGAGCTTGGTCATAACCACGCCGTCTAGCTCCAACGCCTCGTTGAAGGCTGAGGCACTGTTGACGGCATCCTGCCCCGTCATGCCGTCCACGACCAAATAGACCTGGTCCGGGTGGATCTTCTTGTCAATGTTCGAGAGTTGCTTCATCAACTCGTCATCAATGGCCAAGCGCCCGGCAGTGTCCAAGATGACCACATTTGCATCTTGTTTCTTGGCCTGAGCGACCCCAGCGGTACAGACTTTGATCGGATCTTTTTCCTCTAGATCCCCATAAACCGGCACGTCTAACTGCCGGCCAAGTGTCTTGAGTTGTTCGATCGCTGCCGGGCGTTGGAGGTCGGCCGCGACCAGGAAGGGGCGAGCTTTTTGCTCTTTCAGCAATTGAGATAGCTTGCCGCAGGTCGTCGTTTTCCCCGATCCTTGGAGGCCACACATCATCAGAATGGTGACTTCGCCCTCTTTGATTGGAATGCTGTAGTCGACTGGACCTAGGATGTCGACGAGCTGATCGTGCACGATGCGGATCAACTCTTCCTCTGGCTTCAGCGAGAGGATGACTTTCTGGCCAAGTGCCTTTTCCGTCACTTGTTCCATGAAATCTTGGACTACGGAATAGCTAACGTCCGCTTCCAGCATGGCTTGTTCGACCATCTGAAGACCGTCGCGCATGTTGCTTTCGGTCAATTTGCCTTTGCCGCGAATGGATTTGAAAGCGGACTGCAGGCCATCGGATAGTGATTCGAACATGGCGGATATCGTTGCTAAGGTCTCGGAAGCCAAAAAGTGACGTTCAAAACGTAAGGAAACCGGCCTCCGAACGATTTTCAGTCGATTTGGTCGATTGTAAGGCGGTTACTTGCATACTGACAATGCACGAATCCACGTCCCAGACGTCCTGCGGCTGGCTAGTGGCTGGCTAGAGGCTGGTGATGGAGCCAGGCGATCTCTGCTTCTAAGAGTCATTGGAGCCTTGCGTAGGCGACTTGGGCGGAAGCCAGCGGCCGTTTTGGACTCAAACCTTACCCTCAAACCGTTGAGGTTCGTTGGGTGTCGGTCTACCATGTGCACCCAATTGTTTTGCGTCGCGGCCCGAGTCGCAGCACTCCCGTTTTGGTCTCCCAAAAGCCAGCTCTCCGCTCGGCTTTTTTATCCGTGGCAAGGAGTCTCCTTTGTCGAATTCTGCGATTCTTCCATTCGTCGTTGTCCGAACGCCGGTTTCGAAATTACCAGCGATAGGTATCCGAACCTGGGCTGTGGCTATGGCTTTGGTCAGTCCTTGGGCGGCGATCACGCAGGCTCAGGAAGCGGCTACGAAAGGCACCAAGTCCGTAGCGAGTGCCGTCTCCGAGCTGGACGGAATTGCCAAACTGCAGAGCGAAGCCGTTGATGAAGGGGCGGCCGACTGGGCGCACTGGGGACCGAACGCCGAAAAGTACTCGAGTTGGACGACGCACTCCAATCGCCTGGTACCGATTTACACTTTTGGCGGTTCACTCGATTCGGTGACCGGAGAAAACAGCTCGTACCGTGACGCGGAACGGATTGAAAAGTTGTATGGCCGATTGCCTGCCGAGACACTCAATAAGTCCGCAGAGTATTGCGATCAGACTGACGTTTACCAGTTGCAGAAAGCGGCCGTGGAGGCTGGGAAGAAACACATCATCCTGTTCGTCTTTGACGGGTTGGATTGGCAGACCACTCGTGCGGCTGCAATCGCGAAGACGGGCCAAGTGGCTTACACCGAAGGCCGGGGAACGGGGCTGGCGTTTCAGGACTACAGGAAAACGGAAACCGATTTTGGAAGCTTCGTCTCAAGTCCGCATAACAATGGCACCAATGCCGACGTGAACAAGCAGCAAGTCACGAATCCCGGAGGCAAGACGCGCGGCGGCTACAGCCCTGATAGGGCTGGCGATAAGGCATGGTCGGAGCCAGAAAATAAGACGTATTTGATTGGCAAGGACGAAGAGTTGGCTCACGCCTACACGGACTCGGCTGCTTCGGCGACTTCGATGACTTGTGGGGTGAAAACGTTCAACAATGCGATCAACGTGGATTCTTTTGGACGCGAGGTTCTCCCTTTGGCCCGGACGCTGCAAGAAAAAGGATTCGCAGTGGGAGCGGTCTCCAGTGTACCGGTTAGCCACGCAACGCCAGCTTGTTCCTACGCCAACAACGTGCAACGCAGCGACTATCAAGATATCTCGCGGGACATGCTCGGGTTGCCCTCGGTTTTTCACCCGGGTGGTTTGCCTGGTCTGGATGTGGTGATGGGAGGCGGCTGGGGAGAATCACGCGATAAGGATGGCGGGCAAGGCGAGAACTTCGTGCCTGGCAATCGCTACGTGGCAACGGGCGACATTAAAAAGTTGCGTGCCTCGAATGACGGGCAGTACGTGGTTGTACAGCGTAAATCGGGCAAGAGTGGGCCTGCGATTTTGAAGTCGGCTGCCAAGCGGGCGATCAAGCAGGAGAAGAAACTCTTCGGCTTCTTCGGAGTCCCCGGAGGACACCTCCCGTTTCAAACAGCCGATGGTGGTTTCGATCCAGTGAAGAGTGTGGGGAATTCAGCCGCGGCCAAGGCGGAGCAGTACAGCGAGGCGGATCTGAGCGAGAACCCTTGCTTGGCGGATATGGTCTCCGCGGCATTGGAAGTATTGGACGCAAAGTCGGAGCGTTGGTGGCTCATGGTTGAAGCGGGCGATGTCGACTGGGCGAACCACTCGAACAATATCGACAACTCGATCGGTGCCGTTCTCAGTGGCGAGGCGGCCTTCACGAAGGTTGCCCAGTGGGTGGAAACCCACGGGGGGTGGGACGATACCTTGGTGATCGTAACCGCCGATCACGGTCACTATCTGGTGCTGGATCGCCCTGAAGCATTGACGGGTCAGTAAACGAAAAAGGGCCCGCTTGGTGGCTTTACCAAGCGGGCCCTTTCACCGTGAAAAGTGGGCCTCTGGCCGAATCGACCGTTTCTTTTGCTGCCGTACGTTGGCAACTCTTGCCGCTAAGGTCACGGAGCGTCCGTGTTCGCATCGCCTGAGTGTCCACGCTGTGGACACGAAATTGAGCGACTCATTTCACGTTCGCCGGAGGAGTGCGTCCGTGAAGTCATCCTTGATTTGCTTGCTCTGTCGGAAGACCGAAGATGTGGCGACCTAGCTCCGCTGCGGGCCTTGGTCATGAGCCACTCTCGCTGCAACTTATCGGCCGCCTCATCGAGGTCGACCGGCAATCGCGTGATCGTTCATTCCGGCGGAATTACGGTTATGCAGATGGCGTGCCAAAAGAGTGCGTTATCTTCCTTAATTGCAGACAGATTCATGAGCCGAAAGTTCATGCCGCCAAAAGCCTGCTTTTCTCAGGGCCTGTCTCAGTGCTAGCAATAGTTGCAAACGTTCAATTGGGCATTTCGAGAGATTGGGAATGCAGGCAAACCCAGGTGGAAAGCTGAATTTGTAGGTATTGTCTTGTAAGATTTACAAAGTCGCATTTGCATGTTTTACATTCCGCCCTGCCCTCGCCTCGCGTTCTGCTCATTGGCCAGGATCGGCGGTGCAGGATTTACTTGTTTGATATGGCTCGCCCAAGCTGTGCGATCCTACCCCATGCGTGTCGTTCGCAACTCGAGTGCCAGTCGGTTTGCCACTTGATTTGTAACTCGCTCGACTAACGCGGTCGCAGAGCCGCTGGGTCACACGTCGCAGCTCACCTCTCACCTCTCATCAGGATTCGTTTTCCATGCCTCGTTCCTGCGGAAATTCCAATTCAAGCACTCAGCTTCCAACCGTCAAGATCTGCCACTCAAACAAGGGAATTGGGTGCGCTCTTGCACTCGCCGTGAGCCTTTTGGCGAATGGGATCTCCTCAGGCTATGCGGCCAAGCCAGCGGCCAGCGATCATGCTGTGGTGGAGGCATTGATGCGTTTGCCGGAAGTGAACCTGAATCAAAGGCCGGAAGCCCGTGAAGCAGTGTTACGCTACCTCCGGCGAAATGTTGGCAACGAGAACTACGCTCGCGTCGCGAACCGGTTGCAGGTTTTCGATCAAGTCGACGAGCTGACAGAGATGCTAACGGCCTCGGAGGGAGGAAACTTGGCCGTGGAAGCCGCGAGGATGATGGCTCGTGGTAAGCACTACGACGCGTTGGAAACACTGCTTCGGGATTCCAACGCGGAACGAGCTGTGGCAGCAGCAAGAGTACTAGGCTACTTGTCCAACGACCGTGTGCTTCGCATCTTGCAAACCGCGAGCATGGATTCGGACTTGTCGCTCCAACTGCGCATTGCCGCAGCAGATGCTGTCGGTCGTAGCACTCCGGGCCAGCGTTTCTTGCTGGGAAAAGTAAAGTCGGGCGAATTACCTGAGTCGCTGATTTTCGTGGTTCGTGAACGCCTGCTTTCTTCAAAGGATAAGAACATCGCCCAAGAAACAGGTGGGTTGCTGCAGGCGAAAGCAGCTACGAAGTCGGAAACGCTTCCACCGATAAACCAGCTCGTTGGCAAACGCGGCGATGCAACTCACGGTCAGCAAGTGTTCGCCGGTGCCGGTACTTGCAATAAATGCCACGTCGTTCGCGAAGAAGGCAGAGAGGTCGGACCCGATTTGTCCGAAATTGGCAGCAAGCTATCGCGTGAAGATATGTATGTTGCCATTCTCAACCCGAGTGCGGCCATTAGCCACAATTATGAGAATTACACATTGCTCGATGAAGATGATCGAGTTCTGTCTGGGTTGCTGATCAATAAGACGGACGAAAGTGTAACCATTCGTGACGCCGAAGGTATTGATCATAGCTTGGACGCTGACGCAGTTGTAAGTCTCAAGGTTCAGTCTATCTCTCTCATGCCGTCTGATTTGCAGAAAGCCATTTCGACGGAGGAACTCACTGACTTGGTCGAGTACCTTCTCACCCTTCGCAAGCCACAGGCCGACGCCTCAGGGGGCTCGTCCGCCGCTCAGCAACAAGTGGCAGCTCAACCAGAGGCTTCCCCGTCCGAAGCGGTGAAGAAGCACGATCCGTACGCGGCGGTCGAGGGGTTTGATGTCGCCGAAGGCGTCGACGTTCAACTCTTCGCTTGCGAGCCGCAACTGCTCAGCCCAACGAGCATCGATGTGGATGCGCAAGGTCGCGTTTGGGTTTGCGAAGCGGTGAACTACCGTCACTTCCGCAATGAACAAAATGAAGAGCGCGCCGAAGGAGATCGGATTCTGGTGCTTGAAGATACAGACGGCGATGGAGTAGCCGACAAACGGACCGTATTTTACCAGGACCCAGAGATCGACTCGCCACATGGCGTGTGCGTGCTGGGCGATCAAATCATCGTTTCGGCGGGATCGAACGTGATCGTCTTTACGGACAAGGACGGCGACTTGAAGCCAGATTCTAAACGCTACCTATTTACGGGGATTAGCGGAGTTCAGCACGATCATGGAATCCACGCGTTCAACATCGGGCCGGATGGGAAACTGTATTTCAACTTCGGCAACGCGGGGAAGCAACTCAAAGGGCCCAATGGCGAGACCATCATCGACAAGGCCGGCAATGTGGTGGACGACAGTCGCCAACCTTACCAGGAGGGCATGGTATTTCGCTGCAACTTGGACGGAAGCGAGTTGGAGACGCTCGGTTGGAACTTCCGCAATAACTGGGAAGTTTGCGTTGATTCATTTGGCACGATGTGGCAATCCGACAACGACGACGATGGCAACAGGGGAACACGAATCAACTACGTTATGGAGTTCGGGAACTACGGGTACCGGGACGAAAAGACAGGCGCCACTTGGAAAGTAGCGCGGACCGGCATCGAAGGTGAGATTCCGCTGCAGCATTGGCACTTAAACGACCCCGGTGTAATGCCCAATATTTTGCAGACTGGAGCGGGCTCGCCGACTGGTATTTGTTTCTACGAGGGCACGCTCCTGCCCGATGCATTTCAAAACCAAGTGATCCATACAGATCCTGGTCCCAGTGTGGTGCGGGCATATCCGGTCGAAGCGACAGGCGCGGGCTACAAAGCTTCGATTCGAAATCTCATTCAAGGAGTCGACGATCCTTGGTTTCGACCAGTCGACGTTTGCGCGGCGCCGGATGGATCTTTGTTCGTTGCGGATTGGTACGATCCCGGAGTGGGCGGACACCGGATGGGAGATGTGCAGCATGGCCGTATCTTCCGAGTCGTTCCGAAAGGTCACTCCGGATACGATATTCCGAAACTCGATTTGACGACTGAAAAGGGAGCGGTCGACGCGCTGCAGAGTCCGAATTTGGCAACTCGTTTCATGGCTCAAAAAGCAATCGACGGCATGGGCAACAAAGTTCGTGTGGAGTTGGAAGGCTTGGCTGGCGAAGGCAATGCCGCGTCCATGCGGGCTCGGGCTTATTGGCAATTGGCGTTGCTGGGGACCGCGGAACCTTACATCGAGACTCTCATTGCCGACCCGAATCCCGACTTGCGTGCGCTCGCAATTCGAATGGCTCGGCAACACGGGGACGATCTGCTGTTGACGGTTGAAAAGTTGGTTCGTGATCCTTCACCCAAGGTTCGACGCGAAGTAGCAATTGCACTGCGGCACCTGCACGATCCGCTTACCACTAAGCTCTGGGTTGAATTGGCATTACAGCACGATGGGAAAGACCGCTGGTACTTGGAAGCACTGGGCATTGCGGCTGATAAGCAATGGGACACGTTTTTCGATGCTTGGTTGGCACGCGTTGGCGATAACTGGAATTCGCCGGCCGGCCGGGACATCGTTTGGCGATGTCGTTCGCCGAAAGCCTGTCGCTATTTGGCCGAGTTGATCGCGGCGGCCGAGTCGGAGGATGAGCAGTACCGGTACTTCCGCGCGTTTGATTTTCACGAGGGTGAACCCAAGTTGGAAGCACTCAATTCGCTGCTTTCCATCTCCCCTTAGCGGCGAAATTCAATGCTGAAACCTTCGTCCGCTACGCGCTACGTGGGGGGATTTCGATCCCATGATAGTTTCTCAGCGCAGCGGCGGCGTCTTGTTCGGCTTGCTCGCTTTTGCGCTCGGCGATTTCCGATTCTTGTCGAGTGATTTCGACGAGCTTTCGGCATCGCTCGAGTTGCAACCGGGACCGGTCGTAGGCTTTTCGAGTTTCGTTCACGAGCTGCTGGGTGTCTTGCAAACGCTGGCTGGCGGACTCCAACCTCTGCCCTTGAAAGACAACAAAGCGGGCGTGGTCGGCCAAGTCTTGATTCGCTACTGAATGCAAGGTTTGCTCGACAGGCGACTGGTGAAGCGCACGCTGGTGCTCGTTCCGGGCGTTTTCGAATTCCAACTCGGCTGACCGGAAAATGTCCGTCGCGGATTTCAAGCTCACGGCATCTTGGTCGTGCTTGAGCTTTGCGAGTTGCCTCAGTTTCTCGTAGCGGCTCTGTCTGATGTCGGAATTCATGAGAGTGGCTCGGGATGGGGTCTGATGTGCTTTCAGGTCTCAGGTGTTTGGCTCATGCTCGGACCCGCATTGGTGGGCAGGCAACTTGGCGGAGCAAGCAACTTACTTGGCCAGTTCGGTAAGCCCTTCAAGCATGGTTTCCCAACTCGTCGGCTCGTTCCTGCGTTGTTGCAAGAAAGCGTCGATGGAAGGCTTCGCGGCAATCGCGCGGTCGACCCTTGGGTTATGACCTTCTTGGTACGCGCCGATATCGATTAAGTCGATGTGCTGTAGGTAGTCTGCCAGCATGCCGCGTACGATTTCTGCAGCCCTCTGGTGTTCCTCTGTGCAGACTTGAGCATGTAGGCGACTGATGCTCTTAGTGACTTCGATTGCCGGGAAGTGTCCGCATTCTGCGAGGTTCCGTGACATTAAAATGTGCCCGTCCAAAATGCCTCGCAGAGCGTCGGAAATCGGTTCGTTCGGATCGTCACCTTCGACAAGCACTGAGTAGATGCCAGTGATGGACCCTCGCTTGCCGTTTTTGTTCTCGTTGATGCCGGCTCGCTCCAGGAGCTGCGGCAGTGCGCTGAAGACACTCGGCGGATAACCGCGTGTTGTGGGAGGTTCGCCGGCCGCCAAGCCGATTTCGCGTTGAGCTTGGGCGAAGCGAGTCACAGAGTCCATGAGCAAGAGGACGTTGAGTCCTTGATCACGAAAGTACTCGGCGATCGATGTCGCAGACAAAGCCGCTTGGACGCGACGAGTCGCCGAGGCCTCGCTTGTTTCGACGACCGTAACCGATCTACTCCGCAGTTCGGGAGTCAACTCGTGGTGCAAGAAATCGTTGACCTCACGACCTCGCTCTCCGATGAGCCCTGCGACCACGACGTCTGCGGATGTGCCACGTGCAAGCATGCCAAGTAGGCTGCTTTTGCCCACGCCGGCGCCCGCGAAGATTCCAATCCGTTGCCCTTGAGCCAAGGTGTGGAAGGCGTCGATGGATCGAACGCCAGTCGCTATAGCTTGCAGGCAGCGTTCACGATTCAGACACTGAGTAGGTTCCGCGCGAATAGGTTGGCAAAAGGCACTGGCTATTGGTGAGCCACCATCGATGGGCTTGCCCTCGCAGTCGACGGCACGCCCTAAGAGTTGTGGGCTGACAGGGATTGTTGGCGTCACGGTCACAAAACGAACCTTCTCTCCGGTGGAGACGCCGTGGCTACGGTCCAACGGGGCGAGTCGAGTCTGGTTGCCCTCGATGGCGACGACTTCTGCCAGAGTGGCGGCACAACTGTTCGATTGAATGTGACAAATCGATCCGAGTGGGACGCGTATTCCTTCCGCAGTCACGATCTGAGACCCGACCGCGACGACGGTCCCTTCGAGATCGTGGGGTAAGGCCGTTGCTAGTTGCTTCAGCATGGCCGCCTCATTGGGCAAGCTTGGAAGTGTGCATTGCTCAATCACAGCGAAGAGCCCTTCTCTGGGGAGATTTGTCCCAATAACTGAGCCTCGATGCGGTCCAACTGGACGACTAGCTGACAATCGATGGAGCCCAGGGGAGAGGTAACTCGACAACCTCCGGGCTCGATGCTCGGATCAGTGCGGATGTTCATGCTGGAGAAAATCGCCTGAGTTTTCGAGAGCGTTTCCAAAAGTGATACACCGATGTCCTTGTCCTTGGGATGCAGTTCCAAGGTTAACTCGCGTTTCTCACGCACCTGTTCAACGGCTTGGGTGATCCAGGTTTCGAGTTGAGTCGTAGCGTTGGGAGAAAGTTCGCGACGCAGGATCTTTTCCGTGAATGCGCGTGAGACTCGAATCGTGGCTTGGCTCCAATCTTCAAGCCATTTGTTCGTTTCCTGCTGCAGGCCATTCAAGAGCGACTCGCAGTTTTCGCGTAGCTGCTGTCCTTGGATTTGAATCAGCTCTTCGGCACGATCTGCCACCGCCGAATCAAAGTCCTGTTTGGCGTCGGACAACGCTTGAGATTTAGTGGTTCGATAGAGTTCTTCGACTTTCTCATTGGCCGCTTCAAGAATACGCTCAGCCCTCGCATGCGCATCTTCAAGCTCAAGCCTTGCTTGTTCCCGCAGGTCTGCGGCGTTGAACGCTCCGGGCAAGTCTTCTGTGGGAACCGCTCGGTCACTCTTTAGTATTTTGACCATGCTGCATTTAGTGTTGAGTGAATGGGGGCTTGGAAGTGCTCTATGCGGTGGCACGAAGCGTTGGTTTGGTTGCCAGTAACTGATTGGCGGCCTGTACGAATTCATCCTGAGCGCGATCAATGTCGGCCAAACTAATTGCACCGAGCGATTGAATGCCCTCTTCAATCAGGCGGAACTCGTCTCGCGAAAGCAGCGATTCGAACTCCGTTGCCCATTGGGGCGGCGCACCGGCCAGAGCGATCAGGATGGTTTCCTCATGAAGCTGTTCCATCACCAATGCCATGGCATCTCTGGGGAGTCGAATGAGTGCCGGAAAGTCGGCGATGGAAACTCGGGGTGTTTGTGGACGCGTTGCCGCATCGGTCAACGGTATTGATCTTGCTACACCATTTTCGCTGAATGGTACTGCCACGTCTTTATCGGATCGCAGCAGCGCCACGGCCGGGTTGTCCTCCGCAGGGGAGTTCCGATCCGGCAGTGAGTAACCCAGGGCCTCATTTCCTAGCGACGCACTGGTCACAGGTTGGATTTCCGTTGGTTCATGTACAGCAGCGTTCCACTCGTTTCGAAGTGTTTCGGGAGCGAGCTCGATGATTGATTGAATGCACTCCAAGGAGGCTTGCTTCCTGCGTTCCTCTTCTTGCATCTGCTCGATTTGATCTGCAACTGTCTTGCGAATCGCTCGTAGAGTAGCGGGTGGAATCGTTCCCAATTCAGCCGCTGCACGAACGACTTCCCTGCTTTGCACGACTCCGAACAGCGACAGTACTTCGGCCGCGAATTGGTCGTTGAGTTGGGTTAAGACTACGGCGATGATTTGCGGGCGTTCATCTCGCAAGAGTCGTGCCAAGTTGGACGCGCCGATGGCTTGCCACACACCCAATTCATCTTCGTGGTCACAGGTGTTCTCTGCGGATGGTGCAGCAGCGGTGTGCGTGTCCTGCGTCGAATCGATGGACAGTTCTGCATAAAGTTCGGCTTGCTCCTGCGGCGAGACAGTAGTCAAGTCTTTGACGGCAAGGTGCACCTGACGAGCAACTTTCGGAGGCAAGTGAGCCAGGATTTCCTGAGCAGCACACGCGTCGACCGTAGCGATTAACGCTGCGATCTTGTGGATGCCCTCCGGAGCGCAGGAGTCTCCAGGCTTCGAGTGAGGAGCTGATTCGGTGGGGTGCGTCTGTTGCATTTCCGAGGTCGATTTTTCAGTCGGTTCTTGCAGCGGTCCTTGCCCTAGTTGGAGTGGCCTGGATGGGCCATCCAGTGCAAGTCTGAACTCTGGTTAATTCCCTGTTCGCTTCTCACTGATCCGAGTTCTAGATCTACTCTTAGCATGCCGTTCGTGTCGAGATGGATCGCATTTCCTGCGAACTGAAACAGGAACTGACAGCGTGGCGGGGTAGTGGCGCACGAAAAAGGCCTGCAATGAAATTCATTGCAGGCCTTTGAAGATTAGGTTTGTCTGCTGTGTATGCAGGCTCGAACTACTCGATGACTAGGTCCCAAATTCTGGTCGTCGACGTCCGAGTTGTTCTTGCAGCCGAGCAACAATACTTGAGTGCATTTGACTGACACGGCTTTCGCTCAGGTCTAGGGTCGCCCCGATTTCTTTCATCGTCAATTCTTCATAGTAGTAAAGAATGATGATGAGTCTTTCGTTGCGATTGAGACCTTTGGTGACGAGCCGCATGAGGTCGCCCTTTTGGACGCGGCGCGTTGGATCTTCGCCCTTCTTGTCCTCCAAGATGTCGATTTCTCGAACATCCTTGTAGCTGTCGGTCTCATACCATTTTTTGTTCAGGCTGACCAAGTTCACCGCGTTGGAATCGGTTTGCATCTTATCCAACTCGGCAACGCTGATCTCCATGAACTGAGCCAGCTCGAACTCAGTCGGTGCTCGACCATATCTAGCTTCGAGACGCTTCTTCGCGTCGCCAAGCTTGCTTGCTTTGCTGCGTACCAATCGTGGAACCCAGTCCATGGACCGTAGCTCGTCGAGCATGGCACCGCGAATTCGGGGGACACAATAAGTTTCAAACTTAACGCCTCGGCTCGTATCAAACGCGTCGATCGCATCCATCAGTCCGAAGATTCCGGCACTGATGAGGTCGTCGAGTTCAACACCATCGGGCAAACGTTGCCAGATGCGGTCGCCGTTGTAGCGAACCAAGGGCATATACTGTTCGATTAACCGGTTGCGAAGATCAACGTTGTCGGAATCAGCTTTATACTGCTTCCAGACTTCCTGGATTTCTTCGTTGGGCGCGGTTTTCGTTGCCATCCAATCCTCCGTGAGTCGATTGGCAGAGTAGGCGCGAATAAATCAAGAATTTAACGACGCCATGTGTACTCTGCACCGTGATCGAGCATCTTGCTCGGTACAGCACTTTTGGCCACTGTGCCCTTTGCCAAACAGGGCTTCAGTGATGTGAAAAGCTGCTAGCGAACTTGTAGCGAGTCCACTTCATGGATGCTATGCCAACTTATCCTCACTGTTCCCGCGCCGGAGAACTATTGCTAGCGACCACCGCAACCTGGCAGGTCATTTGCATTCGAAACAGTTTTCTTCAGATTCCCAAAAAGTCGAGGGCATCAGTGAGCCGATGCACAAGACCGTAAGGTGGAACCCAAAGAAAACCACTAGCCCGCTAGTGAGGACATGATTGGTTGACAGACCAAGCATCAAACCGCGTACGACGATAAACATGAGAAGCAAAAGGGCGAGCAACGTACTCGAACTGCGCCGCATCTTTCATTCTCCGAACCGACGTGACTTTTCGCACTTCGTTAAATTCTACGCACGATTGCCTAGTTAGACTTTCGCTTACCACCAACATCGGTTCATGGTGCTAGGAAGTTTAGAAATATCGGCAAGCGAATCAAACATGATGCAGACCGCGTATTTTGAACCTTGCAACGCCCGGTGGACGCCCAAGTAAACGGCAGGTGAATCGAGATTCGATTTGGGACCCCAGACCTACGCTCACGCGAGACTACGGGCCGCTTCGCCCGTAGATACGTAGCCGTAGATTTTGTCTTAAACCACTTGGATATTGCGAGGTTGGAAGACGCGAAGTCCCTCTGGCGGTTGCTCATCCACTGGGCCGTGGCACCCGCGTTCTGCTAAGAGAGCAGGTAGAAAGTGATGGACGATGGCTTCGCCTGTCGCCGGTTGCAGCCCTGCCTGGCCAAGTTGTGAAGACGGATTGTGTTGCAAGTAGCTGATCGGAACGTTCCAAGAGCTGAACAACTCTAAGACTTCTCCACCGAATCGTTGACGGCCCGGGCTGGAAGGGAGATCGAGGATAACGCCGGTAGCGCTGGCGATTTCCATTCCAAGGAAGTGGGCTAACTGAGACTGCATTGTTGAAGTAGTCGCGTTGTCTGCCAAGTGTATGTAGTTGATGTGAGGTTCGAGTTGCAGAAGCTGACGGTGCGACTGTTCGGCTGAGCGGATGTCCGTAAACACTACACTGCAGTTTTGCATTCGTTGCAGCGCTGGTCGAATCGCCTCGGGCACACTGACGACTTCGAAAGCCGCGTCGAGCTTTTCCGCGGTTTGAAGCAGTTCGGGTAAGTCCTGATTCGAACTCGGGTTCGAGATGAGGAAACCGACTTGGCCCGCGGAAGGCGCATCGAGCTGAAGCGAGAACTGCGTCGCGAGTCCTGAGAGGATACTCGAAGCTGAGCCTTGATTGTGGTGCAACGCAATGACTACTGTTTGGCCATCTTTGGGGACAAGTTGATTGCCGGTTGGAATTTTCCCAGCCAAACGCAGCACCAAACTTGCTTCGAATTCCTGGAGGGTAAGGCTGGGGTGGAAGCAATGCTCAGTGGACTCCCGCGCGTATTCGGGAGAAAAACCCGATTCGGTCAAACGAGTTATGTAGGCCTCAATCTGCGGGCAGGTCGGGTGTAGCGACGTGGAAAGTTGCTCAACGCCCGTCTCTGTTGGAACCGTTTTGTGTTGGACGTCAGAGAAACTCAGGATGACGTCTTTGTCGGCAGGTGCTTCGAACCGGCTTGGGACAACGATGTCGCGGCTTGCATCTATTTCAACGGTTCGCCGCGAGTGCTTTTTGTCCACTGGCAAGTTTCGGATGTGGAGGACGGAAGCTTCCGGTCCAAGTGTCTCACGGACTTTCTGGATAGCCTCTTGGACTGTGCTGCAACGAAATGTTTGAATTTTCATTGGGTCTACGCGGCGGCGAGGCTGAGGCTGATGGTGCCCGACGGTTGAACATTGGTGTCGAGCGAAATTTCCGAGTATGCGAGCACTGGGACGTGGGGCAAGCGATTTTGAATGATCTCACGCAAAGCGAATCGGCATTTGGGTTGAACTAGGACAATCGCGCCTTGGCCCAGTTCATTCCATTGCTGTTGAATTTGGTTGCACAGAGTTTGGATCTCCTCAGGCGTGAGCCCGACGAACCACTCGTCTTCGGAGAACTGGGTTTGCGATTCAATATGCTGCTGCAACATAGGCTCCAACGCGATGGCGTGGAGCTGTCCTTCGCCGTCAGAGAATCGATTGCAGATGGTTCGCGCGAGCCGATTTCGGACGATTTGCGTTAGTTCGATTGAGGAATTCGCGCGGTGCGCTTGGTCGGCCAATGTCTCTAAGATGAGGCTTAATTGCCGGATGGGCACATCTTCGGCCAGCAGTAATTGCAAGATCTGCTGTACTTGCGAGAGTTTCAATAGTTCGGGAATCAACTCTTCAACAATTGCCGGACTGGTCTTTGAAAGTTGATCGACCAAGCGCTTGGTCTGTTCGCGCGTCAGGAGCTCGGAGGCGTGTTCGCAACTGAGCACTCGCAAGTGGTCCGCGAGTACTTGAGAGGCAGGCTTTACTTGGAATCCCTGCGATTCGACGGTATTCACTGCCTCTGCGGGAATCCAGTAGGCGGTTCGTCCGGTAAGTGGATCGACAGCGGGTGCTGAATCCGCGGACACTTCATGGAGTGCATAGTCTGGCGGTCCGAGCCGCATGGTGTTCTGGGAAGGCACGGCCAAGTATTGACCGACCGCGAGCCGGCCTCCACCGACGACTTCACCTGAGAGGCGAATTTCGTACTCATCGGGTCGCAACAGGAGGTTGTCTTTGAGTCTGACTTGGGGGAGGAGAAAACCGAGCTCCGAGGCCAAGCCCGCGCGGACTTTGCCAATGTGCGTCAGCAAGTCGCCGCCTGCGGGCGCGTGGGCCAGCTGCAACAAGCTCGATCCAATTCCGACTCGTAGGGGATCCACGGCCAGCAAGTCTTCAGGCTTAGGAGCTGTGGCGCGCTTGGCCTGCTTCCGCTCTTGTTCGTCGGCAAGTTTCTGGGTCTCTGCGGCCGTTTGGTTGCGGTTGATCAGAATGGATAGACCGACACAGGCACCACCGACACCTAGCATTGGAATAAGTGGGAGGTTGGTAAACATCAGCAGGCAAAGAAAGCCCCCGGCCACGGCGATTGCTTGTGGGTGCCGAAAAAGCTGCTCGACAAACTCAACCGGCAAATTGGACTGACGCGTGTTTCGAGTCACTAGCATGGCGACTGCAACAGACACGAGGAAGGACGGAATCTGGCTCGCCAACCCGTCACCAATGGTCAGTCGAGTAAACGTGCTGGCTGATTCCGAAAAAGAGCTGCCCTCGAGGGTACCAATGGTGAGACCACCAATAATGTTGACTAACGTGATGCAAATGCCCGCGATTGCGTCGCCACGAACGAACTTTGTCGCACCGTCCATGGTGCCGTAAAAGTCGGCTTCGTCGGCCAGTGCGGCGCGGCGTCTTTGCGCTTCGTGTTCGTCGATCGCGCCGGAGTTCAAATCCGCGTCGATAGCCATTTGTTTTCCGGGGAGGCCGTCCAACGCAAATCTCGCTGCCACTTCGCTGACCCGAGTGGCTCCTTTCGTAATCACCAAGAATTGGATTAATACCAGGATTGCGAAAATGACCACTCCGACGATGAGCATGTCGCCCGCCACAATGCTGCCAAAAGCCTCGATGACGCGGCCTGCGGCTAAATCACCTTGATCAGCGCCGTGGGTCAGAATTAGGCGGGTTGTGCCAACATTGAGAACCAGGCGAATCAGCGAGGTCGTCACCAAAAGAGTCGGGAAAACGCTAAATTCACGTGGAGTTTTGACGTACATTGTCGTCAAAAGGAGGATCATCCCCAACGCAATGTTCGCGACCAGAAAGCCGTCCATCATAAAGGTTGGCATCGGGACCAGCAGGATGCCGATGCAAGCTATGGTGGCTAGCGGGAGGATCAGCCCGCGATAACGGACAAGTTGATTCAGAAACGCCATCCCGGATGACTGCTCCGCTTGAGGAATCTTTAGGCCTTTTGACCTGTTGTTGGTACTTCATTAGGATTCCGGCTGTCCATACGAGTTGGTGACAGGCCCCAGTCCGCGGCGGTCCTGCCAACAGCAACCAATATCATCCCAATCGATTCAACACCCTTCGATCCATTGTCTCCACCTCCGAAAACTGATCGGGAAATCAACCCTTATCCAACGTGGGCTCCGCGCTTCTGGCACGGCATGCGCATAAAGACTTGGTGGCATCTACTTTGGAGGAATAAGTTCCGGTTTTCTCTTCCGCGGGCGCACATTGCAGTGGGCGTTAGCCTGATTTCGCCCTGCAATGACTTGCTAGCAATGGCACAGTCGATTTTGTTCGGGAGAGCCATTCGACGCACGGAGCTTTCAGCACCGCCGATTTTCATCCTTGGCCACTGGCGGAGCGGTACAACGTTGCTGCACGAGTTGCTGGTGACCAACGAGGCCTTTGAGTCGCCGAATACGTACGAGTGCTTCGCGCCGACGCACTCTTTGCTTTCCCAGCCGATGATGGTCCGCTTCGGGAGTTTTCTACTGCCGAAACAGCGGCCGATGGACAACATGGCGGCCGGTTGGAAGCTTCCACAGGAAGACGAGTTCGCTTTGATGAACCTGGGACTGCCCAGCCCCTACCTGCGAATCGCCTTTCCCAGAATCCAAGCGAAACTGCTGGACTGGCTCGATATGCAATCGCAGTCCGAGGAGGAGCTAAAACACTGGCGTAGTGAGTTTAAGTGGTTCCTGAAGACGCTGACCTACCACCACTCGGGAAAGCGTCTGGTCCTCAAAAGCCCGACTCACACCGGCCGACTCGGGCTGCTGGCGGAGATGTTTCCTGGAGCGAAGTTCATCCACCTAACACGCGATCCAGTGAAGATGTTCTCTTCGACCCTTCGCTTGTGGAATTCGCTCGAGGAGGTGCAATCGCTTGGTCACTCCACGGCGGCTGCCGACTTGGAAGAGTATGTCGTCGAATGCAATCAACGCATGTACCGCCAATTCGTAAGCGATCGTAAACAACTGTCAGAGTCGCAGCTGGCGGAGGTCCGTTATGAGGACTTGGCCGCAAATCCGCTCGAAGTCGTTCGTGCACTTTACGAACAACTGGACTTGGGCGACTTTGGGGCCAACGAAGCGGCACTCAAAAAGCGATTAGAAGGGCACGGGGACTACCAGCCAAATCAGCACGCTGTGGATCAAGAATTAGTTCGCAAGGTCAAAGAAAGCTGGCCGATCTATTGCGAGTATGTTGCCAAACAGTCGATTGCCTAAGATTGGGAAATCTCAGGATCTCAGCCCACCTAGGCGGCTTCGCGTATCCACTTTTGCAGAACACGCTTGGTTTCATCCGAATTGGATTTGACGAACTCCGACAGATCTTCCTTCAAGCCCTTTGCGGCAACGGGGGGGAATTCGGCAGCAGCCAGAGCGGCGAATTCGCCTTGTGGGGCTTCAACCAGCTCCGTTTCGTGTTCCAAATTCGCCTGTCCAGTATGCGCGTTGTGATCCGCGGCTAAGCCGTTCCCGTTTTCGACGGCGATTGTTTGGTCTCGGCTGGGGGACGCGAAGTTGTTGCGAAGCCAGAGTATGCTCGCAGCGAGGCAGAGGGAAACGATGGTCAATAGAGCCAGCGTCTCCCAGTGTTCTGCAAGCAAGGCAATGAGTCCCTCAGGCGAGGATAAATAGGCTGCAGGTTCCAGGGGTTCTACGAGTGGGCCAATTGCGTTCGGCGAGCTCACAGACTGTGCAAAGTCGACGAAGCTGTAGACTTCAATCTGCTTGAACTCGTCCGTTTTATCGGGCTTGCCGACGATTCCTGTCACTGCAAGTCGTATTGCGTGATGGACTTGTTCCTCCAGAGAGCTGATTTCCTCCGGGCTCGGTGCCTTGGGTGAAATCTCAGTAATACTACTGATTCCGGCATTGCCTGCGTATATACCGGCTTTACCGAAGCGAGTTTCGTGCAGTCGATAGTAGTACGACTCGGGCACTCCAATTGAGACATGAAGCGATCTTGGCACAAAGCCGGCCGACTGCGTAATGACCTCTTCGCGACCGTATTCCACACTGTTCGTTTCTTGACTTTCCGTCGTGGTAGCGACGACTGCTGGGCGGTTGAAGCCAGAAGTAGTCGGGACTTCATCGCCCACATCCAACTCGGCATCCGCGGTCCTAGCGGGAGTCTTCTCGATGGTCGTGACTCGTTTGGTGGTTTGAGCTCGAGAGTTGGTCGGGTCGAACAACAGCTTGGCGGACTTTTGTGTCATGGTTGGGTCGAGATCCATGTCGACCAAGACCCGAATGTTTCCAAAAGTTGAGAGCTGTTGCAGGATCTTCTCTTGGTAGTGGCTCTCCCAAGACCGTTTTGCGGCGAGAAGCGGATTGCTGCTAACCGAGTGGCTTTCAAAGCGAAAAGTGTAAGAAGTGTTGAGGTCTACAACGGATACGTTGCTTCGATCCAGTCCTGCAAAATACGTGGTCGCCGTTTCAGCAATGTTCTGCATGATCGAGCGATTGATGGGCAGCTTACGAGCGTTCGAAACTTGAATACAACAAGTGCGCAGCGGTGGTTGGCCAAAAGTCGTCTTGGACTCATCGAACTCCACGGCTGCAAAATCGATTTGCGGCCTACGTTTTAGAAGTTCCTCAAAGTTTCGTTCGCGACCTAATTCAAAACGCAGGCCACGAGTTGCCGCAGAATCGAATATTCCTCCAGCAAGAGTCTCAGCTCGCTTCTCTCCCCACGCTTTCGGGAAGGCGTCGTTTTCCTTCAATGCGTTCAGGTACTTCGCTTTTTCAAGTGAGGGAACGCGGATCCGATTTCCGACGATTTCTGCATCATTGAGCATCGCGCTCGCAAACGCGGACTCGACCAAACGAATCTCGTCGTCCGAGAGGTCACCGAGAATGAAGGTCTGGCTGTGCGAGTCCATGGAGGCAACCGCCCAATAAAGGCAGAGCACAGCGAAGCCGACTAGCCCGAGTGCCAGCCAGCGGGATCCGTTGTCCAGCTCGGACAATCGTAGCTTCGTTTTCTCGAGAAGTTCTTTCGCCATTCTTTGCCAGTCGCACTTTGTGTAGCGAGCGGTGGTCAGGTTCAGCAGCGCAGATCGCACCTGCCAAAATCATTTAGTTCAGGGCGAACTCTAGGAGACGACAGCTTCAGCGCGAAGGTGGATCAAGCTCTCGGAGCTCTACCGATTGCTAGCAACACTACAGCCAGCCCGACGATCCCAGACGGAATCAGTATCCAGCTCGAAACTCCAAAACCAGCCGGCAAGGTTCCTGCCAAGACTGAGACGGTGCCAATGAGTACGGCATAGGGCATTTGGGTACGCACGTGCGCGATGTGATCGCAATCGCTACTGCGAGAAGAGAGAATGGTAGTGTCCGAAATCGGTGAGCAGTGGTCTCCGAAGATCGCTCCAGCTAGCACACTGCCGATCGAAGCCGTTAACAGAAAGTGATCCGGGGCAATTTCAATATCGGTCGTTCCCCGCAGCAAGTTGTAAACGAGAGGAATGACCATCGGTAAAACGATCGCCATCGTTCCCCAGCTTGTACCGGTTGAAAACGCGATTCCCGCAGAGAGTAGGAAGACGACTGTCGGGACGATAAACAGCGGGAAGTCTGTTTCGGTGAGCCTGTCTGCTAAGAACTTTCCGGTCCCAAGATAGTCTTCGCCAGTCAAATTACTTAACGTCCAGGCGAGCCAAAGAATCACAAGTGCTGGAACGATGTGCGTGAATCCTTCCGTCATAGCGCCTCGAACCGCTTTGGCACTTAGGATTCCTTGCAGAGAGTTGAGCAGTAGTGCGACCACTAGGCCTGCCGTCGCTCCGTAGACTAACGCGATGTAGCTGTCTCCCTGACCGATGATCTGCCCCCAGGCTTGGAGTTCGCCGGCGGCGGGAAGGCCTTCGAAGCTCGCTGTACCTCGACCGGTGACTACTAACAGCCAAACGGCAACTCCAATAGTGACCAAAATCGGTGCGATCGCGTTGAAAGCTCTAGCTGGAATTGCCTTTGCCGGCGCGTCACCGGATTGCGAGTTGGAAACGTCTGGTTCGGGCGGATCGGCCCGCAAAGCTCGCTCTTCAGCTCGGAGCATTGGGCCGAAATCTCGACCTAGTAGTCCGCAGAGAAACACGAAAGCCAACGCGAACAGAATGTAAAAGCGGCTTGGGATGGTTTGAATGAAAATTCCAAAAGTGTCCGCGCCAATATCGACTCCGGCATTCTCAAAGCCATCCTGCATGTTCCCAATCTCTGTAGCGACCCAAGTGCTGACGAGGGCCAAACCGGAAACGGGAGCGGCAGTACTGTCGACGAGAAAGGCTAGCTTTTCACGACTGATTTTGAGGCGGTCCGTGATCGGACGCATCGTCGAACCAAGCAACAAAGTGTTTGCGTAGTCATCGATGAAAACAATGAGCCCGAGTAGCCAAGTCAGAAGTTGTCCCCCTCTACGCGTACGCGCAAGTGGTGCAGCCAAGTTGACGATGCCCAACATTCCGCCCATGCGGTGAATCATTGCGACTTGCATGCCAAGTACGGAGGTGAACACGAATACGCGCAGGTGATCACTGTCGACAAGCGATGCCCAAAGATGTCCTTCGAAAAACTCACCGGTAAATTGCAAGATCGATTCTTGCCAGAACAATCCCCATGTGAATTGATCTCCCAGGGCGTTTTGATAAGCGGCCGCCGAGGGCATGAGCAAAATGATGGCAGTGGCGACTCCGAATAGCAACGAAAGCACAACTCGCTTGCTCACAATGGCAAGTGCGATCGTCAGAATTGGTGGCAGAATACAAAGCCAACCAAGAGGGGAAGAATCACTCATGTTGTCTCAATCAGGAACCGTGGGGACGGGAAGCACCGACTTAACTTACTCAAGCAGGATGATCGCCAAACCGAGAGTAGAGCAATCTTACAAGCTGAGATTGTCCGGGCCGCATAGGGTACGGAGTACAAGCCAAATGTCGTGAGTCAGTTCATCCTAAGGAAGATATCGATTTATCCGCAGGTGAGAGGTCGCTAGGTGCGTTCCGGATAAATTTTAGTTGCCTCTATTGTCGTTCGTAAGCGGCAGGTATGCCAGTGCGCGAACGCCACGAGTCGGGGCGTTTTTCAAGGCGATCTTCCCGCCGTGCATTTCGATAATCCGCATGGCTTTCGTAAGGCCTAGCCCCAGTCCTCGTCCAGCTTCGCGCCCAGAAAAATAGGGGTCAAAAGCGTGTTTCAGGGCAATTTGACTGAGACCCGGGCCTTGGTCTTGAACTTCAATGCAAATCCAAGACGTCGTTTTAGGTAAAGCGTTGGCAGCGGAAGAACGCTCCGAAGGGCGATGGAGCATATCGGCTTGTTCTTCAGCAACTCGGTTGCAGCTGATATGAACGGTGTCCCCCGGTGTACTCGCCTCGATCGCATTCCGAACCAGTGCCCAGAGTGCTTCGCGGAGGGCAACGCAGTCGCATTCAATGATAAAAGTTGAATCGCATTCGATTGCTCCATTGCCCTCGACTTCAATTGACCAACGCTTGGCCCACTTCGAAGCCATCGCAGTGAGTTTAGCCAGCAGTTCGCCAACGGACGTAATTGCGAAAGTGAGCTTCGGCGGACGTGCGACCAGCATCAAGTCGCCTAACATTTCGCAGCCGCGAAGCGAGTTGTCGACGATGGCGGAAAGTAAATCTCGAGGGAGGCCCGTATCTTCCGTGGTTTGCAGCAACACTCCGGCTCGAGTAGAGATATTTGCCAACGGATTGTTCAGTTCATGACTGAGGCCGTATGCGAAGTGGTATAGCGCTTCGCGTTTTCTATTCTCCAGCTCTTCGGACTGGTTACACTCCAAAGCCCTGAGCCGTGTTGCCAAGTGAGCTGCGTTTTCCAATCGCTGGAATACACTTGCATCTAAACACTCGACCAGTTTAGGTCGAAGACTATGGAGTTCGATTACGCACTCTTCTGGAAGACGAGCACTCAACGCTTCGTAGCGGTTTTGCGTTTCGGTGAGATGCGCTCCACTACTGATACTTGCAAGCCACTCTCCAACAGGTGATATCGCATTGGTTTCTGCGGCGCCACATTCTTGCTCGCAGAGACTGCGCAGTTCATTTGCTAGTGCAACGGAAATCCGGCCGCGTTCGAGCGAAGCGGACTGTAAGAGCAGGTCCAGGAGGGCGCAGCAGTCCCTTTGAAGCCGTTGAGAATTCTCAGCGGTCACCGTAGCTTGGTCCGTTGACACAAGTTCCGGAGTCTGAGTTTGCAGCGTGGGCGAACCTTCGGACATGAAATTCATTCCGCTGCGAAGTCAGTGCCGCGACCTCGTAGTGAAGCACAAGGGACGCGGTAATCGAAAGTTTCTAATCGCTTGTGGATTGCGTACGCTAGTGCATTGCGGGCTTATCGATGTCCAGCAAATCACAGACGCGTTCGATCAATCGCTCAACGGTGAATGGCTTCTGCACGAAGTCATCAGCACCAGCAGCACGAAGATCACTCACCTTGTCCTGCTCAATCATCCCGGAAATGCAGATGATCTTTACGGAATCTAAAGTGCTGTCGCTACGCACACGCTGACAAACTTCTTTACCATTAATGTCAGGTAGCATGACGTCGAGAACGACAATATCCGGTCGAAACTCTTTGACCTGCATCCCGGCATCAAATCCGTTGTTAGCCGTTCGGATTTCAAAGCGACCGTCGCGTTCGAAGGCGTCCGCCATCAAGTCCACGAGATCTTGCTCGTCGTCAACAATCAGCAGCTTCTTCTTCCCGTTTTCCAAGGCGTCCGTGGGGATGCCGTTGTCTTTCATGAAAGCGAATAGCTGATCGCGAGGAATACGTCGGAAGCGGCTTCCGGGTACTCGAAATCCCTTGAGGGTACCGTTATCAAAGCAACGAATAATCGTTTGCTGGCTTACCTTGCAGATCTTGGCAGCCTCACCCGTGGTAAACACGGTTTTATCTGTAGACATGGTCTCCACCACCCTTCCTGATCGATGGCCACGCTAGTTGCACCCAAGGGTGGAAAGAAGTCCCATCCGTAGGAGTTTGAAATGACATTCAAATTAGCAACTAGCAAAACTAGTGAACCAACCTGAGGCAAGCGATTCATTCCAAGGCGGCTTCGCGCGAGCTGCCAACGAATTCACTGGTTTCGCCTGTCTCGTATTCCCTTCAGCAGTTCCATTTCCGCTAACTTTACCAGTCTTAGCAGACGCCTCGGATTATACCGAATGGGTTGTCTGGGTCAATATTGAAGAATGGGTTGTAAGTGCGGGGGGACAGGTGACTTACGTCATTTCATTAAACTTGGCGAATATAGTTTTTTCGAGATTTCAGTCGCCAACGTCCAGAACGCCAGCGATTGACGAGCTCAATTCTGTTCTGGAGCACGCCGAGTGACCAGCACGGTGAGAACACATCCCAAGATCATGCCGACACCGACAAGCGCCAAGAACGGCCAAGGCTGAGGCAGCTGCGAGCGTAGGCCAGATTCGAAGTTTGTCGAGAAAATAGCTGTCAGGGTCGCAATGGGAAAGAAGATTGATGCCATTACATTCAAGCGGTGTGCGGAAACTGACATCTGGTGGCTGGCTCGCGATTGATACTCAGACTGGCGGGCAACTTGAAAATCGAGGGCATTCTTGGCCGAGCTGAATAGCAACTCACAGGTTCGGTTCAAGTCGTAGGCCTTATCACGCATGTTGATTAAGTCGCGATCGTCTCGAACCAACTTCCGTACCTCAGATAAGACTTGCAACAGATGACCGCCCGACCGCTGAATGGGGGCGAGGCGTTCAAGGACATCAAAGTAGTCTTCTGCCGTGCTGGCGGCTTCATCCAAGGACTCAAGTTCTTCCAACTTCTCTCGGTAGTTTATGAGATGGCCTTCAAGTGCCTTGATTCCCTCGCCTGCCAAGTTCGATTTCCATACACCATCCGGGGCACGCCAAAAGAAACAGCCATCGCGGGTGTGTTGGTCTGGTGCTGGAACGGCGTGTAGGACGAGCAGAAGATGGCCGTCCTCGGACATCACTCGTTGCTGGCCAACGCGAATCCCAAGGCGTTGGCGAAAGATCTCTGGAATGTTCCAATCTGGCGGTAGTAGTTCGGGCAAGAGTGGCTCCTTGGGAGTCTTGCAATCGATCTGTAAAAGAAGGCTCCCATCCTACTCAATTTCGACCTGCAAGATGTCGAACCGTGTTTAATCGATTGCCAACGCCGCGTTGTGCTCAGGCTTTCGCTGGCTTGGGGCTTTCCAAGTGAGCGAGAACGAGTGCCAAGTCAGATGGAGTGATCCCACTGATACGGCTTGCCTGATCCAAGTTGTCGGGGCGAATTTTGGTGAGCTTCTGCTGAGCTTCAATGCGCAAACCGGTGATGCGTTCGTAGTCGAACGAAAGCGGGATTCGCTTGTGTGACATTCGCCGCTGCTTCGAAACCTGTAATTCTTGGCGGTCGATGTAGCCTTGGTAGCGAATGTCCCACACGACTTGATCGCGGACTTCACCTGAGTATTGCTGCAATTGTGGTAGTCGTTCGCACATTTCTTCCCAGGTGACCTCGTTGCGTCGGAGGTACTTTACACCGTTCACGTCGCCGACTCGCAGTTCTTCGATGCTTCTCGTCGCCTCCTTGATGGCCGCTTCCTTGGCGTTGAGCCTCTGGAGTCTTTCTTCACCTACGAGTCCCAATTCGTGACCAAGGCGACTGAGCCGCCGATCTGCATTGTCTTGCCTCAGCAGCAGCCGATACTCAGCACGGCTGGTGAACATTCGGTACGGTTCATCGACGCCGCGAGTCACCAAGTCGTCGACTAAAACACCAATGTAGCTCGAGTCGCGAGTTGGTCGGTAGGCCTCACGTCCGGCGACTTTAAAAGCCGCGTTCGCTCCGGCAATCAGCCCCTGGCTACCAGCTTCTTCATAGCCCGTTGTGCCGTTGATCTGTCCGGCGAAAAACAGGCCTTCGACACTCTTCGATTCAAGAGTCGCAAACAACTGATCCGGTGGGCAAAAGTCGTATTCCACTGCGTAGCCGTAACGCATGATGGTGGCTTTCTCGAGCCCGGGAATCAATCGCATCATCGCGTCTTGAACATCGCGAGGCAGACTCGTGGAGATTCCGTTGACGTAGACTTCCGCCGTGTTGCGTCCCTCGGGTTCAAGGAACAGCTGGTGGCGATTCTTATCAGCGAAGCGAACCACTTTGTCTTCTATCGACGGGCAATAGCGTGGGCCGGTTGAATTAATTTGGCCCGAATACATCGGGGCTCGGTGCAGATTCTGATTGATGATCTCGTGAACGGCTTCGTTCGTGTAAGTGATGTAACACGACATCTGCTCCTGCTGGAGCTCCTCCGTAAGATAAGAAAACGCGCAAGGCACATCGTCCCCGGGTTGCTCTTCAGTGGCAGCAAAGTCGATCGTTCTGGCGTTCAAACGAGGGGGAGTACCTGTCTTAAATCGCTCCAATCGAAAACCAAGTCGCGTGAGAGCACCACTAATTCCCCGCGTTGTTCCCTCCCCTGCTCTTCCGCCATCCGTCTTGGATTCGCCAGTATGCATCACCGCCTGAAGGAAAGTACCAGTGGTGAGCACAACGGCGCTGGCGTGATATTCGGCCCCACCGCGAACGCGTACGCCGAGGATTCGGTTCTTCAAAGTCGCTTGTGCGCCATCGGCGGTCGAGCCAATCGCAGGCTCCGATGTTGGTTCCTCGAGGAGATCCTCCACCAACTCTTGGACCAGAGTGATGTTGGGAAGCGTTTCCATCTTCTCCTTGATGAATTCTTGGTAACGTCGCTTATCCGCTTGCGCGCGTGGACTATGCATGGCTGGGCCCTTGCGACGGTTCAGCATCCTGAACTGAATACCAGTCGCGTCGATGGCTTGGCCCATGAGTCCGCCGAGCGCGTCGATCTCCCGAACAATCTGCCCCTTGGCCACGCCGCCGATAGCGGGGTTGCAACTCATCTGCCCCACCGTGTCCAAATTGCCAGTAAGTAACGCGACGTTGGCGCCCACTCGTGCGGCAGCGGCGGCCGCTTCGGTGCCGGCATGTCCCGCACCGATAACGATGACATCAAAGTGATAAGTTCCGCTGGGATTCGTGCTCATGAGTTCCAAATTGTCAGAAGACTAGGCGGATTGGGGGTGGTTTTCGAGATGTACCAACCACTAACAACGCGGGAAGTTCCATTGCGAGATGCAAGCAATTCTGGAGGCATAAGATTGCTGCGATTAACTCTCTGCTGATTCGCTCGCCGCCTTTTAATCCATATAACCGGCTCATTTTACTGGCGAGGGCGGAAATCAGCGACCGACAACGATTGAGTATGTTTTCGCCACCTTTGGCGGAATCGGCTGGTGAACTTGCGCGATGGATTATAGATGACGGCCATGTTCCAAACGAAATCTCACAAGCTATTTTTGTTCTTGTTAGCGCTCGGCTGGATCCAATCCGAGCTTCAGGCTCAGAAAACGTTGAAGCTTGATCCGAACGCCATCGCGTTGGAAACGCCTGCGAAGCCCAAGAAATCAGAGGCACCACCCACGTATCTCAGTTCGCCAACTTTTAAGATTCCCTTCGACGTCGATGGTCACAAAGCTGAACTGTCGGAAGTCCAGCTTTGGGTTTCGACGGACGACGGCAAGAACTGGCAAATGCACGGCGCACAGGCACCGAATAAAAAACACTTTGAGTTTCGCGCTGCGGCGGAGGGGCTTTACCTCTTTTCCGTCCAAACGATGGATCACGATGGCAACGCTTTTCCGAGTCAGTCGCCGCCACTGCGAGTCTACGTCGACACATCCAAGCCGATGAGCGCCGTTCGAGCGGACGTTGATGGCGAAGGTCGGTTGGTCGTCGAAGTACGGGTTGCAGACGAAAACCTCGTTTCCTCAACCGCCATATTGAAGGCTCGCACGGACCGCGACCCGAGTTGGCAGCCAATTCAAATGGGAGCATTCAACAAAGTCGGTGAAATGCTGCAGAGCCGCACAATCTTGGATTTGCCTCCATGCCGTGAAGTTGGATTGGTCTTTGCAGTTCGGGATGAGGCGAATAACCAGGGTGAATCAACCTATCAGTACACGATGCCTCGAACGGCTGCAGGCGAGAAAGATCTGAAACTGGCGAGTACACCGAAGGGCCAGCTCAACCAGACAATTCAAGTCCTCAGCCAACCAGCGCCGGACGACTCCAAGGCCGGACCCAACTTTGAAAACGCGAAAGCTTGGACTCCAAGTAGTCAGGGATCCAGCTTGGCGAATTCCAATATGCGAGCGCCAAACGTGGCAGAGAAGAAAGCTCAGCGCACACCGCCGAGACCAACGATTACGGGACAATTGCAAGGTCCAGGCCAATTGGCCTCGAGCGGCAGTACACTCAGCCTTGAGAGTTCAGCTGGAGACGGGGCCACTCGACTTGAGGAACTGCCTGCTCCTGATCCTACACGCTCGACTGCGAAACGAACTCAGGCAGAGCTGCGAGTCCAAGAACCGCCCGCAGAAATTGCCCAACGTGACTCGGGCGAGGGGACTGCCGTTGATCGAGCGTTCCACTGCAAATCGAGAGCCTTCAGCTTGGACTACTCCGTAGAGGCTTTGGGCGGAACAACTCTTTCCGAAATCGAACTTTGGGGTACCGAAGACGGTGGTCGTACGTGGGAAGTTTGGGGACAAGATCCTGATCGACAAAGCCCTTTTGATGTCGAAGTTGGTAACAACGGTTTGTTCGGTTTTCGTATGGTGCTGGTCGGTAAGAATGGTCTTGTCAGCAACCGTCCGAAAGCCGGCGATGCGGCGGATGTGTGGATCAACGTGGATACCGATGCTCCTAGTTCAAAGATCATGCGAGCTGTCTACGGCGAAGGGCCCGAGGACGGCATGCTGGTTATCGACTACAAGTGCAGCGATGGTCATTTGGTTGATCGGCCCGTCGCCTTGTCATACAGCGAGGGGCTCGACGGTCCTTGGACCAGCATCACCACAGGGATGAAGAACACCGGCATCTACTTGTGGAAGGCTGGGGCTCAAGTGCCCGAGCAGATCTACTTGAAGTTAGAAGTCACCGACAAAGCCGGCAATGTGGGCGTCCACCGACTCGATGTTCCCATCGACACCAAAGGCCTCGCACCCCGCGGCCGCATCCAAGGCTTCCGGCCGATTCTGAACTAGGCGCAAAAAATCCGGGTTGACCGCTCGATTTGCATCTAATCAGTGGGCTTATGGAGTTCGATCCTGCGTTTACTCGAGAAGTTGTGGCCATTGACGGGCGAACATCTCCTCCATTTTAGATCTAGCCGTAGATGGCTTAACGCGCTTGAGCATACTGTTGAAAGTCTTCCGGTTTCGAGCGTTGGCCCACCTCTGCTGCTCAATCTGAACCATGCTGAGTTTCTTAACGACAGAGTTCACCCGTTCCTCGTCTAGCCCAAAAAACTCCGTAAGTTGCAGGTTTTGAAGCGCGGATTCAGGATCTGCGATGAAACTAAAAGTGGCGCAATACTGCGACAGCAATTTCATTTGCAGCTTGGACATTACGAGACGCATTTGTTCGTAGGATTTCTTCGATTCCGAAGTGAAATGCTGCGTAATATTCTTGCCTGATTGTCCATAGTGTAGACCCTTAATCTTCGCCGAACGGGCTTCAGCCAAGGCCTGCAGTTGGGCTCGTTGGCTTTGGGTGAGCTTCACAATCTGCTGTGCGGACTCGTACCTCAGGAGAATACTAAATGCAGAATAGCTCCCACTCATGGGGCGAACAGGGACTTCTGCTCCGTCTACGTCGCTTTCAGTAATCCCAGGAACAAGCATTTGTCCCGCGTATGATGCGAAACGTCTTTGAGCATCCAACGGCAAACTTGCCAAGAGTTTTCGTGCGGCAAGAATCTGGGTTCTCTCGAACTCTTCTGCATCCGAGCGGGCAAGATCTCTAGCCAAGTCGGCTAGGTCGACGCGATTTTGCACGCCACAAATCTCGAGTACCTCCCCATCTAGATAAGGAGAATAGCCAAACTGAAATCTTTTTTCGAAAGAACGTTGCTTGAGCCCTTTGAGCTGCGATGGCGTAAAGATCTCCTCAAATACAGGGGAGGCTTCCTGCTCCATTGCAAAGAGGACATCGGACCGAGATACCGGAGATTGACGTGAATTATTTAGTGTCTTTGCGACTCGCTTGTAGACCTCCAGCCACTTTTTATCCGCCCTCACCTGCCGCAACGCTGCGATCTGCTGTTCATTGACATCCAGTTCATCCTGTAGCTTTACATCCATACGGAGCTTTCCTGCGAGCTCCCAGGTGTTCATCGAAGGCAAGACTGGACTGTCTCCCACCGCAAACGTTGATGCAACAACAGCTGAAGCAAAAATGAGGAACATAGCGTTTCACCCAAAAGGAAGTATGGTCCGCCAAACGCAAATCCACAGATTCATCCGCTCGTCCTTGCATTCGATGACTGAGGTTTTCCAAAGCGGATCCCAATAGACATTAGCCAAATTGCAAGTGTGGCGGTGCAGGGCTCAGCGATTACACGTCACTGTTCACATTTGATCGATTGTTATCCTTACTCCCATACGCCGCTGAACACCTCCCGTAAGCGTTGCCGTGGCGCGGGTTCAAGCATGTCGCTTAGACCGTTGAAACATTCTTTGTTTAGCTCATGCAATTTCTCCGAAAGCGCAAACCGTTCAGCGACGGCAGTCCGACGGGCGTCTTGGAGTTCTTCGTCTGAAAAGGCAAAGTAGGTTTGTATGTCCTTTCGAAGAAGGGGCCTTTCCGGATTCAGCTTGTATTCCCCAAATGCATATTGCCTACCAAGTTGACGTTGCTGTGTGGGTTTGAGAATGCTTTTGGCATTGCTGCTATGCTCTCTATGAAGAGCAAAATATTTGCTGTTGTAGTCCGCCATCCCTTCAGTCGGCGAAGGTGGGCGTAGGCGCTCAATTTCCTTATCCAATTCTTCTAGCAGCTTTTGCAATTTGCGCCGCTGGGAGTCTGTGATTTCCAGGTTGTCTCGTAGAGTTCTATCGCTGACAATGAAGCGAGCGCCACCGTCATTCGGTGGAAAAGGCAGTGCGTCGTTCCGATGCGCATCGATAAACTCACGAGGTAATTTGATTTTGGGGAAGTTCTCTTCGCCAAAGTACCAAGCGGCTTTCAACTTGGCCCGTTGGGGTAAAGCTCCTACGAAATTACGACAGGACTCCCAAGCAGCGTTCACGCTCTTCTCATCCAAGTTGGACTTCGCCTCAACCATCTCCTTCAAAATTGCACTTGAGTTGAATCCGCATTGTTCCTGAATTTCATCATCGAAAAAGACTCCATACGAGAGGCTAAATTTCTCGCGGAGCGCGACGATGGGAAGTGCATCCAGCTGTTCTTGGAATACAAAGTCGAGGAGTTTCCGGTTTACAAAATCATTCAACTCTAATCGAACGCTCAGGCGAAGCTGTTGGTTGCCTAGGGCCCTACCGGTTCTCGAGAGTGCTTTACGATTGAGCATCTTAGCCCTCAGGTCAAAAATCTCTTTGATTTCTGGATCAGCTCTCAGTTGCTTGAGCTTAGCGAGTTGTAGCGGTGAAAAATCGAGTTGCACCCTCGCGTCTTCACTCTGAATAAGAAAACCGCAAAGATCCCACAGATTAAGGCTAGGAAGGCGCGGTTCACCCGAAAAACCAAGATTGCTAAAGCCGAAAACGCTGCTGCAGCAAACCACGATTAACAGTGATACAAAACGACTCATCAACTGCTCTCCACTAAGGGCAGGACTCTTCCATATACCACTCAGGCAGTGCGTTGAAACCGAAGCTGAGTGGACCTGGATGATAGTGGACTGCGATAGCCCACGACTGGCGGACTCACAAATTTTGATTTTATACTGCTAGTGAAGTTTGGTGCATTGCCTCGAAATCGTCAGGTGATTTGTAGTCGAGAGCTTGGTGTATTCTCTTTGAGTTGTAGAACGTTTCGATGTATTCGAATACGCTGGTTCTTGCTTCTTGGATGTCGGCGAACGATTCGAACTTTGTCCACTCGTGTTTGAGCGACCAGAAGAACCGCTCCATGACAGCGTTGTCATAGCAGCATCCTGTTCGACTCATCGAACAGCCAATGCTCATTGCACGAAGCTGGCTTTGATACTCTTCGCTTGTGTACTGACAGCCTCTGTCACTGTGCAGCAACAGGTTGCCTGTCGCGGGATTGCGGTTTTCAATCGCTCGACGCAAGGCATTGCTAACCACTGACGTAGCTAAGTTATCCGACAGTGCCCAGCCGACCACCTTGCGGCTAAACAGATCCAGTACGACGGCCAGGTAAACGAAGCCAGTAGCAGTCGGCAAGTAGGTAATGTCAGTCACCCACTTCTGGTTCGGTGCATCGGCGTCGAAAACTTGATCGAGGATGTTCGGTGCAGGTCGTTTGCTAGGATCAGTAACCGTAGTCGTTGGTCTAAAGCGTTTAGAAACACGACTCTTAAGCCCCATTTCCTGCATGGCACGGGCAACCGTATTGCGACAAGCCGACTCAAGCGTTGCGTCGTTTTGCAACTCTTCGGCGATCTTGTAGCTGCCATAGATCTGCTTAGAGTCGTTATAGACCTTGGAGATATCTTGACGCAGCTTTTTCGTCCTCAGCTTTCGTTGACTTGGCGCGGCTCGGCGAGAAGCATAGTACCCACTGCTACTAACGCCGATCACACTGCACATCGCTTTGATCGTGAAGGAGTCTTTATGTTGCTCGATCCAGGCGTACTTCACTTCGACTCCTTCGCGAAATACGCCGTGGCTTTTTTTAGGATTTCGCGTTCCATCTCGGCTTGCTGCAGTTGCTTTCTTAGACGCTTAACTTCAGCCGTGAGCTCTGCGACTGAAGCATCATCGCCACAGGGCTCGGGTTCAGGAGCGAACTTCTCATGCCATTCGCGAAGACTCCTCGACGCCACGCCAACCGCGTTGGCCGCCTTGTTGAATGAGTACCCCTGATCGACAACGAGATTCACAGCATCACGCTTGAACTCATCGCTAAATGTTCGTCTAACACGCTTCGATTTCTTTGACATAATGAACTCCTACGAAGATTCTCGATGATTCCTCGTGAGTCCACCAGTCGTGGGCTATCGCAGACATTGTTCGCCAAGGTCCAAGCATCGTCTGCGTACTGCCCGTCGATGTACCAGTCTGTTTGCGCACCAGACAGCGGCTGCGTGGGACTCTGTAGGTTTACCATTGTTCCTGCACCGTATGGAGACCAGGATCCAGAAGCTGAATCGTTAATATCAGAAGTTCCATTGACTTTTCGATCTACACTCGCGTTCCATCTGTCTCCGTTGAAGTCGAAAGGAAAATTGAATTTTAGATCTTCTGCGAGTGGATCGTTGTTGGGATTTGGATTCGGTTTGGTGATCTTGCACGCAACCTCCAAATCGCCTGAATCTCCGGTGGCATCTTGATGCATGGTTGATTCAATGGTGCTTACTTTTACAACGCCGACGATCGCGGGTGGATTAACGGGATCTTGGAACTCGACGATCGAACCTTGGGTTTCCTTTACTGTATCGAAGATTCGTTTCCAACTTCCAAAATGCATCTGAGAGGCAGATGTTCCCTCAAGGTCTAGCGATGAACCTTGGTGCCTTACGGTAAGCAAACCTAATGTTGGATGCGTAGACTTGTCTTGACGCTCATCGACCTGTGCTTGTCGTGACTCCTTAATCAGTATTCCTTGCAGCTCGAATTCGTCTGACTCAATGGTCTGTCCACGCTTGATAATGAACTGCACGCCTGTGTTTGGATCCACGGGTGATGTGTAAATGTAAGGATCATCGTAGCTGCCGTTTCCCGTGCAATTCCCTTGTTCCATAACCATGTTGGCGGCGATCGCAACAATGGTAACCGTCTATAAAGCTACTTTCATGGTTCACCTCAACTGGAATCTGGACTAAGCATCACCGAACGCAATCGTTCAACTCAAGGATGGTAAAAGTGCTGTGTTCCCGGTCGGCTGTTTGCCAGTATTGTTAAAACAGGGTAGCAGTTCTCTCCTTGGATGAAGCAAACAGCTCTGCGCATCCTATGCTTGAAAAAGGGGGGGGCAACCGGTGGGATTTGAAAATCGCGGAAATCAATTCAACGTAAACGCGTTGAGTCAAGGCGGCAGATTCCGCGGGCGCGGAGAATCGGTAAGCACTAATCATGGCGTTAGGAGATATCAAACGAATCGCATGCAGAGCTGCTCAAGGGCGGCGATGGCGCGAGCGGGCTGAGAGTGTGAGCCTTTGATTTTCAAGTCTAGGTCGAGCAGCCATTCGCTTAGACTGCTAGCACGGCGGAGTCCCATGCGTTTGAGTCGACCTTCGGCGAGCTTGGCGTCTGGACCCCAAAAACCGCATTGGCCGACGGCAACTTGAGCTGAGATTTTCTGGCCATTGCGACGTCCTTGCAGGATCAAATGTGCGGCTTTGGCAAATCGCCTTAGACTCCATGCAACCTGCGGGATAACCGCGGCCGGATGTTCACCGGCGGCGAAGACCTTGTCCAGTTGTAAGAGTGCTTCTGCGATGCGGCCATCTGCAATCGCATCAGCGATTTCCCACATCGTTCGTGTTCGCCAGCTTCCAACATGCTCGCGAATAGCACCTTCGGAAAGTTTGCCGTTGTCATCTGTGTAAAGTGCGAGCTTGCTGACTTCCTGATGAAGCATGCCGCAATCCGTACCGACAGCTTCGACGACCTGGGCCGTTTGCTGCTTTGTCAATTTGAGCTCCAGCTCTGACTGGCTCCAGGATTGAAGCCATTCTTGTAGTTTGGCAAGGCTAGGTGCCTTGCTGCGACCGCCCGAGTTCGGAATCGAACAAGGGATGCACATACCCGTCTTATCGATCAACTTGAACAGCTTCGTGTTGCCAGGGAACGAAGCTATTTGCAGGATCAAGAGTGAGTCGGCCGCCGGCGAGCCACACCACTTTTCAAGTTGAGGCCGCGAGTCTTTCACGAGCTTGTCAGCAGCACTCACAATGGCAACTCGGCGCGAGCCGCTGTCAAACAGCGACATCGTTGCGAGTTCATCGTGGACATCGATCCACTGGCATTCTTCGCCGTCAAATCGCCGCACGTCATCGGGCGATAGGTCGGCAATTTGGCATAGCCGAGAAACCGTTTCGCGTCTCAGGAAACCGTCGTCACCAAACGCGGCGATGACGCCAGGAAGCTCGCTGCTGAGACTGTGATTTCCCAGCAGAAGATCGAAGCTGTGGAATTTGGCCGTCATGTTTTGCTAGAGTTGCCTTTTCGAGTGTCTTCGATCAGAGAGTCTGAGCTCGCAATTTCGTTAGTACTGGAAGCGTGTGTCCATGTGACTCTCAGGGCGAGCCCCAGTTTGGGTTTGAGCAAGTTCCCTCCCGGCACTTTTCCCTCTCCGGCTCTGATAGACCGACTCTCCCAGAGTTCCTCGTAAGACTCGGAAAGGGAGAGTGACCCTGCTTGTGCGTTCCAGGTGTCTGCCTCTGCGACTTCGATTACCCGATGAATTCTTTGCCAACCCAAGGCTGCAGTGAGGTGGGCACTTTGATTCGGCCATCCGCGAGTTGATGGTTTTCCAATACGGCTATGATGGCTCGACTGATGGCGACGGCGGTTCCGTTCAACGTGTGGCAGAAATGAGTGCCCTTTTCGCCCTTGGTCTTGTAGCGAATGTTCAGTCGCCGTGCTTGGTAGTCCGTGCAGTTCGACGTGCTCGTGACTTCGCCCCACTCGCCACCTTCGCCCCGGCCTGGCATCCAAGCTTCCAAGTCGTACTTGCGATACGCGGGACCGCCCAGGTCGCCAGTCGCCGTGTCAACAATTCGATAGGGAACCTCTAAGTCATCGAACAATTCACACTCAATGTCTCGCAGCTCTTCGTGAATTGCCGTGCTCTGATCGGGCAGAGTAAACGCGAACATCTCGATCTTCGAGAACTGGTGGACTCGGTACAGCCCTTTTGAAGCGCGACCGGCAGCACCAGCTTCGGTGCGGAAGCAGTGGCTGATACCGACTAATTTCATCGGCAGCTCTTCGGCATCGATGACTTGGTCCGACATCATTCCGCCCAACGTAATTTCGGCGGTTGCGACCAAGTTTAGATCGGTATTCTCGATGGAGTAGATCTGCGTCTCGGGGCCGCGCGGCATAAAACCGATCCCATGCAGGATCTGAGTGTGGGCGACGTCCGGAGTCGTGATGGGAGTGAAGCCTTTGGCGACAAGCTTCTGAATCGCGAATTGCTGCAAAGCCAAGTCGAGAAGGACGGCTTCGTTTCGCAGGAAGTAGAAGCCAGAGCCCGCGACTCGCGCTCCGGACTCAAAATCAATCAGATCGTGCTGGGTGCCAAGTTCCAAGTGATCTTTGGGAGTGAAGTCGAACTCAGGCACCTTGGACTTTCCAAAGCCAACTTCTTTGTTCGCGGCATCATCGTCACCCACAGGCGCACTGGGATGGGTCATGTTTGGGATCTGAGACTGCAAATCCTTAACCCGAGCATCGAGCTCGTCGTGCTCTGCTTGAGCCGAGTCTTTTTGCTCGCGTAACGCCCTCCCCTGCTCCTTGAGCTGCTCTCGTTCTTCAGGAGAGCCAGCCTTGCCAATCATTTTGCTCTTCTCGTTGGCTTGGCGATTTAGCTCCTGCGACTGATTGAGTTTCTCTCTGCGCTGAGTCTCGAGGCTTACCAATTCGTCGATATCGACGTTCGTACCGCGCAGTTCACAGTTCTTCTTGACGGCATCGATATTCTCAAGAATGAATTTACGATCCAGCATGATCAACGATCTTTAAGGTGAAGGGCTTGGACGGCCAAAAGCGAGAGCAGATTCTAAGTCAAATTCCGGCTTTCGCGACCGGTAGCGGTTGGACAAACCGGCTCACTAAATTTCCGCAAGTTGTTGCCAAAGGTGGGCACTGGCTCGAATGCCGCGGTGGTAGTCCTCGATGCAGAACTTTTCATCAGGGCTGTGGGCACCGTCGTCGTTCAGTCCCCAGCCGAGGAGCAGTACGTCCGCGTCCAAGCTTTCCACCATTCCCGCCACGATCGGAATACTCCCGCCCTCGCGAATCAAGACTGGTTCCTTGCCGAAAGCCGCAGTAATCGCCTTTTGGGCGGCACCGATGTAGGGGCTTGTTGGATCCACCACGACCCCGGGACCACCGTGGAGGTCGATCATCTCGACTTCGATACCAGCTGGTTTGTTCGCATCGATAAAGGCTTGAAACTGCTTCGCGACTTCCAGTGGGCACTGGTTCGGCACCAAGCGGAAACTGACTTTAGCACCCGCCTTCGACGGAACGATCGTTTTCGCCCCTTCGCCTTGATAGCCACTCCAAAGCCCGTTTACATCGCAAGTCGGACGAGCCCATCTGCGTTCCAAAGTCGTGAACCCCTCTTCGCCTTGGAGTTCGTCAACTCCGAGATACTCCGCGAAGCCAGCTTCGTCGAAATTGAGCTCTTTCCAAGCTTGCCGTTCGGAGTCGACTAGTTCTACGACGCTGTCGTAGAAACCGGGGAGTTGAATTCGCCCGGATTCGTCGACTAACTTTGCGAGGAACTTGGCAAGTGCGTTGGCCGGGTTGTTGACCGCACCGCCGAAGCTGCCCGAATGCAAGTCCTGCGAAGGGCCCGAGAAGTGCACTTGGAAGTATGCGATGCCGCGCAGTCCGTAGGTGATCGCGGGTTGGCCTTCGGCATACTGGCAAGAGTCGCTGATGACGATCACGTCGCAGGCGAGTTTTTCGGCAGCATCTTCTCGCTTCATAAAGGCCTCGAGTTGCTCGCTGCCGACCTCCTCTTCGCCTTCAATCAAGAATTTGACTTGCATCGGAAGTTCTTGACCAGCTTCTTTCCAGGCGGCAACCGAATGAATGTGGGTCAGCATCTGGCCTTTGTCATCCGTGGCTCCACGTGCGTACAAATTGCCATCGCGTTCGGTTGGCTCAAACGGAGGCGTTGTCCACAATTCCAGCGGCTCAGGCGGCTGTACATCATAGTGACCGTAAACCAAGGCGACTGGCTTGCCCGGAACGGGTGGGCTCTCTGCATAGACCAGCGGCGGGCCTTCGGTTTCGATCAACTCGGTTTTTAGCCCGGCTTTCGCCAAAGTGTCCAAGACGCTTTTCGCCGCTTCCGAGACCGACTCTGAATAGTCCGGATTTGCACTGATGCTTGGAATGCGAAGAAGGTCTTTAAGTTGACTTAGATGGCTAGGTCGACTTTGCTGAAGATATCGATCAATCGCTTGCAAATCGGTCATTTTGGGGGTTTACTTGCCTAGTACGAAGGTTTGTTCTTGCTGCGTAATCCATACCAATGGTTACAATGCAAGTGGCTGTAACGAGAGTAGCGTGACGTTTGGAGTAGATGCACCAATATAACGGCTCGCGCGGTGACGAATACTCGCGATGTCTTGAGAGGGCAGAGTCCCCAAAGCGGCCAAGCAGAATGCAACTGGAATCGAATTAGAGATCACGGTAGAGGTAACGAAGCAACGATGTTTGAGGATCAAGGCACAGCCGTTCTTGAAGAAACGGTAGTACGGACGCGTCAAGAGAAACCTGAGCAGCAGCGTGACCAGCAGCGGAAACGCCAGCCGCGGTACCACGTTCTTCTTTGGGATGACTCGGAGCATACTTACGACTACGTTGTCTCCATGCTTCAGCAGCTATTCGGCCATCCCTTCGAAAAGGCCTATCAGCTGGCAAAGCAGGTCGACAGCGAGGGAAAAGCCGTCTGCTTGACGACGACGATGGAGCACGCAGAGCTGAAGCGCGATCAGATACATTCATTCGGAAAAGATCCGCTGGCCACGAAGTGCTCTGGCAGCATGTCGGCCAGTATCGAACCTGACAGCTAGGCTCTCTATTCGAGGCGGAATTCGAGGCGGAAGCTGGATTCGGGGAACGAAGGTCTGCAGGTCAGGTTCGAGCATCCTGTTCGGTCGTCAATTGACCTGTCCATCCAATTTGAAATTGTCCTAGGAGTTCTCCGTGGCCATTAGCGTCTTTGAACTCTTTACCATCGGACTCGGCCCCTCAAGCTCGCACACCGTGGGGCCCATGCGAGCGTCCAATCTCTTTCTGAAGGCTTTGGACGAAAGCAGCCACTGCAAGCGTTTGAGCAGGATCCAGGTCACTCTTTTCGGTTCGCTGAGTGCCACTGGAAAAGGGCACGGAAGCGACAAAGCGGTGCTCGGCGGACTCGCGGGATTCCAGCCCGAAACAGCCGATCCGGAGGCACTGCAGAAGTGCTTCGAGCAGATATTGGAGTCTGGAACGCTGCCCTTGCCAGGGGCAGGCGATGGTGAAATCGATGAAGGTGGATCGGCCGGACGAGGATCCGCGAATATCGAGTTTGATGCGAAGAAGGATTTGGTCTTCTCGCGTTCTACACTCGAATTCCATTCTAATGGACTCCGGTTCGAAGCGTTCGCGGATGGGGAGTGTCTCCTTAAGCGGACCTACTATTCTATCGGCGGTGGCTTCGTCATCAAAGAGAACGCCGAAGGTGAGCCTTCCATTGTGGAGGACTCGACTGAAATTGAGTTGCCGTTTGCGTCCGGTCGGGAATTGCTCCAGCACTGCGTGAATCAAGGTCTGTCCATCAGCACTGTCATGCGGCACAACGAACGGGCGTGGCGTACCGACCAGGAGATTGATTCAGGTCTGTTGGAGATCTGGGAGGCAATGAAGTCCTGTGTCCGAAAAGGGTGCGAACAGGAGGGAATCCTGCCGGGAGGTCTCAAAGTTCGCCGTCGTGCCGCCCCGCTCTATCGCAAGCTGTGTCATGATCCGGTCGCCGAGCAACCACTCGGCAGCATGGACTGGGTCAACCTGTGGGCATTGGCGGTAAACGAGGAGAACGCGGCCGGTGGACGCGTTGTCACTGCGCCGACCAACGGCGCTGCCGGGATCATTCCGGCCGTGCTTCATTACTTTGAGAAGTACTGTTCTGGAGCCAACGAGGACGGGGTCATTCGTTTCCTTCTGACCGCTGCCGCCGTTGGCACCCTCTTCAAAATGAACGCTTCCATCTCAGGTGCCGAAGTCGGTTGCCAAGGCGAAGTCGGCTCGGCGTGCTCGATGGCAGCTGCTGGGTTGGCCGAAGTCCTCGGTGGTACACCTCAGCAGGTTGAGAACGCTGCTGAGATCGGCATGGAGCACAATTTGGGGCTCACTTGTGACCCGATCGGCGGCCTCGTCCAAGTGCCCTGTATCGAAAGAAACGCTATGGGAGCAGTCAAGGCGATCAACGCTGCGAGGTTGGCCCTGCGCGGCGATGGTCAGCACCACGTCTCGCTCGACAAGGTCATTGCCACCATGCGACAAACTGGCCGCGATATGAAAACCAAGTACAAAGAGACCGCTCGCGGTGGCTTAGCTGTCAACGTGATCGAGTGCTAGTCACCGTTTTCCTGGAAACACACTCAATCTCTTCTAAGTAGCGGATTGCCGCTCGCTTCAAGACATCGTCGATCTATACCTCTCCAACGTAGTCGGGCAATTCTTCTTCGGGAGGAACCGGAGTGGGGCCGCCGCTCTCGTCCAGGGCGACAAATTTGAACTCGCCACTTGTCACCTTTTCTCGCTCGCCGATCCGATCGCGACGAACCCAGGCCTCGACTTCGACGGTGATCGAAGTGCGTCCAACGGCCGAACACTGGGTGTAGACACATAAAATGTCGCCAACTTTGACTGGCCGTATGAAGCTCATGCTGTTCAGACAAACCGTGACAACGCGGTTCTGAGCTCGCTGGCCAGCACAGATTGCCCCGGCGATATCCATCTGGGATAGAACCCAACCGCCGAAGATGTCTCCAGAGGGATTGGTGTCTTTAGGCATCGCGATTGTCCGCGAGGTTAATACGCCCAGGGGTTCATCTGTTGATTTCGACATATTGGAAGTCCTTCGGTAATCCGTTGTTACGGATGATTGCTAGGGGCCAAGTCGTGGTGAGCTTGGTCGATGTGAACATGCAGCTTCGGTTTCGCAACAAACAGGCTCTCCCAGGCTTCGTCGGGCAGCGGGCAATCGTCGATATACAGTGAAGTGAGTTTTGGAGCTGCGGCCAGGTGCTTCAACGCATCCGCCGTGAATTGGGGCCGGATGACATGCAAGGATCGGAGCTCGGGCAACTTGGCGAGCTCCTTTGCGGCCTCATCGTCGAGCTGGTCACCGCCAAGCCGCAGCTGCCGCAGTCGCTTCAATTTGGCAAGCTCGCGGATTCCCTCAGACGAAAGCGTGGAATGGGGCCAATTCAAGATCTGTAAGGTCTCGACGGCTGGGGATCGCTTTGCTGACCCCACCAACGACTCCGCTGCTGAATCAGAAAGTTGATCGAGTCGGATTCTGAGGTGAATGAGCTTGCCGAATTGTGCAATCGTCTCGACGTCTCTGTCTTGAACGCCTCCGCCATCAAGCAGCAGGTCTTCGAGCTGTCCCTTTACCGCTAGAAGATCCCGGATTGGGCCAGCGGGCTCGGCGTATTGAAGCGTAGGAGTATTTCCGTCGGCAACTTTCTCAATCTTTTGAATCCACTTTGGAGTCGCGAGCGCTAAATCGCTTCCGTCATTGGAACGGGTGTTTCCGGCGGTCGAGCTGGAATCTGCGTCTGTACCACTACCCTGCCCTGTGGCTTGTGCCGAGTCTGACGCGGCCTGTTTCGTCGACTCAGCAGCGCATCCGATGAAAACGGAGGTAAGCCCGCAAAACGCAATGTGGACAGCAAACGCTACTCCAACACAGCATTTGGAGCTGCGGTCCCACACAGATGGGGTAGTCCTACTCGTCGGCGACATTGACATACACCTTCAGTGCGTCTTTGTCCTCAACCAGCAAACGCATCATTTCTTGATAGCCCTCAAGTCCATCAACGGGACTCGTCAAAATCTTCTCGAGAACGCCCGGGAACATAACTTCACCGAGTGCCATGTCCTTGATGCCAGATTCGAAGTGCTCGCTGTTCGCATTCACCGAGCCCAATAGCAGCTTGTTCCCCAGCACCCATTCGATATTAATCTTGTCGGACGGGACTTCGGCCATATTCTTGCCGCCAGTAATGCTGGTCCAAACCAAGGTGCCGTTTAGCCCCAACGCTTGCATGGCTTCAAACGCTATACGGCTGCTGCCGGTTGCATCGATAATCAGGTCTGCCTTGCCAACTTCGTCAGCGAGTTCGAGAAGACTCTTTTCATTCGTACTCACGTAGGTGCACTCCATGCCTTCAACAATCTCGCTTTTGAGATGCGGGCCGGGTGCGCGGGCGAGTGTAAAGACTTCGAGGCCCTTTAAGCGAAGGACGAGTGTCGATAGCAGGCCGATTTGACCAGCTCCAAGCACGAAGGCACGCTTCGGACTCCAAACCTTCATGCGCCGCTGGCACTCATAGGCCTGCTGGATGGCCTTGGCGGCGCAACTCATTGGTTCCATGAGCACGTGGAGGTGCTTCAGACCTTGGGGAACCCGCACGATATAGTCTTCTGAGTCAACGAATTGCTCGGTCAAGTAGCCGTGGAGCAGATTGATGCCACGCTCGTAGTACGTCTCTTCGCTGGTCATGTCGTAGGTGCCGATTTGGTCGTAAATCGACCCACCTGGGCGGCGAACAGTCGCGGTTACGTAGTCACCAAGCTTGAACTTGCGGACGTTTTCGCCGACTTCAGTGACCACTCCAAAGCACTCATGCCCCAAGACGAGATAGTCGTCACCAGGAGGCGAGTTGCCATAGAGGGCTTCGTTGATCTCTCGGTCGGTTGCATCTACGCCGACTTTTAAGACCTTGACTCGGACGCCTTTGCCGCCGGGAATGGCATTCAAATCGGGTTCTGGAATGTCGCGTTGATGGACGCTGTTGGGCTGACCCGGAGTAACGGCGATGGCTTTCATAGCTAGGCTTGCTTTCTTGTTGCGCATTCAACTACAGTTCGACTCAAAATCTATCGCTTTTGCGTGGCAACATCTATGGGTGCGAACTAAAGAAAACGTTCGCAAGCGCAAGACTAAATGCTATGGTTTTCTTGTAAGATCGATTATCTTCTTCGATCTTGGAGCAGACCTCTTTGTTGACGAAGATTTTAGGACGAATCTCGCAGTGGCCAAACGAAGAAAGAAGCGAGCCAAACCTGTACTTGATTTTATGTCTGATGATGAACTTCTGGACATGAGAATGTGTGACTTGGGTGTCACCATCCAAGGCACTGTGCTCGAAGATCGAATTCATCAGCTATACGATGAACTTGCAGAACGCAAGATTCAGTTTCGTCCGCACTTCTGGCTCTCCGACGAGTGGTTCTCGCCGGATGGAGTGCCCGGGATCGCGATTCCGTTCTATTTGGCTCATCCCAGATTGGCTCGCCTCGAACGGAAGCAGGTCTTTGATGTAGAAGGTGGGAACCAGGAATGGTGCATGAAGATCTTGCGGCACGAAGCCGGCCACTGCATCGATACCGCATTCCGACTCCGACGTCGCAAAACCTATCGCCAGGCGTTCGGTCGCGTCTCAGCCCCCTACCCTGATTACTATCGGCCTAAACCCTACAGCCGAAGCTACGTGTTGCATCTCGACATGTGGTACGCTCAGAGCCACCCAGTCGAGGATTTTGCAGAGACTTTTGCTGTTTGGTTACGCCCCAGATCGCGTTGGAGAACGCAGTATCGTGGTTGGCCAGCACTTCGGAAGCTTGAGTATGTCAACGAAACACTGACAACGCTCGTGAACAAGAAGCCCGCTGTCACGTCCAAAGCTCATGTTGATCCACTCCGCTCATTGAAAAAGACTCTGCGTGAGCATTACGAGGCGAAGCGGGAGCACTATGGCCTCGAGCATCCGAGTTTTTACGATCGTGACCTTAGGCGGCTATTTTCGGATAAGCCAGAGCATGTGAAAAATGTGACTGCTTGTTCTTTCCTCAGAAGATGCCGGACCGAATTGCGAAAAGCAGTAGCCAAATGGACTGGCGAGTATCAGTACACGATTGATCAGGTTCTTTCGGAAATGATCGACCGCTCACGTGAGCTTCGTTTGCGATTGTGCACGAGCGAAAACGATACCAAACGCGACCTGATGATTCTGCTTACTGTTCAGACAATGAACTACCTGCACGAAGGCAATCACAGGGTCGCTCTATGAGGCAGCTACGGGTTCTCGCACTTGTCGGCAAACACTTGGTACCCCCGGAGACCTTGGAGGGGAAGTCACAGAAGGAAATCGATGAGTGGAAAACCGAATTCGACGTCATCTCAACGCTCCGAGAAATGGGGCACCAAGTCGAAGTCCTCGGGCTCAGTGACGATCTGACTCCCATCCGAAAGGCGATCCTTGATTGGGGGCCTCAAGTGGCCTTCAACCTGCTGGAGGAATTTCATGGAGTGGTCACCTACGATCAGGCGATCGTTAGCTATTTGGAATTAATGCGCCAGCCGTATAGCGGATGCAATCCAAGAGGACTTCTACTGTCCAAGGACAAAGCTCTTACCAAGAAGATTCTCTCCTTCCATCGAATTCCATCTCCCAAGTTCACGGTCTTCCCATTAGGCCGAAAAGTCGTGCGGCCCAAGAAGTTGAACTTCCCCATCTTCGTGAAATCCGTGATCGACGACGCTTCGCTCGGGATATCGCAGAGCTCCGTTGTGCACAACGACGAAGAGTTGGCGGAGCGAGTTGCTTTTGTCCACGAACATACGCTTGCTGACGCGCTTGCCGAGGAATACATCGACGGGCGGGAACTATATGTGGGGGTCATTGGAAACGATCGTCTGCAAACGCTTCCTATCTGGGAGCTTGAGTTCACCAAAAGTGACGCTCCGTTGATTGCCACGCACAAAGTCAAGTGGGATCGGCAGTACCAAGAGAAACTCGGCGTAAAGACGGACCACGCTACAGACCTAAGCGTTGCAGCTCAGCAGCAGATTTCCAGAATTTGCAAACGCGTTTACCAGGCCCTCGATCTCAGCGGCTACGCGAGAATGGACCTAAGGCTTCGCAACGATGGCAAAGTTTTTGTCTTGGAAGCCAACGCAAATCCCAACCTGTCCTACGGCGAGGACTTTGCCGAGTCAGCAGAGAAAGACGGCCTGACTTACGAAGATCTGCTGAGCAAAATCATCGGCCTCGGCCTGCGTTACCGCGCACCTTGGAAGCTGTAAGTCGAGATTCAATCTCTCAAATGAGCGCGATGGCTCAGGCTGCGGGCTAGGCTGTTTGCCGCGCTTCAGCAAGTTCCTGCCAATAAGAAATGAACTCCGAATGGTGCTGGATGTGCTCGTCGCTGAAGACGGCTTTGAGCAACGACTCTTTTTGCTTTTGAAAGAGAGCTAGGTCTTTTTCTTGATGGGGTTCAAAGATCGGGGCGGGCTTGTCATAGACGATCGTTGCTCCTTCCTGACCGTCGTGATGGTATTGCGATAAACCCAAGATTCGGTCCGCAACGTACAAGGCCTCATTCAATTCATGTGTGACCATCAGGATGGTATGCGGTTCGGGCTCGCCGGCCTTCCGCGCCTGCAAATTCTCTTCGTAGAGTTGCAAGAGCATCAATTGTAGGCTCTCTCTGGTGGCTTCATCGAGCGCACCGAAGGGCTCATCTAGCAGCAGGATTTTGGGCCGCATGATCAACGCTTGGGCAATCGCAACACGTTGACACATTCCGCCTGACAACTGCGACGGGTATTGCTTCTTTGCCGCGCTTAGTCCGACTCGATCGAGCAACTCGCCAGCCCGTTTGAGCAGCTCGGCTTTTCGACGGAACCACTGCGGAAACTGGAACAGTCGATAGGGAATCGAGGTCTGATCGAGGGTCGGACCGAAGGCCACGTTTTCTTCAGCGGTTAAGAACGGGAATAGGGAATAGCGTTGATAGACTATTCCTCGGTCACGATGAGGCTCGCGGTAGGGTTTGCCATCCATGAGCACTTCACCGGATTTGGGTGGGTGAGTTCCCAGGATCGCTCGCAGCAAAGTCGACTTTCCACTGCCACTTGGACCCACCAAGGCCACGATTTGGCCGCGTCCGATTTGAAGATTAACGTTGCCAAGTACCTTCTTGTCGCCGAACCAGTGACTTACGTTTTGGCATTCAAGAACGATGTCCTTTTCGGTGTCGTCGCGGTTCGTGGCTTTGGCTGTATTCGTCATCGTCAGGAAACTCTGTCTTCCGATTGCAGGTAGGGAAACGCGTCGAGAGTCTTTGCGATCTAGTCCCCAAACCATGGGCAGAGTTTTCGACGCAGCCAGATCAATAAGTAATCGGTTGCGAGGCCTACAATTCCAAGAATGAAGACGTAAACGAATACGACAGTCATGTCGGTGCGTTGATAAAACAGACGCAATCTGTAGCCAATACCCTCGCCAGCGACCATCCATTCCGCCGCGACGAGCAATACAAGTGCTGGTCCTATTTGTAATCGAGCTGCGTCGAGAACACGTGGCAAGACTTGCTTGAAAATCACATTCCAAATCAACTCGAATTGGCTAGCACCGAGCGTATATGCCTTGAAGACAAGCTCCTCTGGTACATCCTTGCGAACACTCGCAGAAATCGCTTGCGCAAGACTGGGCAGCATTCCAAATACGATGATCGCCAAGAACATGGAAAAGTTGATTTGAACAATGACAAAGAAGATCGGTAAGACGGCGGTCGCAGGGACTTTCGAAAAGAAAGTGAAAGGTGGCATGAGGAAGGCCTCAATGGGATCGAAACAACCCATTGCCAAACCGACGACGACCGAGAGCAGAATGCCGAGCAGAAGCGCACACAGTAAGCGTGCTCCTGAAGCTTTGAAGTCTTCGTAGAGCCAGACTTCCTTGCGTTCAAAAGCGCCTTGTGGGGTTGCCGATCGAAGGAAGCCATCTTTCCACAGCATCGACCAACTGGGGACTGTACGGTCCTCTTTCTGAGGATTGTCGCGGATCTCCTCAAACTTCGTCACCTCTTCCGCATTTTCTTGGAACAGGCTTTCGATCGAGGATGTATCACGCCCGTCCGATTCTGCAGCAGCCGAGTCTTGCTCGAGTTGTTTGCGCTGCTCCTCCAATTCACTCAGCCGTTCAATGGCAACGGCCCGCAGATCACTGCGAGCCGTAGATTGCCTACTGCTGGACAACCATGTGTACCCCAGCACTAGGAGGATGACGGAAGTGGCGCCCAGCCCCACACGGAGGCTGAGCGATATTGGTCTGCGGATCACACGTGGTCCCTAGTTCAGGAAGCTTGGGTCGAACAACAACTGCTTACCCGATTCTGTGCCAAAGCCGTAGGATGGCTCTTCGACGAGACCTTGCTCCTTGCAGAATTCTTCGACTGTCTTCATCGTCGCTTGGAATTCGCTGCTCGTCATCAGGGCCTTACCTTCTTCAGCGTTTTTGTAGAACTGAGTCTGTTTGACTACGGTCTTCATGTCTTCCAGTCCCAACTGGGAGAACTTTCGGCCAAGTTCCACTAGCACTTCATCGCCCGATTCCGACTTGGCGAGTTCTTCATTCATGCGGTAGAAGACGTCTACGATCAGCTTCGCAAATGCGTCTGCACCAGGCTTATCCATGACATCTCGCCCGACAACCACCATGTCTACGATTTCACCAGGTATGTCACTGGAGTCGAACAAAACTTTGGCATCAGGCCGGTCGTTGAGTGTTTGGAGAACAAACGGGTTCCAGACCATGATCGCTTGGTGCGAAGCTTGCTTTTGAGCCATTGCTACTGCGGCAGCACCCGGATCCTGGTTAGTGAACTGGAAATCAGAGAGCTTGTATTTCTTACCATCCTTTTCCGAAGCCATTTCCAGGCAGCGCGCGAAGCAGTACTCGGAGACAGTGCCCTTCAGGCCGTAGATCTTGTGCGCCTTCAACGCTTCGATATCGTCGACGCCAGTCACGATGCAGGCGTCCGCACCGTTGCTCGTGCTCGTTGGCAGAATCGCGATCCCGTCTCGGTTAGGGCTCACGATCAAAGCGTCCATGTTTGTCATGCAGACTGCATCGCAGTTGCTAGACGTAAACATATTCAGGCAGCTGTCGTATCCAGCTTCCTTCAGCACGATGTCGACACCGTGCTGTTCTTCGAGGGAGCCCATCTTGCCCTCTTCTTTGTCCACAATTCCCATCTCGTGGGCGACGCCGAAGACGGACCAACTGGGATACTCACTCCAAGCGAGCGTGAAGACTGGAATGTCCTCTGTTCCTGAAGCCGGGTCGGCGGCTCCTGTGCCACCAGTGCCTCCGGTTTCAGTCGAGCTTGGACAGCCGGTGAGTATGGCTGCACACAGACAGCAAATAAGGGCAAAGTACTTCGTGCCAAACTTCATTGCGCACTCCTTCTATTGGTTCTTAAGTTGTCGAACGGCAGGGAAACCGCCGGTTGTTCGTCCTAACTATACGGCTCAAAAAATCGAGCACTCAGGCGCTAGCTGACGAAATGCGTCTTGCTGAAGCCCTCTTGTTGAAGTCCGCTCGCGAAAGGCGATTTCAACCTTCTGGTATCTGAGCATCCTGCTGATTTTGTTCGGTGGCCGGCGATTCGGACTCACTAAGGCCAATCAGCGCATCGAATTCATCGTCGGCGTCGCTCGTCTGGGCATACTCCAGAAATTCTGCTTCAGCACGTGAGTTATCCATGCCAGCCAGTTCACGGCTGATGCGTGCGTTTGCATTCGCTTTCGATCGCATCTCGCGTAGTTCGCGCAGTTCTTCACTGGTACGATCGTTGGAGAGGCCTGTCATCATGTCGGCGATCTCCTTTTCTTCCGTAGCAGAAAGGACATCTGCCACTGCGTCGTGCTTCTCCTCTTTTAACTTTTCGAGCTCGCGCAGCAGTGCCTGAATCTGCGTCTTGTGGCCCGTAACGTTTGCGACCAAGCCCTTCAGGTCATCGTCGAGCTCATTGGCGCGCTGTTGCTTTTCGCTGAGTGTGCTTGAGAAATCCTTGAAGGCGGATTGGCACTTTACGTACTCGGGATCGCCTTTGACCGCGTTGATATCACCGTTGTACTTCTCGACCAGTTTCTTCGCCTTGCCTGCGGCACCGGCTTTTAGCTTTTCAAGCTTTTCAATCTCACTCGTGAGCTGTTTAAGCTTGTCCTTCTTGGTTTCTTCCTGAGCGATCATCGAGCTGACTGCATCTTTATACTGATTCAGTCGGCTTCGCTTTTCTTCGATCACTCGATCGTAGTTCGCTGAGATCACCCCAGGATTCATTCGTAATGTCTCACTGGCCTTGTCGACTCGGAAAGTCATCAAGTACCAGACTGCTCGGAAGTACTTGCCTACTGCTTTAAACATATGGATTCCCCTTTCTGTAACGCCGGCCTAAGAGTGCCGACGAGTGGTTGTTTTCGTCAATCGAAGTTGAACAACTCCGTCTTCTCGTTTTCTATTCCTGATCTTGGTCCAGGCGGGCATCAAAACCAGCCGTTGGATTTTCGATCTCTCTCATTCGTTCTTCGGTTCGCTTGGCAATCCTCATCGTGGCTTCTAGTTCTTCACGCATGGTTGCCAAATCAACTTGGCTATCCGATTCGATAACCGACTTGATTTGTTGGGCTGTGGTCCGCAGACGTTCTACAGTCTCTTCAACCTCCATAAGCACTTGCTCGCGGTTGTCTAGGATCTTGTCGCGAGCGTCTCCGATCAAGTTCTCGGAAAGTTCCCACAGGCGATAAGATTGATTTAGTTGGTCAACGGTCGCCCCTAGTACACTGCTGATTTGTTCACGCATCCGAGTGCTTCGAAACTGAGCCCCGGGTTTTCTTGACGCTTCCTCAAACTCACTCTGGAGTGATCTTAGCAAAGTCAAATAATCCTGTGTTCGGTGATCTCGGTCGGTACGCAGCTTGGCTGCTAATTCGTCCAAACGCCGATTTTCTTCATCTCGCAGTTTCTTTTGCTCAGCCTCCATAGCCTTCGCCGTGATGTCTTCCACCTTGAAGATCATCCGAGTCAGCATCCAGCCGACGCCACCCAGAACACCCACTACTGCAGCGCCTGTCAGGTAGGCATTTCCCGACATTGCCCACGATAGTAATCCCGAACTGATTCCGCCCACGATCGGGAGGACCACACTAGGAGCAAAGAAGAGCTCGGAGATGACTTTTCGTTTGACAGGGTCCACGGATCTGCTGACTGCTTAATCTTAAGGAAGCACTTTCGAGTTGCCCGTTTGAGCAACCGCTAGGATTTGCATGCCCATTCATTGAAGAGCCATCGACTCTTTAAACCGGCTCGCTCCTAGTAGGGTACTTCAGCAAGAACAAAGGTCACCGACGTCTTGCCTGTTATCTCACCCTTCACGGCCCGCATTTTCGAATCGGGTACGGAGCGATCTCGCAAGTATTGTAGCGCAGCATCGGCTCGCTGTTTAGCCAACCTCCGGTTCGCCTCCGCATCGCCTCGCGAACTCGCGTCGCCGCGTATTTCGAGGTAGGCACGTGGGAAAGTGGTCAAAGTCTCAATCAGGCTATCCAGTTTGACTTTACTGGATTCCGTAAGCCGGGCCGTACCCCTCGCATATACCAGAGGAGGAACCGCGACCTTCCCAATGGGCTGGAGTCTCGACCAGTCTGCATCGCTCAGCATCGGCAGCTCGCCGACTTCATTGACCGCCTCCTCGCGGGCGCCGGGATGAAAGCCCGATGTCTGCAAGTTGACTAAGGTGCGGTCGTAAAACAACTTATTTGAGTTTCCGCCAGTCGGATCGGAATTCAAACCGCCCGTTTCTTGAAGCAATTGTTTGATCATATCGATGGTGTCTTCGATATGAGTTAGTGCCGAAGAACGGAGCCCAAAGTGGGCCAAGTTGTCTTGAGTGTTCTTCCACACAATCCCTTTGACTAACGCCTCAGCTTGAGTCGCGTTGAGTGGAGCCCCTTGCTCTGTTGCGTCCTGCAAAACGAGCTCTTGCAGCTTCTTTGGGCTCGCGTATTCGTGACGTGCCTTTAAGTAACCAGCCAAGACTTCCTGAACGACCGCCTCGTTCTTGACCAAGTAATCGCGACTAACCACCAACGCATCGACGATTAATCCAGGCTGCTTGAATGTGTCATAGACTTTGTGCATCAGTTCTCCGTCGCCCACCAATTGACTCACAACTGGTTCCCAAGTCACGAAGACTTCATCACCTCCGGGCTTAGCTGCACGGTACCGCTTCATCAGTTGGTCTTCGCTGTCGACCGGATCAAAAGACCGCTCTGTCAGGTGCGTGACATCGAACGTGTGGAGTACCATCCGGGCAAGTGTTTCGCTTGGGGAATTACCCACAAAAACGAACTTCGTAGCAGGCGTGTCCAGCGCTTGAATACTTGGGAACTTGTCCTTGTACGCGACGACCGCATCCGCGCCCTGGGTTTCGTCGATGAGCGCCACAATGGTTGCAGGTAGTTTGCCGACGTTGGAACTGGATTTGAGCAACGCGTCGATGGGAAACGCTGCAAAGTCGAGGTCCCCGGATGCCAACGCGGCAAGTCGACCATCGTAGTCCGCCGCATCATCGACAACGTTCATCTTAATACCGCGGTCACGCAACGTTTTTCTCATCGATGAGGACCGGAGTATGGCGTAGCCGGAGAATGCGTCCATTCCTACATTGATGGTGTATTTGTAGGAAGAACTCCCGGAAGTCTGCTCGAGCAATTCTTTCTGCTCTTCCTTCACGCGTTTTTCTTTGCTCGGAACCAGCCACAGCTTGTAAACGGTGACTCCCGCGCCGAGCAGGACGAGCCAAATCAAACACGCAAGAACGATTTTTGCTTTACTCACGCGGTAACCTCAAACTTCAACGTTAAATCGAATTGCGAACGAGTGGCCTGTCTTTGAAAGGCTCTGCTATTTCCGCATCGCACGCCCGGCGGCGAAAATGATGCTGGCCAGACCCACGATGGAAACCAATCCGAACATGCAGCAAATAAGCCCACCGAGTGCCGAAGATGTCGCGACTCTGGGTGCACTCGAAGACGCTGTGTCAACGCCGCCATCGATGGCGGCGAATCCGCTCGCGGCATCCTCGCCGATAGGGCGGTTCCCACGGGTCGCAAGCGATTCGAACGCAGCCTCCGCGAAGCCGTCCGGTAGAGCTGCGAGCAACTCAAAATCCTCTTGCGCATTCTGATTGTCGGCAGATGTTTCTGCAAACACGTTGGAGATCGCCTCGGTCAGTGAGCGATCATCGTCCGCGCGGCGGTAGGAGTTCACTTTGGTAGCCAATGAGTGCTCGGAATCCATGTCTACGCCAATCACATCGACGATAAATCCTCGCGTCAAGACGTCGGGCAGATAGCGGTTCAGAATATTGCGATCACTTGCTTCACCGTCGGTCACAATCAACAGGCGATAAGTCCCGTAGATCTCCTTTTCTCGAAGCCGCAACAACTCATCCGCGGCATCTTTGAGCGAATGGCCGAGCGGCGTCCCGCCTCGTGCGCGAAGCCGTTGAATATTCGCATTCCACTCGGAAGGAGTTCCCGTACCGAACGGCACGATCCAGTTGCTACCATTTTGCCGCGTGTTCAACGCCAATACGCCAACTCGCGTTCCCTCGGGAAGCTGCGAGAGGACGGAACTGAGAGCCTGTTTGGCCGCATCAATTTTGCGGACCCGCCCCTGATCCGTTCGCATGCCGTCATCCATCGAGCCGGAATCGTCCAGAACCACCACCACGTTCTGCTCTGCGATGGAGGTACTCATTGTTCCCGCCCACATGGCCGCCGCGAATGGGAACATGAAAGCCCAATGGAAAACTTGCCGATCGAAGTTCAATGCTGAGACTGTTTTCATGACAATTCCCTCTGTAGCGAAACGATTTCTTCAAGGCGACTCACTGCTGTTTTGGCCAACTAAAAACCGCTAGAAATCGAAATCGTCCGACGTAATCGTCTCGGCATCGACTCGCATGATGCGGAATTCAACCCGCATGTTCTCCTTCGCTTCATCCAAACTTGTGGGCTTCGGGACAATCGGATCCGAAATGCCCGCACCGACCGGCGTGATTTGCGACAAGTCTAGGTTGGCTCCCTTGGAGCTGGCAAAACTGGCTAGTGCTTCCTTCACTCGTTCGGCACGGGATTTTGATAAATTCAGGGCGGCCTGCATCGTCACAGCGGGATCACTCTCACCGCCAGAGAACGCTCCACTCTCGACAAGCTTCATCACAATCGGAATATCTTGGACGCTAAGCGGGCGTCCTTTGTAAAAGTACTTGCGATTTGCGTTCGTGCCTGAAGTCCTCAGAATTCCCTTAGCGATGCCAGCTTTCACAAGATTGCGAAGCGTGAGCGTGGGGTCGGAGTGCCCGCGAATCACAACACGTGCATTCCCGAACGTGGATGCACCCTTGAGTGCTCTTTCGAATTCTGCTCCGTAACGATCGGCCGAAAATTCATTTTGATTGGGTTCGAAATTGATCGTGAAACTCACAATCGTGTCCTCTTCCAACTCATCGTTGGAGCCGAAGAATAGCTCTGCCGACTCGGCTGTCGTTTCAAATCTAGCCGCCTTTTCAGGCTGCTTGTAAGCAATGCCCCCGAGCTTCGCGATCTCTTCATAGCCGAAATCGTTCGGGTCGAAGCCGCGACGCGATGACGCGTAGCCCCAGCTGACCGCTAGGTCGAGCGATTCCTTGAGCTTGTTATCGAAACCGCTCAAGTTCCCTTTGTCCTGAAAGAACGCTATCTGCCCCGCGGTGTTTCCGGTGAACGTGCAGTCGAGGAGCAAGCCGTGCGCGTCGACTTCGAGCGTTGGCAGGACGTCTTCGCCGAAGATGGATTGGCTTTTCGCGAGCAACGCCTTGTATTCATTGCCCATCCGCTGCGAGGACTCAAAGTCGTTTCGCATTTTGACAACTTCGCTGGTTGCCTTCATATAACCGGCGACGAATTTCTTCACCCAGTCTTTGTTGGCGTCGTACCAGTCGCGACGCACTGCATACACGTCGGCGATCGAGCGACTCATGGATTGAGTGCTGTTGATGACGTGAGCGCCCTTGACCGTGCCTTCAGCACCACTGCCGATCGTGTCAAAACCACCAGTCAGACCCAGTAGATCTGGAGTGATGACACAGCAAGCGTCAATGGAGTCGTTACTCCGGAAGAGCTCGGCGGCACCATCCGGGCCGGTCAAGTCTTTCGTCCACACAATCTCGACATCTTTGTTCGTGAGTTGGGCTGCAGCCAATGAGTCGTAAAGCAGACCAACGTGTGGTCCACCTTGCTGACAAGCGATCTTCTTGCCTTTAAGGTCATTCAGCGACTTCAGACCCTCCCGTCCAACGATATGATCACCCGCGCTCCAAGAAAGCTGCAGTACGATGACGGGCTTCGTGCGCGGATCGGCTCCAACCACTTCACTTGCTTGACCAATCATGCGGAACGTGCCACGCAGCATGGGGGATTTACCGCTCATGTAGTTCTTGACTTGGCCCACAAAATCGTCACCGGGCACCAACTCGATATCAAGACCGGCCTGTTGATAGATCGATCCGCCTTGAGTTCGTAAGTTCCCGTTTGCATTAAACGTCGCAACATCACCTCCCCAGGTAATGAACGGAATGGAAACTCGATCGGAATTCACTGCAGGTTGAATGCCAACGTTGCCGACTAACTCGCGGAAGCTCTCTTGCGCGGGGGCTGTAGGAACCAAAACAGCGATTGAGAGTATCGATGCCACAAGGACAACGAGCCTAAAATGCATTGCTTTCAACACTGGTTTCTCCGTCTATAAATGGTTGGTGATGTGCGTTTCGTGGCAGTCGCCTGCTTGGCTCCTCCCGAGAGTCTGGACCGGCGGTTTTCGCCCGTACTACTTCAATGTGTTTTTCGCGTTGTCTGGGCCTTATCGTATCCCCTGCAGTTCTAATTGGCCCAATTCCTGCTCCCAGTAGGCGCGATACTCTTCCGTTATGTCAGGATCGGGCAACAAACTGCGGCGTGTGCAATTAAGCAGTGCTTGTAATGTCTGATAACGCCGCGTTGGCCCAATTGCGGGCTGAATAAAGTCGGCGATCGCAAACTTCAGCTCTTCCTCCGTCTCCGGCGGCATGGCTTTGAGTTGGCTTCTTAGCGCGGCAAAACCGGCGGCTGAAAACGGTTTCTGTAGGCCCTCTTCGTCCAGCCATTGGACCAGTTCTTCACTCTGGCCAAGCTCTCCTGCCGGGCCAAGCATCCACCGAATGAAAGTGGTTCGATCTTCACCATCTGGGTCAAGGACTGGAATGATCAAGTCGCCGACTCTTCCCGGACGGCGAATGTCGGGTGAGAGCAAGTGGATACGAGCCGTCATTAGCAGCCAAATCACTTTGCCGCGTAATTTTGGATCGCTCATCATGGCCTGAATCTTGCCCGTCAACCGCCGCTCGGTGGCATGCGACTCAGCGCCAACACCGCCGAATTGAGTGTCCGCTTCGTCGACAAAAATTACTACTTTCTCGAGCGCTTCGAGGACTCGCTTGAGTCTTTCAAAGATGACGTCCGTCTGTCCAAACCACTGGCTGCGAATACTCTTTAATACCAACACGGGCATGTCCAGCTCGGCGGCGACCGCTTCGAAAATGAACGTTTTGCCGCCACCGATCGGACCAGCGATGGCAGCCCCGGGCAAAGCTCGGTCGTCGGGCAGCTTGAGACGCGGCAGCATGTAGTCGGCTAGGAATTGTTTTAGCTGAGTTGCGCCGATGACGTCTTTTAGCCTGTGTTCGGGCTTCTTGAACTCTACAACGTCTTCGCCCAATTGCGTTTGGATGAACTGCTCAACCTGTTGGATTACATCTTCTCGGGAGACAGGCTTGTTATGGTACGCAGCGACGAGCAGCAGTTGTCGCAAGGCGTGAATGCTTAAACCAGCAGTGGCTTGGGCGAGGCCTACATTGTCACCTGTCGTCGTGTTGGGCTCCAACTTCTTATCTGCGTCTGGAATCGGAATGGTCGTCGAGTCGGGTTGTTGCTGATTCCAATCGAGAAAGTGTTTGCGATCTGCCGTGTTGGGTGCCGGGACTTCGACACTAACCACCTGAGGCAAGCGAGCGACGCGCGAGTGGATTTGACTTCGCGACTCGGTGATCAAACAGACCGTATCCTTGCCTGAGAAAAATTCAGGGTCGCTAAACCAGTCGGTAACAATGGCCACGCGCCGGAGCTGGGTGTCATTCATTCGAGCAATGTTGCCATCGCCGGCTGGAAGCAGCATGTCGGCAGCTTCGATGAAGACCAGCAAGTTTTCACGCAAGGCAGCACGCGAGCAAATCGTCAACTGGCGGAGGAACTCAAGCGCCTGCGTGGCGTTGCCAATTGCATCGCGCAGGTATTGATCGAATTCACGGCGGCGCAAATCAATTTTGCTACTCTCATGCCCCATGTCTTTGATGGCCAAGGAGTTCACGTCGACGCCGGTCTTCCAAGCGGCCCACGCCTCACGCAATTTGTCGCGGTCTTCATCGCGTATGCGAATCGGACCGTTCAACTCGTAGACAACTTGCGTCAGTCCGACTACTTGAGTCTTCTGCAACAAGAACTGGACCAGCGGCGCGTACTTTTCACCGTCAAAGAACATGTCGTTGACATTTCCCGATACGATGATGGACCTGGCTTGGCCCGAGTTGATAATTCTCGCAAGTTCGGAAAAGAAGTCGTAGCTGTGGCTGTGCAAATTGCCTGCAGCTTCAGTCGATCCAGAAGCCAGCTTGTTGTCGGTTGCCACGATGGGAGTTTCCTGTCAGTTTCTAAGTAAGAAGGCAAATTCCTGTTCCGCAATTGTGCGCGATTGCTCTCTCGGGCTCAACGAGCAACAGCGCGAAGTTGCCGGCTCAGGCGGAGTATTTCTAGGTGAGAATTCAGAAAACGGGCAATCCGCCACTCAGACAGCTGGGGTGAGCGGGTGGGCAGAGGCGGAGCTGGTTTTCGCAATGAGCATTTTGAGTGAAGGACGGATAGGATGAGTTTGCTGGAAGAAATGACACTTGAGGATGTAAGGTCCGGGGGCCAGAGTTGGGAGGTCGCTGTACTGCCTCTCGGTGCAACCGAACCACACAACCTGCACTTACCCTACGGAACGGATAGCTACGAGGCCTGGCACCTGGCCAAACTCTGTTGTGTTCGCGCGAATGAACTGGGCGGTCGAGTATTGCAGTTGCCGGTCCTGCCCTACGGTACGGAATCGAACCTGCGAGAATTCCCGCTCGCCATGAACGTCCAACCGACAACACTCTTCACGGTGCTCCGCGATTTAGTGAAGTCGGTTGAACTCAGTGGGATTCGCAAGCTAATGATTCTGAATTCCCACGGAGGCAACGACATCAAGCCGTTTCTTCGAGAGATGTATGGCAATACGCAGGTTCAGATTTTCCTCTGCAATTGGTACCAGATGATCAGCGATGCCATGCATGAGATCTGCGAGCATCCTGACGATCATGCTGGTGAAATGGAAACTTCGCTCATCATGCACTTTCGCCCAGATCTTGTGCGGACCCAATCTGATGGCAGTCTCAGCGCCGACGAAGGCGAAAAACGGAAGTTACGTTTCGAAGCCCTTCGAGCAGGCTGGGTTGGCTTGAGTCGACCATGGCACTTGCTGACGACCAACACCGGAGCCGGTAACCCGCATTCGGCGACTTCTGAAAAAGGCCATGCACTTGCGCAAGTCGTCGTCGATCGCATCGCACCGTTCCTGGCCGAAATCTCGAAGGCAGAACTGGATGAGTACTTCCCCTTCGTCGCAGAGTAGAGCTTCTCCACCCGGGCGCGTATTTGAAGTTGGCTCGAGCCTGTCACCTCCCCTCGCTTCGTGGGGAGGTGTCGAGTTCAGCGAGGCGGTGGGGTCTTGCTTCAAGGCTCACCTTTTCGAGCTGCAAAATGCAGGCTATGGTCAGAGTTAATTGACTGGCAATTCCGCACGACGAGATCCTCATGTCCGCAACTTCGAACGAGAACTTACTTGAACAACTTAACTGGCGTTATGCAGTAAAGAAGTTCGACTCGACTCGCACGATCGACGAAAATACTTGGCAAACGCTCGAAGAGTCCTTGATCCTCTCACCTAGTAGCTACGGTCTCCAACCTTGGAAATTCGCGGTCATCACGGACCCGAAACTGAAGGCGAAGCTGCCCGCAGCCTCCTGGAAACAGAACCAGCCGAAGGACTGTTCGCACATGGTGGTCCTCGCCGCGCGAAAGACCATGGATGCTGGCTACATTGCGGACCATATGAAGACGGTTGTTGAGACGCGAAAGCTGCCCAGCGATGCTCTCGAGGGCTATCAGAAAATGTTGGTCGGTATCGTGGAAGGCATGGACGGGCATTTTGATTGGAATGCGCGCCAAGTTTACATCGCACTCGGACAATTGATGGTGGCGGCTGCCATGCTCGGCGTCGATACTTGTCCAATGGAAGGGATTGTTCCGGATCAATACGACGAACTCGCCGGGTTTAAAGGCACGGACTACGCGACGGTGGTCGGTTGTGCTTGCGGTTATCGGCATCCAGAGGACGTGCAAAGCCAAGCAGCCAAAGTCCGCTACTCGGCCGATTCGCTGATTAGCAGGTTTTGACTCTGTTTTTAGGCGTGATGTGCCGGACAAGACCCCCATCGGCTCGCCACCTCCCTAACCGGGAGGTAGCACGCTGCAGCTCGTGATTTTGGGCGAAGGATATTTTGGTCTGGATCTCTCAGAGACCGATATGACTGTTACCTTCCCTTTCCGAGTTCATAGCGAGGACTAAAGGGAAGTTCGGGCGCCCGGGTAGGGTTCTGCAAGTGCCGCCCTTGCCCAAACCTAATTTGAAACTGTCAAAATACCGGGCTGGTGTACCTGCGAAGGTTGTAGACCACTCGACTCAAGGAAGAAGTACGATGCCACCAGTGATCCGCTCCGAAACGGACTTCCTTGACCTGGTGATAAACCAGTACTTAGCAAGATTCCATCAAGTTCATTCGAACAACTACGATGCGGAACGCTTTTCCTTCGATGGTGTCGATCGCTCACAAGAATTCGCCTTGGAGTCGCATCGGACCTATCTGTACTTCTTCATGAATCACTACCGCGACCTTTACGCTGCCTGGAAGTTGATGGCGGATCAGGCCTCGCGCGAGTTGTATTTGGAATTGATTCTGTACCAGCTGCTTGGGCATTTACATTCGAAATTACCAACGAACACTCCGGAGCATTGGGCGGTACGCGAGCGCCTCGGCGCCTTAGAGCATTCAATCTCTGAGCTCAAAGCGGGTGGGGTGTTTGGTGAGCTTCGGCACTATGACGACTATGCATTCGAGGGGCAAAATTTGTCTCTAGACTGCTGGCCAATTCAGTTGGCAGTGACTTTCGAATTCAAGCAATATTATTTCGAAACCGAAGGCATTCGGATCCGCCCAGAGTCTGGTGACTATATCGTGGACGCTGGAGCCTGTTTCGGCGACACGGCACTTGCGTTCGCTACGACGGTGGGCAAAGAGGGGCGAGTCTATTCGCTCGAGCCTTTTGCAAATAACCTGAGGATCTTTGAACACAATTTGCAGCAGAATCCGGAATTGAAAGATCGCATTCAAGTCATTTCTGGCGGAGCCGGTGATCAGGACAACGATCTGCCGCTACTACAAACTGCAAACAGCGCGGAGACAAATCCTGGATTCAGCTTAGATAGAGTCGACCAAGCCATCGTTCCCGTGCGAACGATCGACACGCTGGTGAAGAACGGAACGATTGAGCGTGTGGACTTTTTGAAGATGGACATCGAAGGCTACGAACTTCGGGCGCTCGCCGGGGCCGAACAGACCATCCGAAATCAGAAACCCAAGCTGGCCATCTCCGCCTACCACCGTCGCGAAGACCTATTCGCTATTCTGAATTGGATCGCGTCACTCGACCTCGGCTACCACTTCCACCTCGGCCACTACACTATCTTCGGTGAAGAGACGATTCTGTACGCGTCGGTCGAAGAGATCCCCGCCGCTTAACTTGTGGCAGGATAAGTGGTGATACAAGGGACGAGTTGATTTCCCCTGCAGTTTCGCTTGGTTACCTCACCGCGTTTTCGTGGGGAGGTGCCGAACGTTCCCCTACCCGGGCGTGTGCGCCCGACCTTCCCACGGGGAAGGTGACATGCTCGTAAGAATCTCTGCATTGAATAGTTAACGCTCCGCGCGGAGGTGCAGAGCGTTCGAGCCAATGAGGGGAGGATCCAGGTAGCGTTTGGTTGAACTCTCTCGAATTCGTCTGGTTACCTCCCCGCGTTTCGTGGGGAGGTGCCGAGTTCAGCGAGGCGGTGGGGACTCAATGGTTTACCGCTCGGGCTCAAACGACAGCAACTATGCTCGCCGTCTTCTACCAGTGAGCGCAATGCATGCAGCGAAACACACCATACCAGCTCCGGGCTCTGGGACAGCATTGCCGCTCACGATGATTCCAAGGTTGTTACTCGTGATAGGCTCGATGTTTTCGATATCCAACGTTCCACCCGGACCTCGGAAACGACCATCGGCGGGAATATCTGGTCCAAAGCCGAACAGGCGAAACTCAGCACTCGTTACGCCCGTGAACTGAGTCAGCGAGATACCGACATGAGCCTCGTCGTTGACCTCTATTTCGTCATCCGTGAAGAAAGTCTGGAAAGACCCACCGTTGACACTCAGGGCGATGGCAAGCTGCGTTGGACCCGACGCGCTCACGTCGTATTCGATGTCCAAAGTGCTGAGATCCCAGGGAACCGAGCTCGCTGACCAACCCCAGGAAATGTAGTCGCCAGATAAAAGGTCCAGACTCGTTGCCAACGACCAATCACTTGAATTGAACGTTGCTCCCGCATTTGGCGTTAGCCCCGGCCCACGAGCTAGATCCAAATCCTCAACACCATCCTGCTTCACTGCCGCCGGCAGATCCGGAGCCGCTGGATTCGTTCCATTCGGGTTCGTCGTGTCGTATCCGACGATCACGACAGCCGCCAAAGAACTACTAGAGAAGTACAAAATGAACGCAAGCGAAAAGACAAAGCGAGTCATCGGGCGATTTCAAGCGAGATAAGTTGAGAGAGAAGAAAAGGAGGGCGTGTACGTGTGCTTCGAACTGAGATTCGCATTACTTCAAAATCGGGTTCATCCAAACCCAATCGAGCGAGGTTACACCACTGAATGAAAATCGCCCGGGTTTTAAGCCCGGGCGAAGGAGAATGCGAAAGGGGTTTGCTGAAAGACTAGGTGTCCCGGCGACGCAGATACGCAACTGAGCACGTACTAACTAAAGTCAAGAGAGCAAACGACGAGGGCTCAGGAACTGCGTTTACGGCACCTTTAGAATTGAAGCCCGAGGTCTCAAACCAGTCGGTTCCGAAACTCTCCCTCTGTATTGATGACGATTGAAGAGTGGTCGAATTGGACTGAGATAGGCCGATATCGGTAGATGTCAAACCAACAGCTGTCCCACCTGCGGCAGTGAATGTGCCCTCGTACGAGAGGAATTCAACAACATTGCCATTGAAAACTAACGCAAACCCGTCTGGAGCACCATTCTGCAATCCATTAGATGGTAAAGTCCAAGAGAGATAGCGGTTACCGTCACCTAAAATTCCATGGTCTTCAAATCCTGAACTCATCGAATCCAGGACCCCGCCATAGGTACTGCTGTTCGAACCGTTGTAAAGTTCAATAGCGATATCAGCGACAGACTCCCCGCCCGTTGTAACGACCTCGATGAACTCGTTAGTATCCCCGCCAATATTGTCGTAATGGAATTCGTTTAAGATCAAATCTGCCCTCAAAGATAAGGGCATAATTCCAAGCAGAATCGCCAGGGAGAGTGCGTACTTCATGACCTATTGCCCTTATGCATAGAGACAAAGTAACAGAAGCCAACGGGGAAACTGTGATGGTAAGATACGCTAGCTTCGTCGACGACGAGCGAACGCGAACAATCCAAGACCGATCACAGCAAGCGAACCCGGCTCAGGAACTGCATTGCTGAATCCAGGGGTATCGTTGTCACCGACCGTGAAGCCACCAATTGCGAAATCACCGGTACCGTCAACCAATCGGTAGACGTGACCAGGATAGAAGGTGCCGTCTGGGCCTACAACATCCAACCCTAGAACCGGACCGTAGTTTATATCCTCACTCCCACCGTTCAGAATCGTGTCTTCGTCATCAATCATCGCGACACCATCCAGTATGGACGTCCATGGCAAAGCTGCGTCGAAAACTCCGTCATCATCAACATCCAAGTCGGTTCCAACGGAGCTCGTGAATCCATCGACGATGAAATATGCTGAATTCTCACCATTCTCAAAGCTAATAGGCGTCACAAAATCGGGTGATGCTCCAAGATTCGTCAGGGGATCGTTCTCACCGACCAAAAAGAATCCATTGGCTCCGATGCTAAAACCCGTCAAGTCTATGGCACCATCGATGGTGCCATTGTCCTGCAGGCTAATGAACGAAAGACCGTCGAGGCTCATTCCAGTGTCAGAGAACAGCTCGAAATACTCGTCGTCATCTGCCCCGGGTTGATCAACCCGCAGTTCATTCAAGAACAACGCTGCGGAAGCGCTGTTGGCGAGCATTAAGAAAAGCCCCATGCCAGCGAAGAATCTCATTGTTTTACCCATCAAAAGAGAAACGAATCTATTTCGCGACAGTCTAGGCAGTGTGGGAGGGTTGTAAAGGTTTTTTGGGCTGAATCGATCCGATTCGGAGAATCTTAATATTCAGCAAATTGAGGGCGCGAAAACACTTGGGGCAACGTAACCGATTATTGAAAAAGAAAACGCCGCTAGCAAGTGCTAACGGCGTTCGGTATGTGATTGTGCCCTGACGGGATTCAAACAGGCAACGAATCCATTCAAGCGGTTTCTCGGCGGCGGAACGGCAAGCCGAAAACGCTGATAACGGCTATCGAGGCTGCGGCTTGAAACTCTGATTTGCCATGAACTCCGAACGCAGCTTGTCGCTGCCCAGTTTCATTCCACGCTTAGCTTCGCGCCGAGTGCCCCAAGATTCTCCGGTTGGCCGGGGAAAAGTGATAGCCACATAGAAGTGTATCCATCGAACCCCAATCCAACATCTCGCAACGAAAAAAGCCTCTCCTGACAAATGTCTGGAGAGGCTTTTAAAAACCGGCAATACCTACTTTCGCACTTGTGGGCACTATCATCGGCTCTGAAAGCTTGACTTCTGTGTTCGGGAAGGGAACAGGTATAACCTTTCAGATATGGTCACCGGAGAGACCACTGCAGCCTATTCGCCTG
>JBGCCZ010000004.1:0-46160 GCA_045105035.1 Pirellulaceae bacterium | reverse complement strand
TTCGGGTTCGCGCTGGCGATCTTGCTGGCAAACTTCACGCACGCTAAGCAACCAAACATTGTCTTGATCATGGCAGACGATGTTGGGATTGAGGGCATTGGCTGTTACGGGGGCGTGTCCTACAAGACTCCGCATATCGATGCGCTGGCCGAAGGCGGAGTGTGTTTTACGAACGCGTACGCACAACCGCTTTGCACGCCGACTCGGGTGCAACTGATGACTGGCAAGTACAACCATCGTAATTGGCGTTGCTTTGGCATCCTCGATCCAGACGCAATGACTTTCGGACACGCGATGAGCCAGGCCGGGTATGCGACTGGGATTTTTGGGAAGTGGCAATTGCAATCGTACGATCCACCCGAATTGCCCGGCGCGGCCAGCCGTCGTGGTACTGGAATGCACCCCAAAGACGCAGGCTTTGATGAGTACGCATTGTTCCACGCGTTGCACACTGAAGACAAAGGCTTACGCTACGCAAATCCAACGATGCTGGAAGGCGTGGGCGGAGACGAGGGAGAACTAAAGACGTACGAGGGTAAGTACGGTGAAGATATCTGGGTCGAAAAGATCCTCGACTTCTTCAAGCGGGAAACGGGGAAGCCAAAGTTTGTTTACTACCCAATGGCGTTGCCTCACTGGCCATTCGAGCCTACACCGAAAAGCGAGGACTGGGACCCGAGCAACACGCCTGAAGCCGATGTGAAGTATCAGAAGGACATGATCGAGTACATGGATTCAGTCGTCGGGCGTCTGGTTCGGGGACTCGAGGAACAAGATCAACGGAAAGATACAATCATCATTTTCTACAGCGATAACGGGACGCACAGATTAGTCACATCTGAGATGCAGGATGGACGCCAGATTCAAGGCGGAAAAGCAACGTCTCAACAAACCGGCGTGCATGTACCGTTGATCGTGAGTTACCCTGGGCGATTCGAACCTGCTGTGACCGATGCCATCGTCGACGCAAGCGACTTTTTTCCCACGCTCATGCAGTTAGCGGATCGATCCAGCGCTGAGAATGCTTCGCGCGAACTGGACGGCATGAGTTTTGTCCCTGTGCTCTCGGGAAGTGATGTTCCAAGGCGGGAGGTTGCTTTTTTCTGGTACGACCCGCGACCCGGCTGGGACAAAGAGAGTTTCCGCCGAAGCGTTTTTGCAATCAATAAATCCCACAAGTTCTTCCGAGACGGTCGTCTATTGCGTCTCAGCGAGCGTCCCTTAAGCGAGAGGCTCATTGCGAAAGAAGACTGGAGTGCTGAAGACGAAAAGGCGGCCCGCGTTCTGCAGAGTTACATTGAAGCCCAGATGGCTGGCAGTGACGAACCGCCGCTTGTCGATGCTTATGGCAAACCAACCCAAGCGCTGCCCGAAACGATTCGGTCGATGAATTAGCCAAGGAATGGACCAGGTGCTTGGAATGGCCCCGGAAAATGGCCTCCGCTTCCCTATCCGGTAGTTTAGTCTCGTCAACTATGTCTCTCAACGACTGAGTACCTAACAATGATCAAGCTCATTTGCTGTCTATTGCTAGCCGTAAATTGGCAGGTTTCTGAATACGATTCTCTACTCTCATTACCAGGTACCAGTTATTGGGAACTGAGTAATGAGCTAGTAAGGAGCAAAGAGCTGAGAGACAAATTGGTGGTCACCAAAGCTCAGCTCTCGAAAATTGAAGAGCTCTGTGGAGAGAACCCGCTCAAGCAGGAATACCTGATTGCACGGCGGAAGCTGGAGAAAGCTGCATTCTCCCGCAGAATCAGCATACAGGAGCTCGATCAGCGAGCTTGGCTCGAACTGAATGCGCTAGTACTCCCACGATTACAAAAAATTCTATCGGATCAGCAAATTGAGTCATTGCTTCCAGCACAACTAAGCATTCGGTTTCCCTCAGTGTACGATTTTTTTTCATCTACCCAGGTCCAAAGATATCTCGAGCTGTCGGACGTAGGGTTGTCCGATCTCAAAGGTCAGCTAAAGGGTATTTTGAAGAACGCGGAATCACAGCAAATTAAATTGAGGGAACCAGGAGCCCGCGTCATCTTTAATGCGTTGCCTTCGCCAGAAGCCAAGCAGCGTTTTGCGAGGTACACTGCACGCGGGTTTGGACCGAATTCGGAGGTCTACTCTGGAGTCGACCTGGACGTGGCGCCGTTCCCTGAACTGTTTCAAGGAGTCGGCATAGTATGTTCGTTTCTGGCTGTAAGCGAAGTACGAGAAGCAATCGATATGTCACCTAACCAAGAGGTAGAAGTGACAAAGATCCAAGAAGCCTTTTACGCAGAGTTTAGCGCAGCGTCGCGCTCTGTATCGGGCGTTTTTGGAAGGGAAAGCCAACGCCAGGATCACAGCAGGCTAATATCGGATGCTCACAGTAGGGCCCAGCGTGAGTTGACCGATGTTTTCTATCCCGAGCAGTGGAAACGACTCATGCAGGAAATGGCGTACCGAGAGTTCCTAGGAAACTACGGAGCTCCGTTTTCCAGGAGAGCTTTTGTTACGTATTTGGGGGTATCCGACGGCGAAGTCGCCGAGCTAGTTCGGCTAGCCAAAGCGGAGCGACAAGATGTGCAGCGTAAGTTTGCTGAACTCGAAAAAAGAGAGTTTTCGAAGATCTTCGCTGAACTTCCCCCGTCGGCACAGGACAGGCTACATAAGTTATTTCCGAATGGCTGGTCCTCAATATGATTTGAAGGCCACGGTGTACATTAGTAACATACGAAATTGCGCGCTCTTTTTGTCGAGAAATTGCGATTGAAGCAAGAATCTCGACATCTGAATGCGGGATATTGCGGAGACTCAAACAGCACTCTGCTGACGACAGTCATTCTTATTTAGTACTTTACGCACGAACGTACGAGGATTAGGGAAGAGATGGTTTGAACTTCGCCTGACTGTCGCTGCGATTTATTGGAAGGAAATTTGGCTAACCCAAGATGTTTGCGACGCAACTCCACTCGCCGCCAAGCCGCCGATCGAAAACGAGTTCGCCGCGCCCGACGCCGACGAATCAAAAAATAGCCGTCAACCAGCAACGCTCAATGGTCCTGGTGGACGGTTACATTCCACTTGTGCTAATGTGCTTTAGCCCAAGTGGAATCGACTCCGGTTGAACAACGATGGATTTCCGATTGAACGCTGAACCGCGATCACAAATTGCTCTTTATTCCAGCGTCGTGTGTTAGAGCCAGTGAGCCTCTTGCGTCGGATTCTGGGGTGAGGAACGGGTAGACGTAAGCGTCTCTAGCTCATGCCCGATGGTAGGTAGTCCGTTGTCTGGAACGACAACCCCAAATTCAGAAGCGCCCTCTCGTTGCTAGCAAGTCTGCGAGGCCGACGGAGCGCTCGGAGCTAACGGTGCGACACACTTCTTCGGCTCCACCAAAACTCTCCGAGGTGGTGGTTGCATCGTCCACCTTCTCGAAGCGAAGATGCGGATGGGCATGCGTAACAAGCATCTCAGGGTCGAAAACTCAATCTCTCCTCGGTCATCCGCGCCAACACAACGAAGCCAATTGCAAAGCCTGCCCGTGCTGGTCCAAATTCAGCATCGAAACGAACTTCGGAAATCGAAGCGGTGTTACTTCTGGAGTGCTCAGTTGTTGACTTAAGAATACGACCAGATTGAACCTAACGTGGCCAACGACAACTCAACGACAGGGCCAGCCAAAGCGCACTGGGCACTGAAATGCCTCGGATCAGCTTTATCCTCAAATTCACCTGTCCAAACCGTACTTGCGGTACGAATGCGCGCCTGATAGCCGCACGGACGAGCATAGGGTGATGACTGTCTCGTCAGTTTCGGCCAGCATTTGTTTCGCCTTCAGAAGACGCACGTGACGCAGCTCTTCCATCGGTGGGCGGAGTTGTGTTCTCGGAGCGCCTTTTCGAGTCCGTTGCCGGACGTGCCTGACAACATTGGTCATGCTGATTGGTTGGTGAAAGTTGTCATGAATGAAACCTAACGCAGTGACCACTTGCGGGTGTTCCATCGCGAGACTGTCGGTACTACGACGCTCGATGATCTTTCCTGGCGGCATGTAGATGCGGACAGCCGGCTGCTGGACACGGCTGGAGCTATCGAGTCGATGGGCGTCGTCCGAACGGTTGCCCCAAATGTAGGCGATCTAGGTCAATCCGAGTCCATTCCTGACCAAGATGACGACTTTGACGGCGAGGGTGCAAACACGAAAAAACCCAGTGAATCCAAAGGAAACACTGGGTTTTGTGGAGTGGAGGATAACGGACTTGAACCGATGACCTATTGCATGCCATGCAATCGCTCTCCCAACTGAGCTAATCCCCCGCATTCGTGAGTGGGAAAATAGCAACGCGCTAAAATCATGTCAAGCACATAGAGTGTCTCCGCAGGGCTAATCAGTTTATCAAGCTACACAAAGTAGCTCGGATCTCTGAGCCGAAAATTAGCAACCCGGCTGGGACAGCCGGGTTGCTATCCTGCCCAAAATGAAAAAGTGCTTGGTCTTAAGTATCGCTTTGGAGAGCTTCGTCGGTTCAATTTGGCTCGAAATCGAAATTTGATCACGGTTTAGGTTGTTGGCACTACCTTCGTTTAAGCCGGCCGAGGAACGTTGGCAAAGAGCGGAGCGGGAACGCGACCATGCTTAAGAGCCGAGGGCGAAGATTAAGGGTATCGCGGGCGAGGGATCAGGACTGATGTGAAACGTATCCCTGACTTGGATTGCAAGCGATTCAGAGAGTGAGTCGGCGAAGATCGTGGCTAAGGGTTGCCCCGCCTCGAGCCGATGCCCGATTTTACAATGGACTTGGACTCCAACGGTGGGATCGATCGAATCGCCTGCGATTTTGCGACCGCCGCCGAGTTGGATGACGAAGTTTCCGAGTTGTTCACCGTCCACCGATTGCAGCCAACCATCGCTAGGGCATTCGATGATTGTGGAGGTTGCAAGCGGAAGCGACTCGGAGAACTTGCCACCTTGTTGAATGACCATAGCAGCGAGCCTCTCGTAGGCTCGGCCGTCATCTAATGCCTGCTGGCAAGCGGGCCGGGCGTCTGCGGTTGAGTCGAATTGCCCTGCAGCGGATAAAAGTTCAGAGGCCAGTCGGAGCGTTAACTCACGCGTGTCATTGGGACCTTCGCCACGCAATACCTCGAGCGCTTCGTTGACTTCGCACGCGTTCCCCACCATTTCTCCGAGCGGCTGTTCCATTGAGGATAGAAGGCCCGTCGTGGCCAGCCCAAGTGTTTGACAAGTTGCGGTCAAACTGTCTGCCAACATATTGGCGGCCTCTTTTGATTTCATGAAAGCCCCCGACCCAAATTTGATGTCCAAGACTAGAGCGTCCAACGATTCTGCCAACTTCTTGGATAAGATGCTCGCCGTAATTAGTGGAATCGACGGCACTGTCCCAGTAACGTCGCGAAGTCCGTAGAGAATTCGGTCGGCGGGAGCGATGTCGGGAGTTGTTCCCGTGATCACGCAGCGATTCTTCGAGAGGCTCGCCGAAATCTCCGACTCGCTTAAATCACAACGAAAGCCCTCGAAGGCTTCAAGCTTGTCGAGTGTACCACCCGTGATGCCCAAGCCTCGACCGCTGAGCATCGGAACGTGAACCTCGAAGCAGGCAAGTAGAGGAGCTAGGATCAAAGAGACTTTGTCCCCCAGGCCGCCAGTCGAGTGTTTGTCGACACGCGGGAAATCACCGACCTTAGGCAACCGTTTTCCGCTGTTTAGCATAGCGACAGTCAAGTCGGCGGTTTCCTGGGGCGTCATGCCTTGGAAGTAGACGGCCATCGCGAACGCCGACATCTGGTACGGAGGCACGCTGCCATCGACCATTCCGCGAATCATGAACTCGATCTCAGATTGCTCTAGGGCACCGCCATCACGCTTCTTTGAGATAATCTGTGAGGCTAGCAAGATTGCAACTTTCGGAATTGGCTATGGTGCTAAGAGGCGGAGAGCGTTTGCAACATTTTTTTGGAATTCAAGCTGTCGTAAGGTTCACGATCTGGCTTCTCAATAAGTTCAACTTAGGGAGCCACATTGAACCGCGGCTTACGGGTGCGAATCATCTCACTTTCATATGCGCGGCGAATCCCTAAGTTCTCGGCTGGCGAACCTGGCTTGAAGACGTGTACTTCGAGGCGCGTGGAAGCTGGCAAGCCGGATTCGTTGGTCGTGCCTGTTGAAATAGTTGACTCGGCAGATTGCTCGCCCCCTTGAGCCAAGCTGTTCAATCGGGCTTTGCTTGCTTGGGTCAAGTATTCGGCGAGTGCTTTGCGGTCGGAGTCATTTAAGTGGCTATGCAAACGTTCTCGAAGATCGCTAGCCTGACCGATGTAAAGGTAACCCGTGTCATCGCGAAAAATGTAGATGCCGGGTCGCTTCGGGATTTCCGCAAGCTTCGGAGACAGATCGGAAAGCTGGAAGTCAAGAATCTTTTTCTTCCAGTCGGTAACGCGGGCTAGTAGTTCCGGATCGAGTCGCCGAGTTTTACGGAGTTTGATGGCAGCTTTCCGGTACAGGTAGAGATCGGCGTCTGGGGCTAGCTCACGAATCAGCCCATCGAAGTATTTGCGGATCTGCGAATTGACTAAAAGTGCATCGGTGTGTTCAAGGAATTCGTCATGCACGCGTCGGGCGGCGATCTCGGCGAGTGCATCGGTCGACTCCGAACGCTGCGAATTGGCGCGACGCGAAGCTCGCGGAAGTTGCTTTCCGCGTTTCCGGAGATGCAATAAGGCCGTACAGAATCGATCGCCGGTTGTGTTGAGTTGCGGACCGGCCAGTTGCTGACATTTTGATACAAACTCCTTTCGTAGGTCGTCCCTCAGCAGCACTTCATCGACGCTCCAGCCGTCGTGAGTTTTGGTGAACGCATCTTGGACGATTCTTTCTTCGTTGAGAGTGGGGACCGCGTTGGTGACGCTATCCTGCCCCTTCCGCGTCTGAGCATTGGCGGCAAGCGGTTGCAGGGCGGCGACAACTCCGCTGAGAAGCAGACCAGCGGTACTCAAACGGATGCAGTTTGGCAGCGCGAGACGGCTCGAGTTCCAAACTCTTTTCAACGAACGACGTCGGCAACTGGAGTTAGCGACCCGCTGCGGCAAGCTTTGCGAGGCATTCATGAGCAAAATCTCCCTAAAGTTGCTGCAATTTGCGCATACTGCCGGTCTTGTTTTTTCGGCAAACTAGTAAACTGGGCGTTGTTTAGTGCAACTCCCCGAACTCTTCTACGGACAGCCCCCTACCATGTTCTCTACTGAGCGTAGTAACTGCAAAGGAATCACAACGGATTGCAGCCGCACTCTCGCCCGAATATTCAGAGAAACTGACAACGCCGCCAAAGCGAGCCGGCATTCTGGACGACTGCCACTGGCAAGCGTAGTCCCCGTACTGTCGGTAGTCCACGGCGGGCTTCGGCGATTTGGAGTGTGTGTAGTCGCTTTCGGGTTGGCGGGAGTTGTCCTATCCAACCAGGTCGATGGGCAGGTCGTCGCGCAGGTCGATGGGCAGGTCGATGGGCAGGTCGAAGGGCAGACCGCCGGACAATTGAGTCAAGGTCCAACCAGTGCAATCGTGCCGGTACCCGCAGGAACTGCGCGGCCGCTGAGTAGTGTTCTGCAAAATCCGCGCGCGAATTCAGAAGTAGATTCGAGGAACGCTAAGGGCGCTGAACCGACAAAGACCTGGAATTTGGAGGCCAAGGACTGGAACGATCGTCAGCTCCAGCGGGTTCTGATTTCGGCGTATAACGAGCTCGATGCGGCTGCTTTGATAACTCCCGAGGATGCGATATCTGAGCTGGAACAGTCGCTGGCAGCTGTTGAGCGTTATGTTCGACCGGAAACGGCCAACGGGAAACACTGGATGTCTTTTTTACAGGTCGATGCGATCCGTGCTGAGTTAGAAAAGGCGAATCCGGCTGCCGACCGATTTGCTGAATTCGAAATGGATATGCAGCAAAACTATGTTGGTTTGGAGAACGGGCCATTCTTGAAATTGCGGGACTCGCTCGGCGAAGTCAAGAGAGCAATCAAGTACGGCAAGGCCCCTGATAGGACGATCCAGATTTTTGAGCGGCGAATCGACGGTCTTGTCGAATCTTTGAATGAACCTCTCGACGAAACGCAGGCAGGCGCCTACGAGGACATTAGCCGGATGCTCAACTTGCTCGCCGATGCAGGGCAAGCCAAGTCGGCTCAATCACAAATTCGTTCTCGCTACTCTTCACCTAACGTTTTGGTTTCAGTGCGTGAGTGTACGCTGAACCGTTTCCTTGCGAGGGCCGTCGCCGAGCCAAGTCCAGTCAACGAGTGCATTTTGGGAACACGTATTTTAGGGAATGCTTGCTTGTCGGGTTCGGTATCCGCTGATTTAACGCCCATGCAGGGTGCGGTGGCAATGCGATTGAACCTTAGCGGTTATTTGTCGAGCAATAATCGCGGCTACAACCGCGGTGTTGTACTGAATACGACGGGCGATTCGCCAATTCATGCGATGAAGCCGATCGTGATTACGCAGTCTAGCATTTCGTCCTCTCCGGCTAGCGTCAGCACGAACCTGACCACCCGCATCAACTCCATACAGCACAGATTGCGAATTGTAAGACGCATCGCGCGACGAAAAGCAGCAGAGCAAAAGCCACAAGCAGACCAGATTTCCGAAGGTCGTCTGAGGCGGAAGCTACAGACACAATACGACGATCAAGTCGAGGGGCAGTTGGCGCCGCTCCGCACCCGTCTGGCAGAGTTGCAGCGGACTCGCGACGCTCGCCCTGAGTTCCAACGGTTGGATCTCCCTCGACCTGCCGTTGTGTTGGCTTCAACCCACCAGTCCATTGACGCGACAGTTGTCCAAGCCGCAACGTACCAGCTCGCTGCCTCAGGCCCCTGCCCGATTCCAAAGTCTCTGAGTGCCGGAGCGATCATCGAAATCCATCAATCGATTCTTGTAAATGCCCTTGAAACACTATTGGGTGATCGAGTGATCGAGCAGCATGATCTGGATGACTTGGCAAAGCAGTTCCTCGGGAGCGTCCCTGAGGAGTTGAAAACCGGCGATGCGGTGGAGCCGTTCCTAGCGCGGATGCCTGCGTTCAACCCAGTTCAAGTGCAGTTCGACGATGGGCAAGTCAAAGTGACCTTGAGATTTAGTCGTCTCGAAGGCAACGATCGCAAGATTGCCGGAGCCGTTGTGTCGGCGACCTATCAACCCGAGTTGGTGGGCAATCGTCTCCGTCTGACCCGCATCGGTGACTTGGAGATCGAGCTTCCTCTGGTTCGTAGCTCGAGCCGACGGACCATTTTGCGTTCGGCTGCCAAAGTCAAACTGGAGGAAGTCTTCAAGGAATCGTTCGAGACACAGGCACTCGACCTGCGTCGAGCGGTTCCCAATGCTCCAGATATTAGAATCGAATCCATTAAGTTCGACGAAGGCTGGGCACAGATCGCTATCCGTTAACCAGATCGCTATGCGTTAACCAGGTTGCTCGGACGCCCGTTGCCAGCCAACTTCCGAGCGGGAGCACTCGGTGTAACCGGTATGTTCTCCCAACCTGCGAATAACGTCACTGGCCTTCATTTCACATGGCGTCTCGATGAATGCATTGGCGAGGCCCAACAATCTCTGCATCCGGGGCCGTGTGGTTCCGATGAAAAGAGGAACATTGATAGCTTTAACCGTGGGATCGCGGATTGCAGCTCGCAATAGGTTGTGGACCCCTGCAACGCATGGGATGAGTTGTGAATTCCCTTAGCATGCGACAATCGCGGCGGAGACGCCGTTAGCGTTCTTTAGAGCGTTAGCCAGGGACAGCAGCCATTTGCTTGCACCGATGTTGGGTGGCCGCGGTATTGGGTTGAGCTTGTAATTTGATGCTTAAACAGTCTATTCGGCTCTGGCAATTAACGCGGATTGACTCGTATAGTGCGGTCTAGCAAGTAGCTGAAGATTAAGTAAACGCTTTGAAGTCGCATTGGCGGCACTGTGGAGCGTTTCCCTTAGGCGATTGCAGATGCAGATTCGTCTCAGTGACTTTGTTGCAGCGACGGATCGCCTGCCAGGCATATTTTTAAGACTTATAACGAAGAGTAATTTGAATGAGCTCGACGCTTGCAACACCTGAAACACAACTTGGTCTCGGGGCTTTAGAGGCGGAGGTTCGCCGGCACTTAGATTTTACGCTTGCCCATCACGCCAAGAATGCGTCCAAGAACTATCTCTACCAGGCGGCAGCTCTGGCGGTACGCGATCGTTTAATCGCTCAGTGGCGTGGCACGCAGGAGCGAGTTGCGGAGGCGGACGTTCGGCAGGTGTACTACTTATCTCTAGAATTCCTGGTCGGCCGCTCCTTCGGAAACGCGGTGCATAACTTGAGTCTCGGGTCTGAAATGCAGAGTCTTCTGCATAACTACGGCCTTGAGCTTGAGGAGGTGGCTGGGGAGGAACACGACGCTGGACTTGGCAACGGTGGGCTGGGAAGACTTGCGGCTTGCTTCCTGGATAGCTGCGCCAATCTGCAGTTACCGGTCGTTGGCTATGGATTGCGTTACGAGTACGGAATGTTCCATCAACGCATCGAAGGTGGGCGGCAAATAGAAGAGCCTGATCACTGGTTACGCGCTGGCAATCCCTGGGAAATTGAACGGCTCGAAGATACGCGACGAGTCAAATTTTACGGGCGGTCGGAGTTGTACTATGACGCCGAAGGAGTGCATCACAGTCGATGGGTCGATACTCAAGATGTGCTAGCTGTGCCGCACGATATGCCGATTCCGGGATATCAGAACGATACTGTAAATACCCTTCGTCTTTGGAAGTCGTCGACAACAGATGCGTTCGACCTGAGCGAGTTTAATGCGGGCGGGTATACCGAGTCCGTTGCGGCGAAGAACTTGGCCGAGCAGATCACGATGGTGCTCTATCCGAATGATGCGAGTGAAAACGGCAAAGAACTTCGTTTAAAGCAACAGTATTTTCTCGTCTCAGCGAGCCTCCAAGATGTGCTCGCCAGTTGGGTGAACAAGCATGGTCGTGATTTGACCAAGTTCGGTGAGAAGAACTGCTTCCAGCTGAACGATACGCACCCAGCTTGTGCAGTCCCCGAACTGATGCGCGTGCTGATGGATGACTACGCATACAGTTGGGATGACGCTTGGGGCATTACGACGAAATGCATGGCTTACACGAACCACACGCTGCTGCCCGAAGCGCTCGAGCGTTGGTCTGTCTCGCTATTCAGTCGATTGCTGCCACGGCTAACGGAGATTATTTTCGAAATCAATCGTCGCTTTTTGAAGCAAGTCGATGAGGAGTGGCCTGGTGACGAGGATATGCGACGGCAGTTGTCGATCGTGGAAGAAGGTCACGAGCCGCACATCCGGATGGCATACCTGGCCATCGTAGGAAGTTTCTCCGTCAACGGCGTTGCTCAACTGCATACCGAGCTACTGAAGTCTGGTCTGTTCAAAAACTTCTACCAAATGTGGCCGCAGAAGTTCAACAATAAGACGAACGGCGTAACGCAGCGACGTTGGCTGGCGAACTGCAACCCTGGGCTTCGCGATCTGATTTCTGAGTCGATCGGTCGGGAATGGGAAAAGGACTTGTCCCGAATCGAAGACCTACTGCCCAATGCGGGCGACGAAGCGTTCCGCGAACGCTGGAAGCAGGTCAAATTGGAAAACAAGAAACGACTGCAGACCTTGGTGGAAGAGCGTACCGGTGTGACTTTCCCGTTGGACGCCATTTTCGATGTGCAGGTCAAGCGGATTCACGAATACAAGCGTCAGTTGTTAAACGTGCTGCATGCTATCCACTTGTACGATCGCATCAAGCAAGGACAAACGGAGGGCATGACGCCGCGATGCATTTTGATCGGGGGTAAGGCCGCGCCTGGTTACCATATTGCAAAACTCATTGTGAAGCTGATCAACAACGTAGCTAGTCAGATTAACACCGACCCAGATGTCGGGGACTTGCTCAAGTTGGTGTTCTTCCCGAACTACAGCGTCTCTGCAATGGAGGTGATTTGCCCAGGAACCGAACTGTCCGAGCAGATCTCGACGGCGGGCAAAGAGGCATCGGGTACCGGGAACATGAAGTTCATGATGAACGGAGCTCTGACGATCGGAACACTCGATGGAGCCAACATCGAAATTCGTGAAAAAGCAGGGCCAGAGAACTTCTTCCTATTCGGACTGGACGCTCAACAAGTTCAAAAGACACGCCAAAGTTACGACCCGAATCAAATCGTTGCGTCGGACGTTGACATCCGACGCGTGATGGAGCTGTTGGAAAGCGGTACGTTCAATAATAAGGAACCTGGGATCTTCGACATCCTCATTGGTGGATTGAGAAATCCTGGAGACCAGTGGCTGACGCTAGCCGACTTCCGCGGCTTTATTGACGCTCAAAGAAAGGTGGACGCTGCGTATCGCGATCAATCAGATTGGAACCGCATGAGTATCATCAATACAGCGATGAGTGGCCATTTTTCGAGTGATCGAACGATTGGTCAGTACGCCAAAGAGATCTGGGGCGTAGACGCGGTGAAGTAAGTAAACCTTGCGGCGTTTCCTTCAGAAATTGTTGACTTGTGTCGGCATGATTGCCCGAGTTCCACTCAACAACCTGGTCGGCATCCCTTACGATTTCGATGCAATGGAACCATTTCGTTGCCAACGTAGGATCTCGTCGTCGTCGTGTGTCGGCGAGTCTACGGACTCAAACGCTCTGACGGCTCTCGCGGACTAACCCATGCAACTTGAACGTTCAGCAGGCATCCTACTCCATCTAACGAGCTTGCCTGTTTCGTTTGATACCCAAGAGCAGCCCTCTGTTGGCACAGGACTGCGGGGAGTCGATTTTGGTGTCGGCGATCTTGGCACGTCAGCTTACCGCTTCGTCGACTTCCTGCACGATTCGGGGCAGCACGTTTGGCAAGTCTTACCTCTTGGGCCAACGGCTTGGGGGGATTCTCCTTACAGCTCTTACTCGGCCTTCGCCGGTAATCCGCTACTGATCAGCCCGGAGCTCTTGGTATCCGAGGGTGTGTTGTCCTTGGCGGAAGTCTCTGAGGAATTGGCGGAAGCCGCGAGTCAGCCGAGCGATCCAACACGCTGTGACTACGCGCGGGCGCGACGGTTGAAATGGTCTCTCATCGAGAAAGCGCACGAGCGCTATCGCGTACAAGCGCAGTGTGAGCAGATCAATGAGTTTGAGTCCTTTTGCGTGAAGCAACGTTGGTGGCTCGACGATTTCTCGTTGTTCGCAGCACTACGCAAGAACCTTGGTACCGATAACTGGAGCCAGTGGGAGAGTGGGCTCGTTCGGCGGGATTCTCGCACTCTAGGAGAATTTCGCGAGAAGCTGTCGCGTGAGGTAGAGCTCGAACAGTTCGCTCAGTACTTATTCTTTTCACAATGGAACTCGCTGCGATCGTATGCAGCCGGGAAACAGGTACTGCTATTTGGCGACATGCCCATCTTTGTCGCCTACGGCAGTGCTGATGTGTGGGCGAATCAGAGCTGTTTTCAGCTCGATGACCAGGGCCGACCAACGCGCGTGGCCGGCGTGCCGCCGGACTACTTTAGTAAGACGGGGCAGCTTTGGGGTAATCCATTGTACGACTGGGAAACTTTGCGATCCAAGGAGCATTTCTGGTGGGTGCAACGTTTGCGAGCCGCGTTTGAACAATTTGACATTCTGAGAATCGACCACTTCCGCGGATTCGAAGCCTTTTGGTCTGTTCCCGCTTCGGCCAAGACGGCGGTCAGTGGTGAGTGGGTAAAGGGGCCTGGAGCGGAGCCTTTTGAGGCGTCACGATCGCACTTGGGCGAACTTCCAATCGTGGCCGAAGACTTGGGAATGATTACCGAGGAAGTGCATCAGCTGCGTGATCAGCTTGATTTTCCTGGGATGCGAGTGCTGCAATTCGGGTTTGATAACCCGGATGATGTTTTCCATCGTCCTGAGAGCTATCCTGAAAACAGCGTTGCCTACACCGGGACGCATGACAACAGCACCATCATGGGATGGTATCGGGAAGGCTCGAAGAACAAGGTTCGCTGCGATCTGCTCGAGCCAGGACTCGAACAACAAGACGACTCGTTAAGGATTCATTGGCAATTGGCAAACATGGTTTACCAATCGGCATCGAAGCTCGCCATTCTCCCCATGCAAGATCTGCTCGGACTCGACGATGACACAAGAATGAATATCCCCGGTGTTGCAGAGGGTAATTGGCAGTGGCGACTTGCACCCGGCCAGCTAACTTCGGAACTGGCCGAGCATTTGAAACAAGCTTGTGCGTCCAGCGGCCGCCTCGTTGAAGAAGTCGCGTTGAGCTAGAGAGAGGAGCGGGCCGCTACGTTGTTGGTAGCCGTTGTGTCCCGGCCCTTGGCAAATATTAGTTGTTCTCTTCCAAGCCTTCTTTGTGCCCCACATTTTTGACTGGGGCGAAGAGCTCTTGAACTTCCGCAATCAGGCCTTCGTCCACTGGAGCGTTGGCCCAGTCGACCCATTTACGGATGTTGTTTGGATTTGCACTGCCCGCGACGGTCGTCGTGATGTCCGTGTGTTGAAGGCAGAATTGGAGCGCTAGCTGCGCGATATCGACTCCCTTACTCGTGCAGTGTTCGGCAGCCTTGCGGGCGACGTCCTGAACTTCCTTTGGATCGCGGAACCACTCGGGTAAGCTCGAATTGGTCAGCAGTCGAGCACTAAATGGCCCGGCGTTCATGATGCCGACTTCCTTTTCCTTTAGAAGTGGAATCGTCTCATCCAAGAACCGTGTGTTCTGCAGCGTGTATTGGTTGTAGCTCATCACACAATCCAGATCCGTTTGCGCAAGAACGGTGTGGAAAATTTTCTGAGGGTAGCCGCTGATCCCGATGTACCGAACCTTCCCTGCCTTCTGCTGGGCGCGCAGAGCTGGAATGGTTTCGTCGATGATTTGTTGAAGCGGAGCAAACTCAATATCGTGGCACAGGACAATGTCCAAGTGTCCGCAGCCAAGACGATGCAAGGAAACGTCGACGCTCTCCGCGACACGCTTCGCCGAAAAGTCGAAGTGATTTGCATCGAATCTTCCGAGCTTCGTGCAAAGCGTATAGTCGTCGCGAGGGACGTCCTTCAATGCAACGCCCAGCAGGATTTCACTCATTCCTCGCCCGTAAAAAGGAGAGGTGTCGATGAAGTTTAGCCCCAACTCCAGGGCCACTCGTATTGAGGCAAAGACCTCATCCAAAGTGACTCCGCGAAATTCAGCGCCTAGTGAACTGGCACCGAAGCCGAGAGCGGGAAGTTCCAAATCTGTTTTGCCAAGTCGTCGGCGTTCCATGGGAATTTCTATTATTGGAGTATGTGTCGTTGCTAGGTCTTTTGTGCGCGATGCGGACAGGCGTTATTCGGGCGTACGCACGCCAACGCTTAACATAAGGTTGGCCCATAATGCTTGGTCGGCGGTCTGAATCGTAAGTACGTGGTCGTCCGACGCAACTGCGTCATAGAAGTCCCACTTCTTGATAGGCTCCAATTGGCGATTGCACTGGTGCCGCTCCATGATCTGCCGGTACTCCGACCAGACCGCTGGGTCTTCTGCCGACGCGTATTCATCTGTTTCATCAATTCCCATCGTGTTGAAGACGTCGATCGGAACTTCGCTAAGTATTGCATCCAACACCTGGCCCACGGTAGGAATGCCTGGCATGAGCTGCAAGCAGACGAGTTCTGCTTTGGGGCCGATTTTCGACGCAGCTGGATAGTTGCCATCCGCGATCAGGATTTTTGAGTGATGGCCGGCTCTCGCCGCCGCGCGCAGGATGTCTGGATGGAGCAGAGTGGTTCGGAGCATTGGAATCCCTTTCTGGCTTTTCTTGAGCCGCCACATTGTGGCGGCGAGACGCAAGGTGGGCAATGCTGGGACCGCGGAAGTGTGCGGGGAACCGAATAATTGCTAGAGCCCGTACAGCTTGTCTCCGAATTTCCAGATTCCGGTGGGTGAAGTTCGGGCGTCCGGCGCGGGACATCACTGACCCTTTCTGCGACATATGTTCGAAGCGGAGTCCGGTTCCAGGTAGCGGGCTGCCAGAAAAGAGAAAATGAAACACTGTAAATGTGTCAGTTCCTGTTCGAAGTTGTGCGCTGCCACCAAGTTCGCCTACGAACAATTCCTTGTTCAGAAGAAGTTGAGTCCCGATGTTGGAGCAAATTTCCCGACGCGAATCAAACGTTCGGGGCTATGTACGCCTCTTTCCAACGGTATTCGATAGGGCCGTCGGGTCTGAGTTATGGGATACGGACGGTAAGCGGTACATCGATTTCTTTTGCGGTGCCGGCACGCTGAACTACGGACACAACAATCCAAGAGCCAAAGAAGCTCTATTGCGTTACATCGAAAACGATGGGGTGCAGCATGGTCTCGATACTGCGACTCGAGCCAAAGCCGCATTTCTTCGCGCCTTCGAGTCGTTGATTCTCAAGCCGCGATCGATGGACTATCGCGTGCAGTTTACGGGGCCGACTGGTACCAACGCCGTCGAAGCCGCCTTGAAAGTTGCCCGCTTGTCGACCGGACGCAGCCATGTTGTTGCGTTCACGAATGCGTACCACGGGCACACGCTCGGCTCACTGGCCGTTACCGGAAACTCGTTCTATCAAAGTGAACAGTTTGGCGGTAGGACCAACGTTTCGCATTTCCCATTCGATGGATACGCTCCAGGCGTCGACTCGGCGGATCTCTTGGATCGCATGCTCACGGACCGCAGCAGTGGACTCCCGCTACCAGCGGCCATCATCTTGGAAACCGTTCAAGGAGAAGGCGGCGTCAATGTCGCGAGCATGGAGTGGTTAAAGAAGATCGAACAAGTTTGTCGCAAGTACGACTGCCTTCTGATCGTCGATGATATCCAGGTCGGCAACGGCCGAACCGGCAAGTTCTTCAGCTTTGAAGATTCCGGCATTCGTCCCGACATCGTGTGCTTGAGTAAGTCGATAGGCGGCGGATTACCGCTCTCGTTGGTCCTGATTCAACCTGAAGTTGACGTTTGGAAGCCCGGCCAACACACAGGAACTTTTCGCGGAAACAACTTGGCTTTTGTGGCTGCCGAAGCGTTACTCCCCTACTGGAGTGACGATGAGCTGGAGATTCAGACTTATTGCCTCTCCGCGTATGTCGAGGCGAAGCTCGACCAAATTGTACGACGTCACGCCTCTTTAAAGTTTGATCGACGAGGACGGGGCTTGATTCAGGGGCTCGACGTTCGAGAGGGGAGTCTCGCAAGATCTGTAATTCAGCAGTGTTTTGAAAATGGGCTCCTTATTGAGTCGTCAGGGAACGACGATCAAGTCTTGAAAGTGATGCCCGCGTTGACATGCGAACCAGAGCTCATTGAATCTGGTCTCGCGATTCTCACCGATGCCATTGATCGGGTTGTCGAGCGAGAGTCTGCCGAGCGTGTGCCGGCCGCAACTGCCGGCGTCTCGGGAGCGACGGGAGCGGCAGGGCAAGACCGCCTATTGATCGCCCCAGTAGGTGAGGTAGATGTACTTGCCGTACCTCTGGGCTTCGCGGCCCCCAAAGTGGGCTCATAAGTGATGTCTGTTGCTCCATCCATTTCTGGCATCGGCTCGCAGACTCTCGAAGGTGGGCAAGAGACCGTCTTGAACCTGTTTCGTCAGGTCGTTTGTGATTCGCCGGATGCTGTTGCCGTTGTCCACGAAGACCGCGAGCTGACTTTTGCAGATCTGCAATTAATTGCGGAGCAATTCGCGGTGGAGCTGCACCGGCGTGGCGCTCGCCAAGGCGAGTACGTCGGCCTATGCATGGAGCGAAGCCCCGAAGCGATAGCCGCTATGCTTGGTTGCTTTATGGCTGGCGCGGCGTTTGTACCGCTTGATCCCGAATATCCGCTGGATCGAATCGAATTCATGATTCAAGACGCGGGGATTCAGAGAATCATCACGGACAGTCGGAGAGAGAATGCGTTGGCTGCCAAGATCGGCGACCACCTGGAACTGGAGTGGATCGATTGCAGCGAGTTTGTGTTTGCGTCTGTAGAAACGCCGGAAGAACGGCTAGCTCAACTGCCTTCGCCTCAAGTCGGTGATCTGGCGTATCTGATGTACACCTCGGGTTCAACTGGGAATCCAAAAGGTGTGCAGATCGAACATGGGGCACTAACCGCCTATTGCATGGCGGACATCGAAGTTTATCGACTCTCGTCCGAAGACCGTACGCTCCAGTTCTCGACGCTCAATTTCGATATCGCAATTGAAGAGATTTTCCCGCCACTGTTGATTGGCAGCTGCGTTGTGGTGCGTCCAAGATTGCGTGCGAACGACGCCAACGAGCTTTCGAGCATCGTAGAACGCTATGGGATTACTGCTGTTCATCTAGCGACCGCTTACTGGCACGAGTGGGTCGATCTAATGCGAGCAACCGGCGACTGTGTGCCGCCCACATTGCGTTTGGTAATTGCGACCGGAGAGAAGGTCAGCGTCGAGCACTACCGTCGCTGGCTGGAGCTTTGTCAGCATGACGTGCTTTGGTGCAACGCCTATGGGCCGACTGAAGCCACGGTGTCGGCGACGGTGTTCATCCCGGATGAGAACTTCAATGCAGACAATATGCCCATCGGCTACCCATTGGTGGGCTACACGGCTCGGATACTTAACGAGGATGACCGACCTGTCGGGCCAGAGGAAACGGGGCAACTGCACATTGGCGGGCCGGCTCTTTCCCGGGGGTATCTCAATCGCGATGAGTTGAATCAGAAGGCATTCCGCTTTGTCGAGCACGAGAGTGGCAATCCAGAACGGCTTTACGCGACGGGCGACTTGGCACGCTGGCTACCAGACGGGCAAATTGAGTTTGCTGGGCGTATCGACCATCAGATTAAACTCGGGTCCTACCGAATTGAGCCCGGTGAGATTGAGGCGGCGTTGAACAAGCACCCGAGTGTTCGTGATTCGCTCGTGTGCTACGAGCAAGCTGGAACCCAAAAGTACTTAATTGCTTACGTTGCCACCGGCGGTGAACAACTGCACTTCGAGCACTTGGCTGAATTCCTAGCCGCCGCTTTGCCGCCGTACATGGTGCCGGCTCGCTACTGCTTGCTGGATACTTTTCCGCTCACTGTGAACGGTAAGGTCGACCGCGGGGCATTGCCGGAGCCGACGGAAAGCGTCACTGTTCAGAGCGGTACCTACATTTCGCCAAGATCTGACTTGGAAAAGCGTCTATCTGCACTGTGGTCGGAAGTACTGAATATTCCCAAAGTTGGAGTCTATGACGACTTCTTTGCTTTGGGCGGAAGTTCGTTGTTGGTCACGCGTGTTGTGGCAGAGCTGACGGCCCAATTCGGCATTGAGCTGCCTGTGCGTGACTTCTTTGCCAATCCAACGGTTGCCAGTGCTGCCAGGCATCTTGCTCGCATGCTGGGCGAACCGGCTGAGGTCGAAGACGTGCAAGTCGGCGCTGAGCGGGCTCACCGAAGGCAATGCCTGCCACAAATTGAAGGGCAGTTTATTGGAGCTTCGGATCGGCAGTTGTTCACTGTGTTGTACCGGCCACCAGCAGTGGAGCAGTTTCAACAGAATTCGCGCAGGCACGGGGTCGTGATCTGTCCCCCGCTGGGACACGAATACACGCGGTCTTACCGGAATTTGCAGCAACTCGCTTTGCAATTGGCGTCGGCTGGGTTCGAAGTACTGCGCTTTGACTACTCTGGCACCGGAAACTCTGAAGGTCGCTGCGAGGACCTTCGACTTGAGAGCCTTCAATCCGATTTGCGCCGTGCGATCGATTACATAACGTCCATGGATGGAGTGGATGGCTATTCGCTGCTTGGGCTTCGTCTTGGTGCAACCATTGCTGCGACCACAAAGCATGACTGTGACCCTGCGCATCGAGTCTTATGGGATCCCGTTATTCGCGGTGCTTCGTACGTCGGGATACTGGAGGATTTTCACCAGTTTGCATTGCGAAGCCAAACACGTTTCGTTCGGAAGATGAAGCCAAGCAAACTGCCCCAGTTGTTCGGTCACAGTTGGGAGCAAGAGAAACGGCAAAGTATCAAGTGCCTAAGGATGCCACTGAGAAGTGAGTTTGCGGTAGATCCGTTTGTAGTGACCAGTCGTGGTTACGTATCGCAAGAGCCCGAGGCTTTGGCATGGTGCAGCGCACCAGAGGGTGAGGCAGACGATGCTCTCGACGATATCGGCTGGCACGATCCGGAATTCACCGAGCGTGCGTTTGCCTCAGTGCATGCGAGCGAGGCGATTGTCGATTTTCTAACGCAAAACGTTGCTTCGGAACCTTTGCAATGCGGCACCGTTCCACTGAGAGTCAATGTGCCGGAGGGAAACCATGCTTGAGCAATCAACAACCGGCGGAAGTGTCTCGGCAGAGTCTAGAGTCTGCGTGTTCGGCGAATGGGAAAATTTGGTCGGCGTTTATCAGCCAGGCAGCCCAAGACCTGCTCGGCGAACTGCGTCGGGCAATGACGACTCGCGGGCGAGCGCGCAAACAGCGGTCCTGATCTTGACCCCTGGAATGCTCCACAGCGCCGGTCCGTTCCGTCTGCATTGCGATCTCGCCAAGGCGCTCAGTATTCATGGGATTCCGAGTTTGCGGTTCGATCTTTCCGGTATCGGCGAGAGTCTCGCAGTCGGGGCCGATGGGACGTCGCTCGACAGGGCTCGGAGTGAAATTAGTCAGGCGATCGACTTTCTGCAAAGCGAATACGGTCTTCGAAAAGTCGTCTGTTTTGGGCTTTGTTCTGGTGCCGACGATGCCCTCCACGCAGCGCTTCAAGAAGAGCGGATAGCCGGCGTTTTTTCACTCGACGGATGTGGTTACCGAACGAGGGCTTACTATTGGCATCGCATTTGGGGACGCTACCTGCCTAAGTTGTTTAGTGCACGGAAGTGGCGCAATCGACTCGCGAAGATCGTTGGGCTCGGGCCGGACACTCCCAGCTCACTGCAGCTTGGCGATGATATTCGCGAGTTTCCTACTCGCAAGCAAGCGACTGAGCAGATTTCGAAGATTCGAGCCCGTGGGACCGCCCTGCACTTCCACTACACCGGCGGAGTCGACGAGTACTATAACTACGAAATGCAATTCGCCGATATGTTTGCGGACATCTTGGAAGCCGAGTGCCGAGAACTCCGGCGTACCGAAGACGGATTGATCTCTTGGAGCTATCAGCCAGAATCCGATCACGTTGGTTTCCTCTGCGAGCATCGGGACGCAATCGTCGATCAAGCTGTGCGTCAAATTCTGTTGATGACCAGTCGCGTTGCAGCGGACTTGTCGGCCGAGTCGACTTGTGAAAGCAAGTCGGCGGAGAGTGGCGAAAGTTCAATCTCCAAATCTCCGAGATTGGAAGACAACGTGTTGAACCCAATTACCGGGCTGCCCATGTCGCCGATGATTGTTGCCAACACGCCTGATTTACCCGCACTCTAAAACGTGACTTCTTCAGACGCTTGCGGTTCATAGAACGCCGCGGGATCTTCTCTCGCAATTAGTCGATAGAGTCGAGACCCAAGTCTTCGGCGGGAAGATCGAGGAAGTTGCTTTCTGCGTTTTCGGCTAGGTCGCCTGGCTCGCCTGGCTCGCCTTTCGATGCTTTCTCCGGGTGGCCCTCTGACGCGGCTCCGGTGTCCGTGACCGCAGTTCGGTTCGTGGAAGTGGTCGACGGCTTTTGCGTTTTCTCGACGACTAGATTCCGGTCACGAATTTCCAAAATCTCAACTCGGTCGCCGGATTCGATGACTCCCGATTTTGAGGTCGCGTTGTAGAGCGTTCCTTCGATGCGAATCTGCCCAGAAGGTATCATCGGATACTCGGCTTCAATCACGCAGCCCACAAAGCGGTCCAGGCCCTGGGTGTGATTCGATTCTTTGACTTCGGCTTGTGTCTGCTGTTGCGGAGCGTTCAAGATGATCCTTCGACCGATTGGTGTCCGCGGCCAAATTTGGATGGCCGCGAATGCGAATGCTGGGACGGAGGCAAAGACGATCGTGAGCATCGCTAGCCCCATGCCATAACTGGATCGGAAGCCGAACAGGATGCAAGCTACCGCGGTTGCCGCTGCGAGGATCAGCAACACCCCACCGCTCGGTACGAACAGGTCCACGAAGGCGAGGACTAATGCGCCAAGATAAAGCAATAAGGCAAAGTAAAACGGATCCATGTTGCCCAGCTTGGGGAAAATGATGCGAGCGGTCTACAGTGAGCGTGGTTACCTATTCGCAGACTTCAGCGGGACGTGGTGCCTGAATACCATAGCGAACATGGCGAACTTGGTGAAAGCGACTTGACCAACTCTGCCCAGAAATCGCCTGCTTTTATGGGCTCAAAGACTTTCGACATGGCACACGCTGCGCTCTGTTTGCAATGCATGGGATCCTGTGGTTAACTAGTTCGAGTTCGGGACGGGGGCCTGCTGTTTCTCGGCGAGTGCTAGCAGCTGGCTAATGGTTCGACGGCCTTGCGTTGTTGGGCTGGAAAACGTGCCGATCACAGCCAGCTTGGGCGCGTGGCCCAGACGTTAATCGGCCTGTCTTTGGGAGTAAGACCATGGAATTCACGGCTTGCCTCGTTGGAGGATTGAGTCTCATTGGCTGTGGGATTGCTCTGGGATGGCTTCGGCCACCGAATTGGCAAAGTGACGGTGAGCTGGCGGGAAATCAGCAAGCTGCCATTGAATGGTGGGCGAAAATTCAACGATTCGTTCGCATGTTGAACAACGGTATGTTGATCTTGATTGGTGGATTGATCGTCGCCACGGCTTTCATTCCTCACGGCCGCGTTTGGATGCTTTTTTGGTGCGGTATTCTTGTCCTGTTGTTTGGCTGCATCCTACTGGCGATGCTGGATGCGATGAGTTCGCTTGCAGGTTACAAGCGTGCCCTGCCCGAAGCCGCCAGGCGAACCTTTGGAGCCAGTGATCTGGCCGCCGCATCTGGCGAAACACCGTTGGTCGGAGACGCTAACCAAAGCAGCGGTAAAGGATGAGGAAGTTGCTAGCTGCGTTCGTGTAACGCTCGCTAAATCGATTGCTAGCATCAGTAGAGTCCTGCGTTTTGTGTGCCAGCAATTGTGATTACATTCAAAGAGAGTCAGGGTTCGCTTGGGCCAAACCATTTACAAGTGAATACGGGAGTGGTTTCGTTGCAATGGCCGGTGGTGTGGACTGGATGAGCTTGCATACCCATGTTCCACGGAGACTGTGAACCTGAGGCATCGCGAACTCAAAGTTGCCGTTTCCGTCAGTTTGGCAACTAGCTAGACTCCGTTTGCAATTGGCCTTGGAAACGCGCGGCATGGATGTTGTGCTGAGGGCCCTAGCATGGATTCAAACGGCTAAGGATGGCTGAATGTATCGTTGGCTACTGTGTTGGCGTTACCTCCGGACTCGTTACATCGCACTGGCGTCTGTTGTCAGCGTCATGCTCGGTGTCGCCACACTGATCGTTGTGAACAGTGTGATGGACGGTTTCACGACTGAAATGCAAGATCGCATGAACGGCATTCTTTCGGATGTCGTGGTCGAGTGTCACGGAGCGAACGGGTTAGAAAATCCAGATGTCTTCGAACGTCAAATTCGTTCGCTTGTCGGCGACGATTTGGTGGGCCTCACGCAGGTTGTTCATGTGCCCGCGATGGTCTCTTTCAATCATCGTGGCGAGCCGATCAATCGTCAGATCAACTTGATTGGCATCGATACCGAATCGTACGCCAGTGTGAGTGACTTTGCCGAGTATCTTCTGCATCCGGAGAATCGTGAGCAGATTGACTTCCAATTGAAAGAAGGCGGCTACGCCCCAGGGCGTGAGACGTTCCCTGAGTCAGGTTGGGGACATCGGCGACGAGCGGCTCAAGCACGCAAACGTATTAGCGACATGGAAGCCAAGTTGCAGTTGGAGAAGGAGCGGAACGAGCGGTTGCGTCTTGCGATGGAAAACGCGACCCCCAACGCGGCTACTGAGAGTCTGGCTTCGACGTTAGAACTGCAAGCTGAGACTGGAAACGCTGCAGGTAGCAAAGTCACCGAACAACCCTCTCATGGACTGAGCTTCCCAGACCCGGTTCACCTTTCTTCGAGTCCAGGCAACGGTACAGCACAGAGTCCTGCTACGAATACAAACGGTGGGCCGCGGTTCAATGCAGTTGCGTCTCGAGAAGAGGATGTCGCGCGGGTCTTGGATCCAGAGTTCGAGCAGAACGACGGAATTGTGTTGGGTATCAGCATTGGCACGACTCGATATCGAGATGCTTTCGGGGAAGTCGCGGATTACTACTACTTGCGACCTGGAGACGATGTGCGGATCACCCTGCCCTCATCTGGCGAGCGAGCCATGGTGTTGCACCAGAGTTTCACCGTTGTGGATTTGTATGAGAGCAAGATGAGTGAATACGACGCGACATTTGCGTTCGTACCGCTCAAGAGCCTTCAGAAGTGCCGCGGAATGGGCAATGCCGTGAACAGTTTGCAGCTCAAAGTCCGCGAAGGCGCGGATTTAAATGCAGTGCGAGACGCTGTGCAGTCGCTCTTTCCCTTGGAGATGGGCGTTCAGGTCAGCACATGGCGTGATTTGCAAGGCGCACTTCTGGCAGCAGTGCAAATGGAAACAACAATATTGAACATTCTGTTGTTCTTGATCATCGCCGTCGCCGGCTTTGGAATCCTGGCGACGTTCTTCATGATTGTTGTTGAGAAAACGAAAGATATCGGCATTCTGAAGTCACTGGGAGCCGGCGGTACAGGGGTTGCTTCGATCTTTCTTGGCTACGGCGTGCTGCTTGGTGCGTTTGGTGCCGGAGTGGGAGCGATCGCTGGCTTGGTTTTCGTGGCGAATATCAATTTGGTCGCAGACTTGCTTGAGCGAGTGACCGGTCAAGAAGTTTTCGATCCGACCGTGTACTACTTTGAAACCATCCCGACGATCGTGCATCCAGCCATGGTTGTGTGGGTCATTATTGGAGCCATTGCAATTGCCGTGATGGCCAGCGTGCTTCCTTCGATTCGAGCAGCACGTATGCATCCCGTGGAGGCCCTGCGTTATGAGTAGTATTCCCAAGAGTACCATTTCTCCGAATACCCACGCCCAGGCCAACGAAGCCGCCGGGCAGCAAACCCGCTGGGGAGCGAACGAGGTTCGTCCGCGTCGGCGCCCGACTCGCTCGAACACGCAAGATTCGGAAACTCCACCGCTGCGCGTCGTCGGAGACAGTATCCTTAACGCTCGGAAGCTCTCGAAGGCGTACCGAAAAAATCAACACGTTGTACCCGTGTTGCAGGAATGCGACTTCGAGGCGTCCGCTGGCAAGATTACGGCAATCCTGGGGCAAAGCGGTTCCGGCAAGAGTACTTTGTTGCATTTGCTCGGTACGCTGGATGTTCCCGATGAAGGCGAGATCTACTTCGATGGCGAACGCGTCGACAACTTGCCCAGGGGACGAAGGGATCGATTCCGAAATACGAAGTTGGGAATGATCTTCCAGTTCTATCACCTGTTGCCCGAAATTTCGGCTCTGCAAAACGTCCTACTGCCGCGAATGATTACGGAAGGGTTTTGGGGTTATCTCAAGAACCGCCGCGAAATTCGCGAAAAGGCACAGGGGCTCTTGCATCGAGTCGGCTTGGATCACCGCTTGCATCATAAGCCACGCGAATTGTCTGGCGGTGAAATGCAGCGGGCCGCGATCGCCCGAGCGTTGGTAGGCGAACCAGAGTTGTTATTGGCCGATGAACCGACTGGAAATCTCGACCGTAAGACGGGACGGCAGATCCTCGACTTGCTAAAAGAGCTCAATCAAGACACTGGACTCACCATCGTCATGGTGACTCACGATGAGCGAATTGCCGCCGAGTGTGATTCGACCATTCGTTTGGCTGATGGCCGTATCGAGTCGTAGACATGAGCTATCCTGGGTTGCTTCGCCAGCGAATTTAGCTCGCATTTGGGCTATTCTCAGCGGAAGCCCCAGCTTCGACTGTTGCTCTGCGCGAGGACATCAACGATTGCGAGCCGTTCATCTGTTCACTAACGGCTCCGTGCAGCTATAATAAGCGTAGCTTCCCTACCTGCGATCTGCTTGATCGCCAAGCTATCGTATACGTCGAACCTGCTTTCGGCCGATCTGACTCTACTGACTGCGGCGGTGCTCGTTGTTGGCCAAGTGTTGCTGCATCCTGGTGCGTGTGGTTGAGGTCGGGCAGAAGCCGATTGGATTCGGACGCGGGAAAGTTGCGGTCGAACTGTGACTTACGGGTTATAAATCGAAGCAATGAATTGCTTTCCGACTTCCTCCTACTAGTAGCGGTAAATCCATGGCAGTTTCGTTCCGACTGCACGTCAGACTCTTCGCTCAGCATGCGTGTTTCGCTACGATTTTCTGCGTGCCGGTCATCATGCTTGCGGTCGACTTGGGGGCGCAGGAATCGACGCCCGCTTCGGAGTTGCGCGACCAGGGAGAGGTTGTCTATCGGGAATCCTGCGCGGATTGCCATGGCGAGAGTGGACAGGGCGTTGAAGACGTTTACGCAGATCCACTCCAGGGCGACGACTCGGTCGGGCAGCTGGCTGAGCTCATTTCTCGGACGATGCCTGAGGGAAGCCCGGAAGACTGTGTTGCCGAAGACGCGGAGGCCGTTGCCGAGTTTGTCCACTACGCTTTTTATAGCGAAGCGGCACGGATCCGAAATCGTCCGCCGAGGATTTCATTGGCGCGCCTCACGGCAAGTCAGCTTAGGAATAGCCTCGCGGATCTCTACGGAAAACTCCAGGGACTGCCGTACACACAGCAGAAGAGTGGCATCAAGGCGAAGTACTACTCCGATGATGACGGGCGCGACAAGAACAAGAAGTTGGAACGAATTGACTCGCAGATCAATTTTGACTTCAAACGGGAAAGTCCCGTGGAAGGCATTGATCCCAAGGAGTTTTCGATTCGCTGGAACGGCGGATTATGGGTTAAGGAAACGGGGCGTTATGAGTTGGTTGTGAGAAGCTCTTGCTCATTTGTTATGACGTTCGGGCATTGGAGTCGCGAGCTGATCAACAACCACGTGCAGTCGGGTGACCAGACTGAATTCCGCCGGCCGCTGCAACTGGTGGGTGGGCGCGTCTATCCTTTCTCGATTACTTTCCGCCAGCGAAAGAGGAAGACTGAGCTACCGCCTGCCAAAATATCTTTTAGCTGGGTGCGCCCGGATGGAGCTGAAGAGGTTATTCCGGCCGATAATTTTGTGCCCGATTGGGTTCCGCCAACGTTTGCTTTACAGAGTGCTCTGCCTCCAGATGATCGTTCTTACGGCTACGAACGCGGGATCGCGATCAACCGAGATTGGGATGAGTCGACGACGGCAGCGGCGCTCGAGTTCGCACGAGTTTGCTACGACGACCTGTTCGACGAGTATCGCCGCAAACACAAGAAGAAATACAAAACCGATCGTGACGCGATCAGGGCATTTGCACTCGAATTTGTGCAAGCAGCTTTTCATGGAGTTCTCTCGGATGAACGCACTGAGGCGTTCGTAGACCGGCAATTAGCCGCGGAGGCCGATGATGCTGAGGCCTTCAAACGCGTTTGTTTAGTGGCAATCAAATCGCCTGCGTTCCTTTATCCAACGGCAGATCCAATGGCGTCGGAGTCGGAGCAGGTTGCTACTCGTTTGTCGCTTACCCTTTTTGACTCGTTGCCCCTGGAGAACCGGATTCGAGAACTCGGCAAGACCGGAGCGTTTGAGAGCGAGCAGAAGGTCCGAGAGTACGCGTTTTCGGCTGTCAACGACTATCGCGTCCGGGCGAAGACTCGCGAGTTTCTCTACAGTTGGCTCAACCTTCAGCATGTGTCGGACATTGTCAAAGACCCGGAGCAATTCCCCGCATACTCGCCGGAGATAACGCACGATTTGAAAGCCTCGTTGGACTCGTTTTTGGACAGCGTTGTTTGGTCCGAGTCGAGCGATTTTCGACAGTTCTTTGTCAGTAAGAGTAACTTTACCTCACGCAAGTTGGCGGAGTTTTACGAGGGGCCTTGGAGTAAGGTCGAAGGCGAGCCGGATTTTAGCCAAGCATCGGGACAGGTTCTTACCAAAGATTCGCCTGAGTTTTTCGGCATCCTGACTCACCCGTACTTGCTGGCCGGGCTCGCGTATCACGATGCGACGTCGCCCATTCACAGAGGCGTGTTCCTGATCCGTTACATGCTCGGGCGGACTTTGCGACCACCGGCTGAGGCGTTCTCCCCATTGAGTCCCGATCTACATCCAGATTTGACCACGCGAGAACGCGTCAGTATGCAAACGAGTCCCGACAGTTGTCAGGTCTGCCATGCAAAAATTAATCCACTGGGTTTTACACTTGAGAGTTTCGACGCAGTCGGACGCTTCCGAGAGATGGACTCGGAAAAACCCGTCGACTCGTCCGGCGCGTATATTGCACGCAACGGAGAGCGGGTTGAATTTTCGGGAATTGAGGATTTGGCAAATTACTTGGCCGATAGCGAAGATAGCAGACGAGCTTTCGTTTCTAGGGCGTTTCAGCACTTCGTGAAGCAGCCTCCGGCAGCCTTTGGTGCCGATACTTTGGAAAAGCTCACTCAGCAGTTTTCGCGTCAAGAGTGCAATATTAAGAAGTTGATTGTGGAAATCGCCGTGATCGCCGCCAAACCGAGCCAAAAAGAGGGGGATATTCCCAGTGTGGCCCAGACCGGTTCAGGGCAGTAGCGGAGCGGAGTTATGCCTTCCAGTCCGGAGGGGGGTGCTTCCGCAGGATGCCGTCCATTCGGCGTGCACTGGGCTAGCAAACCAGATAGAATACAAAGGTCGCAGGCGGCCTACCGGCTTCAGCGACCCGCCAGTGCACTTGTTTCCCATTCACCGCTTACAGGTGCTTGGCTGCAGTGAGACAGGCTCCCACCTTCAGATTATTCCCACCACAATTGTATCCCGCCAATTGTCACGAGCATCCCATGCAAAAAACAACAACGGCCCTATCACGACGCGAACTACTCAAAGGGCTCGGCGTCAGTGCTGCTGCAGCGAACTTGATGGTCAATCTACCAAGTCTCAGCGCAGCAACTTCGAGCACGCGGAAGCAACGAGTGGTGTTTGTATTCAGCCCGAATGGTGTGATTCCAAAGCACTTTTGGCCTGATAGCACGGGGTCCGACTTTGAATTAAAGCGAATTCTGCAACCGCTAGAGAAGCTCAAATCCAAGACGCTGACGCTGCACGGTATGTGCAATTGGATTAAAGGGGACGGCGATGGGCACATGCGAGGCATTGGATGCCTGTTGACTGGGATTGAGTTGTTTCCAGGTGATATTCAAGGTGGTTCGGACACTCCCGCCGGTTGGTCGATGGGGATCTCTGTCGACCAGTACTTGAAGAACCAGCTCCAAGCCAACGCGGCGACGCAGACTCGATTCGGTTCCTTGGAGCTTGGTGTGATGGTGCCCGAGCGTGCAGACACTTGGACTCGGATGTCCTACGCCGGTGCGAATCAACCCGTTGCTCCGATCGACAACCCGTATCGTTTGTTCGACAAGTTGTATGGCCAGACTAAGAACCGCAAGTTGCTCGCGAGCGTGTTGGACGAGTTGACCGAGGATTTTCAACGCGTCGAGAGAATGATCAGCAGTGAAGATCGTCACATGCTACACGATCATGTGGAAATGGTGCGTGAGCTTGAGAAGGAGCTGCAAACGGAACTTCGGACTTCAGAGAAAACTGTCGACGGCGAGCAAGGAGATGTAGGGCATGCTGTACCGGAATTGGCACCCAACGTCCAAGAAGAAAACGACAACATGCCTCTCATCACTCGCATGCAAATGGACATGTTGGTGAACAGTTTCCAAGCTGACTTTGCCCGAGTCGCGACCTTCCAAATCACCAATAGTGTCGGTCAGCCTCGAATGCGTTGGTTAGGCATCGACGAAGGTCACCACCAGTTGTCACACGAGCCTGATAGCAACGAAGATGCCTACGAAAAGCTGATTCGCATCAATACTTGGTACTGCGAGCAAGTTGCCTATCTGGCCCAGCGTCTCGATTCGATTCCCGAACCCGGCGGCGACGGTTCGATGCTCGATAACACAACGATTGTTTGGACAAATGAGCTGGGTAAAGGAAACTCGCACACTCGTGACAACATTCCGTTTGTCATGGTGGGTGGCGGCTTCGGTTTCCGAACGGGCCAAGCATACGACTTTGGCCGAGTTTCCCACAACCGCTTGCTCTTGAGCATGTGCGAGGCGATGGGTTTCCCGCAAGCGAAGTTCGGAAATCCGGATTTCTGCGGTGACGGACCTTTGACTGGCTTGCTGGCCTAAGTTCTTTCGGATCCCGTAAACCAGAATTGGCTTCGGGAACTGTATATCCGCTCCGTAGTACGTCTAGGTACCTTGCTTCTCCGAAATCCGGTGCGCTTTGCGGAAGATGTGGGACTTGCTGTCCCCTAACGAACGTAAACGAGGTTTGATGAGGGATTTTCGAGCGTCCAGCTTGGGCTGCAATTGCTCGTCCTTCTGGTGGGCAGGCTCGAGTATAGAGATCAGAATCTCGCAGCTTCCATCTTCTTTGGGTTTACCCCGCACGACCGCCTGCTCGCCAAGGAAACTGGCCGTTCCCTTAATTAGTCCTTTTGCCAACGCTGCCATCTTGCGTTTGGAAAAGTAGAGCATCTTTAATTCGCCAGCGCGGCTTCGCTCAACTTTCAACTCGGGAGGATTCGCATCGGGATGCTTGGCCCGCACCACCTGGTGGATGGTCGTTTCGATGTTGAGTAACACGTCCTCGAGAGTCCATTCAGGACGAATCAGAAATTTGTATTTGGTGAGAAGGCCAGAGGCAAGTGAGGCCCCGAAGGCGTCTAGGATTTGGTCTCTGGTGAGTCCTGTCAGGCGTACTGCGGCGCCGGCAAGCAACTCGATTTCAGAGTCGTCATAGCTGGCAGTCGCGACATACATCTTCTTCGGATAGTCGACGCCGGCGTCTAAAAGCAGGTCAATCCAGGTTTTTCGGCCAAACTTCTCGATGACGAACCTTCGGAGTTCGGTAAAGATGATTCCGCGCATGGTGGACCTTCAGTTGGGACGCCACTCAAGCGTCGATTGGGAATTCCGTTCGGTTTCGATGAGTGACCGCTTAAACATGAACCATAGATTGCCTGGCGCAATAGGATCCGAGCGGGGGTTTTCCCCAAAGGCGATTGTCGTTCGCGAGATGGAGACAGATCTTTGGGGCAATTCGCGCTCTCCGAGACTTAGTTTGGCAGTGGCGGCTCAGACGTGTTGCCGCTCTGGGCAGAAATAGCTAGGCTTGGAGCTAATCCATCCGGCACAAGATTCCCAATTTACCTAGGCGAGAATCCTGCAAGCGGGATGCCGCCGAGTTTTTGGCATAACCGGATCTAGATTTGTTAGCGCTGTGAGGAGTCTGTCAGTGTACGTGGCTATTTCAACGGATTGTTTACCTGATCAAATCATGCCGGACGTTGTGCAGTCGTTTATCGACCTTGAGTTCACGACAGTGGAACTTGCACTTCGCGAAGATGGAACCTATCTGAGTCCCAGCCGTATTGGGGTGGAGCAAGACAAGGCCGCTCAGCTCGCGGTACGCAGCCATCGGCTCGATGTGTGCAGTTACGATGTGCATATTGAGGCTGAAGGCGACGCGTACTTAGAGCAGTTTGAGGCGATATGCCGGCTTGGAAAAGCCACGAAAGTCGTGACGCTTACCGTTCCCTCCGGTGAACTAGGCACTCCCTTCAATGAGGAAGTGGAGCGGCTGCAAAGGCTAGTAGATTGTGCGGACACGGAAGGTGTTCGCGTCGCCATGAAGAGTCAGATTGGCAGGTTGAGCGAGGACCCTGATACGGTCAAGGTTCTTTGTGACAACGTGAAGGGACTGGGCTTAACTCTGGACCCTAGTCACTATGCTTGTGGGCAACACGCGTCGAAGAACCTCGACAAAATTATGGAGTTCGTGCTGCACGTTCATCTTCGCGATTCGAAGGGGGACCAACTGCACGTGAGAGTCGGCCAGGGCGACATGGACTATGCCAAGGTAATCAGTCAATTACGTCGAGTTGGATACGATCAAGCACTGAGTATCCAAATGCCTCCGCTGCCTCAGTTTGAACAGCGTGGCGAGCTACGGAAATTACGTTTGCTACTTGAGACACTTCTGTAGCCATTCACGGCAGACTTTTGGACACGAAAAAAGCGTTCTTCGTCACCGAAGAACGCTTTCCAAATATAGGCCAGTTTCAGAAGTTCTTTAGTTCAAGATCTTCTTTAGACTTCCCATGATTGCCTTCGCTTCTAGGTCTTCGATCGAAGCGACTGAGTAGTTGGCAACAACCTTGCTTTCGTTGGCGAAGATGATCGTCAGCTCAGCCTTTGGATTGATGCCGTAGTTCTCAGGGCCGTTCTCGAATTCAACGGGAACGACGAAAGGAATTGCTTCGGCCTTCGATGCCTTAGCCAGCTTCTTCGCTTCGTCGGTAGCTGCATCGCGGCTTTCGCCTAGGACGTTCACAAACGCACGCAGTTGATCTTCTTCGTGCTTCTGAACAACTTCGTCAAGCTTGCTCAGCAGCTTCACGATCTTCTCGTCGGTGCTTCGTGTGAAGACCATGACCTGTGGTCGAGATCCATTCTTGCAGCGGTAGCAAAGCTTTTTGCCAACCGCAACTTTGTCACCTTCAGCTCCAGCACACTTGGTGACATCGAAAGCGCCGATACTTGCACCTTCCTTTAGTCCACTCTTGATGCCTTCAGCGAGGACGGTGGACGAAAGCAATAGGGCACATGCAACGCCGAGACTCAAAACACTTCTCATCGAAATACCTCCCAAGTTTACCATTTGGCAACCTGTTAAAATGCGGACGAAGCAGCGACATGCCACTCCGGAACTGCCCATATCGTAGACGGTGGGCGTTGGCTGAGTAGTCGTCTAAGAGGCAAATTTCGACCAAATCATATGCTGTTATTCCGACCTGTTAGCTAGCTGACGCAGGGGGCGGCTTATGCTTCCATTGATCTACGGAAATGGAGTGGGGTGTTGCAGTCGCGGCGGGAGGTTTGCCCCCGGGGGAGTCAGGTGAGCTTGAAAGAGTCGAGGGCGGGTACTTTGAGCAAACCCTTGCAGATCAATAGAGAGTGCTGAGTGGAAGTGGCCTTTAGGAATCGTTAGGAACGGTGATCTAGCTTCGCCGGCGGCGTTTTCTGGCAGACGCGAATTCGACCGGGCAATCGGGCTGGCCAGCCAGCTCGACCATCTGTTTACCCCAACGTTGCATCAAGGCGTCCGACGAATTTATCGATGTATCACCCTGCGATGTCGAACTGGAGCCACCAGAGTCAGTTTGGTTTCGATCGTCGGCTGTCACCTGCGAGGCAGTGGTGCTTGGGGGAATCGGGGCACCAAAAGTTATTTGCACGTGCGCGGGCATGAAGACTGGACTCCAGACTGTATCCCGATAAGGGCTACCGTTAATCAGCAGCGGAATCAGTGGGGCGTCTGCCTTTTGTGCCACGACGGCCGCACCGCTTCGAATTGGCATTAGAGTCCTCGAGGTGCGATTGATCTTGCCCTCTGGGAACATGCCAACCAACCGTCCTTCACTTGTGAGACGAATGGCCGCTTTCGTCGAAGCGGTATCGCTGCCGCTTCGGTTGGTTGGAATTACTTTGCAAGCACGCAACAAGGGGCCGAACGCAAAGTGCTGGCAGTACTCTTTCGCCACCATCCAATGCACTCGACGCCCGGCGGCAAGCTGGACGAAAAATGGATCAACGCTGCTCCGGTGGTTAGCAACCAAGATGGCTCCGCTTTGAAGTTCGGCGGGTGCGGAATTCGTAAAATGCACACGCCAGAGAATTCGTCCCATTAAGTAAGTGGGAACGAAAAGGCAATTCTCTTCGAAGTCGTAGACGCTCTTTGCGGCAAGTTTCAATGCCTGAGTCACCACGACAACTGCCAAGCAAATGAGCCATAGAATGGCGAGTGCGTTGCCGCTCACTGTTGAGGACTTTCGGAGAGTTAGCTGTCAGCTTGTGTGGATTGAAAGATCGTTTCAATCTCTTGAAGTGTTTCGTCCACGGCGCGGTCGGGTGCCACCTCCGTCCAATGCAGTTCTTCTAAGCCTCGAAACCAGATTTCCTGCCTGCGGGCGAACTGCCGCGTGTGAGCACGAATGAGCTCGATGGTTTTCTCGATCGGAGTGGAATCCTGCAAGTGCTGGAGGACTTCGCGGTAGCCAACAGCTTGCGCGGCTGTGCGACCGAGCTGGCCGTGTTTATCCAGCAGTCCTTGAACCTCCGTGATAAGGCCCTCCCGAATCATCTCTTCAACGCGACGGTTGATCCGTTCGTGCAACCAAGCTCGGTCAATCTTTAAGACTGCGACCGCGCATCGTTCTGCAGGTGCGGGCGTTTCAAACTGCTGCTGCCAGTGCGAGAGTGGCTTGCCCGTGATTTTTGCCACCTCCAAAGCTCGTATGATCCGGCGATGGTCATGAGGATGGAGTTTGTGTGACAGAAGTGGATCGACTTGATTGAGTCGATCGAGCAGGGATTGTTCGCCGAATTTCTTCAGGTCTTCCTCCACTGAATTCCGGAACTCCCAGTCGGCTTCCGGGCCAAGGAACAGTCCTCGAATAAGTGACTTCAGGTACAGCGGCGTTCCACCACAAAAAAGGACCTTTTTGCCTCGCTCTCGAATCTCTTCGGCGAGCTCGTGCACTCTTGTCACATAAGTGGAAACGCTAAACGATTCGGTAGGTTCGACGATATCGATCATGTGATGGGGTACCGCCTCTCGCTGCGGTAGCGACGGCTTCGCGGTACCGATATCCATTCCACAGTAGAGCGCCATGGAGTCTAGAGAGATGATCTCTGCATCCAGACGCTCCGCAAGTGAAAGTGCAAGCGGAGTTTTCCCGCTCGCCGTTGCACCGGTCAAATAGAAACAGTCCAACAGAGGCGGGATCACCCACTCGTTGAATTCTCGTTCGCTCTTCGCCTCGATCGCCAATTCCAAATCCTGTTTCTCTGATGAAGTCGTTAGTTGCCGATGCGGCAGATAGTTCACCATGACCGCAAGTGCCCCAGTTTGCAGAACCCAAGGGCGCGGCAACAACCTAAAGCGTTCGCCGCAGCGTGATTGATGCCTGGGCTCTCAGCTCGGTTCAAGACAAGTTTTACCAGGAGCTGGCGGCCTTTTGCACTGGAGGCTCCCAGGTGCGGTGCCGCATTTGCTCGATGCAGATTATCATCGAACCCCGACAAGCTGCAGGATTTCGGTTTTGGGCTGAGTCCCAGATTCCTCCTGCTTCCTGAATGATCCTTTTGGACACGGTCGAGAACAATGGAAGACACCCTTGATCGCCTGATGGCTGAGATTCAGAAAAAGGCCAAAGCTCTGCCCGAAGGCTCCTATACGACCAAGTTAGTCTTGGGAGGTGTGGACAGAATGGGTGCGAAAATTTTAGAGGAAGCCGGCGAAGTGGTAGATGCCGCAGCCAAGTCGGAATCGGGCGACAACGGCCATCTGACGTATGAGGCCTGTGATTTGATTTACCACCTGTGGGTCTTGCTGGGTTCCAGAGGGATCAGCGTTGACGACCTGCGGAGTGAGCTCGCGCGCCGCGAAGGGACTTCGGGCCTAGAAGAAAAAGCGAATCGCAAGAAGTGAATATGCAGTTCGCCAGTACTACCAACCCCTAAGACTTGACGAAAGTTAGACAAGTAAGCTCGTGACTACCGAAAAAAATCTCCGCATTGGGATACCCAGCAAGGGCCGGCTCAGTGAACTTGCCACAAGTCTGTTGAACCAAGCAGGCGTGCAGTTTCGAAGGCAAGAGCGAACGCTGTTTGCGCGGGTTCGAGAGCTGCCCGTAGACATTATCTTTCTGCGCACCGACGACATTCCAGTCCTCTGTGCGGAAGGCGCGATCGACCTAGGCATCACCGGTAGTGATCTTGTGGAAGAGAGCTGCCAAGAAGTGCAAGTCCGCATGCCGTTAGGGGTTGGACGTTGTCGCCTAAGCGTCTGCGTGCCGGAGTCGTCCGACGCCACCGATGGGAAAGATCTAGACGGTCTACGCATCGCGACTAGTTTCCCCGAAGTTACCAAGGGCTTCTTGGCAAAGCATGGTGCTAAAGCTCATCTGGTGGAGCTCTCCGGCTCCGTAGAGATCATGATCTCGCTCGGAGTTGCCGATGCGATCGTCGACTTGGTCGAGACGGGTAGCACCCTAGCCGCAAATCGCTTGCGAGTGATGACGGATATCGGACAGTATGAGACCGTCCTGATTCAAAATCGGAATTGCGCACAGTCGGAAATGGCCGATCGGATCGTTCGTCGCTTAGAAGGTGTCGTAATTGCGCGCGACTATTCGTTACTCGAATACAACGTTCCGCGGGACAAGCTTCATGCGGCGGAGGCCATTACCCCTGGATTTAATTCGCCGACGGTGAGTGCACTTGAAGAACCGGGGTGGTGCTCTGTTCGCGTAATGGTGCCACGCAAGGAAGTGATCCGAGCCATGGAGCGATTGGAAGAAATCGGAGCCTCCGCCATCTTGGAAACCGAAATCGGAAACTGCCGTCTGTAGTCGGATCTGACTCATCGGATGACCTGAACACGCACCGCAATGGCGACGCGTCATCACGACCGTCTTCTTTTGGCGGTAAATGGAAATCAATCCCAACCGAGATTGCAAGCTGTACGGCTTGACCTCTGCGAACGATATCGATAATTTCGCCTCGTTAGATTGACAAGCGAATTAAGTGAACTGAAGTAACTCTGTTGAGGTGAATGGATGACGATTCTACGAGTGGGCTCCAATCAAAAATTTGCGGATGGTTGGGGATTGGCTTTTGGAGGTACCAAAAAGAAAGCAGCCACCAAGAAGTCCGCCTCAAAGAAAAAGGCTGCTACTTCGAAAAAGAGCTCTGGTAAGAAGGCCGTCTCTAAAAAGGTCGCGACGAAAGTAGTGGCTAAGAAAACGGCGCCGAAGAAAAAAGTGACAAAGAAAGCAGCTAAGAAGAAGTAGGCTGTCGAGCAACACTGCGATGTCGATTGTTAGCAGTCTGGTTGCAATCTCAGAGTGAGGTTGGATTTGGGCTTAGTCGTCAGACCTATCGGCGTCTGCCGCGTTGCTCCCCGACTCGCTGCTCAGTTTCGTTCGCTGAGTCGGCATATCATCTGATTTCGCATCTTGGATATGCGGCTTGGGGATGATAGAGGCAGAATCTGGAGTCTTGCCCAATTCAGGTGTTAGGGATTCGACGACTTCGTAGGGATCATCGTATCGTGAGAAGTAGCCTGGTGCTTTGGCTCGTTTGAGTTCCAGCTCATATTCGCCTACTACGTGACGTTGGATCTCGTCCCGGCAACTTTGATTGATGGGGTGAGCGACATCGGCGTATAGTTTGTTCGGAGCGTCTTCTTCGCTAGCATGTCGACTTCCGCGGACCTTAGAACCACAGTTGTTACAGTAGTTGCTGCGAATATAGTTCTTGTTCCCGCAGCGTCCGCAGCGATGCGTCAGCTTGCGACTCGGCATAGCCACGAAAGGTCCTTGGCTGCCTTCGATGATTTTCAGATCGCGGACGACAAAGCTGTTGTCGAAAGTCACTGAGCAGAATGCACGCAGTCTGTCTTCCGAGGCTGCCATGAGCTTGATTCGCACCTCGGTAATCTCCACTGCATTCGCTCCCATGCAAATCGCGTCATCGCACGCTTCTATCTGCTCGACCGCTCCGCCCGAAAATCAGGCCACAGCTATTGCAGTAGTCGTGCGTTCCAATTCCTTTGTTGTCCGACTTGAACTTCGATCGAGGCTTGGTACCAAGCGTTGGCACCAAAGACTCGTTCGATCCCCAAGTGACCGGCTGCTTGTCGAAATGCTGCCTCTTGGAACCCAGGCAGACCAGGCAAACTCGAACTCGGCGAATCTGCAATCTGCTCTGCGTTCGGTTCAACGCACAAGCCGAAGCAAGCTGAGCCACTACCGCTCATCATGTTGTAATCGAAACCGTGGCTGCTCAGTAAAGCGAGTTGCCTTGCGATCCAGGGATTTCGGTCAGACGCAGGAGATTGTAGGGCATTAAAGAGACCCGCGCCAATGTTTTTGAGTTGCCCGGGGGCAGATGTTTCGCAGGCTGTCCGGATATTTCCGCTATTCCTTACAGATTCACGTGGACCCATCGCAGCGTAAATGGCGGGTGTAGAGCAGCCTTGAGGGGGATGAGTGAGCACAAACGAAAGCGGTGGCTTGCATCTCAAGGGAGCGATAATTTCTCCTCGACCGGTCGCCATGGCCATCCCAACCTGGCTAGAGCTACCCAGGAAGAAAGCAACGTCGCTGCCAAGTTCCTGGCATATCTGTGTCGCTACGGGTCGATTCCATTTTGCCCACAATAGAAGACAAGCCGTAACAACGGCCGCTGCATTGCTACTACCGCCCGCCAAACCAGCGGAAGCCGGGATCGATTTCTTAAGAACTAAGTCAACGCCGGGACAATCAACCGCTGGCTTGCATTCCTTCGGCGACTGCTCGTCGAGACTTCCGAAAAGCTCTTGCTGAACCGCTTGGGCGGCGCGGTGTGCAAGATTGCTGGAATCGTCAGGGATATCCCAAGCCGGGTCGGCGGTTTGCCGCTGGTCCATTTCTCGGCTCGTCGCAGAGTCACTCGCCGCGGCGCAAGCGTTCGTTTCCGAATTCGGACTGGGATCGGTCGTTGAATTCGAAACCGGAGTTGAAGCACGCATGGAATTTGGAGTTTCCACGCTCAGGTTGATTTTGCCGCAATCGTTCAGACTCGCGGTCAGTTCGTCACAGAGCGAGATCGGGCACATTAGCGTTTCAATCTCGTGAAACCCGTCTCCGCGTTTGCCTAATACTTCGAGAAAGAGGTTGACCTTCGCAGGGCACTGAATGGTGACTCGCGCCGCGGATTCAGTGGTCGCGGCGTCGAGTCGGATCTTCATGATGAATTATCCCAATTCCAAACTTGCTACTTGATTACTCGTCTGCCGCTCGGAGCGCTGGAGTCAGGAGCAACTTATGATCGCAGAAGTCGGGAGCGTCGAAGTATAGGTTCAACTCACGGACTGCACTTTCGGGGCTATCCGAAGCGTGAACCAAGTTCATTTGTTGCGAAGAGGAAAAGTCGCCGCGAATTGTGCCGGGCGCGGCGTTCAATCCGTTGGTCGCCCCCAACATATCGCGAATGACTCGGATGGCTTCCAAACCCTCGATGGCCAACGCGACGATCGGAGCAGAAGTAATGAACTCTTCGAGGCTTGGGTAAAAAGGCTTTGCGACGTGCTCCGCGTAGTGCTGCTTGGATAGCTCAGGTGTAACACGAAGCATTTTCATTGCCACAATGTTCAATCCCTTGGCTTCGAATCGCGCAATGATTAGGCCGATGAGGCGTCTCTCGACGCAATCCGGTTTCAGCAGAACAAGACTGCGTTCCATAATTTTGACTCCAAAAACTTAGATGTTCATGACATGCCCGACGTACTCACAACATCGAGTTGCGTGGGCTGGGGGTGATTGAATCGCAGCGGAAATTCAGCTTTGCCAACGGAGTGGTCTCGGCTGGACTGCGCTACCGCGAAAACGAAGGCCAGATTCTCGTATCGAATCGACGGTGTGCCTAGGCCTCCACAGCAGCAAATCTGCAGTTGCGGCAGGTCAAATACCGCTTCCATTCTTGCAAGCAGTGGATGGCCCGGATGCAAATCGCGATTGGCGTTTGCTAGGCCAAACCACGCACAACGGCGCAAATTGGGAACTCGGTCGCCAAGACTCGTTGTGAGAGTTCAGCCAGTTCTAAACCTCCCACACTAACGTCCTACTCGATAGCGGTTGCGAACCGGGGCCGGGACAGGTTTGAGAATACTGATCGGAGTGACACGCAGCGTTTTCCTGCGCGAAAGGTCACCATCCAAGAGTAGCAAATCGTCCTCGTCGTCCATTGAATCCAAGAGTTGGTCGCTTCCGGCAGGCGTTTCGAGCAATGAGTCACCAGGTCGGTCACTAGGGCTTATCTCTGCCTCTGGACTTACGTCGAACCCGAAGGGGTCTTCCTTCCCGTTCGACTTGGAATCTCCCTTCAGATCGGAGGGGGCCGTTAACAGATCGTCGGCACCATCTTCCACTGCATTTGGCCGTTCGACAGGTTCTGTTTTCGAATCCGGCTGAGTCCGTGATGCAGGCTGTCCGTTGTTTAACATTGGCTCAAGCCAGGTAGGTGGAGGGCCGGCCGGCTTAGCGGGCTTTTGCGGTGTGGCAGCCGAAGGTTGGTTGGTCGAGTTGCTGGGCGTGACGAAGCCCAGCGAGTTTTGGTAGGGCTGCATGATAGATGCGCCCTGAGCTGGCGGTAGGCCGTGTGTATATGCTTGGGCGGGGCGACTCGGGGTGTATGCAGGGTGGTACGGGTACTGCAATTGGGAACTGCGATAGGCGTTCGCAGGATGCAATTGACGCATCACCTTGAATTGCCCATTCGCGGGCGAGTGGTAGCCCCCGCGCGAGTAACCAACACCCAGGAAGCGACCGGCTGTGTTCAAAATTGGCAGGCCCCGCTCTTGGGCCAAAGCGTCAACGGAAACGGTTAGGACGGCAGCAGCAATGCAGCAACCCTTTGCCAGTCGGCGAATAGAAAGCACGTTCACGTCGAATCCTCCATGACTCGATGGGCCAATCTGACGAGCTCGTGGCAATCCTTAACCACGTCTCGTGCTGGTTTCAGGAAACCAGCGTCTGAATAGACATCGTCGAACTCCCCAAAGAAGTTGGCACGCTTAGCCAACCTCCAACGAATCACTTCGGCGGAGTATCAGATTTAACGCTTCCAAGGGCGATAACGCCTTTCCGACAGCGCAATGCTGGCAACTCGTGCCAACAGTAGCCCAAGCGCTATTTCATGACGGCAGCGACATCTTTGGCCGCTTCCAGGGCTTCTTTTGCCCGCTCGCTACTTCCACAGACCTGGATGAATTTGGCAGCTTCCAGAACTAGAGCGAAGTCGTTTGAGACGGCTCCATTGCTACTAGGGCGTTTCGAGGTGGAAGCAATCTTCTTTTGGGCGGCGGACTTTGGTGGTCGTCCGCGTTTCCCTTTTGACTTTATCCCAGCAGCCCTTTTCACGTTGTAGACCAGTGCGGTTTGAACGTTCAGTGCCTTCGCAATCTCTGCGGCCGGACTGTCCGGGTTGGCACTCAAGTAGTCTCGAATTTGCTGACTCTTATTCGTCTTCTTCTTGGCCAAAACGGTCTCCACGGTGAGGGGGGCTGTAAAGCGGTACAGTCTAGTTACTGCGTTTGCGTTTATCAGCCTTCTTCAGGCTAGATCTCCAACACTCACATTCACTAGCGGTCGAGCCGCAGGGATCGGCTCACGACTAGGGCGGAGGGAGCCGGCGTTTAGCTCAAGATTCCGTAGAAGATGCCAGCGATGCAAGCCGTCATACTGGCGGCAAGCGCGCCGCCTAACATGGCACGCAGTCCCAACTGCGCTAAATCCGACTTCCGCTCGGGCGCTAACGGACCGATGCCGCCGAGCTGAATGCCGATTGCTCCGAAATTGGAGAAGCCACAAAGCGCGTAAGTTAGGATCGTTCGAGTTCGCTCTGAGATTCCCCGCACGGTCGACGATGGATCTAGAGTCGCGGAATTTGGCACGGCCGACAACTCGATGTACGCCAAGAATTCGTTGACAATGAGTTTCTTTCCGAGCAGATCACCGGCAATCCAGCAATCCTCGGTGGTGATTCCCATGATCCAAGCCAAAGGAAAAAACGCGAAACCAAAAATTAGACTTAGCGAGAGATCGATCCCCAACAATCCTCCGAGCCCCTGGAGGCAGATGTCTACAAACATGATCAAGGCGAGGAACGCGATGAGCATGGCAGCGATGTTGATAGCGAGTTTCATTCCGTCCGTTGCCCCGTTGGCGGCGGCTTCGATCACGTTGCTGGCCTCGTTCTCCACTTTGGCTTCCGCCACTTCCAACGCGACGGGTTCGTCAACTTCGGGCTGCAGGATTTTTGCGATCACTAATGCGGCTGGGGCCGAAATGATCGAAGCCGTCAACAAGTGACCTGCACTGACACCGAGTCCTGCAAAGATGGCCATCAGACTACCGCTTATCGTTGCAAAGCCGCCCACCATAAGTGCGTTCAACTCACTGCGAGTCATCGTTGGAACGTAGGGCTTCACGACTAACGGGGCTTCAGTGTGGCCGATCAGGACATTTGCGGCCGCAGCGAGGCTTTCCGCCGCGCTGGTGCGAAGCGTCTTTTGCATGACCCAAGCCATCGCGCGGACGAGTTTCTGCATGAGTCCTATGTGATAGAGCACGCTCATCAGTGCCGCGAAGAACACGACGGTCGGCAAAACACCGAAGGCAAAAGTCGTCAGGATCGCTTTAGGATGAGTTGGGGGGGTATCGTCGGGGCCCGGATGAGTTTCGAAGACAAAGGAGGAACCAGCTTCAACGCTCTTTTGGATCAAGTTGAAGAAAGACTCGATGACATAAAACACGACACCGTTCGTAAACCTTGGCACACGGACGGGTAAGTTCTGCTTGGCCCAATCTGAGTTCGCAAGTTCGTCTGAGCTGAGATTGCCTGCGGTGGATTGTTCGTAGAGTGAAGAGAACGGTGCTGCCGAGTCCGAACTGGCGTCTACGGATTCGGGGACGTCCGATAGGAGAACTTCGCCTGAGTCGATAGCTTCAACCAACGCGGGGAGCGAAGCAAACTCACGGTCGAATTTCCAGTTCTGCGAGTTGAAGAAAACGGCCGCAAGTACGAACTGAAGGAGAACACCCAAAGCAACAAGCCGCCAGTCGACTCGATTTCTAAGCGAACTCATGCACCACGCCAGAAAGACCATGGTGAGCAAGCCCAAGCAGCTGATCAAATTGAGCACGGTTCTGTCTTTCCTCTTCGCTCTGCCGGCGAATTCGAGCCTGCTGGTCACCAAGTGCAAGGCACAAATGCCCACGACTCTTTTAAAACACATCGCTACGGAAACGATGCGCGGCGTTGAAGTTGGGCGGGTGAGTCCTGCCGAGCTCGAGTTGCCTCGAAGTTATCCAACCTGCAAATGCGATTCAACTTGGCGAATCACGTCCCGTACTTTCTGGCCTCGCCCGAGTTCCATGTCGGTGTTTTCGTAGAGCCAGTTGGAAACCGTTTTCTCCGCAGAGATAACGGTACTGTGTCGACGCTTTCCGAAGTACTGGCCGATCTCTTTGTAAGCTGCTGGAGTGTACTTGCGGGCGAGAAACATCGCCAGCATTCGCGGTTGGCTGACGCGGCGGATTTTGGTTTGGGACCGCAGACTCTCCGACTCTAAGCCAAAGATGTCGCATACGATGCGATCTATATCCACGATGCGGACAATAGGTTGGGTAGCCTGAACCAAGTCTGCAATTGCGGTCCAGCACGATTCCCAATCCAGTGCTTCTTCGGAGAACGCAGCCGTAGCACAAAGCCGTTTGGCGATGCCGCTGAGGATGCGTCCGTCGCCAGAGACCTTGTCTGCGATCTCGCCGACGATTGTGGCGTCGACATCGAGCCCTTCCCGGCGGACGAAACGCTTCAAAACTTCGGTGCGTGTGGTGACGTCCAGCGGGAAAATTGGAGCTTCCAGTCCTCCGCGGAGTCGAGCGATCAACTCAGGGCCAAACGCGGCCAACTCGTTCAATGAGCGGTCGGCAGTCAGGATGATTTGCTTACCCATCCGGAGCAGATTGTCGAGCGTGTTCTTGACTTCAGTAATAGAAGACTTCTTGCCTAGCAGGAACTGGACGTCCTCCAAGATCAGAGCTTCTACGTCTCGATACTTTCGCCGAAACATCGGCAATCCGCCGCCGCGAAGGCCATCGGTGAAGTCGTTCAGGAACTGCTCGCTCGTCATTATCTGAACTCGAGGTAGCCGACGCGTGACTCGCAGTTGTTCAGCAATGCCGGCGACGAGTAAAGACTTTCCAGATCCAGTTGGGCCGTGCAAAAAGACGGGCGACATCTTGCCAGGGTCGGCCATCACCATTTTCGCCATAGCCGTCGCAAGACCATTCGACTCGCCCGCAACGAACTGCTGCCAGCTATCCGCTTCGGCGGCATCCCGCTGAGCGGTGGGCAACGGAAGCGGTCCTGTGGAGGCTGTCGCTATGTTAGTGCGTGCTGCACGCTCGACCTGTCTTGGATCCGGTGCGGAGTCCCTGTGCGACGTCCGCTTCCGATTCGTTTCCGAATTCAAGTGAGTATGCGAAGCTTGTGCTGCGGAGGTCGCTACGTCTGCGGAAGGCAAAGCGCTTGTTGAGCTTGTTGATTTTCCTTCTCCAACGAGCAAGCGAACTTGGCAGTTCATTTGACTCGTAAACTCCTGCAGCTCCTTGCCGAGCATCTTTTGAGCGAGCTCGCAGCCAAATTCATTTTCGAAGAAGATTTGTATTTGATTCTCAGCGACTAACCATTCGGAAACCGCTGGCATCCATAGATCGATCCGTTCTCGCCCAATCCTTGAGACCAGAGCCAATCGCAGTTGTTGCAATTGCTCAGCGATATCCGTTTCGCTCTGGTTCACCTCTTGTGCCATGCTGTCCACGCACTCCTGACGGTCATGTTCGCGTGTCCACGCGAATTAAGTTCCTACTTGACGCTCATGGCACACCTTGCCACGCCCTGCCAATCCATCTCAAGTCGTTCACCGGACCAAGTACAACATTCAGCGAAATTCGAGCGATAGCCATAACGACATCATGCGTTACATCTATCCACACGGCGTATCGCCAAGTCGTTGCGGTTACCGAAGGTCTGAGAACGAGTCGTTTATTGTTGAGCGGTCAGTCGCCGACTTCGAAAAGCAGGGCAAACCAAAAATTCGCGTCAACAATGAAACCGCACAGTTATGGGCTGTGCATTCAATGGAGAAGCTGCGTTGGAGTTCGTCGAGCTGCTTGGCCATTCAGTTGCGAACGAGTGAAGCGGACTTCGCAAGTTCGAAACTATGTAAGCAAGCGGGCTGACCTCCCCCAATCGCGAGGCCCGATTGTAGGATTGCTAGCATTGGTGTCAAACAAACTTAAAAGACTCAAGTCGTCGAACACAACCAAGCTCGATTCGGAGCGATCAAAACCGAACTGGCGATGGCCAATTGCTAAGCATTCTGTGCGATCGGTCCCTCTGCTTCGCATCGGAACGGTCCATACTCTAACTTGCATGACACTTTTTGACACGGTGGAAAATGTGTAAATGGGGGGACGGGTTCTAGGGGCTTGGCAGGCCCGCGATTCACCTAAACCTTGGGGTACTAGGGACTTCCGTCTTCATCTGTCCCTCATCCTTGGCGTTCATGCGATTCTGCCAAGCATCTTCGATTGAGCCTGCTATCATTGGCGTTTTGGATTCGCCCATTTCTCTTCTTCGCTCACAGCCGAACTGCATTGTTCCCGCAACGCGTTCTGCGTAGGCCTGAAAAGATTTTCCAGTGAGAACCGTCCACGACTTATTGAAAGCACATGGGACCCCACCGCCAGAAGTCTGCTTTGACTGGGCATGGCAGCTCCAAGAAGTCTTGGAACGTTTAGAGACTGAAGTCACTGATCCGCAGGCATTGTCGACCGCTTCCGTCGCCGTCGCGGCATCTGAGTCCTTGGCCTGGAAGAACGTTCAAGTTGACTCAAGTGGCGTTATCAGTTTCCGAACCGCGCCTGAGCCGCACGATCGATCTTCGTTAGCGGCATTGATGAAAGAAGCGATCGCGTGGACTGATTGTGACTTACCGCATCAATCCGGAACGGCGGAGTTTGACTATCGAACAATCGAAAGGCCGCAGCTAGAGAGCTTGACGCAAAATTGGTTCGAAACCAAGGGACCAATAGAGCGAAGAAAAAAGCGAAGCAAAGTCGCTCAAAGAAAAGGCGACAATAGCGAAGCAACAGAGGTCGACTTTCCTTCAGCCGGAAAGCTGAAGACGGAAGCACTTAAGACACCTGAACGGAGTGCATCCAAGGCAGACTTTGCAAATAAGCGATCGAAGAAAAGACGATCAACCCTGGTCTATACCTTTGCGGCTTCCGCAGGTTGCTTGGCGGTTGCAGGGTTGTTTTGGATGT
>JBGCCZ010000003.1:0-24610 GCA_045105035.1 Pirellulaceae bacterium | reverse complement strand
AACACTGCAAACGAGAGCGACTACGAACCATCCCACTGGCTGCTTGAGCCAGTAAACATAGACGTTGAAGCTCGGGCAAAAATCCGTCTGCGCTAGCGCAATCAGTTTGCTCACGAAAGAGCGACCATTGGACGCTTCAGCAGGCTTCTTCGATTGGCTATGGTTCATACGACGGGTCGCTGCTGACGAACGAGTGGAGTGGAAAAAAAATTCCGTCAAAATTTGCCGGCAGGTGCAAACGCGACGACGAAAGCTGAAGCCTGCCGCAACTAGTTTTGGACAAGGGAGTAAGCAAACCGAGGTGGCAGCTTGAGAAGCGCAGTTGGCACCTCAAAACCCCAGGCAACCGGAGAACTAAACTTCGCGGCAAAACGCGTTAGCCGAGGGCTGGTGGTCCACGTCCAGAGTGGAGTGAGATGGCAGGAGCGATGTAGCCCTGCGACCCCACGATGAGAGGCGTTTTCCGTGAAGGAAAAGAAAGCCCCGGGACAGTGGTAAAGATTGGCGAGATCGCATCGGACGTGTACTGGACTTTGCACACGCTGCAGTTATCCGAGTCATGATTACTCGGCTTGCGTCCGTCGGCTGGTTTGCCTGACTGTGTCGCACTAGATTGTTTGCCGGTCGAGCAAGTGCAGGTACCGGGGCAGCCGGATGAATCGTCCTGAATCGCCGAAGCTGACTTTTCTGTGGAGGCAGTCCTTGTGGCTTGAGAATGACACCCAACATGAACAAGGCCGACCAAATGCGTCAACAACATCGCACCTAGCGATGTCGCCGCAACGACTTGTCGGCAGTGTTGATACATGTTGGCAACGTTCAAAAGAGCCAATAAAGCCTAAAATCCTATAATTCCGAGTATGTATTCGATCTTACGCAGGGTCAAGAGAATCGGTTTGGGCAAGAAAATCGAATGAGAGGCACGATAGGGGCTTCGTGTCGTTGGACTGCGAATCTGGTGGCAATCCTGATCGAGGAACGCCGTTCTCTCGGAAGACCTACGCAGTTAGGCGATTCGCCCTGAGCTTAGCAGGCTCCCGGTTGTCTTTTTCCGTGGTAGCTAGATGTACAAGCCGTATCGCACCCGTATTTAGGCTGCGATTACCAAGTGGGTTGCAATTTAGTTGGTCCGATGGCGCTCTACTGCCTCGGACCCTGCCCTGATAGTTTCGAGCCGTTAACGTCGACCCACTGTCCCCCGATTCACAAATAAATCGTTTGAAAACACAGTTGATCCATCAAAAATCACCTCACGGGAGCCTAATGAATGCAAAGAGCAACCAAACTATTGACAGCACGGAATACAATGGTCAACGTATAAATACCTTTTAGCGAAGGTGGTCGGTTTTCGATTACGACTGCGAGTTCAAAGTGCTGCCCAAAATCCGTCTAACAACGTGCTTGCTCATCGGTTTGTCGTTAATTGGACAAATGCCTGCGATGCTGCACGTAGCGGACTGTTGCAGGGTGGATTACAAAATCGACTCAAGCTCCGCCCAGCAATCGATCGCGTGCAACTCAGACTGTTGCGAGCATTCTGCGGAGACACCGAAATCCGACGAGCAGGATGAAGGAAACGGCGATCACGATTCCGAGTCGTGTTCGATCTGCCAATCACTAGTCACTCCAGCTGGCGTGTCTTGGGGCCTCGAGCTCCCGCATGCTGTCGCTCAGATTTGCGAAGAAGCCGCGTCGACTTACGTGCAAGTTGCACGTGCGAAGCTTCTTTCATCGATCTATTCTCGTGGCCCGCCCCACCGAGTGGCATAAGCCACCTTTCTCAGACACGCAGTCGGCAGCGGCTGTTTCTTACATTTTCCTCGCGGTTTTTCCCAAGCGAGAAGTTTCATCCTGTTGCAGTAGAGTTTTGCTTTTCAATCGGGCAAAAATCTTCGCTGCTTTGAAAATATATGGGCAAGAGAATGCAAAATAGAAGAGATCGAATAGGTTTTACACTCGTTGAGTTATTGGTAGTCATCGCCATTATTGGGATCCTGGTTGGCCTTTTGTTGCCAGCTGTTCAAGCTGCTCGTGAAGCGGCTCGGCGAATGCAGTGTTCCAACAATATGCGGCAATTGGGACTCGCAGTTCACAATTACGAGTCCGCTTACCGGCGTTTGCCTTCGGGATGGGTAGACTGGCGACAAAGCGGTGAGCCTGGTTGGGGTTGGGGCGCCGCACTGCTGCCGTTCATGGAAGGAGATAATCTGCACAGGCAGATCGACTTTGGAGTGGCGATCGAAGAGGACATCCATCAGTCGGTCCGTGAGACTTTCTTGTCGACGTTTGCGTGCCCGTCGGATACGGGCGACAACTTGTTCTTGATCGCGGAAGGAGACGGGCATCACCATCACCCGATTCAATCACCCACGGCGTCAATCGATGATGAGGGGGATCCTCTTTTTCTAATATCGAAAAGCAACTACGTCGGCATGTTTGGGACCTTTGAGCTGCACGATGCACTCTACGCAGGAAATGGCATGTTCTTTGGGAACAGTAATTTGCGATTCGGCGACGTGACTGATGGATTGAGCAACACGCTCATGATTGGAGAACGCAGTAGCATACTGGGCCAAAGTATTTGGCACGGGAACATTCCTGAGGCCGCTGAGCCGGAAGCTCGCATCCTCGGCGTGGCTGACCACACTCCAAATCATCCTTCGGCACACTACGAAGACTTTAGCAGCTACCACACAGGTGGCGTAATGTTTATGCGAGCCGACGTCTCCGTGTTCTTTCTTTCCGAAAACATCAGCGAGGAAGTTTACCAAGCGATGTCGACGCGGAAGGGCGGCGAGATTGTCATATCAGATTAGCCGCAGAAGTCATCGTTTGTTCTGAGGGAATTCGGCCATCAAATCGGTGGGCCAAGTCTGGCTGAGCCAACGGCGGACCATAAACATTCTGGAGGCATAGCACCGCGAGTGGGACTGTGCCTTTTTTTGTGGAATGGTAGGGCCATTGATTGCGAAATAGCAGCATTGCTCGAGCATTGAATAGCCGCAGAGCTCGGGGCCGCCAAATCTAGATAAGTTGCACGGTCGCGTGCATCCGATTCCTGGGTCTATTCCTTACCTCGGTTGCTCCAGATCGATTTCCTCGCACGTCTGCGGTCTGGATGACGTACAGTGTAGAGTGAGGAGGCTTGCTGCTAGCCTTGGACGCGCAACTGCGCGTTGCATTTCGTAACGCTTGATCGAAGTCTCCAACTCGGCCGATAATGGACTAGTATTCAATTGTCGGTACTTGGGTTCCCGAGTACTACGTCGCGTGATTCTCAATTTTGCCTACAGAACCGTCATATCGACGAACCAGTTCAGCTCAGGCGTTGTTCTTTCATCTCGGATAGATCCACGTGGACGAAACCAGACCGGTTGATGGCCTCCTGAATGGAGTGCAGAAGCCCGTTGTGGGTGCTCAGCCGAAAATCCGGCGACAGGACGCCGTTAGCGCGCAGTTCGAGGGAAACCTTGGCGGGACTAGTGGGGCGCAGGCTAGCCTCCCAACGCCGTTCGATGGAAGCGATCGGGTGCTAAGGCAGGCACTGGTCTATCAGCGCGAAGCCCATCGCAGCGGAAAGCCACTAAAGCTGACTCAAATCCTAGAAAAACACGCTGAGCTAGCTGGAGACAAAGAAGCCGAATTAAAGCTCGCATACCAGACCTGGATGCTCACCGAGCCGCACAGTAGTAGAAGTGCGGTTCTTGAGGAGATTCTGTCGGAGCACCCACAACTGGCCGAACCGCTTCAGCGACAGGTCACGTTCTCAGAACAACTTGCCGGAAACAGTCCTGCGCGACGCGGGCGAAGTACCGAAAAAGGTTCGGCTGACAGCCCTTCGACGGAACTTGAACTACCCGAGGTAATTGGCAGGTTCGAGATTCGTTCCTGCGTTGGCCAAGGGGGAATGGGAACGGTTTACGAGGCTTGGGACACTCGCCTGGCACGCGAAGTGGCAATCAAAGTCCCGCGAGCGAATCCAAAGCTATCGAAAACGCGGCCAAGGTCCTTGATTCGTGAAGCAAGGATTGCGGCGCAGCTTTCGCATCCGAACCTGGCGGAGATTTACGATCTATTCGACCATTCGGGGACCATCTGCTTAGTAAGTCGCTGGGCGGATTGCGGCAACTTGGAGGAAGTCATTGCCACGCGAGAAGAGCCGCTAACGGAAGCCGATGTGCTTTGGTTAATGACTCAGATTGCAGCCGGACTCGACCACTGCCATCGCCGCAATGTGAATCATCTCGATTTGAAGCCGGGAAACATCCTTTTTACAACCGACCAAGATTCAGAAGCCAACGTTCCTGCTAGCTTACCGGGCATCCCGCTGATCGCAGACTTCGGAATCGCTCAACAGAACAATGAATGGCAAACGGTCAGCTTCAGTCATACCGGGGTTGGTACGCCAATGTATATGGCTCCCGAACAGATCGATGGAGGGATCGGGCCGATTGGTCCCGCCGCTGATGTGTTCGCATGTGGACTCTTGTTGCAAGAATTGTTGGAGGGAACACATCCACTCGCCAATCACTCGATTACTGACGCGTTAAACGCACTTCGGGTCGGGCAGATCCCGGGACCATCGAAGTCCGTGCAGGTGAGTTCGGAGACTCGAACCATACTGAAGAATTGTCTGCAGGAGTCACCGTCGTGTCGCTATCAGACGGCAGGCGAACTATTGGCCGATCTCAAGCGTGCACAGTCGGGTCAAACGATTAGAAAGCACCAGAGCGGATTGCTCCAGCGCACCAAGGATTTCTCCAAACGACCTGAGAGCATCGACCAAGCGGCCTATATTTGTCTGGGGATCAACTTCAGCTTGCTAATGAGCTTTGGGCTGATCTTGGTATCCATGCTTTTGCAGGTGTGGTCGAACTTTACCGGGGATCTGTGGGCGTATGTGTTGGACGTAATGAAGCTAGTCGCTTTTCCTCATGGCCCGATGATACTGACTTCGCTTCTAGTCCTGAAGGGGCGAAGATCGCTGCATGTCCTCAACGTCGCATTCGCGGCGATTCTTGCGGGAATGGTGACATACAGTCTTGTCACCGGAGACAGTCCGCTGCGAATCTACGAGGGACATCCCTTCGCCTTCAAATTTTTGCACATCACCGTACTCAGTTTTTCCGTCGGCATGCTGGGGACACATCTACTTGCCGTACCCGCATGGTTGCGTCGTAACAAATCCCGACGCAGCTAAGTTCGCCGGCGCGTGGACAACGCAGTACAGAGCGGCATGCATGTAGGCGCCTTGTCCAGTAAAGATGATTGCCATCACCACGTCGGCGAACTTCTCTTAACGGATACTTCTCACAACAACAAATGGCCGGTGTTGCGCGGCGCTGCGTTAGCCCGCGGCTGCTTCTTTGGCGTGGGCTGGTTCGCCAAGGAACTCTTGTCGACTGGGGCGGGTCATGAGTTGGTTTGCCATGTCGTTGCCGAGAAAGACTTCTTTTTCTGGATCCCACTTCAGATCGGATCCCGTCATCAGCGCGATGTTGCACATGTGGCAGCTCGTCATCGTTCGATGGTGAGTGTACACGTCGGAAACTGGTTCCGAACGATCCTTGATGCATTCGAAGAAGTTGGCCATGTGGCTCGTGATCGGTTTGCCCTTGTACAACTTAGCGATGGCATCATCGAGCTTCTTGTTGTCGGCTTCGGTAAGCTCTTCGACTGCTTTACCGGTTAACTTGCCGCGGTTGACAAAAATTCTACCGAGGCTGCCTTCGAAGAGGATCCCGTTCGGGAACTTGGTCTTGCCGTCTTCCGATTCGTACTCGTGATTGACATTGAGCACGGATCCATTGGCGAAGGTCAAATCTAAGTTGAAACTAGTGGCCGCGTTGTAGCCGTTTTCCAATTCCGCCTTGCCTTCAAAGAAGTCGACCCAATTGAAGTCCTTGGGGACGACGTTTCCGAACTTGCCATTGCCGGCGATGCTGACTGGACCAGTTTTGTCCATCCCGATCGCCCACTGCGCGATGTCGATATGGTGCGCGCCCCAGTCGGTCATTTTCCCACCGGAGTACTCCATGTACCAGCGGAAAAACTTGCGGCGTTCGAGCGAGTAGTCCGCTTTCCGAGCAGGCCCTACCCAGAAATCCCAATCCAATTTTTCTGGGATGTCTGCAGTCGGAAAAGGCCCTTCCCCAGGCGCGGCGCCGATAGCGATATGTGCAGTGACGTTGTCTCCAACAAAACCGCCTTGGATCATCGCGACCGCCTTCAGGAATTTCTGCCCCATTTCCGTACGTTGCTGAGTTCCAACTTGGAACACTTTGCCCGTTTCCTCGACGACTTTACAGATCTCCTTGCCTTCATCGATCGTCAGCGTAAGCGGTTTTTCGCAGTACACGTCGCAGCCCGCGCGAAGTGCATAAGTCGCGATGGGTACGTGCCAGTGATCGTTGGTGCCAATGACAACAACATCAGGACGTTCAGTATCAATGAGCTTGCGATAGTCGACGTACTCCGTCAGCTTGCCTCCGAATCGTTCATCCGCGTTGAACTCGGCGTTATGCAGTTCGTCCACATCGCAGACGGCAATCATCTTCCCAAACTTGGCTGCTTGTCGTGCCACGCTTCCTCCGCGACTGTACCTTCCTCGGCTCCCGCCAACGCCAATGGCTGCGACGGTCAAGTCTGTGTCTTGCAACTCATTCGCGGTAGCCTTCGAAGTCCAGATGTAGGGCGTAGCGGCCAAGGCAGTGGAAGCGAGAGCCGAATGTTGAAGGAACTTTCTTCGTGACTTGGTCATTGATTTGCTTTGCAATGAGAGGAGGAGAGGATACTGCGTCGATCGGGTTGAGACAGGACTCGAAATTCGATCGGTGGTTCGTCCTAGCGGATCGAGTAAAGCCATGGCGCAACTCTCCGAGGCGACGGGTACATTGTATTTGTTCTCAGAGGCGAATGCACGCGGGCTTGGGCGGTTGGCAGGGCCAAGCAGTGTTTCAGTTAGGGACCTTCGCTTCCTCGGCATTCCGAGGGAACCCTAGCTGGGTAGTGAACCGTCGACAGATTGACTGGCAAACGAGTCAAATTGCTCAGAGGAAATCTCTGTTACGTGGGTTTATTCGGCTAGTCTATAATTCAACCGCTCATGGACCTTGCCGTAACGTCCGATGAATTCGTAAGAGCCCTCTACTGCGATTCCTGTGGAGCCTGGTGACTTCGAAGGCGCAACCGCCCTTTTCACCCCAAATTCGCCTCCTCTACTGCATTCGAGCCAGACGCCTGAACACGCGAACTCAAGCCTTGCTTACGCGAATCGTTATCTCGATTGGCCTGCTGCTCCTATTTTACGTTCTAGGACTCGGCGTGCTCGGTGCGCTGCGTACTTTCGAAAACGACATCTCTGGCTGGCTACCGAACGAAACTGCCAACGAGGAGTTTCAAGAGAACTTTGGCGCGGAAGTTTTCCTAGCCGTTAGCTGGGACGGCTGTACGGTCGACGCTCCGGAGCTCAATCGTTTCGTAGACGCCTTAAAAGTAATGACCGTTGAGCCGGAGCAGTCGCTTGCTTTCGATCAACTGACCTCCTCGCGTTCTTTGCTACAGAAGATGACGCAAGGGCCAGCCAAATTGCCTGACGTGATCGCGAAGGAACGAATCCGTGGCTGGATGCTGGGTGGTGATGATACGGCTTGCATTGTGGCACGGGCGACTGACGCCGGTTGGGAGCAGCGACACGAAATCGTCGAACAAGTTGAGCGACTCGGGCAATTGCTAGGGATCGAGGCGGCCGCTCTCCGGCTTGGAGGTCCAGTGCGCAGTAGCGTTGAAGTGGACCGAATGGGGCTTCACTACGTCGCGCCCCTGGCAGTCCTGTGTTTCGTGGTTACGGTGGTCTCTTCGTTCGTAACTCTGCGAAGGCCGAGCTTGGTCTTTCCAGTTCTCATCTATGCGACGGCCTCATGGATGTCTTCTCTGTGCCTGCTGTATCTGACTGGCGGTGCACTAGACTCCGTGCTCATTGCCATTCCCGCGTTAGTCTTTGTGTTGGCCGCTTCGGCGGCCATTCACATGACCGGCTACTTGCAATCGGTCGTGCGTCGCAGTGACTCGCCAAGTCCCATTCGAGCGACATTACGCATGGGCTTCATACCGTGCTCGATTGCGACCGTCACGACGTTGATCGGTCTGTTTTCACTTACGGTCAGTCACATGAAACCGGTTTGTGACTTCGGCATCTTTTCGGCTTTTGGCGTGATGGCCGCTTGGCTGGCACTGTTTACACTGTGGCCAATGTGCGTGCTGCTCTTTGATTCTTGTGGCTCCGAATCACGAAGACGGTTAAAGGAAAGCCAACTTGCCGAGCAAAGCCAACTCGCAAAAAACATGGTTTCGAACGACCGCAACGAAACTGGAGCACCCTGGTGGCAGTTTCTGTTCGAGACATCCACGCGGCACGCGCGACTGTGGCTGATCGGTAGCATTGCGATTCTGCCCATACTAGGTTTTGGACTGGCGAGTTTGGAGTCCAGTGTGGGAGTAGCGGACATGTTCGCTGCGAACACCGATGTAAGAGACGACTATCAATGGTTCGAATCCGAGATTGCGGGTCTGATTCCCTTCGAAGTTGTTTTGGAAATGCCAAGCGACGATGAAGCCGTGGATGGACTGCTCGAGCAGATCGCCCTAGTTTCTGAAGTGCGGGACTTTGTGAATGAAATACCACTAGTTTCTGGCGTGCTCTCGGCGACGAGCTTTATGCCTTCGATTCCTACGGGCACGGGCTTCAGTGCCACCATCCGCCGTCGCGTGGTGGGAGCCAAAATTCGCGAAGGGCTAGCGGAGTTGGAAACGCAGGACTTGCTCACCCGCAGTGATGGCCGAATCTTCTGGCGGATTACCGGACGCGTTCCGGGAATGCGGCGAGACGTCGACCATGCCAAGTTTTTGGAGAACCTGAAAACGAAAGTCGCTGAGTTCCTCAAGGAGCATGTTAAGGCTGAAGAGGTTTTGCCCAAACTCTCCGTAGCCGGCAGCGGGTTTGTGGTCGCTCGGGCTCAGCAACTGCTGCTCGTAGACATGGGCAAGAGCCTGTTGTTGGCATTCGGTTTGATCGCCATTGCGATGATTCTCATCTGTCGTTCGATTGGGCTTGGGGTGATCGCCATGCTGCCCAACATCTTCCCAACTCTCTTGCTCTTCGGCGGCATGGGGCTCTTCGGCTTCACCTTAGACTCTGGTGCAATGATTACTACAACCGTTGCCCTTGGGATTGCGGTCGACGACACGTCTCATTTTCTGTGGTGGTTTTCCCATTGCTCAACTAGCGAACCCGCGCGGGCTGAAGCGGCTGCGGAAGCGCAGTTTGAGACAGTTGATGCAAGGTCGATGATTTATCGCGCGTTCGGTCACTGCGCGACGCCGATGCTGCGCACGACAGTCATTTGCGGACTTGGCATTGGGATGTTCGCCTTCAGTCCCTTTCTTCCGGTCGCAAAGTTCGGCGCCTTGATGACTCTGCTCCTCATCGCGGCACTCGTTGGCGACTTGATCCTTCTGCCAGCGCTCCTGGCTTTGGCTCACGGTTCGAGAAAGCGAAGAACAATTGAAACAGGCCAAGGAGCTTAGCGCGGGGCGAATCCGCGTTTCATATTGCGCTGACGTGTCTCGTGGCATTCCAACGGAGACCTCGCCACCGAGCCATCTGTATTTTCCTGTATCAGAGGACAGATCCTTCCGTCGCTGGGGCTCCAACAAGATGACCTTTGGAAAGGCGTGGACGCCCTAGCTTCAAACTTTGACTTGCGGTGAGTCCGCCATTTCTCCACTTTGCATCTCGAGCAACTCTGCAATCGAGTCTGCATCGGATTCGAATGCCAAGACATCATCAGCCAGGAAATCGGCTGAGCCAAAGACTGACGCATGAGCGGACTCCAAATTCAGTGCGTCGCCTTTCGACGTTTCAATCAGCGTTTCCAAGCCAACCTGTGATGCCTCGGCACTCCCAAGTTTTGTTCGGCTCACGTCGAGCGTATCGAGTGGGACTGCCTGCGATTCGAAGGAGATGGTACGGGAGAACCGCGAGTTGCCATTGAAGTTCGCTGCATTCGGCTGACTCGATGGAGCCGAGGTGATGCCGGCTGCAGCATACGCCACGGTGGTGGCGGCATTGACGATGCCAACTGCATCTGAGCCAACGGCGGTCGTGGTTGTCCCGTCGATCAACAAACCGCGAAGAGCCTCTGGCGATAGGTCCGGGTTCGCCGACAATGCCAACGCTGCCACGCCTGCGATATGCGGACTTGCCATACTCGTGCCGCTCAAGGATCCGTAGCGTCCATTTGAATACGTGCTGTAGATACCCACGCCAGGCGCGTCGATTTGTACGGCACCACTTCCACCGACATCGTTGCTGAATCTTGCGATTTGATTGGACGAGTTGTGGGCGCCTACTGACAAGACGTTCGTCAAACTCGATCCTAATTGAGCTGGGAAGCTGGGTACTCCGGCGTTCTCATTCCCAGCCGCGGCGATGACGATTGAACCGAGAGAATTGGCGTAGCTGACCGCGGACTGAATAGCACGGCTGTATCCGCCGCCCAGACTCAGGTTGATGATCTCCGCGCCTAGATCGGCCGCATAGCGAATCCCAGCAGCGACACTGAAATTGCTGCCTGATCCCGCATCGCTTAGGACTTTCACCGGCAAGATCGTGGCGTTCGGTGCGACGCCCGTTGAGCCCGACCCATTGTTGAGAGAGGCAATTGTCCCGGCAACATGCGTCCCGTGACCGTTACCGTCATCTGGATTCGAGTCGTTGTTCACGAAGTCGTATCCGCTGACATCGTCGATGTAGCCGTTTTGGTCATCGTCGATTCCGTTTCCAGGAATCTCACCAGGATTGACAAAGATGTTGGTTGCCAAGTCCGGGTGGTCGAGATCGACGCCGGTATCGACGACGGCAACCGTAATGCCCTCTCCGGTGTAGCCTTGAGCCCAAGACTCTGGTGCATTGACCGCGTTTACGTTCCAGTCAGTACGACTTCCGAAATAGGCAACGTCCGCAAATGGTTTCGTGCTTCCGTCCGTCTCGGGAACTCGTGCATCGGAGGTCGGCGTCTCGGAGGCTGGCATTTCGGCCGCAGGCGTTTCCGGAGTCTCGGAGCCCCCGCTAGGTGGCTCAGGCAATTCGAGATTGGTTGCAGAAATTCCGAGCTGGTACTGAGTGCCCCAGAAGTTGCGCGATGCGACACCGATGTAGAAAGTCCCCGGCGACAGCTCAAGCGAAAGGCTTTCTTCGGCGCTACCTGAGTTCCGCGAGTTGGCAATACTTCGACCGTTCGCATCGGCCAAAATGAGATCCGCGTTCCTCCTGAGCCCGCTGAGTGCTACGTCCAAGTCCGTCGTCGAGCTCAGCTCGAATCGAAAGATGTCCAGTCGGTCAAAGTAGGACAGCGATCCGGGGAGAGTCTGCACGATCGGGTCGGACTGGTCAGGCTGTGTCAGCGAGCCCAAGTCGTGGGCGGTCGCAAGCGTGGAACCTGCATCTGAATTTAAGACGCTTACAACCGAGTCTTCTGGGACAGCCCCATCGACGGTGCCCTCCGCGAATGCGAACTCGTCTGTGGAGAGCGAGTCGCTCGTAACCGCATTCAGTGTCGTGATATCGTCCACGGGGGCGGCGATGCAACCGTCCGCCGACAGTAAGTCACGACGCTCGAATTGCTCAAAGATCAAACGTGTTTTCTCACGAGTGCGAGTGAAAGGCGTAAGCCCGCTTCGGCTGTTCCGCACGTTGGACGACCCTAAGTAGAGGAAAGAACCCAGATCGCGGTGTGCAACCACACTCGCATCGGTCAACTACTGCGGAAGGAAGGTCTCACTGAGCTTTGTCACGCAGTCGCGTTGATTTCTCCGGTTTTTTCATGCGGCATTGCCGTCCCAAGAGCCAGCATTCCACCGTCACACAGCCTGGTGAACAGTTCGCAACAAAAGAAGCGAGACGCCGCGATCAGTCATAATTGAAAACGGAGTTTCCTTGTGAGTTCTCACACACAAGCAGGCTTGCGTTCAACTGGAAAATGACTTTGCGAATATGAACTTCTCTTCTCAAAGTGCGTAGACTCTTGACAGTGCAACGGTGGGCAGTAAGCTCACATGCATCCTTGGCCGGACCGTACGAAAAATTCGAAGATTCTAACCGTCTCTCCTATTCGGTGTGATTTATGGTCCGGCTACTCATAGTCTTAACTATGTGCTGCGTGGTTGCTGCGGGTAATCTACCCGCGTTTCACCACGTCGCCTCTGTAGCTCAAGTAGAGTCAGCCGACACTACGCTAGCATCTGTAAACCAACGCTTTGCTTGCAGTTGTCACCATCATCAGTCGACAGATTCTGAGCAGGGCGATGATGTTCCTGAGCACGATCACGAAAACTGCCGTGTCTGCCAATCTCTATTAGCTGTGTTTGCCGCTGATGAGCCGCAGCATGAGCTTGTCTCCGTCCCACTTCTGCTTCAGTCAGCCTACTGCCAAGAGCGGCATGGCGTCTTTAGTGCAGATGTCTTCTTGCCCGACTCTCGGGGGCCGCCTTCTTCGCGCTCGGCTTCCTAGCTTTCCTGCTGCGGTGATAGGTCCGTTTCGTGCCTAGGTCTTAAGACAATGCGTTTTGAGGCAGGGCGCTTTACCGCATCCCGGCGTTATTCGGCTGGGCAATCTATCGCTCGCGTGGGGCACTGGGGCCTCAGGCCGCGTGCTTCGTTAGTGTGTGTCGTTTCGACGAATGCCAGTGCTTCATTGCGTAGATCCCGGCAGTCCCGGTGTCTCGCCCTATCCAAACGAGCATTGCTGCTCTGCAGTGCATTGTTATACGCGCAGTCGGGCTAAATGGGTCCGATTTGCGAACACATGGTTTCACCGCGTGCCGGTTTCATTTGTCGGTCCGGCCAAGTTCCGCAGGTGCCCGTTCCATGCGGTGGAACCTCTTCAACTTAGCTTACGCCCGTTTAGTGGACGGTCGCGTTCGGGCTTGCGTCTGCTTCTCCAGTTACCGCTGGTGAGAGTCCGTGAGCAAGCTTGTCGTGGCCTTATGAATTTCGCGTAGATCAATTTGGATTACTTACATGAGACGACGTATCAAAACTGGTTTTACACTGGTCGAGCTCTTGGTCGTTATTGCGATCATCGGCATTCTGGTTGGCCTGCTTCTTCCCGCTGTACAGGCGGCGCGCGAGGCGGCTCGACGTATGCAATGCTCGAATAATTTGAAGCAGCTTGCCTTGGCAGCTCACAACTACGAATCCGCGTACAAGCGATTCCCGGGGCCCGCCGACGATTCGCTTTACGCCTATTCCTACCAAGCCAAGCTCTTGCCGTTCGTTGAGCAGTCCAACCTCAACAACTTAATTGACTTTCGCGAGCCATTGTTGCAAGGACTGGCTTGGCGACCGACCTTGAACCCAGCTCTGTTACCGGTCGTTAATCGACCGCTGAGCGTGTTCATGTGCCCAAGCGATCCGGGCGATGTCATGTACGTCGAAAACGGTCAGGAATGGGCCGGATTGAACTACATGGCGAACGCTGGGCCAGGTATCGATCTTTTGTACTGTAGCCGTGCCGACACGCATGGGATGGTTTGGAGAGGCTCGAACGTTAGGTTTGGAGACATTACGGACGGCACGAGCAACACGCTCCTGATGGCGGAGACTCTCTTCGGATTGCGAATCGGTGACACAACAGAATTGGTGGATCATCGGACCCAGGTGAAGCGAGTGAGTGGTGGACCGCCGTGCGTTACGCCTGCTCAGGACCTGGTCTTGCAAGCTGGCTCCCGATATGAGGGCAGGCGTGCAGGTCAGTGGATTCGGAATATTACTTACCAAACCCATATCAACGGTTTCTTCCCACCCAATGCGAACTTGCCGGATGTCGCGCACCACGGCGAGTGCGTTTCGGGCTCACGCAGTGAGCACACCGGTGGCGTCAACGCCGCGCTGGGTGACGGCAGCGTGCAATTCGTTTCGAACAGCATTGATATCGAGATTTGGAGACGGGTGCACAACCGTAAGGATGGCGAAACTCTCGATGGGTTCTTGAACTGAGACTGGATGAACCAAGTCTTGAGCAAGAGAAAACTGCGTTCAGCCGTCAGGTGCGGCTGAACGCTGTAACGTGAGGACGGACAACAAGAATGACAGATTTAATGCATAAACGACAGAGCCGTGCCACCGTATGGCCGTTGCGATCGCGTTTCCTTTTGGCCGCTGTCCTTCTGTCCGGATGTAGCCAGCTAGGACAGCAAGGCGATGTAACTGTCGTTCAGCCGGAGGCGATCCGTATGGACGGCGTGGAATGGTCGAAGGCAGAGTGGACGGACCAAATTGAATCCCGGCTCGTCCGCTACTTTCGCAAAGCTATGGACATAGCGTCGAACCCTGCGTTGAGCGGCGAGCAAGTGTGTTACTCCAGTGGTTCCGTCCAGCGAGTCTTCTGGCTTTCTCCGATCGATGGTAGGTGTCATTGGGCGATGATCGAGTTCAAAAGCGGCCGCGGCGGAGCGTTGGTTGAAGGTGTTGGTGACCCTTTCTCCAAAGTTCAGATCGTTGAGCCGTAACAGAGGGATTTGCCGCGCAGAGTCCGGCAGCTATTTGGAAACAGTGAAACTGAAATACTCAGGCAGGAAACAAAGACTGATGAGACACTTAATTGCATTCGCGTCGGTTCTGATGGCAACCACGGCCGTTAGAGTTCAAGCCGACTGGACGAGCTTTCGAAATGGTGGAGCTTCTAACGCTAGTCATCTCCCGGTGAACTGGACTCCGGATTCGACCGCCTGGCAAATCGAGTTGCAGGGCTACGGTCAGTCGACGCCCGTGATCCTCGATGACAAGGTGTTCGTTGCTTCAGTCGTAGGTGGTATGAAAGAACAATGCCTGATCCAGTGCATTGATTTAAAGGATGGTAGTGAGCGGTGGCGCAGCGAAGTCGCGTCTGCAAAGCAATCTCCATCCAACTACATGGCGTCGCGAGCTGCTCCGACGCCGGTCGTCGACGAAGACGGGGTTTACGTCTTCTTCGAAACTGGCGATCTGGTTTGCGTTGACTTATCGGGCAACCAAGTCTGGCATCGAGACCTCAGCGAAGAGTTTGGCGAATTCGAAAACAACCACGGTTTAGGAAGTTCGCCAGCGCAAAACGAAACGCATCTGTTCTTGAACTTGGAACACAAAGGCCCCAGCTGCCTTGTTGCGATCCAGAAGCAAAACGGCGTCTCCGACTGGAAAGCAGTGCGTCCATCGGGGTCTTCCTGGTCCTCTCCAATCGTTGCCAAGAGCGCTAGCGGGACTCAAGTCATCGTTAGCTCGGCGGGTGCCGTCACGAGCTACGAAGCAAGCAGTGGGAAAGAGCTTTGGGCTGTAGACGGACTCGATGGGAACTCCGTCCCGTCGCCAACGGTGCATTCCGGTAAGCTCTTTGTCGGAGCACGCTTGCCGGAGTTCGCCGAAGAAGGCAGCATCCGCTCGAACTGTTGCTTGGATATCTCGGGCCCGTCAGGTCAACCGGAAGTTCTCTGGAGAGCGGACAAGGCGATCAGCGACTATGCCAGTCCTGTGGTCGTCGGTGAGTTCGTTTACTTCATCAATAAGGTCGGCGTGCTGCATTGCCTAGATATGACTTCCGGAGAGCTGCACTATCGCAAGCGTCTGACTGCTCCCTGTTGGGCGACTCCAATTGCCAGTGATGAGTATCTCTATCTGTTCGGTAAAGACGGGACGACCCAGGTCTTAGAGGCGGGCAAAGAGTTCAAGTTGGTGGCTGCCAACAGTCTGTGGGATACAGACAATCCGCCGAGACCCGAAGAGTACGTTGAGTTCAGCGGGGGTGGTCACGGACACGGATCTCATGGTTCAGCCAGCCACGGTCAAGCTGCCGGCGGTGGACATCCTTCGAAGCCCGCGGCGGGAGGGGGTTCCGGTAGCGCGGGCCCACCGCGCCGACCAGGAGGCGGGATGATTGCCGCTCTCATGCGCGGTGATGCAAATGGCGACGGAGTACTTGAGGCCGACGAAGTTTCGGCGGACTTCAAGCCGATTCTTCCGCGCGTCGACAAGAATGGTGACGGAAAATTGGATGCCCAGGAATTAGAAGCGATGGCGAAGAGTTTCGCCGAGCGAAGGTCCGGATCTCAAACCGGCGCAAAGGATCCAATCGTTTATGGCGTGGCCGCTTCGGAAGGCAGTCTCGTCATCCGAACAGGAACACGTCTCTACTGCGTTCGCAACTAGTTGTCCGACTATCAAGAGTCTATTCAGAATGCAACCAAAACTATAAGAGCGAGATACAAAATGCGGATTCGAAATTTTGCTGTTGGTATCGCATTGACGCTCGTCAGTGCAGCCGGTTCCTTCGCCCAAGATAAACCTAGGACCCATGTTCGGTTGGTTTGGCAGGACTCTGCCGAACAGTCCCTAAGGTGGAGTGACCTGAAAAAAGGCGATGCATGGAGTCTCGAACCTCAGGACGTTCTAGGTAGCCCTGAGCTAGATTCTGAGCGTCACATGTTCGTCCAGATGCAAGGACTGGGCAGCATCGCAGTCGTTGGAGTTCGCGATGACGATGATGGTGCTTTCAAGAGTGGGTGGTTCGCTTTTCAATCGGGCGTAGAGCAAGAAGCCCACGGCGATCACTACCACTGGCACTTCGATTCGACTCCGAAGGTAGTTTCAACGACACTCGATACAGAACAAGGCAATCCGGCTCACGTTTATCTATATGACGGCGGCGTTTATATCGCAAATGACAAGAAGAATGGCTTTACGTTCTTAACGTCGAGCCAGCTTGCGAAAGCCGAGAAACAGCCTGGAAAGTTCTTCGAAGCCGGCGGTGGGCATATCACGCTTGCCGCGGTCAAAGGACAAGTCGCCTACTCGACTTGGATCGACCGGGCTGGAGACAACGTCGGACGCGTTGATGTCGTTGGACTTGGAAGCAACGAAGGCCGCGGATACCACTTTCATTTGCCCAGTGGCGGGATCCACGGCGCAACAGCCAATTCAGGAAAAGTGTTCTTTGCCCCCTCCGACGGCGTTTGCTGGATCGGTGCCGATATGAATCTCAGCGCCAACGAAGAGAGTGTCGATGTGAATCACCTGTCTTTGGGAGAGAACGAAGATGGAACGCCAAAGAGAACCGGTGCATTTACCAATGTTGGCAATTCAGTACTGTTCACAATTGGAGGACGATCGGGTGCTCCAGAGCTGTGCGTCGTTGATGCCGCAAGTCCCAAACCGGTCGCGTCAAAACTGAGCCTATCTGTCGCGGACGGTCACACTCTCTCAACGCCTATTGCTGTCCAGTCGCGAACCGGTGGACGATTCGCATTGCTTTTCGAAGAGAGTCCCGGCAGCGGGGCTGACGAAGTTTTGCATGTCGTCGCACTCGATCCGAACCGGGACGGTAGCTTTGGTGACGCCGAACTGAAGGCTTCGATACCAGTCGGCCGCAGCCTTATCGAAGGACATAGTGGGCATCACAGTGCCTTGCCTCTATCCAAACGCTTCGTTGCCGTTAGCAATCCCGGTGACGGTACGATTTCCATCCTCTCCACCAGCAGCTGGAAGATTGAATCCACGCTGGATGTGGGCGGAACGCCAACACGCATGATCGCTTTCGGAGGGCAGTGATGAATTTCTTATTGAGTAGTCGCACGATTGGTTGTCTCCTTTTATCTTCGGTGACAGTGTTGGTTGGATGTGGCGATTCGCAGGTCGCGTCCGACTCGACCGTTCAAGTCGATGAGCATGATGAGCATGATGAGCATGCAGGAGATGCGCCTGATACTTTTGCGGAGGCGTTCGAAGCACTCACGGCAATGAAAACCGAGATCTGTAAGGCCTTTGCTGCGGGTACGCCCGACGAAGCTCATGATTCCCTTCACAAGGTGGGCCAGCTACTCGAAGATCTGCCTGACTTGGCGGCAAAGGTAGAAGGCGTTTCCGCTGACCGGCTTTCGAAGGTTGAGGCGGCCGTTGAGAAACTGTTCGACGGCTTTACAAAGCTGGATGGAACGATGCATGACGGTCCAGAAGTGGACGTTGCGGAATTGGAGAAGCAGCTAAGTGCTGCAGTTGGCGAGCTTGAAAAGGCCGTTCAGTAGCCGTCGGACTTAGAATTGCGTTCAGGCTAGTCAGCCACTGATGCGAGAGACTTAGAGGTGGATTCGATGCAAGAGCCGACGGAGCTTGAGTTCAACATAGCTGGGGGGCACCCTCTGCGGGGAGCCGAACGGACTAGCCGAGACAGCAATTGGTTGCTCTACACTCGTCTGTTGGGCTCAGCAACTTCGGCTTGCATCGTTTCCGCGATTTTGCTCCATGAGCTACAATGTGAGGTGAGCAGCCAGCCGACTCATTGGCTTTCCGCTTTGATCATTGCGTCCTTAGCCGCGGTCAGCTTGGTGACTCATTTCCCTAGTAAGCTTCCTGGGGCGAGTTCGCTATTTTTGCTCGTAAGCTCTGCAGCTATCGCCATCTTGCTGCTGTTGGTTGCAGATCTGTGCGACGAGCATTGGACTTCTTGTGTTACGCTGCTAGCCATGAATTCCACAGCGAGCTGGTTCGTGGTTAGAGAACTTCCAAGACGCCTTCACAGCAGCAATTCGAAATATCATGGATCCAAGCTCAGCGACTACGAACACCTCGGCGAGTGAGGACGAGGCTTCTGAGTTCGAAAGTCTGGATACCGCGACTGATGAGGCGTCTTCAAAACCACTTTGGATGCGATATCCTGGTCGGCTGTTGCTTGGAATCGGCTTCCTGATCTACATGGTCATCGTGCCGACGGTTGCGATGGTTATCGATTGGTTGACTCCCGCGGTGAGCGGTGAAGTCAAGGAGATGACGTTCTTTGAGTCACTTCAGTTGCGGACGGTTTCGTGCGTTGTCACATTCTGGTTTGTTGGAGTCGGAGCAAGCATAGGTAGTTTTCTTAACGTAGTCATTTTTCGCCTGCCCCGAAAAAGGCCCTTGTTGTGGCCTCCTTCGGCTTGTGCGAATTGCCAAACGCGTCTCAAAGGCAAAGACAATATTCCCATTCTCGCTTGGATGAAACTAGGCGGTCGATGCCGCTACTGCGACGTTCCCATTTCAGCCCGCTACCCATTGGTAGAAGCCATCGTTGCAATGGTCTTCGTTGTTTTCTTCTTTCGCGAGCTCTTGTCGGGTGGCGCGAATCTGCCGGTTCGAAGTGCGAATTTCTACAACGGCATAGTGTGGACCTTGCTGTATCCGAAGTGGGATTTGGTAAGCCTCTACTTTTTCCATATGACGCTGTTAGTGATTCTATTGGCCTGGGGCATGATCAACTACGACCGCTTCCGGGTACCTTGGCTGTCAGTGCTAGTTAGCCTGGCCGCTTTCATCGGGCTTACATCGGTGTTTCCTCACCTGAATCCAGTACATAAGAGTTGGACTAGTGCTCTGCCTTCGATTCCTCAGAGCGTTTCGTCTAGTCTGATTGGTTGTCTTACTGGGTACGGCATGGGGTTCGCGCTCAGTAGGGTTGCAGCGTTCAGATTGCCGCCTATTGCGCCGAATAGTCTGTTCGAAGAACGATGTGAAGACGACGAAAACGCTTCCGCAGTTCCTGCAGTGGAGAGTCGTGTGGCCGTCGGCGGCGGAGTACTAGATGACCAAGCACCTGGTGAAGCAATTCCGGTGCAAGGAGTGGTTGATGGGGACTTGGAGCGTTCGGAAGGTTCTTCAGACTTGTATGGCTCGGTTGCCATCGAGCCAGGATCGAATGTCGATGTCGCAGCTAGCCTTGCCCTAGTGGGAGCTGCAATGGGGCTGCAGGCTGTCGTTGTAGTCGCGATACTGGCGCTTGTCTTGACACTACTGCTGAAATTCAGCCGACCGATCTTGCCGGCAGCTTTACGAACTCAGCGCCCATTGCCCTCGACCGTTTACGTTGCTGCTTCGGCTTTCATTTTGCTATTTGTCTGGGATCCCATTCATGACGGGATTTCCCAATTGTTTTAGCCGTCAGTTACGGCTCGTTGATTAGATGCCGAACGTCGCCTAACGCAACTTGTCGCGTTCTTCCTTGCTTAGATACCGCCAGTCCCAGGGGGCGGTGGCTTTGTCCTCTGACCAAAGTCCCCGCTTCGCTTCTTTGGCGTCCGCTTGTGCCAACTCCAACTCTTCGTCATCGGGTGCATATCGTGAGTAGTGCCAGGCAAGCCCCGACTCAACGAGTTCTAGACTCACACTGACATCGCCAGCGTAGACATTCGCGATCATGCGACCGTACGCGTCCGTATCTACTTCAACCGCTCGAAGTGCTCCATTTTTCAACAGTCCGGAGAGCAATACTTTGGACGTCTTCCAAAAAGGTTGGCCCGGTTCTGGAGCATCGATACCGTAGAGCCTTATCCGCTTGATGGAATCATCTTCAAGGAGAAACTCAAACGTGTCTCCGTCCAGCACGCGGACGACCCGCCCCGTGATTTCATTCTCCGTTGGTTCGGCAGCTTCAGTCGCATGGTCTGAATCAGCCAACGCAGTTTGCGCGGAATCGACCTCGGGCTGCGTTGAAGAGGAGGCCGTTGGAGTGGGCGCGGGTGCTGATGGCGTACAAGCCAGCGAAGCGACTACGAACGTGAGCAAAAGGGCTCTGATAGGGATCCACATACACTTGGCCTTTGGGGGCAATTTATCGGCCTGAATAATGACAAGTATTTCAACCGGCAATGCTTGGAAACGCAAGCTGGAAGCTCGCAAACCTGTAGAGTTTGCTGGACTGAAAAGGCGGATTCAGCGGATTCGTGCGCGTTCATGGGAATTTTCGCTGCCGACGATTCCGCTCTGGAGCTTCGGCGCGTCCTGCTGTGAATCCGAGTTTCTGAACCTTTCTTTTGTTCCGCAAAATGGGAAGGGTGTGGTAAAATGATGCCACACCAGTTCAAACTCGCTCAGTCATGATTCGTTGCACATGGGAAGTCCTGCTGCCAAGAATATGAAAGCGAGATTGTATTTGCAGCGTCAAATCGGCCTGGTGCCCCACCTACAATCCCCCAATATTCTTTGCACCGGTAGAGTCACCCTCTCTTGCTCTTCAACGCAGCGCGATCTGCCGAACGATCATTCGCCCACCCTCAGCCGAGGGCTTGGTGCGTGCGGAACAAGCTGCGTTAGTCCATTCAATCGAACCGTTCCTTAGAAACTAGAGTCAGCAAGAATTATGTTTCGATTTTTAAACCGAGTCCGTTTTCGCTCGTATGCTGCGCTCGCAGTGCTCGTCCTCGCATCTGCATGTCCGCTCATTCGCGTCCAGGCTGCCGACACATTCGAATTCAGAGCGGATGATGTTGTGGCCATTTTCGGAAATGGTCTGGCGGACCGAATGCAGCACTCGCCGTGGGTTGAAGCCGCGTTGCAAAAGCACTTATCCGGCTTGAATGTCCGTTTCCGCAACATGAGTTTTGCGGGGGACTTGGTTAACAAGCGTCCACGGAACAAGGGCTTCACGAACGATGAAGAGTATTTGGCACACGTAGATCCTTCTGTCGTCTTCCTGATGTACGGTTTCAACGAATCATTCGATGGACCGGACAAAGCTGGCAAGTATCAAATCGAGCTTGTGAAGCTGATCACAAAATATCGAGCGCAGCGCAAGCGGGATGGAGTCGACGCGCGTTTCGTATTGTTCAGCCCCATCGCGTACGAGAATACGGGCGATCCCAATTTGCCTGAAGGCACAAAACTCAATGCCAACTTGGCTGCCTACACACAAGCGGCACGCAGAGCGGCCGAGGAGTCGGACGCCTACTTTGTAGATCTCTACTCACCGACGTTTCAGCTGTTTGCAGCAACGGGCGAGCAACTCACTCAAAATGGGATTCATTTAAACGCCAGAGGCTACGAGCGACTCGCGGATGTCGTCTCAAGGGAATTGCTTGGCAAACCTGCTCCGGCCTCCGAAACGCTTTCCGATGTTTACAAGGCGATCGAAGACAAAAATTGGCACTGGCACAATCGCTACCGGGCTACGGATGGTAATGATATTTGGGGCGGACGGTCGACTCTGACCTTTGTCGACGGCCAAAGCAATGCCGACGTTCTGAAGCACGAGTTGGTGATGCTAGACGTCACCACGGCCAATCGCGATCCCGTGATCTGGGCGGCAACGCAGGGCAAAGAACTGGTTGCCGACGACAGCAACGTTCCGCCACCCGTAAAGGTCATTTCCAACGTCGGCGGAGGAAGTGCAAGCTCGAGTGCAGACAAGGAAGGTACGGTTTCCTACCTGAGTCCTGAAGAAAGTGCAGCGAAGATAACGGTACCGGAAGGTTTTGAGTTGAAGGTCTTCGCTTCAGAGGAAATGTTCGACGACTTTGCCAATCCAGTCCAAATGCAAGTCGACGCCGAAGGCCGCTTGTGGGCTGCCTGCTGGAATACGTATCCCAAGTGGGAACCGCTGAAGGAAATGAACGATAGCCTGATGATCCTGGAAGATACGGATCAGGACGGCGTCGCCGACAAACAGACGGTCTTCGCCCAAGTCCACAACCCACTTGGGTTTGAGTTTTGGGGCGGCGGTGTTCTCGTAACCTCGGGACCAGACCTGTGGTTCTTGAAGGACACTGATGGCGACGACAAAGCCGACGTGCGCTACCCCGTACTTCAGGGACTGGGAACGGCCGACACGCACCACGCTGCCAACAACTTGGTCTATGGTCCAGACGGCGGCATCTATTGGCAGAGTGGTATCTTCCTCGTGCACAATCACGAAACACCATGGAAGCAGAACTTGAACATTGGTGCTTCGGGCATGTATCGCTTCGACCCACGCACCTTTGCCATCACGCCACACGCTGGCAATTCACCCAACCCGCACGGCACTAGCTTCGACTACTGGGGGTACTGCTACGCGAATGATGGGACCGGTGGCCGCTCCTACCAGGTCCGCCCCGAGGGGAAGGGCTTCAAAATGCATGAGTTGCTGACGAAGGAATTTCGTCCAGTCGCCGCGAACGCAATCCTCTCCTCTGAGCATTTCCCCGACGACATGCAGCAGGATTTCTTGATCTGTAACACGATCGGTTTCTTAGGAGTGAAGCAGTACGATTTAGATCGCGATGGTGATGACAAACATGCGTTCGGCGAAGTTTGGGGAACCCCTGGGATGGAGTTGCTGAACAGTGCCGACCCGAATTTCCGGCCCACCGATGCCGTCATTGGCGGCGATGGAGCCCTCTACGTCTCCGACTGGAGTAACGTCATCATCGGGCATATGCAGCACAACATTCGCGACCCAAACCGTGACCACTCGCACGGCCGAATTGTGCGACTCACCGTCAAAGATCGGCCGCTGCAAAAGCCAGTCAAGATTGCGGGTGAGTCGATCGATTCGCTGCTTGATAATCTCAAACATCCAGTCAACAACATTCGTCACCGCACACGCGTCGAGCTAAGCGGTCGGAATTCGAAGGAAGTCGTTGCTAAAGCTCAGCAGTGGGCTGCAGGGTTCGACCCGAACGACGAACTCGAAGCTCACCACATGCTCGAAGCGCTCTGGCTGCACCAGCAGCACAACGTCCGCAATGAAGAGCTACTGAACAAGCTACTCAATTCGACAGTGCGACATGCGGCCACGGCGGCAGAGACTGTCAAGCACCTCTGGTACAACGTGGATACTAAGGGGGCAAGCGGTTTTGAAGCACCGGCTGAGATCAAGCTAGTCGAATACGAGGTCCCTAAGCGTTTAAATGCTGCCGATCGTGAACTCTATGCGTTAGGCTCGAAGGTCTACCAACGAGAATCGCACTGCGCGACCTGTCACCTGGCCGACGGAAATGGGAATGGAGTGGTCTATCCATCGCTTGTCCGCAGCCCGTGGGTGAACGGTAGCGAAGACAGGCTGATCAAAATGGCACTCCACGGTTTGTGGGGAGAGATCACGGTTCACGGCAAGACCTACGATCCTTCGCGTGGTGTGCCACCGATGACGGCCTTCCGCGATCTACTCTCGGACAAGGAGCTCGCAGCCGTCTTGACTTTCGTTCGAAATGCCTGGGGGAACAGCGGTTCACCCATTTCCGCTGAATCGGTCACACGGGTCCGTGCGGAGACGAAGGGACGATCGACGTTTTGGCGACCCGAGGAGTTGCTTGTAGACCATCCGCTGGAAGCCGAACTCGTGCTCGAAGATATCGGACTTGTGCAAGGTGCAATGTCGAATCAAGAGCTCGAGGATGAGTTGCTGGAGATCGATTCTGCTGAACTGGCGAAAGTCGCGATGGCCGAGGGCGACGCGGCTCGGGGCAAGGAATTGTTCTACAAAGGTGCGGCCGCCTGTGCTTCGTGCCATGATCCAGCCGCCGGTGCCCTCCGAATCGGACCCGACTTGACGAAAATGACGACTGCCATCACACGAGCCGAGCTGATCGACTCGGTTCTTCGACCTTCGAAGCGAATCGACAAGGATTTTGCTCAAGTCAAAGTGCTGACGGTCGATGGTCAGGTCATTGTGGGTATGCGTGTTTCGGAAGACGACGACAACCTCGTCCTTCGCAATTTGGCAGAGCCTAAGCCGATCACGATTTCGCAGGACGATATCGAAGCGGTGCAAGAATCACGTACTTCGCTGATGCCTGC
>JBGCCZ010000002.1:0-84563 GCA_045105035.1 Pirellulaceae bacterium | reverse complement strand
AGGAGCTTCGGCGACTACAGGTACAGGAGCTTCGGCGACTACAGGTACAGGAGCTTCGGCGACTACAGGTACAGGAGCTTCGGCGACTACAGGTACAGGAGCTTCGGCGACTACAGGTGCAGGAGCTTCAGCGACTACAGGTACAGGAGCTTCAGCGACTACAGGTGCAGGAGCTTCAGCGACTACAGGTGCAGGAGCTTCAGCGACTACAGGTACAGGAGCTTCAGCGACTACAGGTGCAGGAGCTTCAGCGACTACAGGTACAGGAGCTTCAGCGACTACAGGTGGAGGTGTTTGGATAGGAGTAGAAAACTCTTCTACCTCAATGACAATCGGACTATCAAAATCTTCAACTTCGTTGACAGAATTGAGGAGTTCGTCCTGGATCTCTAAAGTAGAGGAATCGCCCGCGTTCTGAGTGGGTTTTTCATCCGGAGATCGTGTCAGTTCGGTAACATCTGAAGTGGGTACGTCTGTACTTTGTTCAGTGGATTGTGTGTGTGAAGGCGCACCGTTAGCGCAGCGAGAACCGTTGTCAGCCATTTTGGTCTTTCCAAATCTATAGATCTCGAATTCTTCGATCCGCTAAAACGACTGGAAACACATTCCGTCGGCTAATACGTGTCACACACGTGAGCGGAGAATTGAGACGCAACCCGATAACTTGTGCAAAGCTGTAGAACTCGGGTCTTACTTCGTACTTCTCTTGTACGACTCAGATGGGCTCTCTTCGGTTCGAACCAAAGTTCGGACTCGGATGCCTCATTTCGGGGGCTAACCCCGGACGGACTTAAGCTCAATCAACTTGCTAATGAGCCTAGGAGGTTAGCTGCAATCTTGTTTTACGCAATGCCAGAACTCAACAATTCAGCTTCACGCTGCTGATTGCCTATTGGAAAACGCTGTTCGGAGGCGTCCGAGTACCAGTCGGTGGGGTTAGCAAGTCTGTTCCTCTGTATTTGATTCACGCTCCTAATGGGAACAGTCAACGTGGAACAGTCAACGGTCCGGAAAATCAATGCAACAACCCTCAGTCCATGTGGTAGGCCTTGCGAACATTCTCGTCCCAAATCGCTTTTTGCTCTGCGTCCGAGAGTCCGGAAATGAGTTCGTTCACCGCCTTGTACCACCGTTCGTAGTCCGTTTTTAGCAGGCACACGGGCCAGTCCGAGCCGTATACGAGTCGTTGCGGACCGAAGGCCTCGAGTGTCGTTTCGAAGTAGGGTCGCAATAGCTCCACGTCCCAATCGTTGTCACGCACCTCCGTGGCCATCCCGGAGATCTTGCAGTAGATGTTCGGACGTTTGCCCAACTCGAGCATGTGGTCCCGCCACTCAGAGTCGAAATTGCCGCGCCGAATGGTGGGCTTAGCGATGTGATCAAGAACCATCGGTTGGTCAGGGTGTTGATCGACGAATTGGATGCTGGGGGCAAGGTGCCTGGCAAATATCAAAATGTCATACACGAGTCCGTAGTTTTTTAGTCGTGCGACACCTTCGTTGAAGTCTTTGCCAAGGATGAACTGCGGATCTTCTTCATCGTGAACCACATGCCGTACACCCAACAAATTCTTGTCAGCGGAGAACTTCTCCAAGTACGGTTCCGCTTGGTTCTCTGCTAACGGAACCCAGCCAACCACTCCAGCAATAGACTCGTGATCTTTCGCTAACTCGAGTAGCCATTCCGTTTCTTCGACTTTTTGGCGAGCCTGCACGGCGATGCTGGCCTGTAAGTTGCAAGCTTCCAATAGCGGCTGCAGATCTGTGGGCAAAAAGTCTCGGCGAATCTTGGAAAGCTCCTCGGTGATCCAAGGATATTCCGTATCGTTGATCTTCCAGAAGTGTTGGTGCGTGTCGATGCGCATGGTCGAGTCTCGATGCGAGTGCTTTTTATTTAGTAAATGAAAGACGGGTGGGCGGGGTCGGTGCTGAGCTGCAGCCCCTGTCGCCGCGATCAGGATCGCTGTGAGAAGCTGGAGAGCGGTGGTATTGATCGCGGTTTAGTTTAGCCGTTTTGCGGCAGAGATGAAGAAGTGCAGGCTGAACTGGATGGCGTTGGAGCTGAACTGCAGTCGGCGTCCTGCGGCATCGTACCGCAGCCGGATTAGACCGAATGACTGCCTCCCAGACATACGCACCGGTCGAAAGGCAGCATAATCCAGTAGTCGAATGTTGTTTCCTCGCCGTAAGGAAACTGAGTCCCTGTGAACAAGTCCCGGAGAGTCGATATGACGAACTCTAGTCGAAGGCAGCTTGATTTTCGTTCCGCCGATGAGGTGCTGGAAGACATCGAGCATCTCAGAACAGTTGGGTACTCCAAGCTCAAGAACTGGAATCTCACTCAGATTTGTGAGCATCTGCACGAGACGACCAAGGGCGGTATGGATGGCTTTGGTTTTCGCCTGCCCTGGATCTTGAGAGCGACAATTGTGAAGTGGGTGTTTCGATTCGCACTGAAGCGACGCAAATTGCTCAGTGGGGCACCGACGTTCAACTCGTTGTTGCCCAAGAGTCAGGAAGAAGACCCGCAACTGATCGAGCGTTGCATCCAAACCACTCGTCGCGCGGGAGAATTCCAAGGTTCAATGGAGGGATACGCCCTTTTGGACAACCTGAGCACCGAGGACTGGAAGCAATTCATGTGGTTGCATGCTTCACACCACTTAAGCTTCCTTATTCCGAATGATTCGGAGCAAGGAAGTCTGTAGCTAGTCCACTGGGTAGTGAACTATTTGTCAAAGATCTTCTTTAACGAGTGGATCGTTGCAGCTCGTCCCGCTTTTCCGATCGAAGTCGTTAGTGGGATTTCCTTCGGACAAACAGAAACGCAATTCTGGGCATTACCACAAGCCTGTATGCCTCCTGGACCGGTAAGAGCATCCATGCGCTCGTCAGACAAGTTCTTGCCTGTCGGGTGCGAATTGAAAAGCACAGCTTGGCTAATGGGTGCAGCACCCAAAAACGCCTCATCGTAAGCGGCTTGCTTCCGGTCTTCAAACTGCTCGTCAGTCTCACCCGGGTGGCGTGAGAGTTCGATCTTCTGATATTGCGGGCAGGCTTCGACACAGCAACCACAGCTCATGCACTGGCTGAGCGGATAGCTAGTTTCTTGCGCTGAACGCGACAGTTTCGGCCCCGGTCCCATGTCGTAGTAGCTGTCGGCTGGGACCCAAGCCTTAACCTTTTGTAGTCCGCGAAACAGTCGCGAGCGGTCTACTGCTAAATCTCGGATGACGGGGAACTTCGTCATTGGACGGAGTTCAATTTCCGCGGCGTTGTCTTCGAGGAGTCGATCCACGAGCGCGGAGCAGCTTTGTCGAACTTTCCCGTTGATCACCATCGTGCAGGAACCGCAGACTTCTTCTAAGCAGCCGCAGTCCCAGCTCACCGGCGCAACCGTTTTCCCTTCGACCGTTGTCGCGTTACTGGCGATACGTTGAAGAACGCTAATCACGTTCATGTTTTCTTCATACGGGACTTGATGTCTTTCCCAGTAAGAAGGTTGGCCCGGTCCATCTTGCCTTAGTACGCGCACGTTAACCTTTTCAGGTCGTGAAACAGGTGCCTCGGTGGACTGATTAGCTTCATCGTTTGGAGCAATCATCGATCTTCTCACTTAACCGTTATCGGACTAATTGTCTTATTCAAATGGGATCTGACAGCGTTGGGCTAGCTCGTCGATAGCTCTGGCTCTTTGGGCTTACTAGCAGCCTTCTTGTTGCAGCGCTCTTTCCAAACGTCCTCAATGACTTCCGCTCCGACGAGACCGTACAATCGAGGACGCGGTGGGATGATTGAGGTATCGACATCTTCGTATGCGATAGTCGGTTGGTCTCCTTCGTAGGTCGCCACCGATGATTTTAGGAACTTATCATTGTTCTTCTGGAACTCATCGCACCACTCTTCAGCCTCTTTACGGCGAGCCGTTGGATCCGTTTCTTTCAAGCTCGGTCGAGCGAAGTCAGGTTTATAGTGAGCGCCGCGACACTCGTCTCGCATCCGAGCTCCCTTTAGAATGCATTTGGCAATCGGGAACATATCCTGGAGAGCCTTCGTGAAGATGACGTTTTGGTTGGTCCAACTTCCAGCATCTGTTAGCGAGCAATTCATCGCCTTGCGATGTAGGTCATCGACTTGGGCGTAGGCCGAATCCAATTGCTCATTTCGCCGAACCACCGTGGCAGCACGCGTCAGGATGTCGCCTAGTTCCTGGTGGAGTAAGTACGGGTTTTCACCGCCAGAGGTCGATAGCAAGCCATTGTGCCGCTCCTCTTGGACCTTCACCGCGTCTTCGTAAATCGACGGGGCAAGTTCACTCGCCGCTGCCTTGTTCGACTTCAGATAATTCACGACTCCAGGCCCAGAAAACAACCCGGTGAAGATGCAGCTCAATAGCGAATTTGCCCCGAGTCGGTTTGCTCCGTGATACTGGTAGTCGCATTCTCCGATCGCGTACAGACCTTCGATGCTGGTCATCTGGTTCATTGGGTTCCCTGGATCCAGCCCACCATCAGCCGACTTGCGATAGTCGGCCCACAGTCCACCCATCGAGTAGTGAACTGCAGGGAAGATTTTCATCGGTACGTCGCGTGGGTCGACGCCTTGGAACTTCTCGTAGATCTCGAGAATACCGCCGAGCTTTCTATCCAGTTCTGCACGCGAGATGTGGGTCAAATCGAGATAGACGCACTGCCGTCCGGCTTCAACGCTGAGCCCCTCGTTGACGCAAATATCGAAGATCTCTCGAGTCGCGATGTCTCGGGGGACCAAGTTCCCGTACTCTGGGTAGCGCTCTTCCAAGAAGTAGTAGCGTTCATCTTCGGGAATTTGAGTCGGGGCGCGCGTGTCCTGAGGAGTTCGTGGTACCCACACCCGTCCGCCTTCACCGCGAGCCGACTCGCTCATTAATCGCAGCTTATCCGCACCAGGAATGGCCGTCGGATGGACTTGAATAAACTCTGCATTCGCGTAATTCGCACCTGCCTGGAAGCAGCGACTGGCGGCTGAACCATTGCAGAAGACCGACATCGTCGAGCGGCCGTAGAGCAGTCCGCACCCACCCGAGGCTACCATCGTCGCATCAGCAGGAAAAGCGCGGATCTGCATCGAAACCATGTCCTGAGCAGCAGCACCCACGCAGCGGCCGTTTTCGTCTTGGATTGGGCCGAGGAAGTCCCAAAACTCGAACTTGCGGACCATCCCTTGGGATTCCCAACGTCGGACTTGTTCGTCCAAAGCATAAAGAAGTTGTTGCCCGGTTGTCGCTCCGGCGAACGCAGTTCGCTTGTACAGCGTGCCACCAAATCGTCGACGATCGAGGAAACCTTCCTGAGTTCGGTTGAATGTCACACCGAGACGGTCCATCAAATCAATGACCTTCGGAGCCCAGTACGCCATTTCTTTTACGGGTGGCTGGTGCTGCAGGAAATCGCCGCCGTAAACCGTATCATCAAAGTGCTTCCACTCCGAATCACCAAGTTGCCGGGTTTGGTCGTTGCAACTGTTGATCCCGCCCTGCGCGCAAACAGAGTGGGAACGTTTCACTGGAGTCAAGCTAATTAGATCGACTGCAATTCCCAGCTCACATAGCTTCATCGTGGCCGCTAAACCAGCCAAACCGCCTCCAACTACTACAACTCTCTGCTCAGCCATAAAGCCCAAGTCCTAACTTCGTATCTGAAACTTTGATTTGTTTTTAACGTTCGACAAGCGACCGGAGATCCTTCGAGATGCCCCCGCCCTTAGCGGTTAACCGAGGATCTCATTGCAGTTGTAACCTCAGGCGACTCTTCGCTAGCATCGGAGTCGGCAGGCTGTTCTTCGACGTCGGTTTCCGCTTCGCTTGAGTGGCCTTCCGTTCGCTTGTGCGGGTTGGCGATCAATTCACCGGTGGCCACTTTGGACTCGTACATTTTGTCTTCGATCGCCTTAGCCTGCTCGACATCGATTGCCGTGGTTGCGAACAGAGCACTCAGACCAACGGCTAAAAGCAATACGCCGCCCGCTGCGCAAACATAGCTTGCACGCTGCTGAGCTTGCGGGCTGATCCATACGCCCCACGTTATACCCATTGTCCATACGCCGTTTGCCAAGTGAAAGACGCAGGCAATGATGCCAAGTGCGTAGAAGGTTGGCCAGACAAAACCGCTCATCGCCAAAGCCAAAGTACTCGCAGCGTTGTACGGTCGGAAGTTTGCCATTCCGAGCGGCTCTGCGACTCCCTTCAACCACCAGTCGGCGTGAAGCCAGCCGTGAAGGTGGAACACATGCATAAAGATAAACACGATCGCAACGACTCCACTCCAACGCTGAAGTGTATATCGCCAGTTCGCAACGTAGCGGTAATTATCGTGATTCGACTTTCCACTCATTATGATCCAAACACCGACCACCGCGTGAAAAATCAGCGGCGAGAAGATGAATCCCCACTCGACCAACGGAAGCAGTTTCCCGAGCGAGTGAATTTGATTCACGTTTGTCTGGAATGTGCCTGCGCCATTTAAAAGCGAAGCATTCACGATCAAGTGCACCGTCATGTACGCCCCGACCGGAACCAGACCACTCAAAGAGTGCAGACGCCGAATGAGGAACTCGTACTTGGTGAAAAAATTGGAAGCAAGATTGCTCATCGAAGTGGATCTACTGCGTTATCGAGTCAATAAGATACGACCGAACCATTTTCATCCCGAACTCTGGCAACGACCTGACCGCGAGCGTGGATGCAGCTTTGTTAAAGCCACCCCCTCTAGAGACCTAACCGGCTTTAGTAGAGAGGAATAACGTTGACCGTAGTCGTGTACCAGATTCTATCTGTTGCAAATATATCGGTCCGGCAAAACTTTAGGCAGATGACTTGGCTGCTAGAAGATTGGATTCCTCGTGCTTTTCCCAAAAAGTCACCTTTTGCGAGGCATGGAAGTGGCTCGACCAAACCGTTTCATGTACCCGCCGGTTTCACACTGGGGGCAACTCGCGTCGAGTTACCGACTGGATGGCACTGATTGAGGGGCCATTCTAGGCCTCAATCGTTTACAGTCTAAGCATTCGATGCTCAGGAAAATCTCAAGCCCGCTGGACCTCTGCTAGAACCCCGGCTACAGCTTGGCTGAGATGAAGAAAATTCACTTCCTTGGATTTTGTTAGCGCCGTCCCAACGCCGTTCCGTACGACCCGCGGCAACCACACTCCGAAGTCTCCCCATCACTGCTCCCGCCGACAATTCGCCACCTCTCGGATTGGCTGACAATCTGCGACAAAGCCTTCGCCAGACAGTCTGTATCTTTGCGCGATATCCGGAGTCCGGGAAGTGTAAGACGCGACTCATACCCGCGATTGGAGCCAAGGGTGCTTGTCTTCTTCATCAAGAAATGACGGAGCATACGCTGGCGTGGGCAGCGGAGCTTCACGAGCGGACGCAGACGGAGGTCGAAGTCCAATACTTCGGTGGCAGCCAAGCTGCGTTTGCTGAGACGTTTGGAATTGATGGCGAATCGGCGACTTTCCGGTTGAGCCTACAGGCGGACGGAGATCTTGGTACGAAGTTGTTTTCTGCGCTCAACTCAATTGCAGGTGAGCAAGGGGATGAGGGCCTAAGCAAAATCGTCTTTGTGGGTACGGATTGTCCGGAGTTGGATGCAGATTTCGTGGATGCCGCGTTTCATCTGCTAGACGATCACGACGTCTGCTTCGCGCCGGCCGAAGACGGCGGCTACGTGTTGCTCGGAGTACGCGTATCGGCGAAAACAAGAGTTACGGAGTTTGAAGCTCTGTTTCGAAATATTGATTGGGGAACCGAGAATGTTCTTAGGCAATCACTGGCAGCGATTCAACGGCAGCCTTTTAAGGTCGGCTTGCTTCCAACGCTCCACGATATTGATTTGCCTGAAGATTTGCCCGTTTGGCATGATGCGATTCGCCGGGCTCGCCACGCTGCAACTCAGCCCCTACCTGCGACGGCAACTCCGCGGCTCTCTGTCCTCATTCCAACGAAGGACTCGGAGCGAGGCTTAAGCGGAACTCTAGATAGGGTTCAGTCAGAGCCGACTGTAGAGGTGATCGTCGCCGCGACGGGCGATTGCACTGAAACTCGGGCACTCTGCGCCGAGCGTGGAGTTCAACTTGTTGAATGCCCGATGAATCGCGGGCAACAGTGGAACGCTGCCGTCGAGGCCTCGGCTGGGGATTGCTTACTGCTCTTGCATGCCGACACGAAACTTCCCGAGCGGTATGCAGAGGCAATCGAATCGTGCTTGGACTTATCTGGAGTCGTGGCGGGCGCATTTCAACTACAGATCGATTCGCCGAGTTCCGCCGCTCGTTGGATTGAAAAGGGCGTGAAGTTCCGGTCTGTGCGAAGGCAGTTTCCTTACGGTGACCAAGCGATTTTCCTGCGTCGCGAAACTCTTGCGAAAGTTGGTGGTGTTCCCTGCCAGCCGATCATGGAGGACTTTGAGCTCGTTCGAAAGCTGCGTCGGATCGGCCGAATCGCGATTGCTGGCCAAAGTGTTATCACTTCGGCAAGAAGATGGCAGCGTCTCGGGTGGTTGAAAACGACTTTGATTAACCAAGTGATGGTCGTGGGCTACTACTTGGGGGTCCCTCTAGCTCGGCTCGGTCGCTTTTATCGCGGTCGATCGTAGCCCAAAGCTACTTGGATTCGGGAGTCCCCGAATTTCCTGGATCCTGGGTTTCGTCTCCGGTATTGGCTTTCTCTTCCTGTTCCGCGGTCAAGTGAACTTGGTCGATCAGAGCGGGTTTGTCACCCAGGCGAGTCTGCATCTGCTGAGGACAAACGACTCCACAGCTGACAATGAACTGGACCGCCTGATCAATCGTCAATTCCATGTCGACCACTTCCCGCTTGCGGACGTTGATCGTGAAACCAGTCATGGGCATCGGCGAGGTTGGGATGAAGATACTGACTAGTTCCTCATTCAGTGCCGTTCGTAGTGGTTGGAGGCTATCACTGGTTACAAAGCCAAGTGACCAGATTCCAACGCGCGGATACTCGACGGCGACCACTCGGGTGAATTCAATATCGCGTTCACTAAGCACGAAGTCCGTCACTTGTTTGACCGACGAATACAGGTTACTGACGATCGGCAAACGATTGATTACCCGCTCCGCAGCGGTGACGAAAAACCGGCCAACTCCAGCCGCCAAGAACCGTCCGACGAAGAACAAGACACACAAGAACGCCAGCAGAATCAGCGGAATAGTGAACCACCGCGGCATGTACTGGAACTTGACGTAGGCGTGGTAATAATCCGACGCGGATAAGGGGCTGCGCAATGCCGTTGGAAGAGCGTCCAGATTCGCATCAACTCGTCCAACGATGTAGTCAGGCAGATATCCACGGCCAATGGGTGGATGGACGTAGCGAACGCCTTGGTAGTCGAACTCGGTGTCGATCGGAGTCTCGCCGATTTTCTCCGCGCCTGTTGGAGGTTCCGCGTAGATGTCCGATGTTGTCCAGACAATCAGCGTGCGGCCGACCGTCTCCAGAGGCTTCAGGACGTATTGCTCAACGGCGCTGGCCAACCAGATCAAGAGCAACAAGGTGACTAGTGGTGGCGCGATGATGCCGCAACCTCGCCACACTGCACGCCGCCAGGACGAGCCGGTGGTTTGCTGGTCTTCGTCCCCAGCGGAGGACTTCGATTCATCAGACGTCTGCATCCGCAGCTTCCGTGTTGAAATTCTTGGATCTATGAACTCTCGGTTGAGGCGGCGACTGCCGCTTCGGTAACGGCGACTTCATCGTCCGCTCTCGCGGCATCTTCCCAGGGCTCGTCCGTCGCCGTTCCACGACTCTCCTTCGAACCGGTGCCTCGGGCTGCGACTAACACCGAAATTCTGGAGGCCCCAGCCTTCTTCAACACTCGCGAGATTTCCGCGCAAGTCGCTCCGCTGGTCAGTACGTCATCAACCAAATAAATATGCGCTCCAACTAACCGAGCGCGACGACTAATTTGGAAAGCGTTGCGAACGTTTGTCGATCTTTCAGTCCAGCTCAGCATACCTTGCTTACCGGTTTTCCGGATTCTAACAACGGTATTGGTTGAGACAGGGACCCCTAGTTCTCGACCGAGATGCCTTGCCACGCTGCCAGCGCTATCGGCTGCTCCGCTGAAGGAGTGAGTCCAATGGTTGGGAACGGGGACGATCAAGGTTTGTGACGGGCCGCTGCTCGGTTCGCCAACGCTGGTCGCTCCAGGTTGGTTTTCGGCAGCCATCCGACGCTTCGCATGAGTTACGACTAGGTCCGCAAGTAGACTCGCTATGCTCCGCCTCAACAACTCGTGTATGGGCTTCTTCATGCGAATCACGGTATCTCGAAGTTCTTTGCGATATGGTCCCAGTGTTAGGACTTCGTCGAATTTCCAATTCTCTTTTCGACAACGGATACAATCGTGGTCGGGTAGAACTGGCGGAATCGGCGTCGCACAGCGTCGGCAGCGATGATAGTCACTGACTAGTTGATTGCGACAGCTGTCGCAAATCAGGACCTTCGAGGTACGGATAGCCTCATCACACAGCAGACATTCCGGAGGGCACAGAAACTCCGCCAAGAACTGAGCACTTGGTAAACTTCGTGTCAGGTTGAGCATCCGCTGACCCTTGAGCTCTCTACATTCCATCTGTCCACGCTAGCATCCGTCCATTCGCATACTTCTGATTCAGGTACTCCAAGGAATTTGCAATACCGTGTCGCAAAGCCACGATTTCCAACTGAGTAACCGCGAAATTATCGCGCTGCGGCCTGACGCACAGCGACCGACTCCAGGCGTAGAGCCGCTACAGATCATGGCGGAGGAAGAAGCGTTCAACAAGTCCGGCGAAGGAAAACGCTGTCTCACCGTTTTTTTGCGTGGCAGCGAGTGTCAGTTTAAGTGCTTAATGTGCGATCTATGGAAGCACACCCACCAAGAACCGACGCCTCCCGGAGCGATTCCCGCACAGATTAGGGCAGCCCTGGAAACCCCACGGAGCCAAACAGGTCGCGGCGGCGAGAAGACCCGCTGGATCAAGCTCTACAACGCCAGCAATTTCTTCTCTGCTGTTAATGTACCGCCTGAAGACGATCCACAGATTGCCAGTCTCCTTGTCGATTTTGAACGCGTCATCGTCGAGAACCATCCGAAAGTGCTGAGCAAACGCGTCGAGACTTTCGCAAGTCTCATTAACGGACAACTGGAAGTCGCGATGGGTTTGGAGACAGTCCACGAGCCGACGCTTCGCCTGTTGAACAAGAAAATGACGACAGTCGATTTCAGAGAGGCTTGCCGCTACCTACGTGAACGAAGTATCGACGCGAGGACCTTCGTTCTGTTGCGTCCACCAGGCATGAGTGAAGCAGACGGTGTCGAGTGGTGTCGTCGATCGGTAGAGTTCGCACTCGAAAACGGAGTGAGGCACATCACAATTATTCCGGTTCGAGCAGGCAACGGGAGCTTAGAGCACTTGGCAAAGTCCGGTCATTTCACGCCACCGTCGGCCAACGCGCTTGAGGCCGTGCTTGAGGCCCTGCTTGAATCCGTAATTGACGACCCACGTGCAATCATTACCGCAGACACTTGGGATTGGAATCTGTTACGTGGGAAATGTGCAAAGTGTTCCGAGCTTCGCCGCGCGAGAGTCGAAAGCATGAACTTAAAGCAGTCAAAGCTTCCGTCGCTGTCGCTGCCCTGCCGATGCAGAATCGGAAGTTAGTCCGGTCGGAAATCAAACTGAGCTAATTTTCTCGAATTGCGTTGGCCGTTCGATAGCAGCGGCCCCAGCTTCTCTCTGGTCGCAAACGCGCGTGATGGCAAGCGAAAGAAGCGAATCGGCTTTAGTGACCATAGACGACGATGTCATCGAAGTCATTCATGTCGTCGAAGGAGCCGATTCCAATGCGACCTTTCGTGAACGTCTTGTCGGTGACTTCCATGTGCGGCTTTTCCATGTTGTCGAAATAGATCTTGATGGAGCCTGACTTTGCAGAGCGTTCGAGTTTTACGGTGTGCCATTCGTCATCCCAGGGGACGAGTTTTTCGTTCTCCGTCATCGCTTTACGAGGCGTTCCGTTGACAATCATGATCTGACCGGAGTGTGGGTCGGGGCGAGCACCTAAGTGAACATAGTAAAAGTGCTCAGCATCTTGGTGGCAAAAAAACGTGCAGCAGTCGCGGTGATTGCCGGTGTCTTTCGTGCTGCGGACTCTGTACATCACAATAAACTCAGATAGATGAAGCTCCTTAATCAAGGCAATATTATGCGGACTGCGGACCTGCGGCTCGTAGTCGCTCTTTCGCTTGTTCAGACCGAAGACATGATTGCTTTCTTTTGCCCCTTTGACCTGCACCTCGCGAAGATCCCAAGCCTTGGTGTCCGTAAGCTCCCAGCGTTTTGCACCTTGCTCAAAGTCCTCGTGGAACACTAGTGGAAGACCATCGAGCTCTTTGGCGGGCTCAGCAGCAATACCGAAAGAGCTCAATGACGGCGAGCTGATGAGGAGGCAAGAGCTGAGAAGGAGACAGAACCTCATGTGAGCAAACTCCGGCGAAACAGAGGGGGGCTTGGAAGCGACGGTTCGGGAGCTTCAGGAGAGGAGCCCCGATTTGCACGGAAAGCGCTAAACGCTAAGCGATAAGCGCTAAACGCTAAGCGCTAATAATTGGGTACGCTGGAATCGACTTCGGAGGACCAGGCTGCTATGCCGCCGGCCATGCTTTGTGCGTCAGGGAAACCGTTTTCTCGCAGCCAATTTGCCACTCGGAGACTTCGCATGCCGTGGTGGCAATGAACAACGATCCTTGAGCCCTTCATCGACTCGAGCGTTTCGGACGCTTCATTCCAGCGGCTCATCGGGACGAGCTTTGAACCGGCGATAGAGGCCGTCTCGTACTCCTCGTCTTCTCGGCAATCGAGTAGGACGATCTCTTCAGCGTTCAGAAGGCGCTGAGTGTCGTGGACGTCGATTTCGATCGGAGTCTCTTCTGCCATGAGCGGATGCCTTTTGAGCAAAGGTCGCGGTACTCTCAAAACTTGCCGCGAAGCCAGTTACTTTTGGATGGAGAACGCGTAAATCGTCTGCGAGACGAATTTGTCGTCCGGCTTCAAAATCGTGTTTGGAAAGTTCGGCTGATTGACTGAATCAGGAAAGTGCTGAGTCTCAAGACAGCATGCACTGCGGAGCTCATAAGTCTTGCCGCCTTTGCCCTTGTCGCCTCGGAGGAAATTACCGGAGTAAAATTGGACACCAGGTTCGGTTGTCGAAATGCGAAGAGCGCGACCCGAAGTCGGCTCGACCAAGACGGCCGCCAAACGCATCTTCTTTCCCTCGGGTAGAGCGTTGAGCACAAAATTGTGGTCGTAGCCGAGTGCCGGAGTGTCAATGAGCTCCTTGATCTTCGACCCGATTTTCTTCTGCGTTCGCAAGTCCAAGGCAGTTCCTTCAACGGATTCGATCTTGCCGGTTGGGATCAGCGAGCTGTCGACGGGAGTGTAGCTGTCGGCGTTAATCTTAATGCGGTGGTCCAAGATGGAGCCGCTACCATGGCCGGCGAGATTGAAGTAAGTGTGGTTGGTAAGGTTCACTGGAGTCGCTTGGTCTGTGCTCGCTGAGTAGCGGATGCTGAGGTTGTTTTTCTCGGCAAGTAGCAAGTAGGTGACTTTGACCGTCAAATTGCCGGGGTAGCCTTCCTCACCATCGGGACTGGTGTAGGAAAAGGTGACGCCTTGGCCGCGTTCGTTTGTAAACGGCTTGGCCGACCAAACCACTTTGTCTAGGCTTCTCTCAACTCCGCCGTGTAGGTGATTGGGCTCGTTATTGATCGCGAGCGAGTAGTCTTTGCCATCGAGGCTGAATTTTCCCTTGGCGATTCGATTGCAGACGCGCCCTGTTGTGCATCCAAAATACTGATTCGCCTCCGACTCGTAGCCTTCAACCGAATCAAAGCCGTTAATGACATCCGCTGCATTGCCGGCTTTGTCGGGAGCAATCAGTTGCACTAAGGTTGCGCCGCGTGTCATCACCTTGGCTTTCAGGCCGTGCGAATTCTCCAACGTGAAGACCTCGACTTTTTCGCCAGCCTTGGTCATGCCAAAGGGAGCCGAGGTCGGCTCGTCAGCCTGCAGACAAGTCGTGCCGAGCGGTATCAATGCAAGAGTGGAGTAGCGAAGTATGAAGCTTAGAGAGCGGATCATGTTTTGCCTCAAACGTGGGAGCTAAGCAGCAATGCGTCCTTGCCAGCGGGGTGTGTTCCGTCTTTTGCAGTGGAGTAACGGTAACCCAAAGGGTCACTCAAGGCAATGAATTCTGGCCTTGCGCGGAAACGCCTAGTCGAGATAGGGAAAAAGCTCCGCCAGCACGTCGACGCTGGCGGAGCTCCTTTGGGCCGTATAGATCGGGGGGATCGTTTGTTTACTAACTTACCTTCGCCTTGGACTTGGCTTCGCGGAGCCCACGGCTGAGGATGTCGCGGAGCATCGGCGAGTAGTCTTCGTATTTCGACTGGTCGGGGGAACCTGACGAGAACTGGAAGATTGCATCCCGTGGTTTGGGGCTCAGCGCGATCAGCGAGCTGCTGACTGTGCCGTAGTCGGATCCGCGTTCCACCATGCTTGGACGGCCAGGCGCAGTGGGCGAGCGGGCGAAGACTTTGCTGGCGACAGCCAAGAATTTCACTGGCGAGTCGAGCATTTGAAGAGTCAGCAGTCGATGGGCCAATTGGACCCGTTCGTCCTGCGGATCGTTCATGTCCTGACTCCCGATGATGTTCAAACCGTCTTCGAGCGGCTGGACATCGTGCTCTTTGTCGCCGTGGATGACCCACCCGCTTTCCGAATCGCAAACGACCAGGTTGAGCCCTTCATACCGGTGGGTGATGAGCTCCTCCATGGCTTTGTCGACACCTTTGCGAGCGTTCCCGCAACGCAGAACTTCGCGGGCGAGAAGCCCTCGATTCCGAGCGCCAATCATATCGGCACCAGGGACGCGGCGATTACAAACTCCGACGAACATCCCGTGTTGATTAACCCCTAACCAAGATCCTCCGGCTCGCTGATCAACCCCGCATAAGACGCGAGGTTTGCCGGATTGAATACTAGGCGGAAGCGACGGGCGGTCGTAATACTCCTCTCTATTTGCAGCAACAAGAATCGGGCTTTCTGGAACAAGGCGGTAGAGAACAGCCAGTAAGCACATCGATATGCGATTTCTCTTATGCGAGTAGTCGATTGTTTTGAAGGAGGGCTACCGGGCGTTAAAGCCGGCAGAATCGCACAGGTTAGTCGAGAGAAGAGTCGTTGGGCGCTCTCAACTCACGATAAGGGAAACCTAATGCACTTAGCGGCCATCCGTGGTTAACCAGGTAGCCTCATACCTTTCGGTGCCTCCTTGACGATGAACACAATCTAGCGGTGTCCTACCTTGGAAAACACCCCCTAACGGGTTGGTGGCATGCATATTTAACTCGGAGCGACTGCCACTGATGCAGTCGGTTGAGGTCAACTGCGCCGCAGGCCTGTTGGGCGGATGCGTTATCGACTGCGCATTGGGTGCCATAGTGGCTGTTTGGGGGAGCGGTAGCAGTTCTAGGGTCTTCGGAGTGCCTAGCTTGCCTGCCCCGCTAGCCAATCCCAAGAACGGCCCGCTGGACGAGTCCGCAACCATGCCCAGAGGGAGAGAACGAGCACGATCATCCCAAGCGAAACGAGTTGTGAGATCGTAAAACTCGTTCCAAGCTGTCCGACTTCATCGCTACGTACCCACTCCAAAACGAAGCGTGACGCAGCGTAGGTGCTGACCGCAAAACAGAGTGTTTCACCGTCGCGCAGCGGCACGGGTTGGAGGCACCAAACGAGAACGCAGAGCAGTAGGGCGTTGATGGACGAGTAGATTTGCGAAGGCTGCGTGGGCAGACTTGCCGGGCCGAGTGCTGCCGGCAGGAATGCGATCCGACTCCCCTCGACGGTTATCTCGGCGTAAATGTCGCTTGGAGTCGCGGGGTTCTCATCGCTGCTCTTTTCGACTGGCATCAGATTGATCGATTCGAGTCGCTGGCCGACCAAAACGCCTTCCCGGTCTGCCGGACTGTCGGCTTGAACCGATATGATCTTACCAGGGATACTTCCCTTCTCTGTTTTGAGGCCCAGGAGCGTTCCATCGACGATCTGTGATTGGAACGGAATACTGCCGTGAGGAAAGCGGATGCTGGGCAAGTCGGCTGTGCAGACTCCTCCGAAGCAGCAACCGTGGAGTAAGCAACCGATCCTGCCAAAACTCAGGCCGATTAAGAATCCCGGTGCGACAAGATCGCCAGTAGCCGACAACTTCAGGCCTTTGCGATAGCAATACCAAGCGCACGCAAAGAGTCCGCCGATGACGCCGCCATAGATGACCAAGCCGCCTTCGGTGACCTGAAAGATCTGCCCAATCGATTGGAACTCGTCCCACTTCTGAACAACATAAAACGCTCGGGCTCCAGCGACGCCCGTTACCATCATCCAAAAGCCGAGTCCCATGATGGTGTCAGCGTCTAAACCCAGTTGTCGGCCACGACGAATGCTGATCCCGATGCCCGCTAACAATCCGCTGAGCACTAGAATTCCGTACCCTCGGATCGGCAGGCCAATGGGGGTTCCATCGCCAAATTTTGATTCGACGGCAGGCAATAAGAAAACTACCACCAAGCCCGCAATGCCAAACATCGGCAAAGGATCCCAGAGCAGCTCTTTCTTTCCGCTCGCAAGGCAGTAGCTGCCCCATACGAAAAAGGCGGCGACCAATAGGGCCAACAAGAGGCCAAAGCCGAAAAGTGGCACGCCGCCCAATTCATGCGGTATGTAGAACAGAATGCTTCGCACTGAACTTTCCTAGTTTGGATTCCGACTCGAGTTGGAGTTCGAAGTCGAAGCTGGTTCTCCAGGCGTTGAGTGGGTGGACTTCTCCCAAACACAGGCCTCACCAATTTGTACCGTACTCCACGGACTGCGTGGCTAGCAAGGCGACGTTGAATCGCTCTGCTATTGAGGCAGGCGAAGAACCTCGCCATCAGCGATGACCCAGACTCCGTCCTGCCTCTTCGGCTGCACGCGATGGGAACCCGTGAAATGTCCCACAGCGGGTAAGACGAACTGTCGTCCGTAGCTCCAGAAACAGGCGAGTTTGCCTAGCCGATCCGAGCGATCTCCAACGGCAACGGCGGGATGCAGGTGTCCTGAGCACCAGTGGGTTTCTCCAGCCTGCTCGGCCTGTGCGACCGATTTCGGATGATGGAGAAAATCGATTCCCTGAATGGCGAGTTCGTCATGGCAATCGATGTTCCAGCGTTCCGTCAGCGCTGTAAGCTGCTGAGCCGCCAGGCGGTAGTCGTGATTGCCAAGCGTTACGGAACAACGCAGCCCTCGGTGACGTGCGAAAAAGTCGTCGAGTGCCGAGACTGTCTCCTTCGAAAACGAAGACCGCGCGTGAAAAAGGTCACCAAGGATTAGGAGCCGGCTCGCGCCACACTCCTCCAACATTTGGTCAAGAGATGCAATCGTTGCCAGCGTCGGCCCGGCTGGAACCGCAATTGAAGAGGCTCGAAATGTGGCGTCTTTTCCAAAATGGGTGTCGGAGACGATCAGCGTATCCTCGGCTGGCCAATAGATGCCTCGCTCTGGCAACAATTTCCAACAATGTCCGAACCAATCGATTTCAAAGCCGAACTCCGCATCCGACTCGGTCTTTGCGTCTGGAGCAGGATTCACGCTGACTGCCGAAGCGGAGTCCTTCGTTGAGTTGCACAAGGGGGCGATCGCCGAGTCAGTTTGATCGTTTGCGGGGACGGATTTCTTGTTCAGCGGCTTTCTCCAACTCGGCTTGCATCCGGCGAATACGGTCGGCAAGTTTCTCACTACTGATCCGCTCTCGCAGTTTGTCGACTAATAGTGGAAACGATAGTGGCGTTACCTTCGGCGGCTCGGTGATGACGATATCACTCTGCTCGATTCGATCAAGTGCCTTGAGCATTCTGGAGAACTCTAACTGCTGCTCTAACACTTCGCGCCGACTCTGCAGGAGCAGTAGATTTTCTGGATCGTATTGAGTGAAGACGTCGTAAAACAGATTGCTGCTGGCTTGAAGGTGATTTGAAGATTTTTTGCGTCCTGGGAAACCTTGTTGGATCAGGCCGGCGACACGTGCAATTTGACGAAACTGACGCTTCGCCATCTGGGTCGCGTTCAGGCTCTCGAACAAGTCCGCCTCGAGCTGCTCGGATTGGAAGAGGCCCTGCTCGATGGCTTGCGTTATCGGGAGCGGTTGCGGCGACTGCAAAACGATTCCGTAGTCGTTGCAAGCCATTGAGATGGTCAGCGGGTCGATCTTCGAAATGCGATAGGCAAACAAGGCTGCCAGGCCTTCATGGACCAGGCGGCCTTCGAACGGAAAGACGAACAAGTGGTATCCGCTTCGGACCTTGACTTGTTCGATCAGCAACTGAGTGCATTTGGGCACCAAGCTCCATTTGGCCTGGATCTTCATCAGCGGCTCGACACGTCGCATTTCCACGTCTCCAAAAACGCCATCCGAAGCCGCTTCGATCTTCATTCGCAACGCTTGGCTCAGCTCTGACGAAAGCGGCATCCGACCACCCATCCACCTCGGCACTGTATCAGGCTTCCCAGTTGCCCGGCGAACATAAGCCGTGTTGTCTTGGATGCGAGCGAGCGTCAAAACTCGGCCGGCAAACAAGAATTTCTCGCCTGGTTTCAGTTTGGAGAGAAACGACTCTTCGGTAGAGCCCAGGGTGGTTCCCTTTAGATATTTGACCCGCATGGACTCTTCTGACACGATCGTGCCAATATTTAGTCGATGGTCGCGGATCGTGCGTTTCTGTTCGACGGTGTAGCAGTCATCCTGAATCACAACACGTTTGAAATCTGGATACGCTTGCAAGCTATTGCCGCCATGAGTGATGAACTGCAGAGCCCACTGCCATTCCTGATCCGTAAGCGATTGATAGGCGTGGCAGCGGCGAACTTCTTCCAGCATTTCTTGGGACCGGAAGCCTCCGCCGATGGCGACGGTGACCAGGTGCTGTGTAAGCACGTCCATCGGTTTGTTAAGCGGAATTCGGCCTTCCAAATAGCCATCGCGAATCGCAGCCTGAGCCGCGGATAGCTCGATCAACTCGATTGCATTGGTCGGTACAAAGGCAAGTTGACTTGTGGCTTCCGGCTGGTGACCACTTCGGCCCGCTCGTTGAAGCAGCCTCGCAGCACCCTTGGGACTGCCCACTTGGATCACTAGATCGACGGAGGTGAAGTCGACGCCAAGGTCTAGACTGCTGGTGCAGACGACTGCCCGCAGGCGACCTTCGCGGAGTCCGTTTTCCACCCACTTGCGAACTTCCGTATCCAGTGAGCCGTGGTGAAGTGCGATTTGTCCGGCCCAATCGGGGCGTGCTCGTAACAACTCGTGATACCAGATCTCTGTTTGAGACCGCGTGTTTGCAAACACAAGTGCACTAGCTGCTTGCTCAAGCCGGTTGGCAACTTCCGGAACCATTTTGGTTCCGATGTGGCCGGACCAGGGGAAACGGTCAATGTGCTCAGGAAGCAGAGAGCTGAATTCAATCTTCTTCTTGCGATAGCCAGCAATGACGCGTGCCGGTTGTTCGCCCGGTGTTTGGACTGATGGTTTGGCCTTCGGACTAGGTTGTTCTGCTGAATCTTGGGTTGGTGCCGTTTTGCGGGTTAGCTTGGCGGAGGCAACCGACGGCTTTGATCCTATGAGAACTTCCAAAGCTTGGTCGAGATTACCGAGAGTTGCTGACAAGCCCCAGGTTCGGAGTTCGGGATTGAGTTGTCGCAGCCGCGCTAGGCACAATTCCGTTTGCACGCCGCGTTTCGTTCCTAGCAGTTCGTGCCATTCATCTACAACCACCGCGCTCAGGCCGGCGAGCTGTGGTCTGAGGCGCTCGTGCGTGAGCAAGAGCGATAGACTCTCCGGCGTTGTGATCAACGCAGTCGGGAGTCTCTTCAACTGTCGCGTTTTGAGGCTAGCTTTTGAGTCACCCGTGCGTGATTCGAGTCTCCAGGGAAGACCGAGTCCGTCGAGGGGAGCTCGGAGCGATTCCTCGGTGTCACCTGCCAGAGCCCGAAGTGGCGTAATCCAGAGGACGGAGAGAGGCGGCGGCTTCTTTGGATTCCAGCGGGTGCGATCTCGGTTCTTTTCTAACCAATCGATGAGCGGACCCATCCATGCGGCAAGCGTTTTGCCGGTTCCGGTGGCTGAATGAACAATTCCTGATTGCCCATTGCGGAAAGCCCGCCAAGCAGTGCGTTGGAATCGGAAGGGTTTCCAGCCGATAGCTGCAAAATATTCGTCTACCTGGCGACTGGCGGTAATGGAAGCGTTCGGGGGAGTGGGTGTCGAAGCGTTTGTGGATGTTTGCGCGAGCTCAGTCATTGGGGCAGCAGATCGAGTAACTTGGGCAAGTGATTTGCATCCTGGGGTTTCTTGTCCTTGCGCCAATTCAGGATCCGTGGGAATCGAGTTGCGACGCCGCTCTTGTGCCGAGTGCCGCGCTGTAAACCCTCGAACGCCAGCTCCATGACTAACTCTGGATTGACACTGCGCACTGGCCCGAACGACTCAACCGTATTCTTCCGCACGCAAGCGTCGACTTCGCGCATCTCTCTATCGTCCAAGCCGCTGTAGGCTCTGGCAAATGGAATTAGTTCATCCTTTTGTCAGAGTGCAAAAGTGTAGTCCGTGTACAAGTTCGCGCGTCTGCCATGTGCTTTTTGTGCCTAGATCATGACCGCGTCAATCGTATAGGGCTCGATCTTCCATTTCGACCAGGTGCCGAGCACACGTCCGACGTCGTATTTTGAATCCCGCGTTTTCAGCATCAAGCCCTCCGCGTTTTGCTCACGCGTTTTGCTCACGCGAATTACTCCGGAGGGCGGCGTAGTCTTGCCAAGTATCGTGCCGCAATAACTCCGTGTTCTTAATGCGTTGGTCATCGTGCATGGCTAAAATTTCGCCATCGATGACCGTGCCGTTCGGCAAATGAGAGGCCGCTTGTTCAATCTCTGGCCAACGTCCCTCCATCAGCTCTTCGCCACGCGACCAAAGGTAAGTTTCGCTACGGCGCCGGATGACTTGTCCGGGAATCCCATCCCACTTCCATTCGACGAAAAAATCACTTGCATCTCCAAGCTCTTCGGGACTTCCGGCGACTGCGTGAGCCGGGCAAAACGGGTGAGGACGCGAGGCGATCTGTTCTTCGGCGTCGTCGAGATAAGGTAGCGTTGGAGCGATTTCAAGGAGGATCAGGTCGCAAAGGACTGCGTCCATTCACTTTGTAAAGCGGGAAGTGCTGAGATCGAAGGAACGATATGGAAACGGCAACCCGATCGGCGCGGCTTGCGAGTTTGCTTCTGGGGCTTGCAGCGTCTACATTGACGAACCTTCAGATAGTGGCCTGCCAAGCGACGCGTCGTTGGCCAAGCGTTTCCTCTCACGCAATGGAACGGCACTCAATGCACTCCAAGAATCCTACCCGCGTATTCACAAGTTTTGCGAGCCATCGAGTCAGTGTTGCAACGCTAGTGTTTTTTTGTGCCTTGGTCGCTTCAACTTCTCTGCGAATGGCCAGTGCTGCTGAACCAGCGAAGGCTGAGTCCGCAAGACCCAACGTGTTGTTCATCGCAGTTGATGATCTGAACGATTGGATCGGCTGCCTTGGTGGGCATCCTCAGGCGAAGACACCGCACATGGATGCGTTGGCTCAGCGAGGCACGCTGTTCTCGAGCGCACACTGCAACGCGCCGATTTGCAATCCTTCGCGGACCAGTCTGCTTCTCGGGTTGCGTCCCAGTACAACTGGTATCTACGCCTTACAGCCGAACTTTCGCAAGTTGTCGTACTTTAAATCTGCCGTGACTATTCCAGAGTACTTTCTGCAAAACGGCTATCGTGTTGCTACCACGGGAAAGATCTACCACGGTGGCAGCCAAGCGTACATGTCGGGTGATATTGCGTACGGGCCACGCGATCTAGTCGGCCTGAAGCCGAAGAAGAAAATTGTGACAACTCCGATGGGCAATCATCCGCTTGTGGATTGGGGAACGTTTCCACACAACGACGAAGATCGAGGTGACTACAAAACCGCAACTTGGGCCTGTGAGCAGATTGATAGTTGGAGCGATGATCAGCCGAACTTCTTAGCGGCAGGATTCTTCCTGCCACACGTTCCCTTGTATGCTCCGCCGAAGTGGTTTGACATGTTTCCACTGGACTCCTTAGTCATGCCCACAATTCTGGAGGGCGATCGGGACGATACTCCAGATTTCTCGTGGTACACGCACTGGAAAATTCCAGAGCCAAGGTTGAGTTGGCTTCGAGAGAATGAGCAACTCAAGCCGATCGTCCGAGCCTATTTGGCGAGCACGGCTTACGTAGATTCGCAAGTCGGCCGAGTTCTGGAACAGCTCGAGGCGAGTGGGCACAGCGACGATACCGTGGTCGTGCTTTGGTCTGACCATGGCTGGCACTTAGGGGAGAAGGGAATCAGCGGCAAGAAATCGCTGTGGGAAGAATCGACACGAGTTCCGTTGATGTTTGCCGGTCCAGGCGTGACGGGTGGGCAAGCATGCGATTCACCAGTCGAACTGTTGGACATCTATCCGACGTTGCTTGAGCTTGCGGGCCTTCCCAGCAAAGGGGGCTTAGAAGGATTAAGCCTCGGGCCTCAGCTTCGCGATTCAACGACCGTTCGCGATCGGCCTGCGGTAACGACTCACAACCAAGGGAACCACGCAGTTCGAACCCAAGAGTGGCGGTATATCGTTTACGCAAATGGCGATGAAGAACTCTACGATCTGACGGAAGATCCGAACGAGTGGCACAATATCGCAGCGGTCCCCGAGCATGCGACGATCAAGAAGTCGCTATCGCGATGGCTTCCGCAAATGAGCGTTCCTCCAGTTCCCGGCAGTGCGCAGCGGTTGCTTGTGGAGGAGGACGGGAAGTGGATGTGGGAAGGCGAAGAGATTAAGCCTGAGGAAGCGATCAAGTAGTGCGCAGCGCCGACTCGAGATTTCTCGTTCGCTGAAGCTGTTCCTATTCATCGAGGTGCTTGTTTTGCATGGCAGCGTCTAGATTCTGCCTTGGTACTCGGGGAGGCCTCGTAAGCAGTTCGGGTGAACGCCGGCGAGGAACAATAGCCCTTCTTTGATGGTGGTGACGCGCAATTGCACTGGATCGCGACTGCTCAGCAGCAGTCCGATAACGCCAACAATGACGGATAAGAGTAGCACGGGTAGCGAGAGGCTCGATAGACTTCCGAGGGCGAATAGTAGCCATGCAATGAAGAGGATCGCGGACAGGGCCATCAGGCAGATTCCGAGTTTGACCATTTTGCGGTGCCGCTCCCAGACTGGATCGCTGATCGGGACATCGAACTGAATACGATGCGAGACGAGTGGTGCGACGATCAGGTAAGGTACGATCAAGAATAGCAGTAAATTGACCCAATAGGGATGCCACGCATGGGACCATTCCACGGTTCGTCGTGTCGGCTCACCGGTTTCGAAACACCGTGCCGGGAACTTGGCCCCCGTTCGGACAACGAGCGTGAATCCGCTGCGAAAGATCAGTTCTGCCTGCGGTTCTTCGTCAGGTCCCACCGCTTCTTCGTTCGGTGGTGAGTAGGCGTTGAGTAGATCATTTTGAGTGTGATTCATAAGCAAACCGTCTATGGAGAGCTTCGAGGATCAGCGAGCAGCCGCGTTGCCGCCCTACTCGAAATTTCGATGACCGAACGCGATTCAATTAACGCTATTCTATACATCGCTTCGAGCCGCGATGTGAACTCACTCTAGTCCGCTTCTTGTGTGCTCGCTCTGCTACACACGATTCGATGGGAACGAAGAACTTGAACTTAGCTGACTCCGAGAAGAACGACCCTGGATCCGAGCAGCATGGCGATCTGGTTTCCGATGCGAATCGCAAACCACGTTTGCGGATCGGTCCAGGGCTGCTGGTGACTGCCGCCTTTATTGGACCAGGTACCATCGTGATGGCTAGTAGAGCGGGTGCGGAGTTTGGCACAGGCTTGCTGTGGACCATCGTCGTCTCCGTGTTCGGAGCAATCGTGCTTCAGAACTTAGCGGCGCGCGTTGGTATTTTGAATAGGTGCGGGCTTGGAGAGTTTCTCTACACAAGATTCTCTGGATCGGCCGTGTTCGTCCCTATCGCTTGCTTAGTCATCGCTGCGATGGGCATTGGCAACTCCGCCTACCAGACTGGCAACCTGGTGGGTGCATCGGCGGGTGCAGGAGTACTGTTGCCCTTCGGATCGAAGGCGGTGGTCTTGTTGGTGAGTGTCCTTGCGATGGCTTTGCTTTGGGCGGGAACGCTGAGGGTACTTCAGTGGGTTTTGATTGCCATGGTTTGCCTGCTCAGCCTCGCGTTCATTGTTGCGGTACCGTTAACCACGGAGTCTTGGAGTCAATTGCTTGCCACTGCAATGCAGCCCACGTTTTCCGCCGAAAGTGTGACACTAGTGATCGCCTTAGTGGGCACAACGATCGTCCCCTACAATCTCTTCTTGCACGCAAGCAGCGCGGCATCAAACTGGGAAGGCGTCGATCGATCCGTCGCATTGTCCGAATCCCGTTTGGACACACTGTTGTCGATTTCACTGGGAGGCGTAGTGACGGCGTCCGTGTTGTTGACTGCCACGAACGCGTTCTATTTTCAGCAAGAAACGTTGGACGGAGTCGGCGATATCTCCGAACAGCTCCGGCCACTTTTCGGGAACGCTTCGACACTATGTTTTTCGATCGGCCTTTTTGCAGCCGGCTTTACAAGTTCTTTGACTGCACCGCTGGCGACCGCCTACGCCATTTGCGGAGTGTTACATTGGAGTCGTGAAGAGCACCTGTTGCGGTTTCGGCTGATCGCAGTTGGAACGTGCATTGCTGGGGCGAGCTTCGCACTGTTGTTTGGCAGTGCCCCCGCGCAGACCATTCTCGTCGCACAAGTGACGAATGGTTTGATGTTGCCAATTATTGCTGGCGTCGTACTTTGGGCGGCACTTCACCGGTCGGAGGAAGCGAGGTTGACGCGAGGCCAGCAAGCGAATGCGATTCTCGTTGTCACTGCCGTTGCGCTGCTCGCGCTGTGGAAACTCGCCGGTCTCGTCTGGTAAATCGGCCTCAGCGCCTTGCTATCGCACTAGTTTTGCACGTTGACGGCACCTGTCCCAGGGGCAAAGGAGCGTCGCAGATTCTAAGCGAGTCTGATAGACTTCTGGCTGGGCTACGCTCTTTCAATACGAACAACGCAGATTTCGATTTAGTCGCGGATTTCACATCGGCGTCGAATTTAGAATCACTTCTCACACCGATACGATCAAAGAAAACGACTCATGGCATTCGACCACTATGCACCCTGTCCCTGTGGTAGCGGCAAGAAGATCAAATTTTGCAAGTGCATTGAGCAGCCGCAGGAGTACGAAAAAATTATGAAGCTGGTCGAAGGCGGACAGCATATCGCTGTTGTTGATCGCATCAATCAGCTTTTGAAGAAAACGCCCAACGCGGCTTGGTTGCTCGCTTTGAAAGGCGAGATCACGCTGGCGATTCAGGAGTACGAGACTTTTAAGGAGACGGCTGATCGCTTTAATGAATTGAAGCCGGATAACCCGCTGAGCTTAGTGATGAAGGCGATTGCTTGCACGCTGGAGAACGAGCCGGTTGAGAATACGGCGCGCTACATTTTGGCGGGCATGAGTGAGTGTCGGGAAGGTCTGCCCGCGCTAACGGTGACCGCGATCAAGCTATTGATGCAGGCCCTGGCCGCTGATGGGAAGCTCGCGCTCGTTGGTTATTGGAGCGACATCTACAACACTCTCAGCGGGGATCGCCCAGAAGACGACGCGCCAGGTGTTGACCCGACGATTAACTTACTTGCCAAAGCTCCGACGAAAATCATCGAGGATTCGGGGAAGGTCGAGTGGAAAGAGCGGATGGCAGAGGTCGTCTCACTTTCGAAGACTTTCCGTTATTCACAAGCCGAAGCGAAGCTACGTTCGATCTTGCGGGATTTTCCCGACCAACCGGGGCCGATGAGTTATCTGCTTCGAGCACAGTGTGCTCAACTGGATCAATCGGGGGCATACCAAACCGCCAAGAAGCTCGCCGATAACTTGCAAGTGTCCGCCGAGGATCGTGCCTATTTCACAGCAGTTGCTCTTGAGATTGAGCCGAAGAGCCGTTCGCTTCAGTGCGAGATGACGTTGCGTTACTGCGAGGTTGATTCGGAAGATGAGATCGAGCAGGCGATGTTGTCCCACAGCAACGTCGAAGCACCAGACAGCCAAGCAATGGCAGAAGTCCGGAACTACTACGGAATGATGGTCGGTGATGAAGTCGCTGCGAAGCGAATCTTCAGTGTGTTCAGTGAGCCAATGAATGGCGAAGGCGAAGATTCGGGCGAGCGTGTCATCGCCTCTTCCGTCGGTTCAGTCATCTTGTTCGGCAAGCAAACCGACAAGCCGGCTCGAGTGCTGTTCATCGCGAATCTCTTCGCTGACTATCAGGCGATAGTGGATGAGGTATTGGGGCTGCTGAATCTCGGGAAAGACGTGGAAGGTGCGGAAGTGCCTTTGGAGAATGTCTATTCGGAGTTCTTGCGACGTCCGCATGTGATCGTCGGCAACAGCAAGGATATGCTGACTCTTGAAGAGCGAGCGGAGCAACTGAGGAATGACTTCCTAAATATGCCCATTGCGGTCTTCGATGGAGCAACACCGAAGGAAGCCGCAGATGATGAAAAACTTCGAGCTTCGTTGATTGGTTTGCTATACCACCTGGAAGGCGAACAATCCGTAGTGACAGCCGGTGACGTCGTCGGTGAAATCTACAAAGATCTCGGAATTGAGCGTCCGGTTGTCGATATTGAAGCCGAAGCCGAATCGCTCAGGCTGCCAACTGCACTGGACATGGATCGAGTGGACGTGGCGAAGCTGAATGACTCGCAGGTTCGCGGTTTGACGGTTCGGTCGATGAGCATGGGTGCCTCGCGTGTCTTCTATCGCTGTGCACAGCAGGTAAGGAGTCGTGAATCGCTAAAAGACGATGCACAGCTTCAGGTTGCAGCAATATCTGGTTTGCTGAGCATGCTGCCGAGTATCGATGAGCGGTTAAGCCTTTGTGACGAGATGGAAGAGATTCTGTCGAAGGTAAATGCTCCGGTGGGTCGAGTTGTTATTCAGAAGATGACCATGTTGCAAGCCGTTGGCCGCGAGCAAGAGGCGCGTGAGGTTTTGCAGAACGGAGTGCAGAAGTACCCGCAGGATCCTTATCTAATGAGCTTCCTCCAGTACGCGATGCAGGCGCAAGGAATGCAACCCGGCGGCGGAGGTGGTGCCGACGAGGGACTCGCGATGAAGATGATGCAGAATGCGGCGTCAAAGCAATCGGACGGAGGCCTCGTTCTTCCGGGCCAAGAGCCGGCAGCACCTCCTTCAGCCTCAGGCGATGGCGAAAACAAACTCTGGTTACCTGGTAGCTAATTCATGTCTGAGCTATGAGCGGCAATCTGGTTCTCGGCATGCAGAAAGACGAAGATGAACGTTGGATGCAAGCTGCTCTGCAGCTCGCATCGACGGGGCAGGGTGCGGTCGAGCCGAATCCGATGGTGGGCTGCGTCATCGTGAATTCGAATGGTGAGAAGATCGGAGAAGGTTTTCATCAGTGCTTTGGGGAAAGTCATGCCGAGCGAAATGCGATCGCGAATTGTATTGAGCGCGGCAACGGTGCTGAATTGGCCGGTTGCACTTTCTACGTCACGCTTGAACCCTGTTGTCATCAGGGTAAAACGCCTCCTTGCACAGACGCGATCATTGAAGCGAAAGCACGAAGAGTCGTAGTTGCGGTTTCGGATCCATTTCCACAGGTTAACGGTGGAGGCTTAAACGAACTCGACGGTGCGGGTATTGAAATCACGACCGGAGTGCTCGAAACCCAGGCGCGATCGCTCAATGCGCCCTTCTTCCGAGTGCAAGAAACAGGGCTACCCTGGGTGATCGCCAAGTGGGCGATGACCATCGATGGTCGCATCGCAACGAAGGATGGGGCGAGCAAGTGGATTTCGTGTTCGCAGAGCCGCGAGAGAGTGCAAGTGTTAAGAGGCAGAGTCGACGCGGTCGTCGTGGGTATCGGAACAGCATTGGCCGATGATCCTCGCTTGACTGCTCGCTGCGAAGCTCCACTGCGTACAGCTTTACGCGTCGTCATGGATGCCGAAGCTCGCCTGCCGTTGGACAGCGCACTGGTGAAGACCGCCTGCGAGGTACCAACGCTCGTAATGGCGACAGAAGAGGCGGATGCCAGCCGTGTTGCTCATCTACGCAGCGCCGGTGTTGGAGTTCACATTAGCCAGGAGCGTATTCGTGAAGATCGGCTTCGTGAGCAACTCCGGTACTTGGTGGCAGAGCGTCAAGTCACAAACCTGCTCTGCGAAGGAGGCGGGAAATTGCTTGGTAGTCTCAATGATGCAGACTTGATCGATGAAGCTCACATCTTCATTGCACCGAAACTGATGGGCGGCGCGGGTGCATTGTCGCCTGTCCTGGGCAGCGGTTCAGGCGAGATGGCTGAGTGTCGTGAATTCACGCTGGAATCTAGGGAAAAATTGCAGGAAGATAGCCTCCTGGTACTGCGGCGAAAACGCGTCCAGAGCAGCTCGCTTTGAGCGGCCGAATTTCCAGTTCTGACGAAGTTTCATAGGTGCCTTCCACTTTCTGGTGGTCTTCTTGCCACGATCCGAGGTGCAGTTATAGCGATTATGTCAGCCTTCATTCCTTCCCGAGTTGGCTGCTTCCAGTTCAAATGAGTTTGCGACCTGCGTAACATAGAGGAGATGGCAAAGGTGTTTGCGTTGGTGAGCGACGAGTTTGTCGTTGCCGCACTTTGTCGAAAAGGTTGCTGTTCTAAACGTGTATTTTGTTTTTTGGTGAGATCGTTGCGCGGGCTGCTGATGATTCATGAATCGCGCGGAGTCTGATCGCTCGCACAGAAGCGGATCTGCTTTGGATTTGACGGTCTGCTTTGGATTTGTCGGCTACTTGGCTGGTACGTCCACTTTATAAGTCTCACTTTTTTGCCTAGGCCAATCTGGATGGTGAAAGACGGACAACGTGTAGATTCTGCGCAGAGACCGAGTGTCATCTGCGGGGAGATCAATTTGGCCTCAGGGCTTGATTCAGCGGCTTCATGCGCGCACGGAACCGTACGCGGCAAACGTCCCATCGCACGGGTGAGTCGCCCGTTCGCGACTCGGCTTAACGAACGGTATTGTGCCGCCGTGTGGTTTGGTTTGCTGGCGATCATCGCAATCTTTTGCGGCTCGAATGCTCAGGCCCAAGAGGAAGATCCACCGTTGAATCGGCAGTCGGATCCGCTCAGCGAGTACACGTCACCCATTGATGCTGAGATGTATTTGCAAGAAGACTCTGGTGATTTGCAGCTGGTTCCTGATATCTCTCTGCGCGACTATTTGCGACGGCAAGGACGCTCCGAGAATTTTTCCTTTGAAGAGATCTCAGTCGACGTCGAGGTCAACGGTGCGGTCGCTCGGGTTGAAGCGAACTACAAAGTGCGACTCAACGTTGGAGTCTCGGAAGCTGTCGTGCCACTCGCTCTGGGAAGCTGCCAGATTGGTGATGAGCCCGTTGTTCAGAAATTGCCTGACGACGTGCAGGGACGTTTGAGCGCCGACGAACGCGGCTATCGCTGGGCTTTGCGACTGGTTGAAGAATTGGACACAGATGCAACACCCTCGATAAAACTCAAGGGGAAATCACGCGTCCGCGTAGAATCCGGGCGCCAAAGTGTCCGTGTTTCGTTGCCTCCGAAGAACTGCGTTGTGCGCGTGAAGTTACCACTCGGAAGTGTTGACGAGCGAGTCCGTATGGAGGATGTCGTAGAACGCGAGGAGTTGGAAGACGGCGTGCTGGTGACTATTCGTACACGCGGAGGTGAATGTGTACTTTCGTGGAGGAATCGACCTAGTGTCGTCGGTATTGGGGCCACTGAGGCTGAAAGCGAAACTCGGTTTGAGGTTGGGATAGCCAACGAACGATGGACGGCTGAAACTAATCTGACGCTTCGCTGGTTCGGGAGCGCTGACACGCGAACGGTTCGGATCACGAAGCCGGATAGTGCGAGGTGGGGGATTTACCCTGAAGACGATTTCGATAGCTACCAGATTTCGGTCGAAGGGGATTCAATACTGGTAGAGAATTTGGATCCTGCTGAGCACCCTCGAATTGATTTGCGCCTTGAATGGGAGTGGTCTCCGCTCGGCGGGCCATCCGGATTATCAAGTGACGGGGATTTAGAAACGTGGCTCGAAGGACTCAAGATTGAGAACGTCGATGTGCACCGAGGTCGCGTGGAGTTGGTTTGTCCGGCTTCGTTGAACGTGATTTATGAGGAGCTCGAAGCGGTTCGTTTCAGTCAGCGGACTCGCCTAGCAGACGCATTTGCAAACCAGCGATTGCTATTTGAATTTTCGGAACAGGACTTCCGCCTTAAACTCTTGTTCCGAGAGGAGAAGTCGATCCCTACGGTGCGACCAACCTACGTCGTCGTTGTGGATGAATCGAAGCTGGTAATGACCGGCTGGTTGGAGTGTACATTTGATGCCAATCTACGAACCTTAGCTCTTGAGCTGAGCTTTGATGGTTGGGTGCCGCAAGACAATACGGCTGTCAGTTTTGAGGCCGCCGATGGGGTTCTGGGAACGGGAGAGACGATCCAAATTCGTGAATCCACGACGGAATCTTCCTATCGATTTTCCGTTCCGAACTTCGATTCGGCTAACGATGTCGGGCAGCGAAGGGTTCGTCAGATCTGGCGATTCACCGCAGAGGCAGATTGGGATGCGGGCAATCGAGAGATCGATTTCGCTGTTCCCAAGATTCGGCTGGATCCCAGTTCGGAATTGGTTCATGGCTCTGGGACATTGGTCGTGAATCCGTCTGGTAGAGTTCTCTTGGAGTGGTCCGATCCGCGATCCGAAGGACTCTTGCCCGACGCGATCTCCGAGGAAACGCAGACTTTGATGATTGAAGGCGACGTCGAGACGGCAACGCGAGCGTCGTTGGGCTATCGCTTCCAATCGCAGAGTGTGACTCCTATCTGGCGTGGCGCGGCGGCCTTGTTACCACAAACTGTCGTGGTGGAGGAAGCGATTGAATTGAGCTACGAAGAAGGCTCAATCACGGTGGAGCAAGATTTTCAGCTTCAAGTCGCAAACGATGCGCTCCGAACTTTGGAAGTCGAGTTCGAGAGCGGTGGCCAATGGTCGGATCCCATCTTCTATCTCGATGGAGACCTCGTCTACGCAGAGGAGTCTGCGAGATTTAGCGAGCTTGGAGATGACGAACTGGAATCGCCTGACGATTCCGACTCACAGAATGGAAGTTCCGATGGGCGAAGAATATTTCGTCTTCAGGGCATTGCACCTGTGCTCGGACAATCGAGTTTGACCGTCCTGACAGAGCATCAAGTGGAGCGGTTTGGAGGTGAGGACGATGAGCTCAATGGGCAATTGAACCAGACTTCGTTACCGCTCGGAAGACTGGTGATCGGAGAGTCAGCTCGGTTCGTGCGCCGCACACTAAGCCACGCCAGTGACAAGCAAATTTCGGTACAACGGGACCCCAATGGAACGTGGCTTCCGCTGATGCGCGGGGACTTGGTCGCACTGAGGGCCTCGTTGGCGGAACTGCCCATTCGTGTGAAAGCTGATGCGACGAGTGGGTCGACTGGGTTGGTCGTGCTTGATAGTTGGTTGCAAACAACGGCCAATCTGACTGAGCGGCAGGATCGTTTCGTTGCCATTATCCGCAGCTCAGCCAAACAGGCTCTGCTTAAGCTCCCTCCGGAAGCCAGTGTGCGTCCCGCGCCGCGTATTTTTGTGGACGGTGTCGAAGTCAGTGAATCGGCTGGATACGACCAATCGAGTGAGACGTTTACCATTCCACTGGGCGAAGGGGTGGAAAACTCTGAGCAGGTGCTTGAGATTCTGTATAGCGTCCGAACTCGCTTGGAAAACTGGACTTCACTTGCCGTTCAGCCGCCGGAAATCCTCACGTCCGAGAAAGTTGGGAGGCTGTATTGGCAACTCGCTACGCCGCGATCGCTACACCTGGCCTGGAATTCTGGCAATCTCATTCCGGAGTGGCGTTGGGATTGGAACGGTTTTTGTTGGGAACGCCAGAGCAGTGTGACTGAGGAGTCTCTGGTGCGTCGCATGCGTGCGACTCCGGAACGCATCCCATCCTCGTTCAATACCTATTTGTTGAGTTGTCCGGGGCAGACACAGGACATACAGGCACTTGTGATTGCAAGATCGGTGCTGTGGTTTCCGGTTGGGGCTCTCGTGATCGTGTTGGCGACCCTGTTTCTGAACTTCGCCTGGCTTCGGCGACCTTCAGCGTTCTTAGTAGGGTTGGGCTTACTTTTCGGCGTGGCTATCGTCTCGCCGGATATTGCAGTCCTTCTTGGACAGACGGCAGCCATTGCGATGTCGCTGGTTCTTTTGATCTGGACGACGCATTCAGCGATTGAATCCCGACTTCGCCGTCGCAGTGTTTTTTCCTCGCGGTTCTCCTCCGATGGCAGTGAGCGAATATCGACGATTCAAAACGCATCATCTCGGCTAAAAACACCAGAAGCGGTTGTCACAGCGGATGGGAGCCGATGAATGCACGTGAGAAATTTCCCTGGATCTAGCGATATAGGAATATCATGGTCTTCGCATCTCGCAGGCCTTCTTCGAACTGCAGTGCTGATGATCGGCTTTTCTCTCCTGCTCGAAGCCACATTGAGAGCGCAGGGCCCAAACTCTGTTTCTGATGTGGAAGTAATGCGAGTCTATGTTCCGCAGGAGAACATTAAGTCTGCGCTTCGAGTGTTTCCAGATCGCTATGAACTGGTCGATCGATCAAGGTTAACCGAGCTGCTCCGGGAGAATGCAGGATCGAGCAGCGGCAAGATAGAGCAGGGGATTTCCGAGGCCATCTATCTTGCACGTTTGGAAGGCAGCGTTTTGGTCTCGGATTCATCGCGTTGGTTGGTGGCTGAAGATTCAACGACATGGATTGGCAACTTGGATTTGCCGTTGAAGAGGGCTCGCAATCTTGGAGTCAAAGCTCCGCAGCTTTTCGATCTTCAACGTTTCAGTACCGATGGTTCGCTTGTTCTTCGCACGGAATCTTCACCGGAGGTTTGGTTTGGTTTTTCACTCCGAGCCGACGCAGTAGAGCAAATGGACCGGTTTCAAGTTCGTATTCCGGTCGCAACTAGAGCAAGGATGCTCATCCAGACTCCCAATACGGTGGCCTTAGATGCTGAGAGTGTTGTGGTTCGGCAAGTTGCCATGCCCTCCGCCTATTTGCCAGAAGACTGGCCTAAGGACTCCATTGCAGCGCTCAACGCTCGTGACGATCAGCACTGGTGGCTGGTTGAATTAGGAGGCGTGTCTTCGTTTGAATTGCAAAAGTCAGATACTGCCGAAGCAATTTCGTCGCCATACTCTCATCAGATTCCAAGAATTGAATCTTTGTGTTTTGTAGGTGAAAGCGGAATTCGGCAAACGACGCAAATCGAACTGGCCGACTACGCTGTTGGACGGAAATTGCGGCTTGCGATTTCAAAACGCACGCAGATCTCGCGCGTCACTTTGAACGATGTACCCGTCACGTGGATGGCCATTCCTGGAATGGGGGCCGATCGACAACTGGTCGATCTCATTGTTGCGTCAGAGCTGAGTTCCGGCAGTACAGCGTTTCAGGAAAAGGGAATCGGCTCAGATCTAACCGTGGATTCTGATTTGAGGAAGGTCGCATCATCTCCACTCGCACTGACACCATCGGATGGTCAGTCGAGGAACTCGCTTCTAATGATCGAAACGGTAAGTAAATCAGAGGCGGACGAAGTTGGAGGCGGTGTTTCGGGCTGGTCGGTCCAGACACGTGAACTGCCGGAGATCGAGGTTGTCGACAGCTACTGTATGGTAGGACGCACTCGAGTCGTTTCGGACTCTTTTACCGACTTGGTTTCGCTGGGGGCTACGCACGGAACTGTGCGCCCAGTTTCTTTAGATAGTGGGCCGGTGATTGTCGGTCCTGCAGGAAATGATTCTGGCGAAACGGAAGAGAATTCAGGTGAGTCTGAGGCGTTGGATTCAAAAGCAGTCCGTCCAACTGCGGCAAGTCTCATTTGGGATTGTTTCTGGAGTGGCACGTGTCCGAAGATTGAGGCCACTCTCTCCACAAGGAATCCGGAGCTGAATGCTGAAACACTTACCCGTCTCAGCTTCGGTGCTTCGCAGGGCAAAGGAAGTTCAGGGCAGAAAGAATTGCGTGCCGACTGCGGTGTTCGTGTCCGGGCAAGCTATTTGAAAACGAATGAGATTCGATTGCGGATTGCGCGTGATTGGGTCCTGGACCGCGCTTCGCTTAGCGATAGGTCTGGTGGTATTGTGGATCTCAAAAGCGTTCAGGAGGAGCGGAACGGAAGAGTCGAGGATTTGTTGCTCGTCAATTGGTCTTCGGCTGGTCCGGAGTTGGAGTTCGATCTCTCCATTCTGGTGCATGCGAGGGCGCGTGGCGTGGAGCAGAACTTGCCGCGCGTCGTCACGGTGGACAGCGCTGATCATCGTGATTTCTATGCAATCGGCGCGGATGAGACGTCGCGTCTCAAGGCGACGGAGAGGCTTCTGAGGCACCGCGTCTCCTTTCTGGAAATGCCAGATTGGCAAAGAGAATTGCTTGGAGGTGCAGGTAGCGTTCTGATCGGCAATGGTCGGCGACTACCTCCTATTGAGCTGGAGACGGAAGAGGAACTCGTTTCAAGCAAAGTCGTGATGATTGTGCGGCCGCAAACGGAATGGGCTCGGTCCGGGAACGTCGAGGCATCGGAACTGAGTATGTCTTGCATCATTGATTTGACATCGGACGCGCAAGGGCCTCGGAGAAGTGTCGTGCACATTCCACAACGCTTTGGCGATCCAAAAGAATTGACTTGGTGTTTGCTAGTCGACGGTGAGCGGATTCCTGTGGATGCGACGTTGATCAAGCCGGAGGAGGAGGCGACGAGCCCAAGTGCTAGAGTGGGCTACTACTCGTTTGTAACGAGTTTGCCCGTATCAGAAACTGATACGCGAACGCTGCTCGTCGAGGGCGGGGGCTATCGCCAGGGAGCCCGAGAGTTGGTGAGCAAGATGGAACTCCCCCGAGTCGAAGGGGCTGTTACCGATGAGTCGGTATTGCTGCTGCCGTCGTTGATGATGGATCAATCGAATGTTCGCAGCCAAGCCCAGTATGCATCCCTTGAGGTTTTGCCGGCAAGTGCTTGCTACGAAACATCTGAGTTAGAACGCATTGTGGGACCAGCTCTACGGAATGAAGATTGGATCGGACTCCGCGACGCTTCCGGAAGTGCCAGCGTGTTTGAGTTCGCCGCGAATGCAGTAAAGAAAGCACGCGGGGTTTGGATCGATCAGGTTCGGCTAAGGCACCAAATGGACGCGGGGAACACCTTCCAGCATAACCTAGGTCTTCGAATCCGAGGTCGGCAAGGCGAGCAAGCGAGTTTTCAAATACCCGTTAGTTGGAAACTACTGGACTCTTCAATCAATGCCTACGCGGTACAGGTGACTTCCGAAGTAGCTCCCGACGCTCAGGACTCAACAGGTGCTAGGAGATCGATCGTTAGGATCGCGATTCCAAAGTCGGGGGAGATCAGTCTCACTCTGCGCTTCGAGAGTCAGAGGGAATCGAGTTGGTGGAGCTCTTTTGAACGTCTGGATACGCCGGAATTTCTTGTTCCGGTCCTGAAGGAGGATAACTTCCTGACTTTGCCATCCGCGTGGCAAGTGGTTTCCCTGTTTGGAAGAGAGCGGGGTGGCTCTCCGGTAATGGGAAGTGTGCTGCCGGCGGATTGGTGGCGTTGGGTCCATCCACACTCGGAGACAATGAGTTCGATTGGGAACGCCGATCGTCTGGTTAACCAAGGGAATGCAACGAATCCAGAACTGGCGGCAGATGAAGACTGGACGACAATTCGTCTCAGTCCTGAGGAGCGAGAGGGCGGAGTCTGGATTGCGAAACGGTCGGGAGTAGCAGCGATGCTTTTCATTCTGGTTGGGTTCGTTGCTTTCATTGCCTTTCATACCTTCGCAAAGTACCCGCGATTCGTCGCGGTGGGCTTCGCAATCGGTTTGCTCTTTGGGTTCTGGTTGCCATCTGGGCTTTCGATTCTCGCCCGCTTAGTTTGTTTGGGTGTTCTGTCTGGTGTTCTATGTAGGATGTGCTGGGCTGTGAGTCGAAATCGAGTATTGGACTCGCAGCGAAGCGAGCAAAAACGACTTTCTACTGCCGCTCGATTGACGCCGAGTGAAATGGCATCACTTTCGAAGTCGCTCCTTTGGATTGGCTTACTACTCGGACTTCCTGCCGTGCCTTGCTCTGCACAACAGTCTACGAAAGCGTTTGAATCATTGCGGGGCCAACGGGCGATGCAGATTAAGCCTGGGACAAGAGTGTCTGATGCAGCAGAGCGTGTCGCAACTTCCAGCGCACCGCAGTTGTTCGAACTGTTGATTCCGATGGATGAGGACGAGTCGGTAAGCGGCTCGGTAGTCTATGTGCCAAAGGATTTGCTCCGAAGGCTCGAGGGGCGAAAGGGCGAAGCTAATGGAGAGTCAGCGGCTAGTTGGATTCAATCGGCAGAGTATTCAATTCGTCTTGCAAACCCGGAAGCTCCGACTGGATTCGCGGCGGAGGTCACTGCAACGTATCAGATTGACGTAGGCGTGAGCTTGGCACCCATTCGATTCCCTTTCGGAACCGCCGGGCTGGAGTTAGTCGAGGCCGAAATCAACGGAGAACCCGATGATGCAGCAGATCGAGAATTGACACAGGATGAAGATGGCGTGGTGTTCTCGCCTAGGTTGTCGGGACCGGTGCAGCTTATGCTCTATTTTCGGTTCGCTCAGCCCGACTTTGATATGACTGGTGGTTCTCTGCGTTTCGGCATCCCTCCCATCGCGGCTTCCAATCTGGTGGTGAATCATGATCCCACGTTTCGCGTCAGTACGAACGCAAGAGGGACGCAGGTGGAGTTCGAGAATAGAACTTCGGCTTTGCTCGGGCCGACTGAGTTCTTGAGTGTTCAGTGGCAGCGGAAAGACTCTGGACAATTCCAGTTTGATGCATCAAGTGCCAAAACGCATGTGTGGGCTCACGGCGCGGAATCGCATGTCAGTTGCAGATCACTGATTCAAGTTGCCAATCCGATGGCTTTGCCTCGAGAGTTTCACATCATCGTCAATGATGATTGGGCGATCGTTGGAAAAGAGGCCGGCGATGCTGTGGTGCAACGAAGCAGCAGGCCGCCGCTTAGCAATAAACGGCGATACGAAGTGGTTTGGAAGCCGAGTATTTCAGGTGCGGAGGACGCTGTCATCGACCTTAGCTTGGCAAGGCCTCCAGAAGTAGGCGGGTCTGACCAAGTGTCTTTACGTTTGCCACAACCTTACATCCAAGAACTAACAGTAAACGAGGAGCAATACCTCAGTTGGTCATCGACCGCAGACGGTCCTTGGGATTTGCAGTTTGGGCAAGGCTGGTTGCCGGTAGGCGCTGCCGGCATCGTGCTGCCTATTGAATGGCCTGCTGTTCAGCAACAGATTGACTCATTTGCACTCGTTCAAGAATCGGGTAATGGATTCGAATCGGGGAAAGAGAGCTATCTTCTGCCACTGACTCGTAACGCTCCTTTGTTGGTTCAAAGAACCAACCAACAGATGGCCGAAACTAACCTATCCATCGACTGGCACTACGAGCAAGACGGAGCTTCCATTGAGTGTATTTGGGATTTCGATGACCCCTGGCGTTTGGAAAGCTACACGACCGAGTTAACGCTCCCGAGTCCGTGGACGCTTGAGTCCGTTGAGGCTGATGGAGAACAACTCGTGTTTCAGGAGTATCGGCGTGGCAATCAGAAAACTGCTACGATCTACTTCGACGATGCAAGAAGAGCAATCACGCAATTTAGGATATCGGCCCACAAGGAAATTCGGTTGGACGCGCCCCACCCGCTTGAGAAACCGACACTGTCTGATGTCGATGCGATGCTGGAACGCGTTAGCGTCTTTTGCCGAGCTGGTTATGTTTGCAGGACACAAATTAATAGCTCAATTACGGAGTTGATACCTTCGCCAGATTCTCTCGCAGTTATGACTGCGATTTCTCCACAGGATCGGGCCGGTGAGTTTGAATACTATGTGGGCGATCTGAGCTCGCATCAATTAGATGCGATGTTGAAGGATCAGATTACGTGCCGCTTTACTTTGGATGGAGCTGAATCTAGCCAACTGCTCTCGTTCATCGAAGTGCAACGCGACGCAGTTGGGAATTGGGAAGGACGTTGGAATGTGACCTGGCAGTCCGCGGATGCCCCGCCAAGCTGTCTCTTGCTCAGTTGCCCGCGTGATTTGATGACCCAGTTGACTTCTGATGTTGCGTTTCAGTCGGTTGCAACGGGAGGGGACTCGAGCCAACTGCTGCTCGTGCCAATCCAGGATGGGATGTCTGGTGTCGAGTTCCAGTTTCCGCTGAATCGCGAAATTTCCGTGGTGGAATCGGTTCGGGGAGAGACGCAGGGGCGGCTCAAAATCCCGGGCGTACAAGTAATTAGCGGTGATCTGGGTCTTCCACTATTGGTTCTGCCAAAACGAATTGAGGAAGATCTGACGGTTGCCTGGACGGACAGCCAAGGGGCTGCGTTGGTCACGACCGGAGATCCAAATGCCAGCTCCATCGTGGGCGATGAGCGAACTGCGGCACGGCTTCGAGCACAGCTGAATGATGATGTTTCGGTGCACCCCTCCGGCCCGGGGGCGCAAGTGATCGCCTGGAACTTGGAAAGTGCAGAGCAGCAGAGTTCGACGTTGCTCAGTGCCAGCTGGGTTGTCGATCGTGTGGCGGACAGACGAGTGACTGGTTGGGTTGACTATTGGATTCGGCCAGGAAAAGAGGTTGAATTGGAGCTTAGCAATCCAGGAGGCCTTGAGGTGTTGGGTGCATCCAACGGTTCGAGGCTCTTGGATGTGGACAGCACAAAGAGCGGCGTAGTACGTGTCGCTCTTGTTCCCACGAGGTTACCCTCTGCGGTTAGAGTGTTTTGGCAGAGGCGTTTTTCGGATGAGGACACAGCTGGGCCCGGCGGACGGTCCAGGGATTTCGATTTGTTTAAGACCTCATTCGGATCTGGAATAACCGATCAGTCTGAAAAGCACATAGCTACGATTGAAATTCGCGACACGGAATGGCGGCTTGGTAATGCATCGCGTGCCCGTATCGGGATGGTACAGCGCGCGGAGTTATGGGCAGAGTTAGTAGCACGTGAATCGGAGCGGATTGCGAAGCTCTCCAAACCCGAACGTGTCGCCTTCGCGCAAAGTTGGGATCCAGATCGATTGGAGCTCGATAAAGGTTTGACGCTTTCTGTTCCGGTTCCGGAATTTGGTTTTTCGGGTGATGTTTCCGTCGGCGACACTTGGTTAGAAGTGCTGAGCTTGCTCCAATTATCGAGTGCTTCGCCATCGAAGGTAGGCGAGATGCAGGAACAGCGCTCCACTTTTCAAACAGACCGAAGCGTGTCTGCGTCTGAAGCCGCCGCGGTTGATATTTCCAGGTCCGTTGCATACAGCGTGGAGGGTGATCGGTGCAGGCTCGAGTCGAATGCGCTGGTATCGAATTCGAACACGAAATGGACGGCTTCAGTTTTGGTCGTCGCTGTTTGTTCGATTGGAATCTGGATCAGTGTTCGATTTCGCCAGCGGTTTCTAGCCGCGCTCGTCGCTTTCCCGTTTCTCTACTGGTGTCTACTGGCCGTCCTCTGCTGGGTCTGTTTGCCAGTCTCGTGGCCGGGTTGGATTCTCTTAGCGGCTGCTTGTTTCTTGGGCGTTGGAAACTGGTTTGATCATCGACGGGCTCGCGTCTATCGCTAAGCATGACAAAATTTGACCGTCTGAGCTGCTATGATCTTTGGTTTGCATGACCACCGATTTATCGAGGAGCGCGTTTTCCATGCTGTCTATTTCTACGAAGTGCTCATTTGCTTCAATCTCTCTTTGTCTGACTTGCTTCTCAATTGTTCTACTTGGGGTGCCAATCCCTGCCATAGCGTGGCAAACCGCCACCGCAGAAGCGCAGGCTCCCGAGGCCGTCAGGCTGCATGTTGGACTCGTCAAAATTCTTAAGCAGCAGCAGGCGGCATGGAATGGCGGAAGTATTGAGAACTTCATGAGTGCCTACTGGAAGAGTGAACAGTTGACTTTCTCTTCCGGAGGTGAAACGCAGCGAGGTTGGAATTCCACGCGTGATCGTTACTTAAAACGTTATCCGACCAAAGACGCGATGGGGCAGCTGGCTTTTACCAAGCTAGAAACAACTGCACTTGGCCCCGATCACGCACTCATGCTCGGACGTTGGAAACTTACGTTTGCAGAGTCGGAGACACAGGACACTGAATCTGCGCAAGGGAACTTCTCGTTAGTTTGGAAGAAGATCGACGGATCCTGGAAGATCATCCACGACCATTCATCGTCTTTTGAAAAACCAATCGCGTCTCCTTAGCACAACCGGTCGCCCTCTGACGCTACCTAGAAAGGGGATGCAATTGACTTTTTCCGGCGTTGGTCAGACTTTCGAACGCGACATCAGAAATTCACGTTTAGTGTTGGCTCTGCTGGTTCCAAAGACGTTCGGCTTCGTCGAAGTCATGGACTTTGCAAGTGCACATGACGAGGGTCGCTACGGACTTGCTGTCGTTGTCTTTCTCTAGAGCGCAAACTACCAGGCTGTAGTCGATTGGAATTCGCATTTTGCTTCGAAACTGAGTTGAAGCGACTTCAGGGATTTGGACGGTGAAGACTCCTTGACCTGTGAGTTGAGGCATGTCGAAAGTGTCGACTGACTTGATTTCAGAGATTTTGAGCTCGCAAGCAAGTTGAATGTGATCCGACCTAAGTTCGGGTCGAAGTCGCAAGGTAGTTCCTTCCGGATAGACGCGGACTTTTGGCTGGAACTGAACGATATTGTTGCCGTCTATTTTCGACACAAACGGCTTCATACTTGTGACGAATGGACGTTCACGAGAGTTGCCAACTTCGGCTGTTTGCCCGCTGAAGACAAGCAAGGTGGGGCTCAGAATCTTTTCTTGGTCGTTCTCACTCTCAAGGTGTTTTTTGAGTCCGTTGAGTTGTTGTGAATCCAACAAGGTGTATAGAACCGGCGCGGAACGCTCAGTTACGGAAATCGCTTGAGTCCAGTTGCTTGCGGTCTGTTGCTCCGGGGTCTTGAATTCTTCGCTTGGTGGCAAATGACGATAGCCTGCTTGCTTTCTTGCATAGGCATCCTCAAGCCAAGTTCTCGGTTCCGATTTCTTTGCCGATTCGAAGGATGCGGGGACGACATTGGATGAACGGCTAGAAGTGGTTCCTGGTCTTACCAATTCGGAGGCGATTTTGGAAACCGATTCGATATGAGTCCAGTCGATCGGTAGGTCTTCGAAGGCTCCATTGTCGAGTCGAATGATTTTCGTCTGAATGACGACTTGGCGAAGGCCGTATTCCTGCAGCGTGTCTAAGCACTTCTTTATCTGAGCGTGCTGCTCCGTAGATGCAGTAATCAGGCAATCTTCGCCGTCGAAATCGATCGCCTGAATTGCCTTCGCTTCCGGTTGGGCAGGTGTTTCGGTACCGGCTTGATGGCTAGCTGAACGACGTTCTCTCGATACCGTTTGCCGAATCCGCTGTTCCAACCAAGCATCCGCCTCAGTCCCTTTGACTCCGAGTTGTAGAAATAGTTTTTGCCGTACCGACTCAAGGTTGTATGGCAGCGCTGTGGTCTTGGGCTGTGCCGCGATCGTCGACTTAGTCGATTGTTGTGGCCCGAGTTCTATTAGGCTTTTTGAATCAACGGACGTTTGTACCTGTCGGTCTTGGGATTCTGAATTGTGGCTCTCTTGTCCCGAAACGGTGGAGGCGCCAAACGCGGCAAAGACAATTGGTAGCAGCATGCAGTGAATGGAAATTGACGTCGAAACGATGGGACGGAAACACTGTAGGAGCATGGTTGGATCCTTCCGCGATGGGCACGACCTGTCATTGAACGGTTAACTGCCAATGCTACGGTTTCCGGGGCTCACGTTCAAAGAGCAGTTCTGGATGTCGCTTTCATTTTGGGCACGCAGGGAATGGGCAACTGGGCTTTTCAATGTATACGTTGGGTGCGGTGGACCGATTTGGCATTTCGGAGTTCGTGAACTACAGGCACTTGGCCTGCGTAATTACGACTATGCTAGCTTGTAGTTTGCTTTCCCTTGGGTTGCAGACGCAGGTTGGTCACTCATCTGCTTTTCAAGTTTCCCGCTACTGTTCTGGCTTTCGGACGTATAGGATCGGCGCTCTAGAATTCGCGACGTGACAACTCCGTTTCTTGTTTCACTCGTGAACGGTACGGCCGGAATTATGGTGGGAGCCAAGACAAGGAGCGTCCGATGCGAGATATTCTCTTTGAGAGCCCGACCACGATCGTAGTGCTTTCCGGGGTAGTTGCCCTGATCGCCGCGGTTCTTTGGACTCAGGTGAACGATCGTTTGGTGCAGCGTATCGCGTTGTTCATTATGCTCGGTAGCGTACTTCTAGGAACGATCTTGGTTGCCACAAGCTTCATGGTCAAAACGGACAAGGAGCGGATTACGGCTCGGCTGAACGAGATTGCTTCAGCGTTGCAACGAAACGACCGGGAGGCGGTCTATGCGGCCATTCATCCCAACGCGTCGGAGGGTGTGCGGCGTGCGAAAGCCGAGTTGCCGAGCTACACCTTTAGTGATGCGCGGGTCACGCGAATCAAGTCCATTCAAGTGAGCAACGAAACCGCGCCTCGAACTGCTCTCGCAGAGTTCAATGTCGTAGTGGCGGTCGAAACTGGAATGGGCGGTGCCCGAGTGCCTCGATTCGTGCACGTGTACTTTATGGAAGATGCTGGCCGCTGGATGGTGAACGATTACGAGCACTTCGATGCGACAGCCGGTTTCCGCAATACTCCGCTGACGAACGGAATTGGGCTCCCAGCTGGAGGCCGGTGAGCTGCGCAGGCAAGCGTACGGACAACCACACAGACTAATGTGGAGTTCTATCCTGCAGCGGAATCTTGCCTAACCCGTAATTTCGGAATGCCAGCACTCTGAAAAAGGTTCCAAAGCTGAATTAGTGTTCAGCTTGTCTTTGCTATCTTCTCGTCTCTCGTATACCGTAATTCGGTAAGTGTCCTACCCTTCACGGCCAGCAAATACGCCGGTCTTATCGGTTGCAGCTGGTTTGCCGACTAGGAGGTGTAGGTAGTTTACGACTCTAAGTCACTGCAGGGCAACGTTTTGTAGCCGCGCTCTACTGCGTTTGTAGTGGTCTCGATTGGCGACTGTTTCCCGCTGGGAAGGCTAGGATGGCAATTGCGAGCGATTGATTGGAAAACTTTTGTGGTCGAGCATAAACTAGGGTTGAGTACCAAAGTAGTTGTCAGAAGCTCGCTTTGTTCTACTTGAAGAAGCGAGTCAGAGACTCCCTGTAAATCTTCGCTGGATTGAAGATTTTGAAGGATCGCGCATGGATGCAGCATTGGAAGAACGGTTTTTGCCTTGCATCCGAGATACGTAATGAGTCGATTTGCTCTAATGCCTGCGTGTATCATCGCTGGTCTTTGTTCGTTCTGTAGTTCCACCGTTGTGGCACAGATTTGCGGTCCGTCTTATACCGTCCAGCGTCAGACGGTAATGGAAGAGCAGCTCGAGGAACGCCTGCGGGTCGTCTACGATACCGTTTACGAAGAACGCGATGTCGTTTCGCAGCGTCCTGTCTTGAAGACTCGGTACGAAACGCGGAAGTACACCGTGAAGAGGCCGGTCACTGAAACCAGTACGCTTGAGGAGCGGTACACGGTACTGAAGCCTGTCCGTCGACGCGATTGGGTTGATCGCAGTTACGATGAAACGACTTATGTAACCGAAACTGCCGAACGTGAAGAAGCCTACACGACCTACCGTCCAGTCACAGAGACGACCTACCAAACACAGAACTATATGGTGCAACGTCCGGTAACAGAGACTCAGTACCAGACGCAGCAGTATACAACTTACTCTCCTGTAACAAGCTACAAGACGGCAGTCGTAGACCAGGGCCAGTATGTCGCCCAACAATATCATCAGCCGGGTGACACGCGGTACGGTCTGAGGTGGCTGGGAAGCGGCTATCAAGCTGACGCGCTCGGGAATCTCGGCTACCGTCGTGGCGGTCTTGGCTGGGTACCTTATACGAGCCCCGGTTCGACATTCGCCCAGATGCAGTATCGACCGAATCCTGTTCAAGTCGCTGTGCCCCAGACCCAGATGGTGCCTCAAGTTCAACAGCAGCAAGTGCCTGTTCAGGTCACGCGGATGCAGAGTGAGATGGTCCAGCAGCAAGTCCCCATCACTCAAACTCGGATGGAAGCCGTGCAGGCGACTCGCCGAGTCCCTTACACAACTCAACGTCCAGTAACACGCCGGGTTGAGAACAAAGAACCGGTCGACCGTATCGAATGGGTCGAACAGGAAATGGTCCGGCCAAAGACTGTGACGCGAACGAGTTACAAGTTGGAAACGGTTGAGAAAGAGGTTCCGATCCAATTCTACGAAACAGAGTCGGTCACGACGACAGTTCGAGTGCCACGTAGAGTGCCACGCTACGAGGCATATACCGTTCGCAAGCTGGTTCCACGAACAGTGCAGTCACCGGTGGTTTTGAGTTTCTACGATCCTTATTCAATGCCGCTCAGCCAAGGCTACAGCAATTGGTCTACAACGACTCCGACCGTTGCACCAGCAGCCTCCGAATCCGTAACCTACGGGCAGGCCAAACCGGTCGTTGAAAGTCCTGAGCCTGACGCTGAAGAAGAAAACGAATCGGCCAGCGGAGAACTACCTTCGCAAAGATTGCGGAAAGTCGAAACCGTTGAACCAGCCGAAGTCGACGGCACATCCGACGGCTTGAATGGCGATGATGGCGGTCTCGAACTCAATTCGTCTGCTGGCGAAGAAATCTAAGCGGGGCTCGACGAGCAATCGACGTTTCACTCACAACCCCCGCATCGTTTCTCAAACAAGCAGTCTTCCGCAAACGAGTCGCCTTCCGCGAGCGATTCGCCTTCCGCGAGCGAGTAGCCATCTGCAAGCGGGCAGGCTTCCGCAAACGAGTAGCCTTCTGCAAGCGGGCAGGCTAATGGCTGCTCGTTGTTTTGACATCAGCCACCAAGGTTTGCGTGCGTCTTGTAGCAAGGCCAGCCCGAGTGAGTCAAACGTTCAGAGCATAGAGACAGCTCGTTTGCAGAACTGGATGCAAAATCCCCAAGGGTCACGCATCATAGCTATGTGGTCTCCATCGGGAGTCTCAAACGGTTCGCCGACCATCTCGGCACCAGCCTCTTTCAGTCGTGCGCAATTGCTCGAAATGTCTTCGGTGTAGAACGCTAAGTGCAGGGTGAGCGGATTCATGTTGCGATAGTCGGGCACTTCGTCCGGCGGATTGCAGTAAATTTCCATCACGACTTTGCCCGAGGCATCCGCCAGGAAATGCATGTAGTGGGGTTCGGGACCGGTACGAACAACTTTCATCGATAGGTGCATGCAGTACCAATCTGCCATCGCGACCGGATCTTGAGTGTTGATCGCAAAATGTTCCATCTGAAGTTCGGTTGGCATGCTGTGGACTTTCTGATGTTTTGTGCTTGATTCGAGTGGGTATAGATGACGTTCGACACTGATTACTTCGATCTGCATGTCGATGGTGCGCAGGGAGTGTTGGTCGCCTGAATGCGATCCCGGACGTCGAGTATACTGATTGCTCACTCATTTCGCTTGGGGGCAAAGGGAGCAACATGACGGCCTTAATAAGTCCACGTCAACAAACACCAATTGACTCGACCAGCGCATATTCCTGCGTAGCATTCGATTGGAAACGCTTCGATTTTGCTGTAATTGCAGCTCGATTCGTGCTCGGTATCTCAGTGGTTTTCGCGGGTGCGATTCTTCGTGCGCAAGAAACGCGGCAAAATGACGGAGCCATTGAGAATGTGAGCGGCCAGGGTGGTTTGGCGGCTCGCTTGATCAAACGCGACTTGAGTGAGCTTGTGAGCGAGGCACTGAAGAATGGGGATCCGAGTCAAGGTGCGATTTTGTTCCACCAGCCGCAAGTGCAATGTTCCGTGTGCCATGTAGCCGGCGTTGGCGTGTCCCCGCTTGGGCCGAACCTGGTTGAATGGGAGACGCCACCAAAACCCGAGTACCTGCTCGAGTCGATTTTGATGCCGTCCAAGGCAATTCGACCGGGGTACGAGACTCTGCAAATTCTCACAGACGATGGTGCCTTCTCTGGGATCGTGGCTGAGAAATCGGAATACGCGATCGCAATCCGGGACGCTACCAATCCGAGCCAACCCATCGTGTTCGAGCGTGAGGACATTGTCGAACTGAAGGAATCCAAACTTTCCTCGATGCCCGATTCACTCGTCGATCAGTTGCAGTCGGAGCAAGAGTTCCTCGACTTGGCCGCCTATGTACTTACGGTCGCCGAGAGAGGTGCCGACTACGCCGCGTCGATTCAGCCTTCGCCTGCCATGACCGCGCTGGCTCCGCTGCCGGAGTACGAAGCTAGGGTCGATCATGCTGGCCTCATTGCAAGCCTCGATGCAGAGGCCTTTGAAAGAGGGCAAAAGATTTATCGTCGTGTCTGTGCGAATTGCCACGGGACTCACGACGAAGCGGGTTCGTTGCCGACTTCGCCGCGATTCGCGACGGGAAAACTCAAGAAAGGCCACGATCCGTATGCGATGTACCAGACGCTGACGCACGGTGCAGGGTTGATGGTTGCACAACGCTGGATGGTACCACAACAAAAGTATGATGTGGTCCACTACATTCGTGAGGCTTACTTTAAGGGCAATAACGAAGCGTTGTACTCGACCATCGATCAAGCCTACTTGGCCAGTCTTCCCGAAGGCGACACAAAAGGGCCTGAGCCATCGCGGTACGAGCCCTACGTGGCTATGGACTACGGTCCTTCGCTCATGAATACCTATGAAATCGAGTTTAATAATGATGGTGAGAACATCGGACGTGACTTAGGCAAGAACCCTCGGAGTAAGAATCCGTGGGCGAACCCTGACGACTATTTTGAGAAGGGGGAAGCGCCGAATTACGCCTATAAAGGGATCGCAGTTCGCCTTGACCGCGGAGCAGGCGGTGTCACGCGTGGGAGACACTGGGTTGTCTACGACCACGATACGATGAGCATGAATGCCGCTTGGAGCGGCGATGGCTTCATCGACTATTGTTGCATTCAGTTCGATGGGCAACACAACACCCACAATCGTTTAGTTGGCGAGCTACTGACCGAGAATCCGGTTGGTCCCGGCTGGGCACAGCCGTTGACTGGAGTTTGGGACGATCCTCGTCCGGTCGGGCGAGACGGAAGGGCCTATGGCCCGTTGCCTAAAGCGTGGCTCGAGTATCGCGGCCTGTACCACCATGGGCTCCAGACGATTCTCTCGTATCGCGTCGGCGGTGCAGAAGTCTTGGAGATGCCAAGCGTGGTTGAAGGTGAGCAGCCCGTGTTTGTTCGTGATTTCACTCTTGGACCCGCTGAGCATGAGTTGGTATTGCGACTTGGAAGTAATGACGTCCAATTCGCGTTGTCGCAAAGTGACTTTGCAGAAATCGAAACGAACGCTGACGAGGCGACGTTGGTTATCACTCCGCGGAGTGAGACGGTCCATTTGCAAGTGCTCTTTGGTCGAGATCTGGAAGCGGGGCGTTTGGAGTCGCTCGTGGAAGACGCCGAGCCCACCAATCTGAACTTATTGACTCTCGGAGGTGCGAGACGGTGGCCGCAAAAGGTGACGACGACAATCACGACGACGTTTGACGAAGAGTTCAGCGTGGATCAACTCACGCTTCCGAGTTCGAATCCATGGAATGCACAAGTACGTGCGACGGGTATCGACTTCTACCGTGATGCCAACAAAGCCGCCGTTTGTACCTGGGATGGTGATGTTTGGTTGGTAGAAGGACTGGAGCAAGACTCGGGTACTTTACAGTGGCAAAGGATCGCTTCGGGACTGTTTCAGCCGCTTGGGATTCGTCTAGTCGACGAGCAGATCTTTGTGACCTGTCGCGATCAATTGGTTGTACTCCGGGATCTGAACGGAGACCTGGAAACGGACTATTACGAGTGCTTCAACAACGATCACCAAGTGACAGAGCACTTTCACGAGTTCGCTATGGGGCTGCAGACTGACGATGAAGGCAACTTCTACTATGCAAAAAGTGGTCGTCACGCGAAGCGAGCGGTTGTCCCGCACCACGGTACGCTTCTGAAGGTGGCAGCTGATGGATCGGATACGGAAATTTTGGCGACAGGTTTCCGTGCGGCGAATGGCGTGTGCATCAATCCGGATGGTTCGTTCTTCGTGACCGATCAAGAAGGTCACTGGAACCCCAAGAATCGTATCAACTGGGTGCAGTCCGGAGGGTTCTACGGCAACATGTACAGCTTTACGGATGTGCTAGATTCCTCGGACTCCGCGATGGAACAGCCTCTGTGTTGGATTACGAATGCGTTTGATCGCTCGCCGGCCGAACTGTTGTGGGTACCAGAAGGCACTTGGGGGCCATTCAGCGGATCGCTGTTGAATTTGTCTTATGGCTATGGAAAAGTGTTCCTAGTGCCTCATGAGAAAGTTCGCGGGCAATTGCAGGGAGGGATGATTCAGTTGCCGATCCCCGACGCAGCTTCCGGGCTCATTCGCGGACGTTTCCATCCCACGCGGCCAGAATTGTATGCGTGCGGAATGTTCTCTTGGGCTGGAAGCCGGCAAGCTCCTGGTTGCTTCTACAGAATTCGGTACAACGACAAGCCCGTCCACTTGCCCGTAGAATTGAATGCTAGGCAAGGCGAATTGGAGATCGAGTACAGCCATACGCTCGATCTTTCGGCGGTCACTCGCTCAGGGGCATTTGTCGTACGCGCCTGGGATTTGAAGCGGACGCCCAACTACGGTTCCCAGCACTTCAATGAACGCGAATTGAAGGTGACTTCCGCAAGCCTGGGCGCGGATGGGAAGACGGTTCTCTTATCGCTCCCGGATCTTGAGCCGACTTGGGGAATGTCCATTCAGTATGAATTGATTGGCGCGAACGGACGAAGCTTCCAAGGTGAACTCCATAACTCGATCCACAACCTGGGCGACGCGGAATCGAGTGAATGACCCAGGCGAAATAGCGAGAGCTGCCTTACTGAGTTTTTTGCCAGTTTCGGGATCGCTCAGCTCAAGAGCCAGCCGCCGTCGACATCGATGGTAGTACCAGTCACGAATTCGTTCTGCAGCAAGAACAAAATGGCTTGAGCGACTTCGCTGGCTTCACCTGGTCTTGGGATCAAGTGACTCGCCGTAGGCCCACTCAGCGTTGCTTGCTGTTGCTCTTTAGATTCGCCGAACATGGGAGTGCAAATGAGACCGGGTGAGACGACATTGATTCTCTTGGGTGCGATTTCAGGGGCAATGGTACGCACGAAGGCTTCTACGGCACCTCCGACGGAGGCCAGCGAGACCTGCCCCGGCTTAGCACGCCTCGCCGGCGCGCCGCTGACCAGCACCATGGATCCCAAATCTGTCAAATGCGGAGCGCCGTAGCGAACTGCATTGGCATAACCCCAGAGCTTATCAAACGAAGCCTTGTAGCCAGCCATCTCCATCTCTAAGAACGGGCCGACCGAGCGTTCGCCGCCAGTCGCCGTGCAAACCAACGCATCGAATGGAGCGAGGTCGGCAAACATTTGTGACATCGCTCCTTCATCGCGGACGTCGCAGGAGACCAGAACGACATCGTCTGGTATGTCTCCTCGAGCTCGATCAGGATTCCGGCTAACCGCAACCACTTCGGCTTTGTTCGCAGCGAGCTGCTGTACAACGGATAGTCCGATTCCCGAAGTCCCGCCTAGGACGACAACTTTCTTCGATTCCATTTCCATAGTGTGGTTCTTTTCAAGTTCGGGCCGGAGTTGAGCAGCGTTAAGGGATCTCGATCAGTGTTTTTACAGCACCGTCGCTGGCGGTTCGTTGACGGTCAAAGGCCTGTTGCACTTCTTCAAACTGGAAGCGGTGTGTGAGCAACGGAGTAACGTCCAGTTGAGTGTCGATCAACTCCAGGGCATGTCGAGTTGAAGAATGTTGGGGTTCGCGAGCAGCATGCACCATCGATTTCACTGTCAGGCGTTTCCAAAACATAGTGGAGTAATCGACAGTCAGCGGATCTCTCGGCAGGCCGAATTGCAATATGAATCCGTCAAAGTCGCGTGCGAGACGGTAGGAGAGGTTGATCGCACTCTCACGACCGGCGGCTTCGATGACGATATCGGCGTGTTGCCCGTTGTTTTCGTCGAGCAACTGAGCTTCGGCCTCGCTGTCATTCCCGTTGAGTACCGCGTCGGCTCCGTAACGAAGGCCCAATTCTCTTCGGTGGGAGTGATGATCAAGCGCGATGACTCGACGTGCCCCAAATCGCTTAAGCATAACGTTGAACCAGAGACCAGCGGATCCCTGGCCGATGACCGCGACCGTCTTGCCGATCACATTCGGCAGGTACCGAGCGGCGTAGATGACGGTTCCGAGTTGCTGGGCCATCAAATACTCTTCCGCCGTCTTGCGGTTAGGAAGTGGAAGCAAGTTCTCTACTGGAGCCAAGTAAAATTCGGACATTCCACAGTGGTCCGGAGCAAGAGCGAGAACTTGGCTTCCCACCGTGATCGCGGAATCAAGCCCGGGCGCGGACTGGTCGACTTCGATGACTTCCGCGATGACTTCGTGCCCAGTCGTTCCGGCAGGACAGGGATAGCGATCGTCGGGAGCGTGATCTAACAGCCAAATGTCACTGCCGCACAACGACACTAAGCTGGGACGCACTAACGCGTGTCCGGGGCGCATTTCAGGTTTTGGCGTGTCGACAAACTCCGCCTGGCCTCGCGCCGTGACTTGCAGGGCTTTCATGATGCTCCAACTATCGATTCAATGCTTCTTTGGTAAGACCGAGCATTGTATCGGAAGTGGGGGTGATCGCTACTTCAGGCGATATCGACAGGGGCTAACCGAGAGTTGGATGAGCGACTTATCGCTGATGCAGGTGACAAGTGCCAGCTTCATCGCAATTCTTGCCTGCGATTGCATAGCGGCGGTTCGCGATGATGCGATACAGCCACCTCCAGAGCGGCATTGAAAACGGGATGTGCAGGAGAGGAGCCAACCACCACAGCAACGGTAGTTTACGACTCAAGTAACGTCCAGCATCCGCACCGCCGTACTGTTCGCCGTTGAGCGTGAGGACCCACATCTGCTCCATTAGTTGATCAAAACTCAAATTGGGGCACAGTTCCGACACGCGTGGATCATGAAGGCTAAGGTACGCCAGTCGGTGAGGACCAGCGAATGTCCGAAGTCGCTGAACTTGCTTCAAGCAAAAGTTGCATTTCCCGTCCCAGATGACAATGTCCTTCTCGGGATTGTCTGTGGGATCAGGCAGCCGCAAAGGAGGACTATTTGATTTCGTTTGGGCGCTCATCGCTACTCTTGCTGCGGCTAGTAAAGCTCGAAAGCATTTTCAAGGCAAAAGAGAATGCCCATGATGCTAGGTCTTCTGAACGAAACCGAATTGATCGTCCGAGGGAGGCGGCAACTCGAATCCGAATCAATACGTCCCCGATATTCAAACCGATCATAGCAGGGCGAGACAACGGAAACGCCGCCCGATTCGCGTTCGGAGCCGAATCGGGTTAAGAATCTGGTGCACACAAGGAGTGGCTTGGTTCAGAAATCTGAGTTTGCAGCAAAAGAAACGCTGAAACAAGGCGAGACGAAATGATATATTGAGAATCTCTTCTAAATCGTCTCCAGAAAATGCGCCTGTTTAAATATCAGTGCGGTGCACCTTTTCATTCTGCAAGGAGAATAGCATGCGAATTCGAGTTCCGATCTGTTGTTTGATCGTTGGGCTTCTTTGTCCTCTTTCGGAAGTCTTTGGCCAAGGAATGGCTGGACAAGGCGGTTTCGGAGTGGGCAACAATCCGCGGATCAATGCCTTTCAGTTCCAGCAAAAACAGACGTCGCCGATAGTCCTATTCAGGAAGCCAGCAGGGGAGCCTCCAGAATGGATGCGGACGGCTAGCGTTAAGTCGCAACTAGATGATGAAATTGCGTCGAAGCTCAAGCAGAAATTCGTCGCGAATTTCCCAGCAGTACCCCTTAGCCAAGTGATGCAGAAGATTGCCGACGATCAGAACATTCCTGTATGGATCAATACAAGCGAGTTGGATCTTCTGGGTGTCGATGCGAATGTGCCGATCACTTTGAACTTACCTTCGATTGACTTGCGTTCGGCCCTGCGTTTGATGTTGGATCCACTGGATCTGACCTACATTGTTCGCAACTCGGTTTTGGAAATCACAACGAACCACTCGGCAGAGTCCGATCCCAGAATAGCGTACTACGATTTGTCCTGGGTGATTGACAGGAGCGACCAAGCAATTGAGCTGGTATCCGCCATTCAAATTCATATCGATCCCGAGTGCTGGCTACCGAATGGAGGGGTTTCTGCAATTAGTTGTGTTGGTCAAACCATGATTGTTTCAGCTTCATTTTCGACGCAAGACAAAATTCGCGAGATGTTGGGTAAGCTCGCTAGTATGCGATCGGGCATGGCCCCCAAATCTAGCGCCAAGAACAGTAGAGCTGCTGCCCCCTCGCTTCCGTCGCCCTCACTTCCTCCCGTGAAGAGCTAGCCGAAACATTCGAGCGGAACGCTGGTTAAAGCTGCGCCCGACGAATGAAGAAGATTTCTTTCAAGAAATCGGAAGGGAAATCAGTCTGCTTAACGCGGCGCTCTACCTGCTCGCCTCAGTGTTCTTAACGGACCAGAGAAGAGTTTGGAGCGCCGCTGCTGAATCTTGGCTGTGATGCTCAAGCAAACGATCTGCAATATCCATGGTCTTACTGCTCTGTGCTTCGTACCGGCTCAACAGAACGACGTGAGCGACTTTTCCAGACCAATCCAATGAACTGGATTGATCGATCGCTTCGAGATAAGCACTTTCGGCTGGAGTCGATAGTTGCCCATACAGAAGATAGCTTGGAGAGGACTTGGGGGAGTCCTTGATCTTCGTTTCCTTTGCTTGCTTGCCGGTTGGATTGATCTGCGCGAGAGCTTGTGTTCGTTCGAGCAAGTCTTGGTCGAACTCCATGACGTAGCTCAACGAACGTTCAAGGTTTCCAGCTTCGCTGGATTGCCCAAGGACTTGTCCCGCAGCAAAACTCTGTTCGCGTATTTGGAGTTCTGCCAACTGGTCCTTGGTCATACTCGCCCACTGGATGCGATCGAGAGGCAACGCTTTTCGAGCAAAAGTGTCGCTCGCCGCAAGCCAGCTTGTCAGTTTTCGTACGCTTCTGCCGTGGGCGACGAACTGCTCCGTTAGGAAACGCAACGTTTCTTGGCGCGGTCCGATGGCAACCAAATCCAATTCACCGTTCTGGGCAACGAGTCGGCGTCCAAAGACCTGCTGCCAGGTTTCGTTGACAATGCTTCGGTCGGTGATCTTGGATTGAACCAGCCATTTCGCGAGTGCTTTTCGCGGTTGAGGTGCGAGTGTTTCCGCCCAATTGCTATAGCCGGGAATGGATGGTTTGGTCACGGCGACCATGCCATCAGGCAAGTCGTAGTAAAGCTCCCTTCCCGCGAGGTCCTTGAGACCGCGTTGCTCGTCCTTCAAGATACGTTGCCCTTGGTAACCGTTCCCTTCAGCTCGGATACCCTCCAGTAGGCCGCGAAGCGCCCAGTACGTTTCTTGGTTCGAGAATGCTTGGGCAAATGCGTCCGTAGAGTCGCCCGATGCGATCGGTGACATCGCATCGTGGCAGCGAATGCATTGCAAGTTAGTGTCGAGAAAGATCGAGCCGATGCGAGACAAATACCGGTGGTTGTCCTTGTCACTCAACGCCGTCGCGAAAACACCCGCTGGTGTACTGGACGAGGGATCGTCTTGGGAAAAACGCAGTTGTCCACCGACGATCTCCGCAACTACCTCATTCCAATTTTGATCCGTGGCAATCGCCCGTCGCACGTAACTTTGCAGTGCGTCGGTGCTCTGGTCTTCCGTCGGTAACGCGCTTCGTTTGAGCCAGCGCCGTACCAAATTCCTTGCGAATCTTTTTGCAAAGGTACTCTCACTTACGACGGCTTCAGTGAGTTTCACTAAAGAGTCATTCGTACTAGCAGATAGTCGATCAAACCTGCTGTCGCGAACTAGCGTCTCGGGCGTGAGGTTGGCCAAAGTCAAAATCCGCGTGACCCGTTCTTGCGGGCTTAGGAGCGGTGCGGGGGTGATGCCAAAGTCTTGCCAAGCCTGTTCCAGCGTCTCGTCGAATTGGGAAACGATCTCGGATGCAGGTAATGCGGATAGTTCTTCCGGCGAATTGCCAGAGCTAGTTCGACTTTCGGCTCGCGAGCTAGCAACTGATTCTTCGAAAGGCAGCTTGTCTAAGTCCAGAGAATCGTTTGCTCCTTCGCTGGCAGCAAACGACGATTCCCTGGGCTGTGAGTCAAGCATCGGTGGAGATACCGAATTGGTCAGCGCCGGACCCGTGGAAACGTTGTCCTGAGACTCGGTCGTGGGTTGATTGCCGGATTGTGCGATGAGTGGCGATGAGTCGGCGGAAGCGTGACCTTGTCCGTCCGAACTTCCAGAGCTTGGGAGCTCGGCGACTTTATCGGTGGATTGATCGCTCATGGAGTCGGTGGCGAACTGCGGTCCGATAACCACAATCAAAAGACACGCGGCGATCAAAGCAACGATCCCGCCAAGGATTTGGATTGCCCGGCGTTGCCCTGCTTCACTGGTCTCCGCTTGAGGCAGTTGAACCGGCGGTGGCTTGGTATGCGTGGCCGGAGGATTCGTGTTCTCCGTGTTCGCGGTTTGTGATTCTTGGACAACGAGTTCGGCGGCCACGAGATTTGAACTTGGGCGCTCCGAGCTCGAGGCTGCTGCAGGTTCAACCGGCTGGTTGGCCAGGGCACCGACAATTCGTTCCGTAAGATCTGGAGGCTCGGGGCCATCCAGCATCTCCGTTACGAAGTAATCAAAGATTTGGTCGGAGTATTGGTCACTCATGTCAATTTTCTTTCTACGCACTCGCGTAGCTGTAGTTTGGCTCGCTGCATTAAGTTCTTAGCACCATGTTCTGTGATGCCCAACTCACAAGCGATAGATTCGCGAGTTGAGTTGGCTGTAAATCGCAGTCGTAACGCAGTCTGTGCTCTTTCTGTTAGCCTTCGGTAGCATTCGGTTAACGCTTCAAGTGCGGCGTTACCAGAATCGAATCCAGCCCATCTCATCCAAGCCGACTCGAATTTGTCTACATGTTCGGTAACAGTCATTCGTGAATCTCGCCTTCTGCGAGAGATGAATAGGTTGTGGGCGACGCGACGCAAGTAACTGGCAGTGGCCGCATCGCTGTACTGTATGAATGGCTTGCGTAGAATCTCGACAAAAGTGTCCTGGGTCAGATCGTCTGCCAGGGAGGCTTCGGCTCCGAGAGCGCGTAAGTACCTCCACACGGTCGTTTGATGACGTGAAACGATTTCTTGAACATCCAAAGTCTGCCCTTTGGAATCCTGGGGACCCGAGTTGATGGTGGGAGGAGATTGGGCTGAGCTAGCCGAATCCCCGACATCGGGTACTTCGCTATCGGTCGACACTCTTGGCTTGTCCTGTCCTCCACAGAGTTGACCGTCGCATACTCGCGGCGATCTGTTTTAGTTCTTGAACTTCGTGTGATTTAAGTGTTGGTTGGAGGCTTCAACGTTGAGTGTTGAAGGCTAGGCGTTTAAGGCTCTAGGCAATGAGATCTTGGATGATCTTACCACCGTCGGCTATTTTCATTGGGCGTCCGCTCTTGCTTTGGTAGGTCGTTTCCAAGCCGATGCCCAACCCCTGCAGTACGGTCGCCATCAGATCTTGTGCCGAGTATGGTTCTGACGTGACTCGGCGTCCTTCGGCATCTGTTTCGCCGATTGCGAGACCGCCTTTCAATCCAGCACCGCCTGCTACGACACTCCAAGAGCGAGCCCAGTGGTCGCGTCCGGCGTTCCCATTAATGGTTGGCGTTCTTCCGAACTCTCCCATCCAAATTATCGCTGTTGAATCCAGCAGGCCCCGTTGTTCAAGATCTTCGACAAGTGCACTCATCGCGCGGTCCATGGTGGGGAGTCGCTGGTTTTGCAGGGAGTCGTGAATTCCCTGGTGGTTGTCCCAGCCGCCGAGATCTACTTCGACGAACGGCACACCGACTTCTACTAAACGTCGCGCCATCAAACAACCGCGTCCAAAGCCGGTGTCGCCATACCGCTCGCGGACTGATTCAGGTTCCGTGCTAACTTCGAAGGCCGCCATTTGCTCGCTGGTCATCAGGTCGAAGGTCTTCTGCAGAATCTTCATGTGGTCCACGGCCGCAGGTCCGCGATTCTGCTTGATGAAATTGCCCTCGATTAGCTCGAGTGTTTTCATTCGTTGGGCAAGCCGCGAGTCCTTGATCCGCATGTCTAAGTTATCGATGCGTCCGGTATTGCTCACATTAAATGGAGCCCACGCCATCCCCAAGAATCCAGGACCCTCACTGGCGCCGCCGACCGAGATAAAGGGCGGAATCTCAAGATCACTACGATCCGCCATTAGCTCGTGAGAAATTACCGATCCATAACTAGGGTGTTCGATGTTTGGGTTCGGAACAAAGCCGGTATGCATGTAGTAGCGGCCACGTCCATGATCCGCCTCACGCGTGCTCATCGAACGCACGATCGACAGATTGTGCATCTGCTTGGCGATCATCGGCAAGTGTTCGCAGATCTGTGCGTCGCCTGTCGTTGAGATCGGACGAAAGGGGCCGCCCGTTGCCGCGCCGGGTTTGAGATCCCACAAATCGATCGTCGAAGGACCTCCTCCCATCCACAGCAGAATGGCCGATTTGTTCTGCTTCTGAAGTTCCTTGCCGTGGACATGTAGAGAGTTACCAACTGCCAACGAGGTTCCGACCAACGCTGAAGCACCAGCCGCATGCTTCATGAAGTGTCGGCGGCTCATGCCTGTAGGTGTTGAGTTCATTGTCCAAAGCATTGGGGATTCCCTCGTTTGAGTGGGATATCAATCAAAATGAGAGCATCAGTCGAGTACCGATACGCATTGACTGAGCGATTACTGCACCAAAATGAACTCATTACTATTCAAAATGGCCCACCAAAGATCCTGGAGCGCGTCGGCTGGCTTAGCTCGCACTCTTAGCAGCTGAGCGGCTACCTTCTGTTCGTCCTTAGTCGCCTTTCGAGCCATCCCCGAAAGAAACAGAGCGTTGACTTGATCGGTGTACTTGGCCCCGGAACCCGCGAGATTCCCTAGCCAGCTACCCTCTTTGCTTTCCGTTGCGCGTTTTACAAGCTCACCGTTGAAGAGCATCAGTGCTTGAGGAATAGAGCCATTGAAGGTCGTTGCTTCATCGCCTTCGTCTGTTCCAAAGGCTACCGTGAACTGTCGAAGCCATCGGTCGCGTTCATCCTGCTGTTGTTCGAGCGACCCTTTGGCTCGGCCGCCAACGTAGACTAGCGATTGGTAGAGTTGTTCCGCGGACATCTGTCGCAGATAAAAGTGGCTGAATTGCGGGGCCTCGCCCAGCGTTGGGTCATCCGACTCATTGGCTTTCGTGATTCTCGAGGTTAAGTGGTAAGGTTTCGAAAGCGTGATCCAGCGAATAAGTGCCTTGTGGTCATAGCTACTTTCACGGAAGGCTTCGGCTAGCGAATCAAGCAATGCGGGATGGGAAGCAGTCGTGTGCGGGCCAAGGTCATCCATCGGTTTCGTGAATGCAAAGCCAAGGAAGTGAGCCCACATCCGATTGACCTGCATCTTTGCCAGGAATTCGCTCGATGCCACCATGCGGCCCAACTCCTGCCGGCGATTGACGTCCGACACGAACCCACTGCGTTCGATCGACGAGCCATCTACAAAAACAGGGTAAGCCACTTTGGTCATACCATTGCGTTCTTCAAAGTAGATTTCGGCTTCCGTCGGCCGTCCACCCTCGCCAGAAAAGTCCTCATCGGCAAGCTCTGCATAGGCGACGTCTCGAGTCCCGGGAACGAAGCGGCGAAGAGCACGCGTTTGTCGGAAGAAGGCGTTGAATTCCCAGAACTTCTGTTGCTTCCACTGATTAAACGGATGGTTGTGGCATTGCGTGCACTGCACCTGCAGGCCAAGAAAGATCCGCGAAGTCGAAGAGGTGGCGAGCGTTCCATCCTCCTCGTTCACTTTGTCGATCAGAAAGTTAGTAGCTCCGTTGAATCCTTCTGTCCCCGGCTGAGTTGATCCCGTTGCCGTAACGAGCTCGTAAACCATTTGGTCGAATGGTTTGTTCGCAGCAAAGCAATCCCTCAGGTATTTCGCCATTCCTTCGCGGCTGATAAACGAACGACGGTCATTGCCCCCGCTGCGACCAATCAGCGTATTGCTCCAAATCGTCCCCCAGTGGTTGGCGAATTCTTCGGTGTAACTACTGTCTTCCAGCAAACTTTCTACTAGTAGTTGACGCTTGTTGGACTCTCGACTGCGAACAAATTGATTGAGCTCTGTATAGGTCGGAATGCGTCCGATCACATCTAGGAAAACGCGGCGACACCACTTTGAATCTGCTTCAATTGCAGAGGGCCGGAGTGCGTAGTCCTTCCACTGCTGCTCGATCGCGGCATTGATCAACTCGACCTGCGGAATCGAAGACGCTTCGTATCGGTCAGCCGCCAGGAGTGGATGAGTAAAGAATTGGCTAAGAGGAACGGCGAGGAAAAGAAGAATGCAGGCAAATGAGACGTTGCGTGCCACGGTTGCGGCTCCCGAGGTGCAAACCGAGCGGTTGCTCACAAGCCTCGGAAGTCGGGCTCCAAACCTCAATGGACATTCTGCGTGGTTCATCATCTCTGGAAATTCTCCGCACCAAGCTTGGTCGATGTATCTATTCAAATGCAGCAGCCCAATTGTTCAACCACGGTCGAATTGGTGCCAATGCACCTCTTTCCACTTCCATGATCTCTTTAAGGGCGGAAATGCCGGATTGCGCCATAAAATCGTCACAAACACTTGGTGTTACACGAGTTGAGCGTGTCTGGTGATCCCAGTGTACTCAGAATTCGAAAATCTCTGCCAGAACAAAGGCCCGCAGAAAGTCGTGTTTGGCGGCAGTTCGTTCGGACTGAAACGAGTCCGGAAATTTTCCTCTCAAGACTGAAGCCCTTACTGCCACTTCGCAGGATCAAGATACTGCCACCGGGGCTGCGAATTGGTCGTTCTGCGGAACAGTCGGTTTAGAGTTCGCAGGTCGAGATACTTACTTCAGTCGTATGGCTTTCACCGGCCGTCAAATTGATGGAATTCTCGCCGATGTTTGCGGTCTCAATGCAAACCATACGCGGATACTCGGTGTCGCCGAAGTCGGCCATGCGCTTTGATTTTGCGATCCAAGGATTCCAGATAACGGTTGAACCCGAGCCGCTGGACCGAACCGAGGTGCTCCGGTTCTTGGTCGGGTCGTGCAACTTGACTGCTTCAACCACGCCTTGATAGATCCTGTCTGTTTCTTCAGAAAAGCGGATCGGCAAGCCTGAGCCCTGATGAGTCTCACCGGTCAACTGATCTAAGAATGGGGTATGTTCGAGGCCGCGAATCTCAATTTGTGTGGCGTCACCCACGGAGAAATAGGTGTGCAATGCGAGTTCAAATCGCTGTTCGGAATCCTGGAGGTTCTCAATGGTAAAGTCCAGGTTCAGTGTATTCCCAAACCGCACCGTATTCGTGACTCTGAAATCTGCGTGTTGAAAAGCTAGTGAGACTTCCGTTCCGGCGTTCGTGTGATTGGTAGCAAGCAATTCCCAAAGTTGAGTACGGACGATTCCGTGGGCTGGCTTTGTTTCGTCAGTCTGGCCGTCGGCATCCTTGGCTGGTCCGAACCAAGGGAAGCACACGGGGATTCCTCCACGTATGGCCTTTCCTAAGGCATAATTGCTCGAATCGCTAACAAAGAGCAGTGGTTCAGAGCCCCGCGGCGTGTAATCACAGACATGTCCGCCAAGCAGACTGAATTTAGCTTGGCAGTCATCGTTATCGACAATTCCGAAGGGGACACCTTTGTCGTTTGTTTCGAATTTTAACGCGCTGGCAATTTCAAACGATTCAAGGCTCACGATGTCTTCCGGTTCGAGTTGTGTGTAGACGGCTTGATACAGTTTCACACAGGAACGTCCGCCTCTAAAGCGTTCTTGGCTGCCAGGGGCCTGAGACTGGACACGAAAGTTTCGCGAAAGAACCAGTATGTCGCAACACCGAGATTCAAATTATGAGTTCGAAGTCTTTTTCGATGGCGATTGCCCGCTGTGCGAAAAAGAAATCCGAATGTTGCGTTGGATGGATCGAAAAAACCGACTGCGTTTTACCAACATTGCAGCAAGCGATTTGGACGAAGCGGCGATCGGAAAGTCCTTTGCTGAGTTAATGGAAGAGATTCACGGTCGTTTTCCCAACGGTGATTGGGTAATCGGCGTGGAAGTCTTCCGCCAACTCTATTCAGCCGTTGGCTTGCGATGGCTCGTCTGGCCAACCAGGCTGCCGGGACTGCGCTGGTTGGCGAACTTGGGCTACCGCTGGTTTGCAAAGAACCGATTGCGTTTAACCGGGCGCTGCGACGCAGACTGTCGTGTTGAAGAATCTGCAGTCGCAAAATAGCAAGCGTCGGCCAGCGACTCCAATGAATTAACGCTGGCGTTCTCTTTTGAAAGGCTACTGTTCTGGTGCAGGGACTGGCTTCAGTTGCATTGATTTTTCAAACGCCGACTTGCCGCCGACAATTGGAAGGTCGAGCGAAGTCTCGTTGAGGTCGACGGTCAGCCGCGTTCCTGGTTCGGGCTGCAGAGTGAAATCGCGGTCGGTTGAAAAGATCATCAAACCAATCTGTTGGCCGACGGGAATCACTTGATCGTCCGGCTGTAACGCGAACTCAACGTCATAGAACTCACCAGGTACCAAGGGCTCGCTATCACGCATGGACAGTCGATTTTGCGGGTCAGCCCAGCCTCGCGTGATAATGTTGTCTGTGATTTTGGCCTGACGACGACGCGATGATTCCTTCCACGGCAATGAAACGAGCCACACCGAGAGGTTCGCGGCTGGACGATCGGCAGCGAGTCGAATTTTCATACGAGCGGTACCGGACAGATGAAGGGGCTCTGTCAGCTCGTGAGTTAGAAAAAGCAGGCGATGATTTGTCCATTCGGCTTTCGCAAGGCTCGACCCACTGAAAGAATAGTTGTCGACAATCTCTTGTTGTTGGAGCTCTCCAGCGTTAGCCGATGGAGGCGTGAGCGATAGCTCGCCGCGCTGAGTTCCATCATTGGAGGCGAAAAGCTTCACTGGTTGGGCGTCTGGGTGCGGGTAGTCTGGATACGAACTTGGATCGGATCGTTCGGCCTCTTCGCGTACGACCCAAGATTTCGGCAACTCCTCAACGCCATTCTCGATGCCGTACAAGTAACGTGTAAACCACTTGTTCATCATCCACATTGGGGGCGGTCCACCGTGTCCGCCCTGGTGGAAGTATGCCATATGCGGCACGGTGCCTTTCTGCTTCACTGCTTCGTAAATACGTACACTGTGCTCAGGAACGACGTTCCAGTCGTTGAACGCGTGCACCATAAAGAGCGCAGCTTTCAGGGGCTCTAGATCGTTAATGTAGTCGCGTCCGGCCCAGAAGTCGTTGTAGTCGCCGGTGACACGGTCTTGATTGTCGGCCATTTCCTTATCGCGGATTTCGCAGTCACAGTACTCGCGACGGTCCGGATTTCCGCTGTGGATGAAATCATAAAGAACGTCGATGTCTTCGCCCATGTAGCCGCCGGGGTGTCGGACGAGGCCATTGGATCGGTAGTAGTGATAGTACGAGGTGTTGGGGGCGATTGGGATAATCGCTTCGAGACCTTCCACGCCAGTGGTGGCCGCTGCCAGTGGTAATGTTCCGTTGTAGGACGTACCGGTCATGCCCACTTTACCCGTGCACCAGTTTGCCTGCACTTCGATATCGTTGTCGACTTCGGTGTAACCTTTGGCTCGACCACAAAGCCAATCCACGACGGCTTTGGGTGCCAGGGACTCGTTGTCTCCTCCGACGGTAGGGCAGCCTTGCGAGAGTCCGGTACCGGGTGACGAGGAATGCACGACTGCAAATCCACGCGGTAGCCAATCCTTAAGATGCGAGCGGGAGATGATTGGGCGTTTGCCCTTCGCGTCGAACGAGTCTGGAATCTTTCGCTTTGGAGGTTCGGCGCCGATCTCGTGTCGAGCGTCCCAGAAGTATTCATCTCCGGCTGGGTTAGTGCCGGCAAAATATGGGCTGGTGACATAGACAACCGGGACCTTGAGCCCTTCTGTTTCCGTCTGCTTCTGACGGGTGACTGCCACGTGGACTCGATCGAGTTTGCCGTCGCCATCCGAATCGAATTCCGTTTCAACGAAGAGATCATGCTTGATCCATTCCTCGGAGTCCTCAAATGCCTTGACGATCTGGGCCTCGCCGTCCTTGAACTCTGGCTTAGCAGGCTCAGTTGCGTATGTCGCGTGAATGGCAAGTACCGATGGTAAGCAAGCGGCAAACAGGTACATCATGCAATGGCGTACCGTAGTCCTAAATGCATTCCAATTTGCATTCGGCGAGCGTGACTGAGAGCTTGAGCCGCAGTAACGAGCTGCGTTTCGTCGGATAAAGGTTGTGGATCGGATCAAGGCGGACTTACTCCGTGAGTTGTAAAAGAAGCAATGTGTGGACACTACTCTACCACGGGAAGGTACCGTTTGCTGCAAGCAGCGTTGGTGTCCGAGACAAATCAGAGTTTCAGTTTGGGACGTTCGCTTCGTCGTCATTCCGAGGGAGTGTTTGCGACTGAGGAATCTGATTTCCCCTTCCCTTGGAGCCAGATCCGTCAGTTGCTGACGCTCCATCGGGATGATTTTGGTCGCCTGAGGTTAACTCGACTTCAAACTTTGCTTGGCCCTGCCTGTGGGGCGAGCTCTGTCAGGGGTACGCATGACTATTCGGACTTCGGATAGTGTGAAAGTCATTTCCGCTCGCGGTCGAGAATGCCAGAGCATTGGAGTTAAGCATTGGAGTTATCTACTAGGAAATGAAAAAGAGCCAGGAATAATCCTGGCTCTTTTTGATTCGGAGTTGAGCAGCTTTTTGTAGGCTGCTTTGTATTCAATCGAACATCGCCAAGTGCTCAGGCGAATGGATTGTACTTACCCGGTACCGGATGCGGGTAGACGCCATTTTCGTCTGGCACAACTGGCGGAGTTGTTTCAAGAGTGTAGTTGTCGATTCCAGGAGTGAGCTCCTTGCCCTTCTCCCATAGCTCGTCCCACTTCAGGACTTTGCCGGAGTAGCACGCTTCGCGACCGAGGATTGCAGTAAACGTTGACTTCCCGCCGTACTCACCTTCGTTGTAAACCTCGCCTCGCATTAGAGCTTCGATCAGATCGTGTTGCTCTTGCTGGTGGCCGTTCTTCCGCTTCTTCTTGTCGAATTGGAATGCCATGTCGCCTTCGATGCGACCGGATGGATCGGCGTTACCCTTCGTGCCGTGAGCGAACTCACTGACGTTATTCCAAGCGTTGGCTAGGTGACGACCTTGGCTCCACATCTTCGTTCCGTCTGCAAACGTGTATTCGCAGAAGGTGTGATCAAAGATCTGTGACTTCGTAGCGTCGCCATCCATTCGAAGTCCGCGACCGCCCATGCCGTTACATTCGACTGGGTATTCGCCCTTCATCCAGCAGCCGACATCCAGGTTGTGGATGTGCTGCTCGCAAATCTGGTCGCCACTCAACCAATTGAAGTGGTACCAGTTGTTGCACTGATAAGCCATTTCTGTAGCGCTCATGCCTTCGGGCAGAAGTCGCTGGAGGGTCTCGCGCCCGCGGTGCCAGATTCCTCCGCCGTTCCAGTAGACACGGAGTGCGATCAAATCGCCAATGGCGCCTTCGTGGATGCGACCCACGGTTTCGAGGTACTGCGGTTCGTGCCGTCGTTGCAGGCCGATGCCTACCATTAAGTTCTTCTTCTTGGTGACTTCGACGGCGTCCATGAACCGTCGCACGCCCACTGCATCCGATGCTACAGGCTTCTCGCAGAAGATGTGCCGCCCTTTCTCCGCTGCGTATTCAAACTGCTGAGGCTTAAAGGCAGGTGGGGTAGCGATAACGACTAGATCGCAGTCCACGTCGATAGCCGCTTTGTAAGCATCGAGGCCGGTGAAGATCCGGTCCTCAGGCAAATCGATCTTGTCTGGGTACTTCCGCTGGAGAACCTTGATTGAGTTCTTGGCTTTCGTTGGGAAAGCGTCGGCAACAGCAACCAGTTTCACGTTCCCTTTCGTCTTCATGATATTCTCGGCTGCCCCGGACCCGCGTCCGCCACAACCAATGACAACGAAGCGGATTTCGTCGCTGCCCTGAGCGTGAGCGGACTTTGCGACGTTCAGGGCTGCTGCGCTTCCGGCAGCTACGGCGGTCGTGGTCTTCATGAAATTACGGCGGGAAGAATCTTGGGGGGTGGATTCAGTTTTCGACATGAGATCCTCGGAGGATATTATTAGGGGGACAACGTTGGTCATCGAAATCACTTAACGGGGATATGTTATCCCAAAGCCACGCTCCAATCCAGCGCAGGAGGTCTTCCTCGCGGGGGTTTTCAGAAACGGTTGGCAACGTGGATTTTGGGGAGTTCGACTTGACTAGCGGGTTATACCCGAACTTCGGGGTTCTCTTAGAAGGCTATGCCCACTACGGAGCGTGTTTTGGTGAAGACGAATTCGGATTGCTGGGCAAAGGCAAGACTGGCCATTTGGCGTAAGTGGGCCGGTTCTCAGTGTCTTTGTTGCCTTTACCACGTGGAGCGGCCGGTGCGAGTGAGATGATGGATTGAAGACTCGTCCTGGCAGCCTCAACGGTTGCTTTCCGCGAATCTTGGAGGTTCAGGGATTCGTCTAGGTCTCCGGAACCAATGTGGTAGAGCCGGCCGTCTCGGTAGAGTTTGAAATCTTGATTCCGCACAAATTGGCCAGGCGTTTTGTTCCAATACGGTTGATAGTGAGTGAGAACCCAATTGCGTTGCGGAGAAGATTCTTGTTCTCCAACAAGCGTGCGATAAAAACTGACACCATCCTGCGGATCTTCGGGCCCTAATTTGATACCAGCAGACTCCGCAAGCGTTGGGTAAAAATCGGTGAACTCAATCAGTTGATCCGTCTCCAACGCAACTGGAGTTCGGTCTTTCCAGTACGCGACAAACGGGACGTGCGTCCCCATGTCTTTCATGCCAGCTTTGCCACCCTTAATCGCTTGGCCCTGCCACTGGGAAGTGATCGAGACGTTTGTGCCGTTGTCTGCCGTGAACATGACGATGGTGTTGTCGAGTAAGTCTAAGGAATCCAAGCGATCGACGACTCGTCCGACAAGTTTGTCCATGTATTCAACCATCGCGACGAAGTTCTGCTTCTTCAACTTCGCAAGCTCGCCCTTTTTTCCCTTGAGCTTGTTTGCGTCGTGTCCGCGGCTTCCAGCGCCGATCGTGTCGGGGGTCGGTACAAAAGGATCGTGAACTAGGACCATCGGGTAGTAGACAAAGAACGGTTCGGATTCATTGCGTTCCATGAAATCACAAACAAAATCACAGAGCATGTCTGGTCCGTACTTGCCATTGTTATCTTCGATCGAAAGCACTCGCTGGTTGTGCTCGAAGATCGGACTCCAAAACCTTTCTCCTCCTCCAGCGTTCACGGGTTTCGGTTTGGTGAGTTGCCAAAGCATGTATTCGTCGAAACCGGCCTTCATCGGACGCGTATTGTCTTCGTGACCCGGCAGTTTGTTGGTGAGTCCGTTGAGTTGCCATTTGCCAGCGATGGCCGTGTGGTAGCCTGCATCACGCATCAGATTCCCGAAGGTCTTTTCGTCCGGATTCAAGTAACCGAAATGGGTGTAGTTCCTAAAGTTGTACTTTCCAGTCATCAGTTTGACGCGGGAAGTCGTGCAGATAGGAGTTGAATAACAATGGCGAAAGCGGACTCCTTTGCTCGCGAGGTCGTCGATACGCGGTGTGTCGTAATCTTCGCCGCCGTAGCATCCAAAGCATTCCCAGCTCACGTCGTCCGCCATGATCAATACAATGTTGGGACGTGAGTCCTCATCGCGAGAGGTCGCAGGGCTTTCGGCACGAGCCATGCCGCAAAGCGAACTGCCGAACAACAACGCTATGGATAACAGACTTGAAGCCCGCAGGGACTCATCCCAGCGACTGCGCGTGATTCTATTCGGGTGTTTCATGGGTAATTTCAACCGGTTTCGCTTGAGCTTGCTCATATTCCGTCTCTTCAATCCACGTGAGATCGTTCCAGTACGGAGTGTCATTGAAGGTTCTAGGGCCAGAACGCGTCCGGCCGCTCAGTACAGTGTCTGTGATGGCTGACCGCAATTGATTGGCAACTTCGACGTTCTCTCCGAAGACGTCGTTTGATTCGCTTGGATCCAGTCGGATGTTGTAAAGCTCCTCCACGCTGTCGCCGTAGGACATCACTAGCTTCCAATCCTGAAGACGAATGGCGAAGCGACCGTTGACGGCGTGGTGAATCACCGGCTCCTCGCGGCCGGATGGTTCACTAGAAGTCAACGCGTTCGCAAAACTGATGCTATCTTCGGCAGCCCCGACGGGAAGCGGTTCGCCGACAAGCTCTGCAACGGTCGCAAAAATGTCTGTCTGACACAGCAGCTGATCGGAAGTACGACTCGAACCCTGAATGCCAGCTGGCCAACGTACGAAGAACGGCACACGATGCCCGCCCTCATACACGGCTCGCTTGCCTTCTCGGAAAGGGCCATTGCTCCGGTGCCCAAATTCGTCAACCCGAGCTTTCCAAGACTTCTCAGGGCCGTTATCGCTCGTGAAAACTATAAGCGTGTCGTCAGCGAGATCTTGTTCGTCTAAGTGGTCAAGGATTCTGCCTAGGTGATAATCGGTTTCTATAACGAATTCGCCGTAGGCGCCAGCGTCGCCTTGGCCCCTGAACTTGGGAAGCGGACAGACTGGGTAGTGCGGTGAGGTGTATGGCAAGTAGACGAAGAAGGGTTGGTCAGGATTTGCTGCTCTGTGTTCGCTGATCCAGTCGATCGCCTTGTCCGTAAAACGCGTCAAGCATTGATTGTCGACAAAATCCTCGGCTATTTCCCAACCTCGTTTTCCAAGTTGCTCGGCGGTCGCTTCGGGCGTAGCTTCGTAGGGGGGACGAATGCGGTAGTCGACGTGCCTACGATTGGGCTTCTTGTTGGTAAACATCGTCGGAGGTGTCTTCGCGAATCGGCCTTCAAACCAAGCGAGGATACCGTAGTTCAACGAAGCTGGGATACCGTAAAAATAGTCGAACCCCTTGTCCAGCGGCATGTCGCGAACCGGCTGGGTCCAGTCGCGGTCTTGAGAGTTCTTGCCGGGGAAATCCATGCCAAGGTGCCACTTGCCAACCATGCACGTTGCGTATCCGGACTGCCGCAGGAAGCTTGCAAGGGTCTCGCGATCGTCTGAGATTAAGCCCTTTTTCTCGGCTCCGAAAACGCCTCGCTTCAGAGTTGTCCTCCAAGCGTAGCGTCCAGTCAGAAGTCCGTACCTGGAAGGAGTACAAACCGATGCGCTGCAATGCGCATCAGTGAAGCTGATGCCCTGTGCGGCAAGACGATCCATGTTGGGCGTCTGAAATTTCGCTTCTGGGTTTAGGCAGCTCGCGTCGCCGTAGCCTTGATCGTCGGTGTATACAATGACGATATTCGGCCGCCGTTTCACATCGCTTGCTGTATCCTCTTGAGCGGCCGCAAGTCGATGGGGTTCAAGTTGCAAACAGCCACAGATGACGAACAGTAATGCCAACAGAGGTAAGCTGTTTTGCACGGGCACATGGATTCGACGGCAAACAAGAGCGACAAATTGGCGGCTGAGCATGGAATTCACAGATCGCAAAATGAAGGAGAGGTGGGGGAGCAGGAGTAGGGAGCGACAAGTATCTTTACCCACTTTCCGCTAACGAAACTCGGGTCCGCTAGCACAGCTAGGCAATTCGCCTTGGTCGTTGACAATGGAGCAAAGTATACCAGAGAGAACTTACAACGAATTGTTTGATCTCTCGCGTATTCAGGGCAAGTCGATTTTTCAGTTTGGGCAGGATCGTAGCCTGCTGTGCCAGCCGGAGCGCAGCAAATTCTCGGCTCGGAGATCCATGCTACTTTGCTTAGCTTGAAAAACTGACTGGCGCTGCACCCGTACTCGCGGAACTCAGTTACTCAACTTGGACTCGACTATGTCTGCCGCCGTCGCGACGGAGGGACTCTCAAAATCATATGGCGATTTCCGTTGCCTCGTGGACTGCAATCTGACGGTGCGCGAAGGGATCGTGTTCGGCCTGCTGGGTCCCAACGGAGCTGGGAAATCGACTCTGCTACGCACTTTAATGGGATTCTTGAGTATTTCAGCGGGTAACGCGAAGGTTTGCGGCTTCGACGTGGCGACGGAAAGTTTAAGGGTGCGTTCGAACTGTGCTTACTTGCCGGGCGATCCGCGACTCTATCGAGCGATGACGGGCGCTGGCGTGTTGCGGCTCTTTGGTGGTTTGCATCCCTGCTCAAGTTTGGACGGAAGTATCGAAGTCGCAGAACGGCTCGGTCTAGATCTTTCACGCCGCGTCATGTTCATGTCGACGGGGATGAGGCAGAAACTCGCGATTTCACTCGTGCTTAGCTCCACTGCCCCACTGATCATCCTTGATGAACCAACGGCGAACTTAGATCCAACGATTCGATCCATCGTATTGGAGTTGGTCAGAGAAGTCCGGGAGTCAGGTCGAACGGTCGTTTTGTCGTCGCACATTTTTTCCGACATCGATGAAACTTGCGATGAAGTTGCTGTGCTGCGTGGCGGGCGAATTGTGACTCAAGTTCCGATGTCCGAAATCGCTAAGTCGCACATCGTGACTGGTGTGATTTCGCCAAAGCTGGTTGAGCCACTGCAGGCTGCTTGCGCTGTGGTGCCATTTGTGATGGATTGTGGAGTTCAAACGCTGGGCGACGATACGCAGGGACTAGCAGGCGATGTGCGGCAAAGTCGTGTTGAATTGCAATTGAACGGAGATCCTAGTGAGTGGCTGAACTGGCTAGCGGAACGCTCCATTCAAGACATGGAGATTGAGCGAGCAGGAATTGCATCGCTGTATCGTCGCTATCATTCTTCCGTAGAAGGAATTTCCGTGGGGATTGCAACGTGACTCGCTTGTTGATCCGAAAGTATGTTGTTGAATCCGTGCTGTTGTTCGCCGCATGTTGGATGATGTTGCTGGTCTTTTGCTGGTCACGAATTTGGATTGTCGCCCAGTTCGACTTAGATCAATTCAAGCCATTGTTAAGACAGTTCAAAGCGTTTGAGCGTTTTTCACCGGTGCCGCTCGAGCAGTTCTTGACCTACGCCGGTAGCATCGCCATGCAGTACAACGAGCCCGTGTTGATCCTGTGTGTTGTCGTTTGGGCGATTTCCCGTGGGTCGGATGTTGTAAGCGGCGAACTTGGACGCGGAACGATGGAGATGCTTCTCGCGCAGCCAATTTCCAGAACCCGACTTCTGCTGTGTCACGGCGGAGTTTCGACGGTGGGGCTCGGTCTACTCTGCGTCGCCGTGTTTCTAGGCACGCATTTCGGCATCGCTACGAACTCGGTGACGGAGACGATTCAGCCGACGATCCAGATCAAAGTGCCGTTTCTACCTGCTCAGATTCCTTTGCCGACCGGCGAAGCAGAAGAGATCGACGTTTCACTTGCCGATCGAGTTGATTCGGGGCTCTTCGTTGCGCCCACCATGAATCTGTTCGGCTTTGGATTTTTCCTGCTCGGTCTCAGCAGTATGGTGAGTTGTTGGGATCGCTATCGGTGGCGAACGATTGGGATTGTGTTGTCGACGTACGTGGTGCAGTTTCTCGTGTTTGTTCTCAGTCGGTCCACTGAGACGACTGGTTGGTGTGGTTATTTGACGTTCTTCTCGCTCTACCAGCCGGATGCAATCGTACAGCTTGTGCGGAACGAACCGAGCTCAACGTTTGCAATCTTGAATCAGTTCGATGTCCCAGGTTGGCCTCATGTACTGGCTCCCTTTGGGATGAGTTGCGTATTCGTTCTCATGGGCTTGGTGTGCTATTTCTTTGGTTGGATTGGATTTCGCCGTCGCGATTTGCCTGCTCCCCTGTAAAAAACGACCGCTCGGAGCCAACCACTCGCACGAAACCGGTTACCACAGTTATGCGAGTCTAAGCCGAGGTCAATGACCTACTCGAGATACCGGAAATCGAGTGATGCAAAGATGGAGTGAATCCAAAGCTCTAGTTGCTCGGCACGGCGATCTACTGTTTTCGCTGTCTGTAGAAAAGTGAGTGAGACGTTCGCTTCGCGGCTGTTTGGTGGGCGGCCAATGGCGCGTACATAGAACGTTTCGATCGCTCGTTTCAAATTCTCCGCAGACCAATTCTCGGCGATTTCAAACTCTGCTGCTAACGACTTGGCCGCAGCTTGAGCCCGTTTGGTAACCCAGGGGTGATTCATCAAGACGAGAGCCTGAGTCGCGACCGTGCTTCTCGCTCGTCTACCGATTGAAACACTTGGGTCGGCAAAGTCGAAGGCTTCGTAGAGATCGGGCAGCGAATTGCGAAACACGGGTTGATAGATGCTGCGATAGGTCGACTGGTGCGCGTAGTTATAGTCGGCCTTGGTGTCAGGGCGTATCGTACTTTGCACTTCGGCCAGTTCAAGTTCGCTGCTGATTTGCAGCATTGAATCCCGAAGGGCTTCGACACTGAGCTTGCGGCGATGACCGCGCCAGTAGAAACGATTGTCTGGATCCGCAGTTTCCGCGAGAGCCAATCGTTCGGCCGGAATATCAGCAGGAGCCGATCCGCGTTGATAGGCCGCAGATATAACGATAGTTCGCACGAGGTGTTTGGTCGACCATCCGTGAGTCTGTAGTTCGACGGCCAACCAATCCAACAACTCTGGGTGCGTTGGATTAGAACCCGTTGTTCCAAAGTTGTTTGGTGTATCCACAACGCCTCGGCCCATGAGCCAGAGCCAAACTCGGTTCGCATAGACGCGTGCCGCCAATGGATTGTCGTCGGCTACAATCCACTCTGCGAAAGAAAGACGATTTACGGTCTCTTCGTTCAGGCGGCCTACGTCCCCTGCGTTGAAAGGGCGTATGGCTGTCAGGAATCCACGCGGCACGACTGGGCCTAAGTTATGAACGTCTCCGCGGATGTGGATCGGAATATCCTCCGATGTGGCGGATTCAATTAACGTCAAGTGTTTTGGGCGTTCGGCAAGGAGCGATTCTAGTTTGCCCTTCTCGATCTTGAGTTGCTCGAGTTCTTCCTTGAGAGCCGCGTCCTCAGACGTCTGAATCGATTTTTTGTCTGCCCGTGCGAGCTTCGTTGACTCGGAATCGTCTGCTTGGGCCGCAACATCTGCTGCCTTCTGAACTGGGAGGAACTGCACCGCATCGGCAACGATCGCGCCGGTGGCATCAGCGTTTGTGATCGACACGTAGGCTTGATCAGCGCCCTCGAATTCAAAACGACCGAGAGCGAGCCAGACGCCATCGATCTCGGGCTTCTTGCGCTGATTGATCACGAAGTCCTTTGGGCCGGCCGCGCTAAATACACGGACACTAGCGTTGTCCGCGCGATTTGGATGAGGAGTGTAGGAGATTCTGACTTCGTAGCTGCCTGGTTTAAGTTTCATAGGCGAGAAGGTCGCGGAACCAATCTTGCTGCTATTGAGGTAATGATAGCCCTTGCCCAAGTGGGGCAGGACTTTATTGGATGACATCCAGGCACCGTCTAAATCGGCAGCACGGTCGTCCACGACAACTCCTGGAAGTTCGTCGAGCGGTATTGCTCGATCTTCGGACTTGCCAATGAGTGTTTGAGTCTTCTTGATCGCCTTCTTGATTTCCTTTAGACGTTCATCGCTTTCGTCGAAAATGCGTTGTTGGTCCTCTGGTAGTGGCAAGGGTTGCTCGACCCACTCCGAAACGTTGGCGTGTTCCATCTTTTTCGATGACTTGAGTATCCCCGCCAACGCGTAGTAATCCGCTGTCGGTATCGGATCAAACTTGTGATCATGGCAACGGGCACAACCAATCGTTTGCCCCAAAAATGCACGTCCGATAACTTCCAACTGTTCATCGATGTAGTCCATCTCGAGTTGGGCCTTGTCTTGCCGTTCGAGATTCGTGTTCCCCATAGCCAAGAATGCGGTGGCGATACGTTGCTGCTGAGTCTCCTCAACAGACGCTTGCTCGGAGACTAAGTCGCCGGCGAGCTGTTCGACAATCATCTGGTCAAAAGGACGATCGCTGGCAAAAGCATCGATCAAGTAGTTACGGTATCGCCAGGCTTCTGGCAGTACGAAGCCCCGCAGCGTGACGGACTCTGCGTAGCGGGCGACGTCCATCCAGTTCCGTGCGAAACGTTCGCCAAATTTTCGCGAATTCAATAGCTCATCGACTAGCGACAAATACTGCGCGTCAAACTCTGCGTCAGGTAAGCCCTTGAATCGCTCCAGTTGGTCGGCGGTTGGCGGTAGTCCCGTGAGATCGAAGCAAAGCCGCCGGACCAAGACTTCTGGACTCGCTCGTTTGGTAGCTTCTAAACCTTCTTGATGAAGTCGCCGAGATATGAAGCTATCAATTTCATTGAGGGTCTTCTCTCGCATTTTACCTGTCGAACCTGGGACGACCTTCGGCGGTTGAATCGGGCGATAGCTCCAGTGCTCATCGGCCCGTTCCACTGGCAAGCCTGTCTGCGCGGTTTTGGCTGGGGATTTGCCCTCGCGTGGATCGAAGGCGCCTGACCGGATCCACTCTTTAAAGTCATCAACCACATGCTGGGGCAGCTTGCCATCTGGGGGCATCTGCAATTCTGGATTGTCGTAAGAGACAACTTCGTAGAGGAGGCTCTCTTCTACTTTGCCTGGGACGAGCGCTGGCCCTGAGTCGCCGCCTTGCACCCAACCCTCTTTAGAATCTAGCAACAAGCCGCCGCTTGAGTCGGTGTCTACACCGTGGCAATCGATACAGTGTTCGATCAACGCCGGACGGATCTTCGACTCGAAGAAGTCGGCTTCGTTTCCGGATGCATCCTGCGCATATGTAAACGATAGATTGAGCACTAGGTGCAGCGCAGAACCAAGCAACAGGCGATGAAGCCATACCGATATTTGAACTGCGTTCGAGATTGAGGAATGCATTGCGGAGAGGGAGGTTGAGGGTACGTGATCTTGGAAGCGTTCGTTGAATCTTGAACGATCACAAATCGAACCGAACACGATGTGAGCACCAAGTGGGGAGGTAGGTTGGGCGCACTCCCCTTTCGGGTAGAAGCACTGGGGTAAAAGCAGTGCGGTTTGCCTGCAATTGCCTTTGCCGATTATAGCTGATCCCAGTGCCTGGATCACGAGCAACCTGATTCCGACGAAATTCGAGTTCAGCGGCGTAAGAAACGAGAGTCTGAAGGGATGTGTTGGTAGGGAGTTCGTTTTCGGAAAGGTCTTTGTGATTGCGTCTCCCTCCGGCACGAAGAATCCCTTGAATTTAGTAGGCACGCGTATGAGAGTCTGTTTCGTCTTCTTCATTGCTTTCGCGCTCTCGATCGCAGCAAAGCCGGGCGCCGGGTCGCAAGCCGAACAGGCCCAGCAGCCCGACATTCCGGCAAGGCTTGAGACGTTTCTTGAGATCTCTAGCGAGCTCCGGGATAGGCTGCGAGTTCCCGGTTTAGGGATTGGTCTGATCGTTGATCACAGGCCGGTTTACGTTGGTGGGCTAGGATTGCGAAATGTCGAGAGGAGCCTGCCCTTCGACGGGGCGACGCACTTTGGGATTTGCTCAAACACAAAGGCGATGACTGGTTTTGTAGTATCGACGCTGGTTGCTGAAGGAAAACTCAACTGGCGAGAACCGATCAAGACGTATCTACCCGAGCTAAGTCTCACGGATGCCTACGTTGAAAAGCATGTGACGCTTGCGGATGCTTGTAGCCACATGACGGGACTTGCGCGAAAAGACGAGCTGTGGAAGGACGCCGGACTTTCGCGGGATGAAGTGTTTCGTCAGACTTCAGAATTGCCATTCGAATTTAGCCTGCGGGAGCAATTCAGCTACAACAATCACATGTTCGTCTTGGTTGGTGCCGTGATCGAATGCGTGACCGGAAAATCCTGGGAGGCGAATATTCAGGAGAAGGTGTTTTTGCCGCTCGGCATGAGCGATTCAAGCGCTACTCATACAGCGTTCCGCAACCGGTTGAGTTTTTGTTTGGGTTATGAGCTCGACGGCGAGTCGGCTTTGTCTACTCCGAGACTGGATTGCGTCGGGCCGGCAGGGTCGATAGTGACCACACCAGAGGACTTCATGCGATGGTTAGAGTTCTGGGTACGACGCGGCGAAGTCGGTGGAAAACGGATTGCGAGTGTTGAGAATTTTTCGGAGTATGAGCGGCCGAGTTCGGCTTCCATGGTCAGCAAGGAAGAATTCAAGTCCTACTGGGCGGGCTGGGGCTTGAAGCTCATGGACGGCGAGGTTGAGTATCGTCACTCTGGCGGTATCGATGGTCTTAGCTCAATCATTCGATCGCGGCCCTCTGACGGATTCGGAATTTTCGTGATGACGAATTCGAACACCGATTTGAAGGACTTACTCGCCGACTACGCCGATCAAATATTCAACGGCAATGGATTCATGCGTTCGAAAGAACGCGAAGAAAATCTCGTGCTGACCTGTGATATGCGGTTGTTTGCTTCGAAGTTGATAAATGGAGGAATCGAAGCAGCGGAGTCGGTCCGTTCTTCTTGCGAGTTTTCTAAGCTGGAGGCTGATTTGAATGCGTTCGGCTACCAACTTCTCAATGGCAGCGAGATGGACAAAGCACTCTATGTGTTCAAGTTGAATACGGAGGAGCATCCTCAATCGGCGAATGCCTGGGATAGTTTGGGAGAGTGTTTCTACAGAATGAACGTTCGCTCCGAGGCAATGCTCGCCTATGGCAGATGTCTTGAATTGAATCCCAGTCAAGAGAGTGCGCAGCGGATGCTCTCGCGTATTCGAAAGAATCTCCCGTTCTCTGAAAGCCCTGGGGGCGATCAAAACTAGGCAGCGTGTGAAGGAAGTTGGCGGATTGCCCGTGGACGCTGCCAGCCACGTTCAATCTGTTGGTGTCTGGCGGATCAGTTCTGTGTTCGGGTGAGCTGCGTGCCAGCCGAACCAGAAGGCTCGGTGAGCGGGCATTCGCGTCAGTTCATTACCTTCATCGGACGTCAACGCGTGTTCCCGAACGCTCCATTGTCTCCCTTGGTCATCGAGCAAGCGGAATGGCGAGTCTCCGAATTGGAAAGACTGATCGCCGATTTCGAACGCGCGATTGGCGCCACTGGTGTCCGTGACGATGAGTGCTCTTGTGCCGTCGAGCTCAAGCGTTAGGAGCGGATTCGTTTTGAGATAGTCGACTGCCACAGCGACCGGCTTGGTGTTCAACGTCTGATCACGCAGGATGAGGACCTCTGCTTTGTTTGCTAAGCGGTTGTCGAGTTTAGGGACGCCGAACATGAGTTGGTCGGTTGAAAAGTACTTCTTGTAAGCGACTCCTTCACCGTAATCGCGGCGATGTCCAGTGCGCAGCGAAAGGACCTCCGTTTCAGGATGCAACTTCTTCCATTCGCCCCACGATGTCGTTACTACGAAGTGCGATCTCAGCTTGATTCCTTTGCCGACTAGTGGACCAATCACGGGTTCACCATTAATCGTTGACCATAGCGATCGTGTCTGGTGATCGTACATCAACTTGTTGGAGCGGTAGAGAAAGCCGCTGGTGCCGAGCTCGTAGTGGTGGCCTTCGTTGTCTTCTGTAAAGTAGACAATCATCGATCCGCAGAGCGTGCAGTAGACTCCGTTGATCGATTCGCCGCCCACCTGATCCTTGACCATCTCGTGCCAGGCGAGGATCCGTTTGGGATAGGCGCGGGCTTCGCCATTGACCACGACTCCAAAGACGACATCGGTATCCTTGAGATAGTCCGCGGCCGCCGCCGGTAGAACCTCTGGATTCTTCAAAGGGGGTATGCCATCTCTGCGGACGCCGCCCCATAGGACCTCGTCGAGGCGAATGGTGGATTGTCTATCAGACGCGAAGTAGTCCGCAAAGCTCTGGTCGATGTCGTCGTACAGTAGCGATTTGAATTCGCCGTAGTCCGGATGAGGCGTGTAGGGCATTGCCCAGAACGACGGATACCATTCGTTAGGTCGTTTCGCTTTCGTGTTCCCTGAGGTTTTCGCCAGCAGTCGATTGATCGCAGCGATTCTATTTCTGTTGGAGGAGAATCTCAGGATTTCCACTAACAGGGCTGAGTTGCCAGGGTGCCAAAGTCGCTCGACTCTTTGAAGCTCGGATTCGAACTGTTTGGAGTTGCCCTCGAGCAAGGCGATGAACGAGTTGACCGGCGGGTATGTTTCATCCGACTGCCTGAGGATCTCTTGTTCAATGGAATCGATCCGTTCCGTTCTCAGCTCAACGTCATTTACTTCTTGAACGACTGTAAGCGGCTCTCGATTCAAATTGAGACTGTTCTCAGTCGACCGAAAGAACAAAAGATAGCCTGTAATCAGTGCCAGAGCCGTCGCGGCGGCAACAACGAAACGCATGCTTCCTCCGATTTGCAAATGATGATCCTCGTCCATTAAACTCTAAGTCTGTCCATGCTGACTGCGCGTTGTTTTACAGTGCACACGCTTTTGTTCAATTTGCGAAAAGTCGATCTTCCCGAATCTCCCGCGATTGAGATTTGGAAGAGGCCTAGCAAGCGGGGTGGACGGCTGCTGGTTCAGCTATAGTGAGGAGCTAGTGATCGAGCGGTCGCAAGAATTTAAGTGCAGCGATGGTTAAGGCGAGGAGTGCTAATTAATGATACGGCAAGTTTTCATACACGCCCTGATAGTGATTCTGATTTGCTCAGGGCATTGCGTGGGACAGGAGCGTCCAAACGTGTTGCTCATCACGATCGACGACTTGAACGATTGGATCGGCTGTTTAGGTGGACACCCGCAGGCATTGACACCGAACATCGATCGACTGGCTGAACGCGGAATGCTCTTCACGAATGCGCATTGCGCCGCACCGGCGTGTAATCCTTCGCGAGGTGCTTTGTTCAGCGGCCTCATGCCGAATACGACAGGAGTCTGGAGCAATGGTTCAAAAGAGATCGCCAAAGTTCATCCGGCGGATGAGCGTATGCCGGCTGTGTTTCGGAAAGCTGGGTACCGTGCGTTAGGGACTGGTAAACTCTATCACCGTGGAGGAAAAGATGAGTTTGACGAGTATTACGCGGTCGAACAGCGTTGGAGCCCTTTCAGCAGGAAGCGTGTTCAGTACTCCGACGGCGAGTCTGCGAGCAAGGGAAGTGGGAACCCGCGACACGAACTGAAGGATAGCCAAGGACGAAACGTCGTCTTGCCTCTGAACCGGATGCCCTCCGATCGCAATCCTACCACGAAGGAAGGTGAGTCCTTTGACTGGGGTGGCTTTGATTTAGCGGATGACGAATTTGGTGACACGAAGATTACCGACTGGGCGATCGCAAAACTGAACGATCGTCATGACACGCCATTGTTCTTAGGCGTTGGCTATTACCGACCGCATATTCCGCTTTGGGCTCCGAATCGGTTCTTCGAGCGATTTAAGACGGAGCCTGCCCAACTCCCCTCATATAGTGCCAGTGATTTAGATGACCTGAGCGAAATCGGTAAGCTCCGTGCTCGGGAAGCGGTGACCGCCGGCAGCCACTCCACGGTGGTCGAGTATGACGAGTGGGAGAATGCCGTGGCTGCGTACTTGGCCTGCACGACCTACATCGATGAGGAGGTTGGCCGTCTGTTGGACGCACTCGATGAGTCTGGCCTCGCAGACAACACGATCGTGATTCTCTGCTCAGATCACGGTTGGCATCTGGGGGAGAAAGAGCATTGGGGCAAGTGGACCGGTTGGGAGCGTTCGACCAATGTCCCATTGATAGTTGTTCCACCCAAAACCGACGCTAAAAAGTACTCAAAGCCGGGGGTAATCTGCCAAACGCCAGTTGGTTTGATTGATCTTTATCCGACACTGATGGAAATCTGTAATCTCGATGGCCCTGAAATCCTGGACGGCGATTCACTTGTTTCAACTTTGAAGAATCCCAAAGCTCCATTCCGACCTACGACGCTGACCATGTTCGGTAAAGGAAACGCTGCATTGTCCAGTGCAACGTTGCGCTACATTCGCTATGCGGAAGGGGATGAGGAATTGTATGATCTGGGTGCCGATCCGAACGAGTGGCGCAACTTGGCGAAGAAGGGCAGCGTCGACAAGTCTCTGAGCCGCATGCGTGCGGAGTTGAATGCTCACTTAGCGAAGTACGAGGTCGATGCGAATCGTGTGTCCGCGTCGCAGCTAAAGTGGGTTGGGACGTACCGCAAGCAGGAGAATGTGCCAGTTCCAACGGAAATGCTTGTCAACTCGGATGATGAGCCAGATCTAGATCAGGGGTTTACTCGGCTGTTCAATGGGAGTCTCGACGGCTGGGTCGCACGGGGCGGTGAATGTACGTTTGAAGCCCGAGGCAATGTAATCGTCGGTGAGTGTGTTCCGGGTTCACCAAGTACGTATCTTTGCACAGAACGCGAGGACTTCGAAGACTTCATCTTCACCGCAGAGTTAAAGCACGAGGTAGACGGAAACACTGGTGTAATGTTTCGTGCGAAAAGAAAACCGGGCAACGGAAAATCGGAACAACGTGAGACGGTCTTCGGGCCTCAGTGCGAAATGGAATCCTATGCAAAGCAGCGATATTGGTCGGGTGGCATTTACGGACAGAGTGCCGGCGGTTGGATCTATCCAATGTGGTTAGCGCAGCACAACGACGTGCGGCATGCGGTAAAGCCGTTTGGCGAATGGAATCGACTTACCGTCGAAGCTCGCGGGTCCACCATCAAGACTTGGCTGAACGGTGTGCCAGCAGCTCACTGGGAGACGGACGAGAGCCAAGAAGGCTACTTCGGGCTACAGATTCACGCCGGTCGGAAAGGTAAGGTCCACTTTCAAAATGTTAAAGTGAAAGAGCTTTGACTTTGGGATGCTACGATTTTTCATTCGAGCGGGAGTACCAAACTAATGGAGACGGTCGAATCGAGAGAACTCGATGTGAAAGAGGTTCACCGAACTGGCCACGAAAAGTTGTTTTGGAGTCTTGGGGCTTGGTTCGGCAGTAGTCTTGGGAGTTGCCTGTGGATGGTCATCGTAGCCGGTGTTCTTTTTGCTTATGGTGAGCCGCGAGTTGCTTCTATTCCATTGTTTGGGTTCGTAGTCACCATGGGATTGGCTTGTGGACTTTGGAGTCAGAGGACGGGCATGACGCCGTTAAGCGGATTGATGTGCCTGCTGCTTTGGCTAACCATTTGCTATCCAACTGTGTACTACTGCCTGAATGCTTGGGCGAGTCCAAGAGCTTTGGCGAGTATGGGTTGGTCGCGGTCCTTTTGGATACAGCTGACGATGGTCGGCATCGCACCGGCAGCGATGCTGCGGTTCTGGCTTGCACATAAAGATTGATCTTTAGTGTTCGAAAAAGGGTGGCACTGTGATTTCGACTTTTGGGAAGTGAGCTGGATATGAGATGGGTTAGTCAAGCGTCTGCGTTGTCGTTCTGGACACTTTTGTGCCTTTCGGCCGGTGTGAAATCTTTTGGCCAGGACGAGGTGCAAATCGTCGGAAAGGATGTCCCTTACGTTTCAAATGGGCACGAGCGGCAAGTCTTGGATGTCTATTCTCCAATGGACAGCGATGGAGGCGGACGGCCGGTTTTCATATGGATTCATGGCGGCGGTTGGGTAGTTGGAGATAAGTCAGCAGTCGACCGCAAGCCTCAGGTTCTGACAGAGCAGGGCTATGTTTTCGTGGCAATGAATTATCGCCTTTTACCCGAAGTTTCGATGGAAGAGTTGACTAGTGATGTCGCGAAAGCCGTCGGTTGGGTCACGAAGAATGCCGAGCAGTACGGTGGTGATCCAAGTCGATTGGTTCTGGCGGGGCACTCAGCCGGAGCTCAGTTAGCCGCCTTGCTCTGCACGGATGAGCGTTACCTAGCAGAAGAAGGAGTCAGCCTTCGTTCGGTTCGCGGTTGCGTTCCCGTCGATGGGGACACCTATGATATTCCGAAGATCATCCTGACTGCTGAACATCGTCAGGCGGTTTATGGATGGGACATGCCGACCTTCGGGCACCGTCAGAAGTTTGGGAACGATCCGCAAAAGCATGTCAATTTTTCTGCGGTGAATCATATTTCAAAAGGTAAGAGCATACCGCCGTTTCTGATTCTCTACTTTCGCGGAAACCCCGAGACTCTCGCGCAGGCAAATCGGCTGTCGGAGGTTCTCGGGCAGGCTGGAATTAAACACGAAGTCGTGGGCAAGACGGAGACAAACCACCGACAACTTAATCGCGAACTCGGTAAAGACGATGATGTGCCAACGGAGAAGTTCCTGCGTTTTCTTGATAGCGTGTTCGACTCTTAGATCGCCTTTTACAGTATGAAGCAATTGGACTAGTGATTCTTGAGATTGAAGCGGGGCTTGCTCGAATTCCAGTCACTTGAGTCGCTAGTTTTCGATCTTTGTTTGGAGTTCTCCGCGGCTGGAAGTGCGAAACTCGCGACTATACGTTTTACTGCTGCCAACGGAGCGAGGATGAATACGCATGGGTGAGATTGGATTGATTCTTGCGTTGACTTTAATGGCTGGGGTTGCCATGCCGCTGGGGGCACTGCTCGCATGTGTTGATTCGATTTATCCCGATTGGCTGTCGTCGGAAAGTCGACATGGGATCATGGCGTTTGGTGGCGGAGCGCTGATGTCGGCTGTGGCGCTGGTGCTTGTTCCAGAAGGAAGTGACCGGCTCTCGATACCCTTGGCGGCCTTATCCTTTGGAGCGGGTGGTGTTGCCTTTATGCTGCTTGATATCTTGCTTGCGAAAACCAAGAGCCCCGCCGGGCAGTTGGCAGCAATGCTATCTGATTTTGTTCCTGAAGCGATTGCATTAGGAGCCGCCTTTGCGACTGGGAGTTCTAGTGGCATTCTGATTGCAGCGCTTATTGCGATTCAGAATTTGCCTGAGGGTTTTAATTCGTTTCGTGAGATGACGTCCTCTGGCCGCATCAGCGCGAAGTTAGTGTTGATCGCATTTTCGCTGATGGCACTGCTGGGGCCGGTCTCCGGCATGGCCGGTTATTTCGTGCTGGCGAAGCATCCCTTGTTCCTTGGAGCTTTGATGCTATTTGCGAGCGGCGGAATTCTGTATCTCGTATTCCAAGACATTGCTCCGGGAGCCAGGGTTGAGGAGCGATGGAGTCCAGCGCTGGGGGCCGTGGCCGGTTTTATGCTTGGGCTGATCGGTGACATGCTTGTAAAGTAAAGAGTTTGCTGATTTGAATTGGTGGGAAGTAAAGTTCTTTTGGGAAGCCGTAACGACGCTTCTGGCGTTCGAACAGGGTTGGATGGCCAAGGCATTTGATTGCGACGATCTCTGAAGCTCGGGAACTCGCTCCTTCACTGAAAAGCCAAGTTGATTCTGCTTGGATGATTACGGGGAAACTCGGTCGAAATACCAAATCTGGCTCGACCAGGCCTGCAAAGGAAACATATGTGTTTCTGGTCCCGGAATCCAGCTTCCGTCTTCTGTTTGCCCAGCAGCACGCTACGAACCAAGTCTACCGCGGTGTTTTGGCGTTGATGCTTGGATTGAATCATTCCGTGACTCGAGAGGGGCAGCGTGTTTGCCAACTCGTACCTGCCGGAGGTCTGCCTTCTCCTGGTGCAACCTATTCGCGAGTCGCTGGAACGTATGTTAAGCTGAGCCACCTGAAGTTTTGGTCCTCTCTGTGACTTGTTTAGTGACACCAGGTATTGATATGAATATTTTTTCAGGCAGTCAGTTCGGAATCGCCTGGAATGGCTTGTTCCCTCTGCTAGCTAGTCTCTTCTTGGTTAGCTTCTCTACCGCCCAAGCGGAAGAGCCTCCGAATGTCGTCATTTTTTACACGGACGATCAAGGCACTTTGGACGCCAATTGCTTCGGCTCCGATGATCTCATCACGCCGAACATGGACTCCTTGGCGGAACAGGGAATCCGATTTACCCAGGCCTACGCGCACACAGTCTGTTGTCCTTCGCGAGCTGCGTTGATGACGGGGCGGTATCCGCAGCGAAGCAACGTGAACTCGTGGACACAGGGGCGAACCTATGACTTAGTCAAAGGCCGCAACCTGGCTTTGGCGGAAACCACTCTGGCCGAAGCGCTGAGTTCGGCCGGCTATGCGACGGCGATCTACGGGAAGTGGCATATCGGTGCTCATCCGGACCATGGGCCGCTCAAACAAGGGTTCGACGAGTTCTTTGGACTCCGTAGTGGCTTCATTGACAACTACAATCACTTCGCTCTTCACGGAACCGGGTCGCATGATTTGTTCGAAGGAACACGCGAAGTATTTCAACGTGGAGCTTATTTTCCCGACCTGGTTTGCGATCGGGCGATCAGCTTCATTGAACGCAAACGAGGCGGACCGTTCTTCCTATATTTCCCGTTAAACTTGCCGCACTACCCCGAACAAGCAGTTAAGCCGTACTTGGATGTCTATTCATCACTCGATGAGCCGAGGCGGAGTTACGCGAAGGCGGTTTCGACGGCTGACCTTTACTTGGGGAGGATTCTAACGGCACTCGATAGATTCAAAGTGCGAGACAACACGGTCATTCTTTTCACCTCTGACAATGGCCATTCCGAGGAAGACTATCGCATCAAAGTTGACAATCATTTGTCAGGCATGCTCAAAGATGAGAACTACGGCGCGAATAAGGGTGGCGGGAACACGGGCAAATGGAGCGGAGCAAAGGGTAGTTTCTTGGAGGGCGGAGTTCGGGTGCCAGCTATTTTGAGCTTTCCGAAGAAGCTGCCGAAAGGCGAAGTTCGTGAACAAGCCGTCACCATCATGGATTGGTTTCCAACGCTGCTCGATTTGTGCGGTGTGCCGGAACCGGAAGGAGTTGCATTCGACGGAGGAAGCGTGCTGCCCTTAATCACGGACGCAAAATCGCCATCGCACAACGGGGTGTTGCATTGGCAATGGCAGAAAGGCTGGGCGGTTCGAGAGGGAGACTGGAAGCTGATTGCAAACGGCAGCTTTGGGCTTGGTTGTGACAAACTACCTGACCTGTTCCTCGCGAATTTGTCAGAAGAATCCCCGGAGGCTACCAACTACGTAGAAAGCCATCCGGAGAAAGTAAAGACGCTGCAGTCTCTTCATGACGTATGGGCAACGGATGTCTTCCGCGACTACCCGGAGTAGATAGCCGTTCTTCGTGGGGATGTTTCTACGCAGGCAATGAGAGTTATGGATAGGGAAAGGGCTTGAGTCAATTGTCGTTGATTTCGCGGTGGGTAGTGCGTCTGTTTGGTTACGACGGTTTGCTTCCTGCGATCGTATTCGCTTTACCAGGTTTGCTCGTTGTCGTGTTTGGCCCAGGCGTGGTCATGGAGTTGACTGCGGTGGTTTTGCCGATCGTGGCATTCTTCTATCGCGCTGCAGTGGGACTCCAGCAAATCGAATCCAACTCTTGCCGAACTGGATTCCGCCGAATGCAGAAGGCCGCTCTCCTCTTCGCCTTGCTCATCCTGTTGCTGGTCGATGCATTCGTTATTTTACTGTGGGTGATGCCGCCAGTCGCACTGTCACCGGACGATTACCTGTTCGCAATCGGCCTCTACCTCGTCTACTTGAGCTTGATGGCAATGGCGAGTTTCCCTGGCTTCCGTGGGGAGGGCAGGCGAATAGAACCAATTCAGCCAAGCACATGTAGAATTTCGGAGTAGCGTTTACTGCCTAGATACTTCAGCTAGGTGTTGGCCCTCAGGCTGCAGAGTTTCGTATCAATCATCGAAAGGCTCTGCTACTCTGGAGAGACTTTAAAGGCAGGTCACGTGAATTCCACGTGTTTTTCAATGGAGATGCGAGTTCGGTCCGATGGCAAGAAAAGTACGAAGGGTAAGGGGTGAGCAAGACTCGTTAGGTTTCACCCATGGTGA
>JBGCCZ010000001.1:0-52078 GCA_045105035.1 Pirellulaceae bacterium | reverse complement strand
CCGGAGCTGCGAGGCCGCCTGGTCGATGAATTCAAACGTCTCGGGTTTAATTTCGTATCGCTGGATCTCGCAGGCTTCTCAAGCGGCGGTCTCAATCGCTTGGTCCAGATAGAAACCAAGCGTTGATCTGAAGTTAGTCAGTTCGCCGTGACCTCTACTGCTGCCCGCCAAAGGCACCAATGCCGGCTTCGAGTCCAGCGCCGACTTGAGCGAACGGAAAGACGCGGTAGACGCCATCCGTGAAGACTTGCTGGACGATGTCGTTCAGCCGCTGTGACGGTGACTTGGGCACAATGACGATGTCTCCGTCACGTAGCCAGATCTCATCCGCTGGAATGGGAACCTTGCCTAGCTGGCCACCGCGTAAGTCCAAGCGAGTTGCGACCAATCGCCAGTCTTCAGCTCGGCGGAAAATGACGACTTGGCGAGTGTTTGCACCGAGGATGTCACCTTGGGCGAGTGCGATGGCCCCGGTCACTGAGGTTGGTCCGGTCATTTCATAGCGACCCGGCTGACCGACTTGCCCGTAAACGAATACGAAGTGAGCAGCGAGTTGCTCCATCAAGGGTTCGATTTCCATGCCTGTCACGACGCGACGATAACGCAAGTTGACTTCGCGTTTCACCTCGTCCAATGTCAGACCGAGGACACAGACTTGTCCTATCTTTGGCAATCGAACGGTTCCGTCAGGTTGGATGGTAACCAAAATCGATTGGCCCCCCTGCCCTCCCCGCGCATCAACTGAATCGCGCAGATCGTCCGAAGCAGTGTTCGTGTTGACTGGGAAAACATCGATGGCAGGATTTCGGATCTTATCGAGGTAGGCGATCTCGAGGTTTCGCCGAAGTTGCTTAATGGTTAGACCAGCTGCGGGTTGCTCACCAATGAGGCTTAGGACAAGTTTACCGTTAGGCTGAATCTTCAAGCCGATTCCCGTATTCACATCACCGAGCTGAAGGTTTTCGTCGGTTAAAGATTTGATCGCGACCGTATCGCCTACCTGTAAGCGGTAGCTGTCCTCCACGACTTCCCGAGACTTGATGTACAGAAACCGCACTTGGTCACCCGTCCGCAGGCGATTGTCGATTGCAGAGGGTAATCGGACTGGGCCCAGCCACTCGCCGTGCTTGAGGGGTCCGAAGTTGTAGGGATGCAGGTCTCGCCAGCTCTGTTGGCTGCTCCCACAGTTGTCCGCGCAGTCAACCGCAACACCGCAGTACTGGCATCGGCTGCCTGCTACCTGTGGTTGCGCCGGTGGATTGGTTGCACAGTAGCCACAGCGGTTGACCAAACCTGGAGTGATGCCCTGCATGGGCCGGCTGTTAAGCACCGGCACATCCATCACGTCATCTTTGGAGTACGCACTGGCCTGGTCGATTTCATTTTGAGCAAAACAGGGTGCGCTGAGAGCAACTGCGGCTAGAATCCACGCGTATCGCATTGGAGAACACTCTTCTGTAATAACACTCGAATTGGTTTGTTCTGCTGAGGCACTGGCGATACGATTTCCACCCTTACCTCAAGTCGCGGTTACCTGCTCTGGCCCATGGCGGACGCACGTTGGACTTGGCCGCTTGGCGGGTTGAGGCCTGCGGATGGCGAGGCGGTGCGCGGGCTCATTGCTCGGAACTGCCAGTCGGGGATCTCTTGAATCACAGTCGCTGGTGGTTGCTTGCCAGCCGCGTTCGGAAGCGGCTGGAGGGAGGCCAGGGCGACTTGCATGTTGGCTTCGTCCCCAGTTCGACGACTGGACTCAATCAAATTCTTGAGTACATCCGCATTTGGCCGGACTCGAGAGGCGTCGAGTAGGACCTGGTGAGCTTCTTGATCGAGTCCCATTTGGAGTAGGCAGAACCCTAAGTTGCACGCAGCTAGTGAGTTCGTCTTGTCAATTCCGACTGCTGCCCGATAAAAGGAAATCGCCCTCCAGCGAAGAAGCCGCTTATTGCCGTCTGCAGAGTCCGACTGGGCTTGGTAGGAACGTCCGGCCGAATACAGTAGGTCGCTAGCCCAAGTGTGGTTCTGGGCGGCTTCCATCAAACAACACTCTGCATAGAAGCGATAGCGTTGTGCCGCCGTAGCTGGAGCCAGCTCCAAATCGGCCGCTGTTTTTAGCACTGGGGTTTCGTGCGAGTCGATCAACTGACGAAGGAAGTTTGGGTTGGTGCTGGTACGTTCGGTGCTCAGGAAGTCCTCGGACTCCTCAAGGGCAAGCCGTGCAGCAGACCAAGCTGGCTCGCAGTGGTAGCGATTCTCCATGCCATCAAGGACTTGCGCGAGGTAGGTAATTCCCTTCTCGGCTTCTTCACGAGCAGAGAAGAAGGCTCGCTTTCGCAATAGTGATTCGCAACGATTGACATGCGTCAACAACTGTTCCCGGATGGAAGACCAGCCAGCCGGTGCATGCATCGGATCAATGGCTACCTGCTGTCGTGAAACTCCCGAACCAACAATCTGGTGAGAGACAAGCGAGGCGAGTTGTTGTCGAGAGTTTTTCTCAGCGCCTTCAGGGCGAACCTGAACGTTCGGCATGGAAGTGTGGTAGTCGTTCGAGACGACAAGCTGCGAAGGAGTCGCCTGAGCGCTGGATTGCTCCTGAGTCTGCTGGGTGCCCGCATTCGTGGGCACAACGGCTACGTCCGCTGGTATTGCGGCACTCAGCGCGTTTGACCGTTGCCGAGGGGTGCCTGCCGGCGGAAGATCTGGAACTGGCTGTGACCACTTCAGCCCAGTCGGGCCTTGGATCGCTAACTCGCGCTGGGTCGTGATGATATCGCCAAGGACAATCTTCGGTGCAATTGGATCAACCTGCGGATCGGAAAAGCGACTTTCCGGTGCGGGAATCTGCTGGCTGGAACTGGGCTGCGACGCTGGTGCGGCTGTGACCCAATTCAATTTTCGCGGAGTCGCAATGGGTATGCTTAGCGTATCGTGGCTGCTTTGGGTGGTTCGTTGTTTCGCGACTGTGTCTGGGCTGACTTGGTCCGCAGACACAGCGGCGCTGGCTGGCTGCCGAACGGCGGGAGCTTGAGGTGTCGTTTTCGGCTTTGGTGTAATCACCGCGTCGTGTGGGGCGAGCTGCGGCGAACTCGGTAGCACGGCAGGGCCGGCGATTTCTTTGGAAGAAGGCTGTTGCTTAGCCGGAATTGGTGTTTCAGCTCTTGGTGTTGTCGTCTCGGTCTTCTCCGGCGACTTCTGCAAGCTTGGTTGTTTGATGAACTTGGTGTCGTCGCCAGCAGCGACTGATCCGACCGAAAGAGCAGCCAACGCGACGAAGGTGAGCGAGTGTTTGAACGACACGTGCATGATGATCACAGACTCGAAAAAACTGTCTTCCGTCCACTGCCGGATCGACGTCCGGCGAACTGGAAGATCCGGTACAACCGAACCTACACCTTGCCTGGATCGGCCATTCAGGCGTCCCAAGCCCGTGTATCGCCACAAGTTGCCAGCAGTTCGACTGGAGCGAAGTGAGCATTCCGAATAATCGTCAGACTTTGACATCCGCCGGAATATTGGGGCGCTGGCTGTCCCAACGCGTAGTCGCGTCCATGTTGAGTGGTAGTTGGATTGCTTGCGTTTGAGGATGCGATACGGCGTGGCGGTAGAAATAGAGCGCAAAAAAACAGGCACCTCGATCGCTCAAGATGCCTGCTTCGTTGTTTTCTGTGTGTGGCTCAGGTGAGTATCACCCGGTCACAAAGATGTCTGAGCTCCGAGAATCTCGACTAGCTATTGCTAGCGTAACCCGCTTCGGCAAAAGTCTCTGGTTTGCGAATCTCGCTTGGCAATCCGGCTTCGACGAAGGCCTTGTCGAGAGCTTCTTGGGTCTTGCCGATAAACGCGTCCCGCTTGCCACCGATGATCGACAAGCTGCCGCGGGCGGAGACGGGAATATCGAGGTTTACAACTTTCTCCAAGTATGGCTTCAAGCTGACGACCTCAGTTGTGGTTGGAAGCGTGCAGTCATCCAGAGTAGCCGCTTCGGCCGAAACGCCAGCCACACAATCGGCAGCCCAAACCGCCTGAATTCTATCCACTCCGATCGAGTCAAGAATTTCTGGAGTGCCACTTCCGACGAACCAAGCCCAGGTGTCTAGCACAATTCCGACTTGAGTGCATGTGTTGGCCAGGACGCTAAAGCCCTGTGCGTCTTTGATGAAAGGAAACTGCTTTTCCTCTTCCTTGATTGGATTGAACGTGATGGCAGTTTTCACCTCGTGCTTCGCGAACACTGCGGCGATTTCGTCAATCCGCTTCCTGACAACTTCGAAGTACTCAGGATAGGGAAGACGATCTGTCTGGCTCGGGATAGTAATAATCGCATGAGCCGCTTTGACCTGACCGGCGATTTCAGCGGTTTTCTCAAGTTCGGCTAGCGATGCTGCGTACGCTTCATCGTCGCTATCGAGCTCAATCGGTGCAATAAAGCCGCCCACGCGGAGCTTTGAGCTGATCAGGAATCGGGCTGCACTCTCAAAAGACGTACGCTCGCTGCGCTTAACGATGTCGGATATGTCTAAATCGATGCCGCTAAAACCGTAGGTTAGAGCAAGCTCAATGATTTCGCTTTGGCGACCGGTAATTCCAAGTAAGTCACTGTTGAGATTCTTGTACATTATTGCTCCGTAAGGGGTGATTTCTTTACTTTCGTAACAAAATCTGACCGTTAGCGGCAAATGAGCCGGGATTCGTCGAAAGTCAGTGAGTATGCCATAAGGATGAAAAATCGGACAGGGGACCTCATCGACTCCAGTGCTCTTGGCGAGAAGTCGCAGCCACTTCCGCAATTCAAGTACCGAGATTCCCAAAGCATCAACAACTCCACTGAGTTGAATTGGTGGATGGCAGGCACCGCTGGCAAAGCAACGAGACCTAGTGGCCGCGAAGTGACCTCCGCTCAGGAGTAGCAGGGAAGCCGGGTTCTGAGGCAAGGCCAAGCAGAGTTTCAACGTTTATCGAGTCGCACTACGCTCTGAGCCGCGGATTTTTGATTGCGCTTCGACTGGGGAAGGTCTGGGAAACGTCTGGGACAGCGGGCGTACTGTGTAAGCCAAACTGAAACTCTGATTTGCCCAGGGGTTTGAGACGGCTTCTATGGGGCTCTCTTGCGAAGCTTCCGCTGTAAAGACCGGCGGTGAATTCCAAGGCGGCGGGCGGCTTCAGAGATATTGCCACCGCAGTCGGAGAGAATCCGATGGATGTGTTCCCACTCCGCTTGAGCCAACGTAGGGACTGGGATTTCGCCCTCGGTCTCGGGCACGCCGACCTCATCTTCGGCCTTATTAAAGGCGTTGAGGATGTCGTCGGCATCGGCCGGTTTGGGGAGGAAGTTGGTGGCGCCCAGTCGTATCGCGTCGATGGCCGTTGCAATCGAGCCGAAACCTGAAAGGATGACGAACTTCGTCGTCGGAGAAATTGCCTTGAGCTCTTGCAGTAATGCCAAACCAGGTTTGCCGGGCATGCGAAGGTCCAGCACTGCCAACTGAGTTGGTTCAATGGCGAATACGTCCAATGCTTCCGTCGCGTTGGCAGCCACGGCGACCCGAAAACCGCGTTCGCGAAAGGCCATTGCAAGGCGATCCCGAAGTACCACGCTGTCATCAACGAGGAGGATGCTGGAGCCCTGAAATTCGGTTTGCTCGCCAAGCACTTCGGGGTGCACCGCTACTCTTGACGTTTCGGAGACGTTTGAATCACCTTGGTCGGACATCGCCGTCACTTTGCCTTCCTCCCAAATTTCGCTTCTCCGCGAGTCACTCCGGGTGAAGCGTCAGCTCGCTACACGGACCGCTACTTACGATCCAACGTCTATTTAGAAACCGCTGACTCAGGCCCTAGTTTAACCTTGTCTGCGCTCGAGAAGTGGGCTGGGCGCGAAATACCGCACCTGGAAAGGTAGCAGCACTTCAAGTTTGGCGAACGCTGCATGATTTGTCTACGAGCGACTAGTGGGGAGCGTCACTTGTGCGACGGTTCCTTTGCCCGGTTCGCTTTCAAAGCTTAATTGACCGCTCAATCTTCGGATGACATTTTCAGTCAGGTATAGACCGAGGCCAGTGCCGCGTCCGGGCTCTTTCGTCGTGAAGAAAGGTTCGCCAATTCGAGCCAGCACGGCTACGTCCATACCCTCGCCGTGATCTTGGATTTCGATTTTCCAGTCGCTCTCGGTTGTCGAAAGTCGAACCGACACTTGCGAGTCGTCGCTGGCGGAATCCAAGGCGTTTTGGATTAAGTTTCGTACCGCCTGGGCAGTAGCTTGAACCGGCAGGAGGTTACCCGTTCGTATTTTACGACTGGGGGCTTCGGTCTGAGCGTTCGAATTGCTGAGGATTTCGGTCTGTACGCGATCTCGGCGTCTGATTCCGAGCAAGCATTCCTCGATAAAATCACTCGGGCCAATCGTCTCAAGTCGCTCGCCGGCCGCGTCACCAGCAGCGCTGGTCATGCGATCCAGAATGGAACGACATTGGTCCAGCTCGGCGCGAATTAATTTCGCGTCATCGCGGATCGCCTCAGGGGCCTCCAACTTGTCGAGGGCTCGACTCAGTTCTTTGGCGACGACGGCGATCGTGGTCATTGGAGTGGCGAGCTCGTGCGCTGCGCCGGTTGCCAGTGTTGCTAGGCCCTCTAGCTGTCGTGCACGAAGTCGGTCGTCTTCAGCATCCTGCAGCGCTTTTTCGCGTTGCCTGAGTTCACCGGTCAGCGTCGTGATGAAGAAGGTGATGACTCCGCTGCAAGTCGCAAAGGAAACCCACAATCCAAGCTTCGGGATCGTCCACAACGGACTTCCTTCGTCGCTATTGCCAGGCGTGGCAGCAACCAGGCTGGCCGCACTTAGCACGTCAATTGGTTCCGACTTGAACAACAACAGCGTTACACCGCCTACTGTCGTGCTCCATATTGCCCAAGCCCATGCTGGAGACACCATCGCACCGGCAACCGCGATATTGACGAAGTAGAACAAGCCGAATGGGTTGGCCATGCCCGCGGAGATATAAAGCATTCCGGTCAAGACAACCACGTCGCTTAGCAGCAGCCCTGAGATGACTTGTTCACGGGGAAGTTTGTCGGAGGGTTGCATGCCCCGGCGGTGGAGTTGGTTTAGCCAAATCCAATAGGTGATATTCGTGGCCGCGGTGAAGCCGATCAGTGCGAGTAGTTGCCGCTCGGGTAGTTTGATTCCAAAGCCCCAGACGACAACCGCCATGGTGAGTATTTGTCCTGCGGCTGCCAGCCAACGCAGTTGCAGGAACCAGATCGCAGTATCCAGCGTCGGCTGGGCGGCAACACTGGGTTGAATCAGCGGAGGCAATGCCATGGCAAGGATTCCCCTTTTTCCGGTGTTCAAGAGTTCGGGACAACGGGGCTTAGACCTCAGCTAGAGCGACTTTCATAAGGTCTTGGCAGCCGACGGGACGCGTGGCCGCAAACACTTCGCCCGCGCCGAATCCAGCGGCAGAACCCGCAGCAATCGCAAGGCCCTTCACGCGTTCCAGGGCTCCGCGTTTCTCTGGGGGGAATTGAGTCTTGTAGCATAAGGCCGACTCGATCTTCTGATCAAGAAACTCGGAGATGTCGACAGTCACGTTGCCACCAAACTCGAGTGTGCGAGTTGGTTCGTATCCCAAGTAAAAGCAAAGCTGACGCTGGACGGTGTGAACCGGCAAGCCATCGAAGTAGTCGTCCCATTTAGTGAGGCGAGAGTAAAACACCGCAGCGTCGGTGATTTGCATGGCTTGGTAGTGATCAGGGGAAGCCATCGGCGTCTTGTTGCCGAACCCAATGACGACTTTCGGACGGTACTTTCGGAACTCCTTGGCGAGTGCGACGCGGGCTTCAAAACAGTCGAACAGACGGCGATTGGGTAACTCGAGAATTCGCCGAACTTGGACTCCCAAGACGTCGGCAGCAGCCCTTGCTTCTGCTAAACGAATCTCCGGCGAGTCGCAGCGGGGGGTCGGTTCCCCATCGGTTAGGTCGATGATTCCAACGCGATACCCCTGAGAGACTAGCTTGGCCAGTGTTCCTCCGCAGGCGATCTCGACGTCGTCCGGATGTGCGCCGACGGCGACAACATCCAGCGTGGTTTCGTGTTCCTCTGGTTTAGGCATGGTTCTTTAGTGCAATTACGAGGAAGGAAGGGTTGGCGGCTTCGAATCGCATGGCGTCGAGCTGTTGTTGGCTACGAGCCAGATTGATCATGAGGACTTGAGGTTCAGCACCCTGCTCGCGAATCGTGTCGCTGACTTTGGACAGTACGTCGATGTTGCCAACCTGTACCACGAATCGTCCGTCCATCTTAAGTCTCTGCCATGCGAGTTCGACCAGCGAGAGTACTCCTCTTCCAGTACCACCGATGAAGATGGCATCTGGATCTGGCAAGTCGTTCCAAGCTGCTGGGGCCTCGCCGAGTACCGGAGTCAGATTCTCCGTCCCAAACGTTCGCGCGTTCTCGATCAACAAGTTGTAATCCTCGGCATCCATCTCGATCGCGTAGACATGCCCGCCGGGCGAAAGCTGAGCCGCCTCGATCGACACCGATCCGCTGCCTGCACCTACATCCCAGGCAATGCTATTGGGGCCTAAGTCCATTTCTGCGAGTGCGAGGACGCGGACTTCGCTCTGCGTTAGCAGACCACGCTTGGGCTGGCTCTGTTGAAAGTACTCGTCCGGGTTGCCAAACACGCGTTTGCCCTTCAAGCTGGCCGGCCGGTCCGGTACGTCTGGTAGACGGACCAAGATCATGACGTTCAATTCACTGAAAGTCATGTTTGCGATTTGGTTGATCGAACCCTGCGTTACCCGTTCATCTTTTGAGCCGAGATTTTCGCAGACGTATACGTTGAAGTACTCGATGCCCTGTTCTAACAGGGCCGTTGCGATAGAGGCTGGTGTGATCTCGGCTGAAGTGAAGATGCCGGCTTTTTCGGCTGATCGAACTTTCTCGACGACTCGTCGCAACGACTGGGTGGCGACGTTGGTCAAGTAAGCTTCATCCCAGCTTTCTTTGACTCGGGCAAAAGCGAGCTGCATACTGCTGACGTGTGGCAATACCTCGAAGTGCTCTTCGCCTATTTTTTCACAGATGTACCGCGCTGTGCCATAGAACAATGGATCTCCGCTAGCTACTAGGGCAATGGGCCCTTTCTCCTGCGACTCGAGCGTAGAGTGGATTTTGACGGCCATCGCATCTAGGTCCGCCGCTAGAGCTTCGTGGTGTTGCTCTGCTGCAGCCTCGGGTTGCGCGGCGGCCAAACGTTCGAGTAACGCGGCGGGACCGAAAACAGTTCGCGCACTACGCAGTGTCTCTTGAGCTTGCCGGGTAAGGCCTTCGAGTCCGTCATCTCCGACGCCAATAATGGTGATCTTTTCCGACAAAAGAATGGTCCTGCTAACAGTGGAAAGGATGCGTGATGGTGCGGGTATTGCGCGAGCGGGTTAGTTTCTCAGATTTTACCGGTGACGATAAGCGGCGATCGAAGATTGAAAGGGGTTTTGTTGGATCCGCGAGAAGTGAGCCTCGTTGCTAAGTCAACTGCGACTCTGGTCCGTCCCAGGTCTGACCGTTGCGGAAGGGCGGGCTGATATTCGCTACGAATGCCGCTGTCCCGATGGGCTCGTTGTGGTTTTTCGTGGCGGGGTCGCACATACTAGGGCCAGATTTTGAAACCATCCTCTCGGAGTTCCTCTATGAACGTTGAATCTAAGCACCGATACGCCGCAGTATTCCGCAGCTTTGGAGTGGTGTTGGCTGCCATTGCCTTGGCTTTGTCGACGAACCTGTCATTAGCAAAAGATGTAAAGACGCTCGAGTTGGGGTCGAAGGCTCCCGACTTCAAACTGCCGGGCGTGGATGGCAAGGAGTACACGCTGGCCTCGTTTGCGGAAGCCAAGTTGTTAGTCGTACTTTTCACCTGTAACCACTGTCCGACTGCCCAGGCATACGAGCAACGGGTGATCGACTTTTGTGGAAAGTACCGGCCGCTTGGAGTCGAATTGGTGGCGATTTCCCCAAACAGCGCCGAGGCCGTTCGCTTGGACGAGTTGGGCTACTCGGACTTAGGGGATTCGTTGGATGATATGAAAATTTGTGCGAAGGATCGGGGGTTCAACTTTCCGTACCTGTACGACGGCGAGACGCAAAAGGCTTCGACTGAGTACGGGGTCTTAGCAACGCCGCATGCTTACGTTTTCGACCAGGAACGCGTGCTGCGTTACGTGGGTAGAATTGATGACGCGGAGGTCAAGGAACCGAAGTCACATGACTTGATCAATGCCGTTGATGAGCTGCTGGCTGGAAAACCGGTTTCAACTCCGAAGACTCGCGTCTTCGGATGCTCAACCAAGTGGGCGGACAAAATCGAGTCGGCTGAGAAGGCTGTCGCCAAGTGGAATCAAGAAGAGGTTGATTTGAAGGTAGTGAAGCCCGATGAACTCAAAAAGAAGCTTACCTCTAAATCGGAGAACTATCGTCTCGTCAATGTTTGGGCGACCTGGTGCATACCTTGTGTCGAAGAGTTGGAGGAGTTCACGACATTACATCGCATGTATCGCAATCGCCATTTTGAGTTGATTACCGTCTCGGCAGATGAATTGTCGGCGATGAAGGCAGCCAAAAAAGTGCTTGCTAGTAAGCATCTGTCTGCGTCGAATTTCATCTTGGATGCGGACAGTCGCGATGAGTTGTTCGAAGCGGTTGATCCGGAGTGGGAGGGGGCCGTGCCCTACACTTGTTTGATCTCACCGGAGGGCAAGGTTGTCTTCCGCAAGCACGATGTGATCGATCCGCTCGAACTGAAAAGGGAGATCGTCAATCGCATTGGACGAACCTACGCGGATCGAAAGTAAGCCACTGCTATCGGTTGCTTCGGATTGAAACGAAAAGAGGCCGTGCGATTGCACGGCCTCTTTGCTGGATTGAAGAACCAGGGCAGGTTCTTTGAGCTGACTCGTCCGACTAAGCGGAGAACGAACTACCGCAGCCACAACTCTTCTGAGCGTTTGGATTGTCGAACGTGAATCCTTGCTTCTCAATGCTGTGATACCAGTCGACCGTAGTGCCGTCTAAGTAGAGAGAGCTCTTCTTGTCGACAACAACGCTTACACCGTGGTGGTCGTACTTGCTGTCCGCCGCTTCATCAAATTGGTCGTCAAAATTCAGCGTGTAATTGAATCCGCTGCAGCCGCCGCCGGCCACGCCGATGCGTAAGAATTGCTCGTCGGTGAGCTGATTTTCTTCGCGGAACTTCTTGACTTGGTTCGCTGCGTTTTCGGTCAGGATAATTGCCATTTCTACCTCTCAGATCAGACTGGACTGAACTCTGTCATGTAATTCTTGTCGAGAGCGGCCGACGGCCTTGTTCTCGGATACTCGTCTTTGATCGCCTAGGCTAACCGCAAGTCTCTACCGTTGCAAAACGTTCGAGCAGTCAGTTAGTGCTTTTATACCTCTATTTATACGCAGCCGACCATGCAAGGGACAAGTCTCATTTTAAGACACCCGGCGATGGTTTCGGGAGTCCCCCTTAGTAACTGGTGAAGTATTACTGGGTTACGGCTGATTTGGCCAAGGTTCGCACGCGTAGTAAGTACGAATCTGCGGTGATGTACAGGTAGCCATCGGGGCCGAAAGTACAGTTACTGGTACGTTGTCCGGTCAGTATTCGGCCTAGGAGCTGTCCACTTGGTGACAGGATGTAGACACCTCCAGGGCCTGAAGCCCACAAATGGCCCTGGCTGTCGACGGTCATCCCGTCGGGTAGTCCTGGCTCGTTTGCGACCCGAGAGGTGGCGTCGTGAATGACTTTTCCCACTCCAAGTGTACCGTTTTCTTGAACTGGGAAAGCTGTCCAGTTCGCCTTCTCCGGATTCGATTGAGCGACGTACAGCGTCTTTTCATCAGGAGAGAAAGCAACGCCGTTCGGCCGTTCGATCTGGTCTGTAAGTAGCGTTACCTCGCCCTGTGTGTCGACTCGGTAAACGCCGCAGAACGGAATCTCCCGTCGCTTGTCCGTAAAGCGAGCCGGCAGACCATAAGGCGGGTCGGTGAAGTAGATGTCACCGTTGCTCTTGCACGTGCCATCATTTGGACTGTTCAGGCGTTTTCCGTTATAGCGGTCCGCTACCGTCAGTTTGCCGCCTTCAGGTGTGAGCACGCTGATACGCCGATCGCCGTGCTCGCACATATGGAGTTTTCCGTTTCGATCCAGGAACAATCCATTGCTCCCGGGTTCTAGGCCGTAGTAAGTCACGCCAGTGTAGCCTGAGGGGGCCATGAAGACTGAAACGGATTCTCCATCCCACTTGAATATGCTGTTCCGCGGAATGTCCGAGAACACTAGATAGCCGTCTTCACCTCCGATCCAACACGGTCCTTCGGTCCAAGTGAAACCGCTGGCTAGGACTTCGATCTTGGCGTCATCCGCCAACAGCTGCTCGAGCTTAGGATCGATTCGCTCGATCGAACCAATCGTCGTATCCTGCGCGTGGATGTTTGCTGTCCCATTACCAAAGAACGCTAGGCAAAGGGCGAGGACGAAAGTCAAGCCGAAGGTCGGATTGTGTGCGCCGGCGCTCCGTCGCAGCGACGCTAGTGGTGAGCAGAGCGCCGTGGGAATAACTGTGTGTCGCAGCATCGAATACCCTTCGAGTAGAACATCAGGAGAGGATTACTCCCGTATTCTGGCTCTTCTTACTCCGACGTTCAATGACGGAACCTGGATTCACTCTAGATGATTCGCCAAAATTGACTCCACTCCCGCGCCACGTTCCCATCGCGCCTCCGAAGAACCAGACGGAGAGAGACTGCTTACTGAGGATGTCGAGTCGTGGAGGTGTTGATGATCTGCGCGGGTGTCCACGACTGCACAACGGGCGGAACCTTCTTGCTCGGATTAACCGGTGGCCGGTTCTGCGGTGGTATCCCTTGTTGGGGGGCTGCATTGGGTGGGGGCCGATTGTTCAATGGCGTTGTGTTGAACGGAGGTGGCACAGTGAAGTAATTCGGTGGAAACCTGGGCTCCGCCGGTGGGGGCATAGAAGGAGTCGGCGTAGCGGGCTGTAGGACACTCGGTAGCGAACCTTGTCCAGCTTGCGGAGGCATGGGATTCTGAAATGGGCTCGCATTCTGCACTTGGCCCGCGTTAGGTGCCAAGTACTCCAGCGGTGGTTGTTGCGGACTGTTCAAGCTTTGCACCTGCCCTGGAACTGTGTTGGCTGGTAAAGAACTTTGAGGCACCATGCCGGGCGTCGTGTCGATGGTATAAGGGATTGTTGGTGTGTTCGTGTTGTGTGCCCAAGTTTTGGTTGCCGCTGCTTCGACTGGTAGCGGAGCGCAACGCAAGAGTCCGCCGGTTGCCCGTTGGAGATCGAAATGAGCTCTCGCGTATCCAGCGCTGGCGTTTAAGTACTCCAGTTCCGCTGCGGCGAGACGATCCTGCGTCTGCAGTAGATTGTCTAGATACAGGGGGCCGACTTCCTCGCCGTCCAAGAGTAACGCGGCGCGTTTCTGCAGGGCATCCAATTCTCGGGTCGCAAGTGTCATTGCGTTGGCGGAGGCTTGTCGTTGTTTGCCGGTCAAGTTGATGCTGTGCGCGGCATTGCGGACTTCCAAGCTGACTTGCGATGCTACTTGTTCCAGTTCCTTTTGGAACTGCCGGATACGCAATTCCGCTTGCCGTAAGTTGGCTTTCGCGGCACGATTCCCAACGGGCAATGCGTAGGAAATACCAATGCCGTACGTTGGATCTCCGAAGTTCCATTGGTCATCGATGGCACTGGCTAAGCCGCGGTTGCCGCGTAGGCCGGTGTTCGAGAGTGAGAGGGAAAGACCCAGCGCTGGGAGTAGCTGATTCCGTGCAATTCCCTGTTCCAATGAAGATCGCTTGATCAACTGGATGGAACGGCGGACTTCAGGTCTATTCTGCAAGCCGACTTGAACTTCACGCTGCATGTTCACTCGGCGAAGCGGCCCGAGCATGTCACTTGTGGGAATGATTTCACGATCGACGGAAGAATTGAAGCACTGTCCGAAGATCAGCCGCAGTAGTTGCTCTTGAGCGAAGACAACCGCATACTCGGCTTGAAGCAGGGTGTTGCGTCGCGATGCCAAAGTCGCCTGAGCTCTGGCGGATTGCACTGGTCCAGCGTCGATCTGCTTTCGATTGGTGACCACGCTGGCGATCTTCACCGCTCGGTCATAGTTGCGTTTTTGGATGATGAATTCGCCGCGTCTTGCGACGAGTTGCCAGTACGCGTTGGCGACTTCGAGCACGTGTTGTTGAAGACCCGCGACGAACTCCTCTTCGCTGACATTTGCGTCGGCAACCGCGATGTTGATAAGGCTCGTATTGACGAACAAGCCAGCGCCTTGCAGCAACGGTTGTTGGTACTCCAGAGCGATCCGTGCGTTGGCTTGGTTTTGCGGATTGAAGAAAGTTGAGTTGGAATCCGCAAAGCCCATGTCTTGAGCGAGTCGAAGTTGGCCGCCAAACTGGTTCTGACGCTGGAGCCCAATAGAAGAGGCTAGTGTGTGGCTTTCCAGTCGATTTGCAACGCCGTCCAAGTTGCTCGCACGTGGGACGTTGCGTTCGTCCCAAGTCGCGTCGACGAACTGGTTCCAATCAAAGTTGGCTTGTTGCCGGATGATCTCTGCACGACTGATTCCAACTTGGGTGCGGAGGATCTCAATCTCTGGTGCGAACTGAATTGCTGTGTGGATCGCCTCGACTAGGGCGAGTTCCGATTGGTGCGTATATCGGAGCACTGGGAACCGAATTTGACTCACCCAGTTTGGCGACAATGTGGCCTCAAGTTCTAGCGGGTTTGCTTCGCTCGAAAGCGAGTTGACCAGCTTCTTCACCATCTCTCGCTGACGTTCGAGCGTTTCCTCATGCTTGTTCAAGAGCCCTTCACGCAATGAGCTCGTACTTGCCGCATTGGTGTCTTCGGCTTGCTGGCTGTCGTTGCTGCCAATTTCAATGCGACTCGCCAACAGCTCTCTTGGACTAGAATCGAAGGACTCTGGCGCAATCCACTGTAGAGGTTTGTTTAGTGAAACCAAGTTTGTCTTGGAAGTTGGGGGCCAGTCCTCTTGCTCCGCGATCGATGGAGCGAGTTGAAGTTCCGAGCTGGAGACGTAGTTGCGATAGGATTCCGGGACACTCAGTGAATTAACGCGCTTGTCCGATGGAGGTGCCACAGGATCGGAGGCCCAAGGTTCGACGGGCAGTCCATCGGGCGGAGGTAAGCTCACGATCTTGGGGACACTCTGCGGTTTTGCGCCCTCCATAGAGCTTTCTGCCGGGCTGGCATCCGCTCGACTCGAAGACAGGGCGGAACTTGGCCCTCGTGGTGGTGACAATTCACGTAGAAGTGAATAGCTCGGAGGCGTTGGGCTGACGGATGCTGTCGCCCGGCGGTTCTGAGCCGAGCCGGCGGCGTATGGACCCTGCGAAGGCTGTTTTCTATACGTTGCGGATGGTTTGAGCGTTTGAACGACAATGGTCGGAGTGACTACCGACGTCTCAGAGGGTGTTAGTTCGGAGGTGAGGCTTGACGGTCTGAGTTCGCGAACGTTCGAGCCAGTGTGGGGTAAGGGAGTTCCAAGTGTTGCACTTGGCAAGTGCGGATTCCCTGCGAACTGAACGACGCGCTGCGGAGCGCCTGCGATCTCGACCGAGTTTGCACCAACCTGGGTTTCGGCGGACTGTTTAGTCTTCTGATCGCTCAGGTTCAGAGGGGACGACGACTTCTCTTTGGTGGCGGCTTCCTCGAGAACTTGGTCAGCGGCTTCAGGCTGTTCGGCACTGCAGAGAGGGGCTGCCAGCTGCAGAATGACAAAGGCGACCAAGCCGAAGAGCAGGATCCCCCACGTGCTGTGAACGCCGGATACGAAAGCTAAGGTGAGTCTTTCATCCGTCTGGTTGTGCTCGGTGTCGCAGTTCATTTGCGATGCAATCCCTTGCTGAAGCGATTTGTTGTTGCCAGTTTCAACCGAAAGCTAGCAACTTAACAGCGTCCATGCCGTCCTCTTGTACATCGTGCGCGGGCTACGCCTGATGAAGTGGCCGTGCCTGAATTGCAGGTTATTCCAGCTGGGAGGTAACTGTCGGGAGCGTCACGTAGAGTATGACGGTTACACCAGATTCTCGTATTTTGCCGATCAAAGTCGGCACCTTGCGGTGTCTATTCGGTCGGTAGACGCAATTCGAATCCAGCGGGCAGCGTCTCTTGCGAGTTGTCGATCGAAAACGAAACTCGAAACGTACCGCTAGTCGGCTCTACGACCGGAGACACGTATTTGGCGACTCCGGTTAAGGCTCTGTTTACCGGAGCGGCCGCGTGCAAAACGTAACTTTCGTTCTGCTCAAACACACCGAAGAACGAGAGCGGAAGGTGCATTTCGACGGTCAGCTCTTTGAGGTCCGCGATGCGGATGGCTGTTTCCGTCGGGTCAATGCTACTACCAAGTGTAGCGTCGATCTGAAGGACTTGACCGGCGAAGGGAGCCTTCAAGGTACGTAGGTCGAGTTGTGCTTGGGCAAGTTGCAATTCTGCTTGGGCGCGTTTTCGGGCATCGACTTGCCGCTCTAGATTGGCGATGGCCTGTTCGTATTCGTTGCGTTTTGCTTCCACTTCAAATTGGCTGGCCGCGTTGGACTGCAAGCCCGCTTCCATTCGAGCCAGCTGTGCAGCGGCAGCTTCGACTGCCAGTTCAGCTTGGAGGATCGCCGACTCGGCAGCGGCAGCCTTCGCGGCTACTTGGACGGAAGCGCGAGCGACTTCGTTGTCTAACGTCAGGAGCGGTTGGCCTTTCATAACCCACTGCCCTTCCTGAACGTGAATCGCGACCACAGTACCGGCGGCTGCAGGCTTGAGGACTGAATCTCGTTGAGGTTTGGCAATGCCTTGCAAGAAAACTGGGTAACTGGATGGATCCACGCTCGTTTCGTTAGCCAAGCTTCGACCAATCGCGTTCCTATCGGCTAATGCTTGATGGCTCGAGCGAATACTCACTAGCTTGGGCGGACGTGGCGTGGAGGCAAGCTGGGCATCGGAGGTACTTGCGATCGTTGCCCGCTCATCGAAGACCGCGGGGGATTCAGTTTGTTGGGCGCAAACCAATAAAGGCGTGGCAAGCAGGCTGCAGCATGTAATGATTACGAATCGCATGAGTCGTGTCTTTGCAAATGAGAAGTGGCTTTGGCACTGTCTTGCGCGAAAAGCGGTGAGCGGATTCACTGAAGTTGCCTATGTCGCGAAAATGGAGTTCACGAAGTTGCGGGTTCGTCGAAGTAGCCAACTCGCTCCGGTTTCGAAGCGGCGTCCGATCAGTACGGAGGCTCGTTGTTCTTGAAGCGTTTCGCGGCCGTCTAAATCGTCAACTTGAATCAGCACGAGAAACACTGGGGTTTTTGTTTCACCGGTCTCTGGATCTAAAGCGATGCTGCCGCTACCGGCGGTTGTTACGGCCAAGTCTTCGAATCTTTCGGTTCGGGCGGCTGAGACCGACTCGATCACTCCGGTGCTTGACCAAACGGTATTGTCAGAGAACTGGACACGGACCTGGCTGCCGACTTGCAGTTTGGCGGAGGCCAATTGTGATTCGCTCACAAAAGCTCTCACGGTCGCGTTGCCAGAAACGACGCGGGCGACGGGATCGCCAACTTGGATAAACTTCCCGATCTGGTGATCGGGTACGACTTGGACGAGGCGACCATTCTGGGGCGCTAGGACACAGCACTTGCCGGCTGTGACGACTGCTTGTTTCTGCCGACGGAGGGCTTGAATCGCTTCGAACCGCTGTTTGGCGACCGCTTGGACATCATGGCGACTGACCAACATCGCCCCACGCTTTGCGGCCGCTGCGCGAATGTTTTCTGACCTGCGGTCCGTTTCTGAATCCACATTGCGAATGCGCACCAAAGCCTGGCCAGCTCGCACGCTCGCTCCCAACTCGCCTTGAATACTCGTCAGGATACCGGCCGTTTCAGCGCGAACGATGCTCGTCTCTTCGCTGGACACGACGCCGGGTACTCGGAGTCCAGTTGGAATGGGGAAGAGTAACAAGAGGGCCGGAATTCCTGCGCCAAGCACATAGGCAACCGCTCTGGATCGGCCACGCACTGGTTCGGTCTCGGGAGATGCAAGTAAGTAGGAGAAGAATTTCTTTATGCTTCGGTAACCCATCGAGCCTAATTGGATTGCCGAGAGGATCAGTCCAAGAACATGGAATCGCAGGGCGATCATGACAGAGATAGAAACGATTAGGGATAATCCGTACAGGGACGAAGCGATGCCGTAGGACAACAGAATCGGCCAATTAGGACTGCGATGTTCGTCGGACGCGATACCAAGGACCCGGCGTTTGAACAAACCGTTTAGTTCATTGGACGCTTTACTTCTCAGATTCGGGATGCCCAGCACGTCGCTCAGGATGAAGTAGCCGTCGTACTTCATGAGCGGGTTCGCGTTAAAGAAAACTGTGGCAACGCCGGCCATGAAGATCAACTGGTAGGCGCACGAGCCGAGGAACGTGTCCGGAAGGAACGCCCACAGGAACGTTGCTGGAATTGCAACGAGAACTTCGAAATACATACCGCCCAGCATCACCGCAATCCGGTGTGCACGTTTCGGAAAGCTGTACGCGCTGGTTGCATCCATGTAGGCCAGCGGCATGCCGGCAATCAGTTTGCAACCCATCTCGGGAACGCGTCCTCCGAAATGCTTGCAAACATAGCCGTGCCCCAGCTCGTGCCAGACTTTGAGTGCTAAGAAAGCTACGGACATAAACAGGAGGTTGTTTAGGGCCAGAATGCTGTTCAACGGCTGGATGAATTCTTCCCAGCGACTCAGAATAATGACGCCGGCGGCCAGCATGAGCCCAGCGACCATCAACAGAATTTGCTTGGAAAACAGGAAGGAGACATGACGTATACTGCGATCCAGAAATCGGTCTGGGTTTGCAAGCGGAATCGTCAAGAAGAGAAAGCCCGTCCATTTGGCCTTCTTCTCACCGGCAACGCGTGTCTGGAAACGCTGATAGAGAACGTCAGCGTCTTGTTGCGACGTCGACAATACCGACAGGCTGTCCAGGCGTGTCACGAAATCGAAGAAGTTGACTTCGCTCTCGGGCCCTAAAACGCCATCTTTCATACAAGCCTGAAAGCAAGAGGCCAGAGTCTGGTCGCTGCGGATTCGAGACGCGACTTCGTAGTCGAGCAGGCTCAGGCGATGTGCTTGGAATTTGACTGGGTCATAAAGCACATAGACTGGTTCGCCCTTAGTGACCTGCCGAGTTATTTGCAGGTCGCTACGCAAGGAGGTTCGTAAGTGACGCAGCCTGGCTTTGGCAATGTCTTCCTGAGTTTGCCACGCCGCGTCCGAACTAGTCTGAGGAGTCCCGGAGGGCGATGCATTGTTCTCCGACGAACGCTGAACACGATCTTCATCGTGCTCGTTCGGTCTCTCGTTGCTGGTTGGGTTCACCATGCTAATTCATCGGGAAGAGTGCGATTGGAGTGGTTGGCTGTGGTGTCGTGTGGCTACAGCCAGAAGCAAGAGCGTGCGTAGTTGAACACGCGATGGAAGACGATCCATGGAATGGGACGCCAACCAATTTCCGTCTTGCCGTATCCCTCCATACCCTGCCGAAGCAAATGCAGTGACTCGGCGCGGCCGTCGAGTTTGGCTCGAGCGACAAAGACGTTCACCCCGTTGATCATTTCTGCTGAGCCGGAAACGCTCTCAATGGTGTAATCAAAGTCGTAGCCCGGACCAGCCGAACTCGCAAACGCTCCCGTCTGACCGGCTTCGATTCGTCGTGCTTGGTGTTCGGGGACATGCAGTTCCAGTTCGAAGGAATCCATCGGCGCGAAGGCGAGGATTTTTTCGCCCTGCGGGAAGATCTGTCCGACTCTTCTATCCAGTTCTGCTTGAACGATCATGCCATCTTGCGTCGCGCGAACCGTACATCGCTGAATCTTCTCAAGAACAGTCTGCAATTGAGTGTCGTAGACGGCCGCGTTTGCCTTGGCCATCGAGGCCGTAGCAACATCGCCAGCGACCAGAGCCGCTCGGACGTCGACTTCAGATTGTTCTCGTTGCGATTCGAGTCTCCCGCGTTCCAGTTCCAATTCTCGCGTATCGAAGGCGGCGATCACTTGACCAGCACGCACTCGATCGCCTGAGCGAACGGGAGCTTCGACCAGTCGCATGTCAAAGGGGGTAAGTTCTTGAGTCATCCCAGCTGGGACTACGGCACACGGACTCGTCGGTCGATGTGGTGCCCAACCAAAAAGGAAAATGCAAGCAACGAAAATAGCCAGGAAGCGAGCCCGCTTGCCTACGTTCGACTGTGGATGCCGAACCTGAGTCCAAATGGAGATGCAGCTTTGTTTGACGTGTTCGGTGAGTGTTCGGTCGCCGCGTATTGCCATTTCGACTGCGGGCGACAGCGGTGCTACGGTTTGTTCAATTGCGATCAGGTCTTCGTCGCTGAATCCAGTCTCGATATCTCGCGTCAGGCTAACGACCGCGATGCAGTCGTCATCAACGAGGAGAGGGAGTGAGCACACAGCACAATTCGTTGAAGCCGACCACTGCTGGTGTACCGGGCGTGGGTGGTGTTTTTCCGTCAGGCCGTGTGGTTGATAGGAGACAGTCCGAGCCGCGTCCAAGCTCTCTTCCATGGCTTGTTGAATATCGACCATGCCTGGCGAGCTGGCTTTGAAATGATCTTTTCCAGAGATCGCCTGCAATTGAATGCTTGTGCCTTTAGTGATTCCAAACGCGACTTGTTGGCATTCAAATCGTCGAGCCATGCTATTCACTAGAGCAAAGGCGAATTCACGAGTTGAGCCATATCGACTGGTGCGTGCGGCTAAATCCAACTCCGTGTCGGCAGCGCTCCGCTCCGGTGTTTGCGTCTTGCTGTTCTCGAGAGCGTGAGCCGTAATGCACTGCAAAACTTGCGTAAAGGCACTTTGTAATTCGACTCGTTTGAGATCCAATTCGGCTTGTGTGTTTGCCGCGATTGCAAAGAGAGCCGTTCCGACTAAGTCACAAGTTCGCGCCAAATCGAAACCGAGGGCAACGAAGTAGACCTGAGCATTGCAGACCGTTTGTGGACCGACGAGAAACGCTTTCGTTTCTCCCAGGCAGGCTTGCAGTGTTGCATCAACCTGGGTTTGCAGTTCAGCTTTCCCGGTGCCTTCAAACTGAGGCAACGCGGCAAAGTCAGCCACGGATGTCGCTCCGGTACGGGCTCTGAGTCCCATGCAGAGAGCTTCGTGCTGCTGCGCGAGTAGCCTCAATGCGAGACGCAGGAAGTAGGTCGAGTCCGAAGTCTGTTGCCAGAGTTCCTGCAACGATTCTTGGATGTCGTCCAGCACAATGTACTGCTTCTCGCCTGCTCCGCTTGACGCCGTGCTGTTCGCGGGCGGCACTGACGAATCTGACGCAGACGGACTGGCTGGAGCGGTTGGAGTGACCGCTGGGCCAGGCGTGAAGTTGGCTGGATTTACATTGGGAGCGGGGGGCGAAACGCTCATGAGAGGACTCCGCTAAACCAATGGTTCGATAACAGTGGACTGGTTGGCTTCAATGTTTGATGGGAGTGGGGCCAGGAATCTGAATCCAGCTTCAAATGCCTCCTCATCAAGGAACTGGCATCGAACGCAGCGGCCGTGGACTCCGGTCATCTCATGAGATGCATCGTCAGTGACTTCAAAGCGATAGATGTCACCACAGCGGGGGGCGAAATCGACGACGACTCCGCAGCCGGTGCGGGAGATGTTTTTGCAGTAGCCTGAAATATCTTCAGTCAGACGTTGACTGCTGCTGCTCGGCCGAAGGTGTACGGGAACATTAATTGCAAACCGTGTTGCACGATTCGCTGCAGCGGCAGCAGCACTGGCGTCTGGTAATGATTGCGAGAGCGTAGCATCTGCTCCCGTATTGGTTGCAGGCAAAGACTGTGCGGTCGCCGGTTGTCCGCCGGCGGGCATTGCTGGAAAGTTTGTCGTGCCTAGTTGATCGCCGAGCATGCTGTATCTGCGGTACTTGGGAAATGATCAATCGGAAGTCAAAAGACAACTGATTGAGAGGAGCTGCGACGAAACTTAGGTTGCAATTTTACACGATGCAAATATATCTCCGCTCTTTGTCCGACCTGAGGTGCGGGTATGACCTATGTTTCGCTAAACAGTCTTCTCTATGCCTGCCCGGGACTACGATTGGTGGATTTTACGGTCGCCTCGGGCAAGTCGCTGGGGATCGTAGACGGAAAACGTCCTGTACAACGCCCTGCAAAATCAAGCCTCAAATGAAGAGTCAAATTATGCCTTCCACGTCAGACGATCAAATGAGCAGTATTGATTCCGAAGTAAAATTGTCAGTCGAATCGAACGAGCCGCTGATCCTTATGTCTGCAAGTACAGGCGCGGTTGAAGGTGCAGTTGATTCTGATGCTGCGGACGCAGATGTCGCAGCGTTGGAAGCGGGAGCCTTACCAACCGAAGGTGCTCCTACTCTGCAAGATCCGTTTCTGCCTGATGCAAATCAGGAGGAGCTACCTGACACTCTTTCCGGAGGTATTGACGAGGTGCTCAACGGCACCCGCGGCAACGATGATCTGCGTGGCGGCAGCGGCGACGATGTACTAAACGGTGGTCGTGGTAGTGATGACCTGCGTGGTGGAAGCGGCGACGATGTACTACGTGGCGGCCTTGGACATGACGATCTGCGTGGCGGTTCCGGTGACGATGTATTGAGCGGTGGCCGTGGCAACGATGAGCTTCGTGGCGGCTCTGGCAATGACTTCCTGAACGGTGGACGCGGCGATGATACGGCAGTGTTTAGCGGCGATCGAAGCGACTACGAATTTGAACAACTTGAAAACGGGGATTTTGTTATTTCAGGTGAAGATGGAACAACGACAGTGCGCAATGTTGAGAACTTCAAATTCGCCGATGGCGAGTTCTCTGTGGATTCACTTGTAGAAGGTATTAACTTATCGGAAGCCCCTGAAGCTGGAGCTGAGCTTGAAGGCGGCGGTGACGATGACATCCTAATCGGAGGCGAAGGCGACGACTCGCTCAGCGGCGGCGATGGCAACGACGTACTGTTTGGCGGAGGCGGCAACGATGTGATCGATGGTGGGGACGGTGAAGACGTCGTAGTGTTCGAGGGTAACGCAGATGACTTCCGCTTCTTCCAACAAGATGATGGTTCCATTCGCGTAGAAGGTCCAGAAGGCATCGACGAAGTCCGGAATGTAGAGAGCTTCCAGTTCTTTGATCAGACGATAGAAGTCGAGTCGCTCGAGTTTGAAGCCGAGATTGGCCAGGCGGAAGCCCCCGCTCCGAGCGGAGCTAGCGACGAAGTTCCTGTAGAAGAGAGTGTGTTTGAATCGCCATTAGATGATGGTGCCTCTCAATTGGCCTTTGAGGAGCTTCAGTCGGCAGAGGACGTTCCTGAAGACGAGTCGCTCGTATCAACAGAGGACTCAAACGCCGACGATAGTGCTTACGCAGCTAGCGACGATGTTGAAGAAGTGACGACTGTTGAGACCTCCTTCATGGAGCAAGTGCCAGAGCAGCCGGTATTGGTTTCCAACCCAGCGACGAGTGTTACTCAGCGAAATGCGAAGGGTGTAGGCGACTTGTTTGAGGACATTCTAGACTTGTCGGACCTCGACGTAGCGGAGCAGCAGAACCGGATCCCTGTCAACCAAGTTCTGCAAGGCGAGGACCGAGGGGAAGGTATTGAGGTCGGTGGAGAACTTGTTGGGACTCAGGCGAACGATGTGTTCTCGTTCCAAGGTGGGTTCCAACAGGATCGATATGTGATTGACGGCAACAGTGGGGTTAACACGATTGATCTGTCGCAATATCGGCGACAAGATGCAACCGTGACTAGCGACTCAATCACGTTTGCGGGGCCTGTTCGAATTCACGAAGGTCTGCGAACGACCAGCAAGCCAGTCAACGTGGAAATCGACTTCAAGAACATCCAGAACATTCGCTTTGCAGGCGGGACCGTCCTGCATCCGAATCAGCAGATTTAGTTATGATTGCATGATCGATTGACGCTGCACCCTGCCCTTCTACTCCAGGATTTTGGCGAGTCGAAGTGCAGCCAGTGCAGCGCGATCACTCGCTACTTGCCCTGCGTTACGAAAGTAGTCTTTACTCAGCGATAACGTTGGGAACGCGACGCCGTCGGTGCTGCCTCTTGCGGCGAATTCTCGAATCGGCCGCATGATTTCTTCCGTGTAGACGTGCGTTAGAGCAACTTGGCGTCCGTTCATAACCCAATGCAATGGGTCCAAGTTGCGTGGCGAGAGCAGTTGCGTTCGGACCTTGGGTATATGCTCTTTCGCAATGATTCGAGCACGCCGATTGACGTCTCCTTCGTCGAATTTGCGTCCGAGCGTATCGTCCCACAGAGCATGCAAGTTGCGGTTTTCTCGCAGGACGATCGAATTCGCGCCCCGGTCTCCCTCATCAAAAACACCTTCCACGTACAGGCTTCCCGCGTGTACTGGCAAATGCAAGTCGGCAACCAAATGGCAGAGCCAGCAGATTGCTAGGGCTCGGTCTGACTCACTCGACTCCGCGGCCCCCAGTACTCCGCGACAGAGCGTAATCGCCTGTACAACATGCAATTCTTGCAAGTCGAGATCTGCGCCTTCTGGCAACTGAACGGGATCCTCGGGCACATCGGGGTCTCCAATCACTCCGGTCGGACCTAGCTGGTAGTGCCATGATGGGCGGTTCCACTCATCGAAGGCCCTTGCAATGTCTGGCCAGTATCCAGCGCGGCCGATAAGCCACTCTGTTTCATTGCGGACACTCGCCGGTAAAGCGAAATCCCGCATGAAGGTGGGATGCTCGCGCAAAATCTGGATCAGTTCCCGTTGCCTTGCCTCGGGCAGCTCGCGAAAAGCGAGAACTGCAATCGTATGGTGCCCACCTTCATTGAAAGCCATGCAAGGACGCACGGGCAAACATATGCACAGTAGTAGCAGGCTAGCGGGAATCTTGAGCGTTGGAATCATCGAAGGATCTTTTTGCTGGTTGGCGAACTCGTTAGGACGGGACATTCACGTGCCGTGCGAGAGGCGTGATTTTGGCTTGAGTGTACGTGCAAACACGGAAATCAAAAGCCCCGTAAGCAGGGCTGAATCATGTTTCAAATTGGTTCATTGATGCCCGTAAGAAACGGCTCGCAATTCTTATGTTGCCCTTCTTCAACACGCTTCTTGGGAGAAGTTCTTTTTGGGCCATTTAGTGCAGTTATACATAGAGAGTTTTCTGTGAGTCGACTTTGGCACAGGCTGTGCTTTTCTGGTTCGTCAGTTCGTGACAACGCAAGTCACACGGTGAACCTCTCATGCTCAAAGGCCTGGTTATGTCGAAATTCAATACTGCCCGCACTTCTGCTCCAAGCCAACGAAGCCTTCAAATCGAGTCGGTAGAGCCCATGGTTCTATTGTCGGCTAGCTGCTATCACGGCGGTGAAGCAATGGACCCGGTTGAGCCAATGGATCCTGGCACTCCCGCCGCTCCAGCACCTGTCGACCCAGCACCTGTCGACCAAGACCCAAACAATGGCGGTGGCCAGCCGGAAGGCGAGCGAGAAGAACCAAACGCACCGATTGCCCAAGAAGTTCTACGAGGTGGGGCCGGAAATGATCGGTTGATTGGTGGCCGCGGCGATGAGCTGCTCATTGGTGGAGCAGGCGATGATATTTTGATCGGTGGTGGTGGAACAGACACGCTCATTGGTGGAGCGGGCGACGACATCCTTATTGCAGACGACGTCGATCTGGAGAAGTACGGCTTTCTCTTCAAGACCTCGCACAGCGACGGTCATTCACACGGTGACGACCATGATCACTCAGGCGACCATGATCACTCAGGCGAGCATGATCATTCAGGCGAGCATGAGCAAGACGAATCCTCACACTCTCATGACGACCACGAGAACGATCACAACGATGAGAAGTCCCCAATCGTGCCTCAAGTAGCTGATGAGCCTCCGACAGTTGTTGCGGAGCAGAATCCAATTACTCCGACTGTTGAAAGCGATGAACCTACCGAACCAACGCCAGTGCCCACAAGCACCGACGCTGAGACAGTGGCTGGCGGAGAGCTGCTCCTCGGTGGCTCTGGGAACGACATCCTAATTGGAGGTCGTGGTGACGACACGCTAATTGGTGGTCGTGGGGACGATCAGCTGTTCGGTGGGCGCGGCGACGATGTGCTGAAGGGGAATGCTGGCGACGATGTCTTGAATGGCGGTCGTGGTAATGATGTGCTTAAAGGCGGTTCCGGCGACGACACACTCCGTGGAGGGAACGGTAAAGACGTCCTTGAAGGCGGCAAGGGGGATGATCTCCTGAGCGGTGGAAACGGCCATGACGCCATCCTTGGCGGTAGGGGCGATGACCTTCTCATTGGTGGGCACGGCGACGACGTGCTGAAAGGCAATATGGGCGACGACCGTTTGAACGGTGGGCGTGGCAATGACGTGCTCAAAGGCGGAATGGGTGACGACACACTCCGCGGCGGGAATGGGAAAGACGTTCTCGAAGGCGGCAAAGGCAACGATCGTTTGCTAGGCGGTAACGGTCATGATGCCTTGCTTGGCGGAAAAGGCGACGACACGCTTTCTGGCGGACGCGGTCACGATGTTCTGAAGGGTAACGCCGGTGAAGACATCTTGACTGGCGGTCGCGGCAACGATGTTCTCAAGGGCGGCATGGGGAATGACATTCTCCGAGGTGGTCGTGGCAATGACGTGCTCGAGGGAGGTATGGGGGATGACCGACTGAGCGGCGGCCAGGGTTCCGACTTCCTGAATGGCGGAAAAGGAAATGACGTAATCAACGGCGGCGACGGCTATGACACTGCCTTCTTCAGGGGAGACATGGAACGCTACGACATCGAAGTTGCTGACAACGGTAATGTCAAAGTTTCACGCGGTGAAGAAGTCGATGTCCTCTCGGACGTTGAAGAACTGAAGTTTGGGGATCGTACGATTGCGGTTGCTGATTTGCCAACGGAGTTACAGGAGACGCCGATCATTGAGACGCCTGCTATCCCTCCAGCGGATATCAGCCCTCCTCCAGCTGCAGATACTCCGGCAGAGCCGACTACTCCAGCAGAGCCGACGACTCCGGTAGAGCCAGCAACGCCTACTACTCCTGCTGAACCAACGGCTCCGGCGGAACCAGTGATCGCACCCACGACTCCTAGTCCAATGGCCGATATGGGCAAGCCGATCAAGAAGCACTGCTAAGCCTCAGCAAGTCCTTCAATTGTAGAGCCCCGGTCGGAGTTGTCCTCTCAACGGAAACTCCGGTTCGCAAGCCTCAAGAACTAAACGCCTCGGTGCTAAGTTGCATCGGGGCGTTCACTTTTTCATGAGATATTCAAACAACGCTCGGATTTCTTCGTCGCTTAAATCGTCGAGCAATTTTTCCGGCATTAGTGAAGTTGGGATGGCGCGAAAATCAGCAAGTTCATCGCGTTCCAAGAAGACCTTCTTGCCATCTGCTATCCGCAGTGTGACGCTTCGGGGGTCCTGAGCGACAATCATCCCCGTGACAACTCGGTCGTCTTCGGTCAGTGCCACGTAAGACTGATAGCCTTCTCGAATCTCAAGGCTGGGAGCGACGATCGCAGGCAACCAGAAGTCAAGGTTCAGCCGGTCGTAGTTGTCGAGTGCCGGGCCGAGGGACGTTCCCACGCCAAATAACTGGTGGCAGTTACCGCACTTCTCTGCAAAGATCTTCTCGCCAACTGAGCCTGCAGTCTGACTTGACGTGTTGTCTGCCAAGAGCGACTTCAGCTTGGCAATGTTCTCCTTCGTCGATTTTGAGTCGATGGTCGCACGCTTCCCAAATGCTTGATCGGCGCTCGTGATAATGGCAGGATCGGAGTAGGCCCGAACACGCTGAATGACGTCCGCGGGGATTTCTGAGGCAGGCAACCTCCATTCGTTGATTTCCCGCAGGAGTGCGTGAGTCCAAGTTGCTCGTGTTGCCAGGGTGCGACACGCTGTAGCGCGCAGGTCATGCTCGTTTGGGATGGAGTTGTCGAATCGGGCGACCAGTGTTTTTCCAATCTGGGGGTCTGAGTAGGTGCCGAGTGAACGTAATGCGACTCGTTGCAACGCGGGTGATGCATTGAGCCCGCCGATCGCAAGTTGCAGAAGAGTGGGTTGCGCTGCTGCGTGCTTTCGGTCGGATAGAGCCCTCGCGATTTCAATGCGTTGCGTTACTGGGGTCTTTGCATCGGCGAGTTTCGCCACGGCCGAGTCGAGTGCGCCAGGGGCACCGTCCAGGATTCCAAGCAGGACTTCGGACTGCCCTTGGGATTGGCGGAATTCTCTCAGAGCCAATTCCAGGGCCTGTGGTAAGCCGGAAGCGACGCGACCTTGCAGAGCTTCGTCGAGCCCGGCGAGCAACGCATCTTTGGACTCGGCGTTCGGGGCCAGCGACAATAAATCGCTGCACCGTTCGTAGCCGGCTTGCGTTCGGGATGTGGCGTAGCGCCGCATTAAATTTCCGAGCAGCAATCTCTGCGAGATCGGCGCATTCCAGACTGATTCCTGTTTCAGAAACTGGTTGATCGCCTCATCGTTGTCAGCGTGCTCTTCCAAGGCCCACCACTTCATGAGAGGAAGATGAGGGTCGTTGGTGTCTTCAAGCCGCAAAAGTTCCGTCAGTATGGACAGTCCGACTTCAGCCGATACGCGACGCGCGGTCGCAGCTAGTTGGCTACGCAAATGTGGTTCGGAAGCAGAACGCGCGACCTGTGTAAGGTCCTGGTGGGATTCATTGCGATCCCCCAGCAATCGGACACACCAACGTTGGATTGCAGGACTCTGGTGAGTTAGAAACTCTGCGGCCAATTCGGTCGTTAACGCGTTTCGCATGGATAGAGAGCACAGCGCCTCGATGGAACCGCTCTCGCGAACTGATTCGACCAACAGTGCATCAATCTCGACTTCGTCTGAACTGGACTGCGAAGTCGACGAAGCGATTTGTCGACGCCAGCCGAGCTCCAGGCTGGCTCGCCGGCGTACCCAGCGATTGGGATGACCTAGCAATTCAACTAGCTGGAGTCCGGGCGCTGATTGTAAATCGCCGAGTTCCAATTTTGGACGTTCGCCGCTGGGACGGAGGCTGTAGACGCGTCCGCTCGACTTGTGCCAATCGTCGGTGGGACTAACGTGACTCAGGCGAGTGTCGTACCAATCCGCGATGTATATTTCGCCGGTCGGTCCGACTCCACAGTAAACGGGGCGGAACCAGCGATCGCCACACTCCAACAGGTTGGGCTCGTCAGTGGTTCGAAAAGAGGAGCCGGTGGGCAATGGTCGGCTGTGCCAAACCAAGTTTTGCATCGCGTTGGGCGCAATGATCGTGCCATCAAAGTCGGCTTTAGGGAACAGGCCGCCTTCATAGATCACGAATGCCTGGGCGAATCGACGGGTATCCCCTTCCAGGGGCATGGATTCAAAGAAGCCAAACGCGTGGGGATTCGTCAAAGGCCCGTGCTTGCCCCAATTCTTCCTCGAGTAGCTGCCTTGGGGCATGTGCCAGCCGCGAGTGTTGCCGCCGTTGTGTCCGCAGAATACATGCCCTTTTGAATCGATATCGAGGCTAAACGTGTTGCCGCCTCCTTCTGCCCAAATCTCAAATTGATCCGTTCCGGGGTGATAACGCCAAATGCACTGACCTTCGAAAGCGACATTGCGGGTGACCTGTGAACTTACATTACACGTTGTGGTGCTACCGTTGGTTCCGTAAAGCCAGCCGTCTGGACCCCACTGAAGGTTGTTGGCGACGGCGTGCGTGTCCTGCAGTCCGAAGCCCCAGAGTTTGACCTCCGGTGATCGATCGGGAATGTCGTCTCGATTTTCATCGGGGTAGAAAAGTAGATATGGTGGGTTGAGGACCCAGATCCCGCCTCGGCCGACAGCCGATGAAGTCGCGATGTTCAAACCGTCAATCACAGTGCGACTTGAATCAAGCACTCCGTCGCCGTCTGTGTCTTCGTGGACGGAGATGCGATCAGCGCCTCGCACATGATTCGGCGGCGGCTCAGGGACTTTGTCGAAAATGGCACGCAGGTGGTGGTCGTAGCGAACGATCTTCAAGCCGGCTGGGAACTGATACTGTCGGTACTCGGTAACCCATAGCCGACCGCGTGAATCCCAGCACAAATGCAGCGGTTGGGAGATCGCTGGTTCTGCAAGTACCAAGTTGATATCAACACCCTTCCGCGGGCGGAATGTTGCCAAGGCGGAATCGGGGGAGGTTGGCCGCGAGCCGTCAGATTGTACGCCGCGAGGTTCAAAGGAGCGCATCACCTCAGCGACCTTGGGATTGCCAGCGACATTTTTCGCGCTATTCGATTGGAGAGGTTCGGATTCCTGGGCTCTCGCTTCTATCACGAAAGCGAGACTGAGACCAATCCAAAGGAATGACACACGCGCGGAACGAGTATGCGTGAGGCGTTCAATCAAGAATTGCACTGTGTTGGTCATGCGATGAAGGCAAGAGGAGTTAATTTGTGCGCAGGCCTCGTAGCAAACTGGTTATCGGGACTGCATTTTGTCTCTCTGGGCGATTAAGGCTTCGATCCACGGGCCAACGTAGTGTCCGTTGTCATGGAAAGTTCGTCCAGAGAATAGGTTTCCATCGATGACGCAGGCTTCGTCAACGAAGATTCCTCCGCAGACTTCCAAGTCGAATTTGCACTTCGGCACGGTAGCCATGCGGCGTCCGCGAACGCAATCGGCGTAGGCTGGGATCTCGACACCATGGCACACGCTCGCGACGGGCTTGTTGTGCTCGAAGAAGTGCTTCGTGATGCGGACTAAATCTTCGTCATAGCGGATGTACTCTGGCGCGCGGCCGCCTGAGAATAGAATCCCCGCGTAGTCCGCCTCGTCGACTTCACTGAACGGGACATCGCAATCCAACGCATAGCCCTCCCACTCTTTGGTGATCGTCCAGCCAGGTTTCACCTCATGAAGCACCATTTGGTATCGACGTTTCTCCGGAGCCGTTACAACCGGTTCGAATCCCGATTCTTGGAGGCGATAGTAGGGGTACATCGTGTCTAGCGTTTCCGTAGCATCGCCGATAACGATCAAGACTTTGTTGGACATACTTCGGACCTTGGTTCAACGCAGTGTGTTCTGATAGAGGAGCGGGGATCGCGTGGCCGAGCTTGGTTAGCCGACTTCGTAGCCCGTCCGCTGTTCGCGACTGAGGTAGGAATTCGCTTCGGCATCTTGCAGGAACTCCTCTTTTTCTGGATCCCAACTGAGCTTTCGACCAAGCCGCATGGCAATATTTCCCAAGTGGCAAGTGCTCACACTGCGATGTTGACTTTCGATATCCGAGATTGGAACACTTCTGTCGCGAATGCAGTCGAAGAAGTTGCCCATGTGATTGATGATCGCGTCTAGCTTGCCTGCGCGAAGTGGGCGATCGAAGTTGTCGTAGTCGTAGCAATTCCAGGCAGTGCTTGGCAGCGGTGTTGATGCGAGGTCTTCTACGGGTTTGCCGCTGAGAGTTCCGCGATTAACGAAGATGCGTCCTTCATCTCCAATAAACATGATTCCGTTTCGACCGGAATCTGAAACAGTCAGGCGTACACCGTTTGCGAATTGATATTCGGCAGAGAAATCGAGGGCCACGTTAAAAGAGTCAGAGGGTTTGCGAGTCTTGGTGCCGTCCGGATAGGTCGCCCTCCCTGAAATCTCAGTAGGCTGACTGGCAATAGCCCACTGAGCAATGTCCAAGTGGTGGGCGCCCCAGTCCGTCATTTGTCCGCCGGAGTATTCGTACCACCAGCGAAACGTGTAGTGGGATCTTTCAGCGAGGTAAGGCGCGTTTGGGGTCTGACCCTGCCAAAGATCCCAGTTGAACCCAAGTGGTACTGGTCTTGCCTTGAAGGGACCGCCAGTTTTGTTCTTTCCGAGAACGACTTGCACCTCACGAAGCGTTCCCACCCGTCCGGCTCGGACCATCTCGACCGCTTGGCGAAACCGCCGGTCGCTACGTTGCCATGAGCCAACTTGGACGACTTGGTCTGACTCATTCACAATTTTGACGAGCTTCTTACCTTCGTCGATGGTGAGCGTCAGTGGCTTCTCGCAGTAGATGTCCTTCTGACTCCGAACCGCGTCGATCACCATCTTTGTGTGCCAGTGGTCTGGCGTTCCAATGGTGACTACATCCACATTCTTGTCATTGAGTAGTTGTTGGTAATCCTCGTAATCGCGTGGCGTGCTGCCAAAAGCGGCTTTGACTGGATCGCGGACATTTTTGTCGACGTCACAGACGGCAACGATGCGACCGTACATCGCAGCCTTGTGTGCGATAACGCTGCCCTGATAACGCAACCCAATGCAACCGATCCCAAGTTGCTCATTGACGTTGCCGAGCTTGGGCTGGGCCCGCAGGGAGCTATGGAAAGTGCTGGCTCCGACGAGCGCAGCGGCACTTGCGGTTGAGCTCAGGAAACGTCTGCGGCTTGAACAGCGAGATGAAGGCTGGCAGGATGCCGATTCAATGGAGGGAGCTGGTTGAGGCATAGCGGACACTGAGGTGGGAGTTGGGGTGGGCTCCCAGTATAGCTGATGCGGTCTAACGCGCCGGCGGCTACCAGTTTGAGATGTTCCACATCCGGTTCAAAAAGGGGTTTTCGTTCGGAACGCCATTCTGCAGGGTTCCGTCGGGCGTCACGTGATACCAGGGCTGTTGACCGAGGCGTGCCTTGGCTCGACTTGGGCGAAGGGTGCGGTCGGTGTCCCGTCCAAGCGAGAGAAGCATCGATAGAGTTGGACTGTTGTCGCGGACTTCAGTGACATCGTAATCGCTTTGGATCATGCGTGCGGGTACTTCCGGAACGTCGATGCCGCCTAATGCTTTGTACAATCGGATCGTGCCCTTGGCCAACAGGTCTTGCGCACGAACCATTTCGTTCTGGACCAAAAACAGGTCGGCTCGAATGCGAATGATGTCCCGTACATCTACGAGCCCTGAGCGGTAGCCATCGTAGACACGTTGAGCGGCATTCTCGTTGGCTTGCAAGGCTTTCGAAAGCGCGTTCAGTTTTCTCTCGCCGATCTGTAGGTCGATGACGGCATTTTCAACTTCGGAGGCGGCGACGACCAGCCCGAGTTGGTAGCGATGGAGTTCTCGTTGGAGCAATGCTTCCGCCTCGCGGATCTGCGCTCTTTCAAATCCTGCGTCCAGCAACCGCCGCGTGTTTTCGGCAAGCAGTCCAACCACGGTACGGCTCAGGACGGGCACTAGTAAGTCCCCGCCGTTCCACAGGTAATTGAAGGAGATCGTCGGGTAGAGATCTGCAATTCGACTTGCGACTCGCGCGGTTTGGCCAGCCAGGTTGCGCTCCAGTTTGCGAATGTCTGGCCGTAGTGGGAGAACTTCATGCGGTGCTGGTACGACAACTTCTGGCCCCGGGGCAGGCATGCGTTGGTTCGGAGTCAAGATCGGATTCAGTTCCTCACTGTAAACACCAACGACCCGCGCTAACTCGACTCGAGCCGCATCCCGCGCTCGCTCCAAGTCTGGAATGGACGCTTGCTCACGTGTGAGTCGAGCTTGGGCCTCATCTAGATCGATTTGAGCGACGCCACCCAGAGCGAGTTTCTCTTGCGTGAGGCGAACGACTTCTTGGTAGAACGCGATGTTCTGTATTTGAAGGTTGAGTTGTTGCTCGGCGGCGCGATAGTCGGTGTAGAAGAGTCCGATTTCGGCTGCCAAGAAAACCATTGCGTTTCGGTAGGTTTCGACTTCCGCTTCTAAATCACGATGCGCGGCTTCGACTTCGCGTTGCCGCCGCCCGAAAAGATCAATCTCCCAAGTCATTTCGGAGCGAATCAGGTTCTCATGCAATCGGGCGGATGAGTTTCCGTTTTCCGGAATGCCGGATTCATATCCGAGACTTGTGGTGAGACTTGGAAAGAAGCCCTGCTTCGTGACCCAGCGTGCATGCCAAGCCTGGTCGACCGCTGCCCGCAGTTCGTGCAACTCAGGGGACCGCGCCCTTTGCATTCCAATCAGGCAATGGAGGTCTTCATCTAAGAAGTGTTCCCACCAAGGACACTGATCGTTGGTAAGCGAGTACGCATAGTCGTGGGCAACAACGTCTCGGCCAAGATTGACGGTCCGAACGATATTCTCGACTTCCAAGTCGAAATCGGACTTCTGAGTCCCCTGCCACTCGCCGGGAGTTTGAGGGTTTGGCGTCACATAATTAGGGCCAACCATACAGCCCGTACAGACTGCGAGAAGCGCGCAGGCGACCACGCAACCGCTTGTGCGGAGCATTCGGAGAAGAGCCGAATTGCTGATTTTTCCCAAGGAATAGCACCGAAGAGTGACTTGATACTGTGTGTGGACTTATAGGAAATCCGCGTAGCTTGGAGCAATGCGAAAGACTTGGTAGATCGTCTCTGGCAGATTTCGAAGCAGCTCTTTTGGGGTGTGTGCGGCCGGCTTTGTTCTTGGCCCTATCGCATGCTCCGTTTCACGCTGCGCGAACTCTGGGCAAACCTGGGGATCGTGGTCGGCTACGTGTTTGTGGGAGCATTGGGACTGGCGCTCTCTGTCTTCATGCTCTGGCCGGCTTACAAGGATCCCTCGAGTCGGATGTACACGTCTGGAATGGGCTACGGAGCCATGAAACGCAAGATGGGTCTGCCGTTTGAGGTCACGGGGGCACGGGTCGAGGAACGCGAAATCGAGATTCCGTATTTGGGCGAAGGTTTGATCACTGGCGAGCCAACGCGGCTTGCGATGCGACCGATGGCGATGATCCAAAAAGTGCACGTCCAAGAGGGCGACCGAGTCCGAGCGGGACAACTGTTGCTCGAGTTGGATGATCTAGAAGCGCGACGAAAGCTAGCATCTGCTGAACTGGCTCTGCGCACTGCTCGTGCCGAACTGCGCCGCGTCGAGGTCGGCTCGGCCTACGCTTTGGCTCAGGAGCGGCCAGAACGCGAACAAATCCGACTGGAAGACGCCGAGACACAGCTTCGATTGCTCAAAGAAAAGCGGGACGCGCAGAGAAACATGTTGCGCAAGGGGCTGATCGCGAAGACTTCTCTAGTCGACACGGAGAGGTCGTTGCAGGAAGCGGAAGCACGAGTCCGCGAGGCCAAGTTCTTTTCGAAGATGTCTAATGAAGGCGTCGGCTACAGCGAAGAAATCGCGCGAAACGCAGTCGTCGATGCAGAGCAAGCGGTCGAGTTCAGGACGCAAGAACTGGCCAACTACCAAATCTACGCGCCGAGCGACGGAGTGGTGTCCGCGGTGTTGGTGCGTGCTGGCGAGTTTAATTCGGCTCTCGGGAAGCCAGCGTTCTTGATTTCCAGTGGCATGTGGTTTGAAGGTTACTTCGACCAGGCCGTGCTGTCGCGAATTGAAGTCGGGCAGGAAGCGGAAGTTTTCCTGGAGGCGCATCCCGGACGTCGGTTCAAGGCCCGAGTGCAAAAGGTGATACCCGAGGTCACGTTCTCTTCGGGCGGGCCTGAAATCTCGAGACCAATGCGTCCGCGTGGTACGGGCGCGCCCGAGTGGGCAGCGACTTTTCGTGTGCGTTTCGAATTGCTTGAGTTGGAAGCGAACTCGCGAGTGACCTTGGGAATGACGGGCAACGTCAAAATCTTCACCCATACTGTCGCCAAGGTGGTACCACGTAATGGGATTCTATCAGTCGCCGCAGCTCGCGCTTTGGTCACGACTCCGCACAGTGACGCATTAGGCGAGGCCTCGACCGAGTGGACTCAGCGGCCCGTCAAACTTGGCTACGTCGGTCACGACTGGGCCGAGATTGCTGAAGGGCTTGAACCGGACGAAGTCGTGCTGGTCAAAGGTCATCGAATCATCAGGGAAGGCGATGCGATCGAGTTGGTGGAAATTATCAAATGAAGAACCAGGCGTAGTGCCAGAAGTTTCGAGTAGCGACCAACGCGACCTGAATCTATCTGCCGGCGAGCGTGATCGGCTGCGCGGTTGGGGGCACTTCGCGGAGTTTCAATGCCGAAGGCTCCGTATTCGAACGTGGCGTTTCATCGATTGGTTTTGGCAGTTTGCTCAGCCTCCATATAACTTCCCGATGTTCGCGGGCTTTGGCTTTCTAATTCTTGGCCTGGCCATGATTGCCTATTCACTCAAGGATCCTTGGTACCAAGTCCCAGTCCGATTGCATGCTGCCGAACTCGTCGATCAGAGCGATCTACCGCCAACACGACGGGTTCCGGACGGAATGGTCGCAGAAACCAAGCGGAGTAAGTTTGAGAATCCGTGCAAGGCGGTCATCGTTTGCGTTTTGTGTTGGGCTGGATTCACCGTGGTCAGGCGGGAATTCGCAGCACGCAGTCGAGCTCATGCATTCGGAATCCTAGCTGCCATGGGCCTTACCGTTGGACTTGCGTTTGCGCACCTCGTTGTGGTGGATGATCCGGACGTCTCGCACTTAGCTGCCTGGATGTACGCGCAGCATGACGGGCTCTCTTGGTACGGAGGCGATATCTATACTTCGCGTGAGTACGAGATTCCCGGCGGAGGCTACGACATTTTGGTAAAGGACCCTCCGAAGTTCTTAGCGGTCATTACTCCTCCGTACCTGAATTTCGACATCTCTACACTCGGCGATTTTCTGACTTGGGCTGGGCTCTGCCACTCATTTTGGATTTTCATTGGCAAGGGATGGGCGAGCTTAATGATGGGGTCGCTGTTGCTGCTAGTGGGGGTGCTGTGCACTCGCCAGCCAGGCCAGACTAGGGGGCTCTCCGGTGAAACGGTGACCTGGGTACTCATTCGAGTAGCGTTGATCTTGGTTCCATGGATCGGGGTGGTATGCGGCCGATCTCTGTGGGTCGCATCGGCACTAGCGAATGCTCAGTCGCAATACGAAGCGGGCGAACACAGCGCTGCTCTTGAATCCATGCGGGTGTATCGGGAGATCATGCCATGCTTGGCCTACGACAGCGGGCTGATGGTTCAGGAGGGGGTTTTGGAGAACCTGCTCGGAGTGGATTCAGATCGTGCTCGCTTCGCGCAGGCGTTCTTGTTGGAGTCGGACGGCTACAGTGAACGGGCTCAGCAGGCGTATCTGCAGCTGATGGACAGTTCAGAGCAATGCGTCGCGCGAGAAGCAGCACGCTACGTACTCCGCCGAGCAATCGTGCATTTTAACGCAGGCGAAGAATCCATCGCACTCGACCTGACTGAGCGATTTCGATTGAACTACCCCTGCATGCCCAAGGCGGCTTACTTGCGGATGTTGATCGCAGTGCGTGCCGATGACTTCGACCAAGCCCAGGGATGTCTGCAGGCAATCTATGCTTCGGTGCAACCGGTCGGTATGCCCGAGTCCCGCGGCTATAAGACTTCAGGTCATCAGCACCTGGCCCAGTTGGCATTCGATCGGGGGGATGTGATCGAAATGAGGCGGCAAGCCGTCTATCGCATGGAGCAGCAACCAAAATGACTGCGACGAGCGAATCGATACCAGCTTTAGAAACAGGCGATGCACCGGACGTCTCGGGGAAGCTCCGCTACGCACGTGTCTTCGGAGCACTCCGAAAGACGTGGAAGTCCATTTTGGGTGTGTCGATCGCACTCGCGATTTGCGCGTACTTTGTTACGCAGACGGTCTCGCAGACTGTTCTTCAACCGCACCGAGAGATTTTTTCGTACCGATTTCCTGAGACTGCGCAGTGGATAACACCGCGCGGCGATCGGATGGCGGGTGCGAACTTTCGACTCGACTTCCGCTTGCCGCCTGCCAAGATCGCGCGGGCCTGGATTGCTGTGGCAGCCGACAATGGCTTTGAAGTCACGGTCAATGCGAATCCAGCAGGTCGTTGGGCCCTGTATCGAGCGACGCGCGAGTTCCAGAATGGACACTCAGAATTTGGACAACGCCTGCGATACGAACCGGGCGCATTGCGGCTCAATTACCCACGTGAGTATCAGTGGGGAGACAATAAGAACTGGCAAATGCCGATGTTCTTGGACATCACTCGCTACCTGCAAGCCGGCACACGCAACACTCTGGCTCTGTCCGCACAGGCCCGGCATTCGAATCCCCAGATCATCTTGACTGGCGAGATCCTCCTGGAAAACGGACAACGGATTCCGATCAATACGCACGCTGGTTGGAAAGCGTGTTTTGTGCCACCTGGTGCCAGCGATCGGGAGTGGGCTGAGGTCGCGTATTCTGCAGTAGATTGGCCACAGGCGATGCAGGGTCCGGGGCACGACGAGAGTATGTGGCGCGTTCCGCCATACGGAATTTTTGAGTCGCCATTCAAACGCAGTTGGCATGTCGCTTCTGAGGGCGGCAATGCGGTCTTTGAAACGACCTGGAACGTCGGCGACGACAACTACGATGCGGCTTGGTTACGAGTCCTCAGTTTGGGGCCTTACCTGTTGCGGATCAACGATGAGGCAATCCGACCGATCACTGGAGCTGGGTATCACAATGCTCAGGGTTTTTGGATAGCGCAGCCAAGCGGCCGACGCGCACTCGCCCTCTCGCCGGAGCGTGTGGACCAGAATGAAGTCGGCAGCGCGCATGTCGGTGAGAACTTTCTCAATCCCACACACGGAGATCCTTCGGAGGATGATCTCGACAATTCCGAGTCGTCGCTCCGTCTCCAAGCCGATTCGGCTGAGAAGGGCGACTTGCATGGGCAGCTTGAATCTGCCTATGCCGATAAACCCGAGCGTACCTCTTTGGCGGATCCCCTGCGTGAGGCGATGGCGACAAGGCTTCCCAAGCAGTTGGCAAATCGAATGGCCAAACCCGATCTAACGGGATTCGATGTGTCCCGTTTTCTTCGGCCCGGGAAGAACAAGATACAAATCGAGCTCCTGGATCGTGGCCGGGTTTTCCGGATGGCGGGCGAGAAGCGGTTCGCCATGGATGCGGGCATCGTCCGCGATGGCAAATTGGAGATGCATCTAGCCGACGATCATCCGTTTACATTGGATGGCGCTGAATCCCGAGCAGCGATGCAGCCCGATTTCAACGTGTTGCACCAGAAGTTCTACCGCCTATCCAAGAACGAACGGCCAGTTCACGTTCTGGCTGCAGTTTGTACGTTTCTTCTGGTGGGGCTACTGCTTGCTTGGGGAAGTTGGACTGAGTCGGTGAGCGTCGAGTTTTTGAGCCGAAGCATTTCGCCTACTTGGAGTGCGGCTCTTGTGCTGCTTTTGACGCAGTTGCTCAAGCTCTCGATGGTCGAACGTAGCGAGTATTTGTGGTTCATCACAAACAATCTTTGGCAGTGGCTCGCAATTGCACTCGCCGCAAGCGTAGCACTCACTATGACTCGTTTTGCGTGGGGTGGGGCTCGGTTTGTGGCGGCCGAGAAGCGTCGAAGTCAACGTCATCAACGTAGGCATCATTGGCGAATTGCGTTGCTTGCCGTTCTGTTCTTGGGGCTCATCGTCCGATTCTACGGGGTCGATGATCAACCGCTCGACGATGATGAATATGCGTCCGTCCAAACCACGCTGAATATTGCGAAAACTGGTCTGCCTGAGATCAATGAGGGGATTTGGTACACACGTGGCCCCTTGTACCACTACTTGGCCGGCGGACTGATCTATCTGTTTGGCGATAACATCTGGGTCATGCGAGCTCCGGCGATTTTCGCAGGCTTAGCGGCAGCGGTCTTCACCTATTTGTTGGGATCACAAGTTGTGAAGAGCCAGCCCGTCGGAGTCGCGGCGGCTCTGATCGTTTGCCTCAACCCCTTTTGTATCTTTACGTCTCACGTTGCGAGGTTCTATCAGCAGCAGCAGACGATGACGATCGCGACCATTTACTTTTTTATCTGTGGGTTTGTATCTAAATCCATTTGGTGGAAGCGAGCCATGGCATTCATTTGCTTCGGCATCGCGGTGCTGAGCCAGGAGATTAGCTTGCTCCTCATCGTTCCTTGTGCAATCTGTTACGCACTCATGGCGAAACCGGAGTCGGTGCGGAATGAATTGCGGTTTGCAGCAGTGGCTGGACTTGTCGTAGCCTGTATCGGTATCAACCTGGTTGCTTTCAAGGTGAAGTGTCTTACCCGACTTGAAGGGATTTCGCCCAACATTGAATCGACGATGAGTCCGCATTTTTCCTACCCACTCAACTTCGCGTCTCTATTTTTGGGGTACTCTCGGTTGCACCTGTTGTTGGCCCCTTTCTCGTTGCTGGGAATGGTCGTGAGCTTGAAGAAGCGAGCGACGGGGATGATTGCAGTCACCTCCTTCTTGTTAGCCGGGATCTTCTGCACTGTGCTACTAGTGACCGGACTCGGGTTTCGCTACCAGTACTCGTACTTGCCGCTTTGGGTGTTGGCTTCTGTGTTCGGAGTGAAGGTGACGGCAGATAAGGTGACAAGAGGTTGGGCTCCGGGAGCGCAGAAGTTTCTCAGCGCAATCATCATCGCTTTCGGCATTGCGAGCTTCAGTCCTTGGCGTATTCCCGAGTCCTATGGTATCCGAATTCTCCCGGACTCCTCGGGAGCGGTGGCGTACGTCCGAGCCAATATGCGTGACGGTGATCGCGTCGCGATTACCGAACCGCATCCTCACTGCGCATTGTTGGAAGCCGGGCGGGCGGACTATGATATTTGTATTCCGATCTTGTATGACTTTGTGTACCGGAATGAAGAAGACGGGCGGCTGATCGATCGAAACGGCGGCGCTGAATCGATGGGACGAATTGGAACGCTCCAACGTGCTATGGCGCAGCACGATCGAATCTGGATCATCATCAATCGCGAGAAGATCAAGAACGTTTCTCGCAACATGCGATGGGAATACGCGGGGACGAGGTTCGATTATTTCGTGCGGCAAAATTGTCAGGTCATGTACCGCGCATACTCCTGGGATGTCTTTCTTTGGGATCGCGCTCGTGGTGTCACTCAGTCGTTTCGCATGGAGCCGGAAGCCTGGTCTGAATGAGGAAGTCGCATCGTCCTGGCGACCAAAGCCGAGAATCGGCAAATTCGTTCCGGCTTTTCTATAATTCCCGACCCGCGGTGGCCCGTTACGAGATAGGGTTTGGGGCTTGGCAGACGCCTTTAATTGTCTGAGAGGTGCGAGCGAGCTTTCTTATTGCTTGTCGGTGCTCAGTCGGCTGAGTTCTCAGAACTGGTGTGGACTGATTGGGGAACTGGACGGGAAGCGGTCCTCCTCTGAGACTGGTGGCATCCTCTGATTCCCGATTCGAGTTTCGTAATGAACCCATTCAAAAGTCTGCAAACATGAGTAGCAAACTGACGATCGTTGGAGCCGGACAGGTTGGATCGACGACCGCGTTTTCCGCAGTAATTCGTGAGCTCGTCGATTCTGTGGTGATTGTGAATCGAACTCGCGAAAAAGCTGAGGGCGAAGCAGCTGACCTGCGACACGCGGCTGCGTTTGTGAGTCGGTCTATTCGGATTCAAGCTGGCGAGATTGAGGATAGTCGGAATTCTGACGTTGTCGTACTAACGCACAGTGTTCTACCGGACCCATCAAAGAAGTTTGACCGGACAACGTTGGCGGAAGGCAATGTCGAGTTGTTTCGCCACTGGGTGCCGCTGCTTGCTCAGGCGAGTCCGAATGCTGTCTTTGTAGTTGTGACGAATCCCGTGGACGTGATGACCTACGTGACTTGGAAGCTCAGCGGCTTCGCTCCGCAACGCGTGATCGGAACCGGAACTCTCATCGACAGTGCGCGGTTCCGATCCCTACTGTCGGACCACTTGCAAATTCATCCTGATGACATTCGCGCTTACGTACTAGGCGAGCATGGCGAAACACAATTTCCTGCACTGTCGGTCGCAGTCACCGGCGGTCGTGCTTTGGATGCGGATCCAATGATCGAGAATCTTTTCGAGCGAACTCGGGCGGCGGGCGTAGAAGTCTACAAGCGGAAAGGATATACGAACTACGGAATCGCCATGGCAACTTGCATGGTGATCGAGAGTGTTTTGCGAGACAGTCGACGCACGTTGCCGGTCAGCACGTTGGTAAGTGGTTACCAAGATGTCCACGACTTGTGCCTCAGCGTTCCGGCCATTGTCGGCGCTGGTGGAGTGCTCAGGACGCTGCAGCCGAATTTGTCGCAACGGGAAGTAGAACTATTCCGACATTCGGCGAACTGTATACGGGAAGTCCTGGATCGGAGTTTTTCGAGCGCGACTTCCAGTTGAGTCACTAGCGCTGAACCGAAAAAAACGCCTCGCGATTGAAGTGAAAGTTTGAGGGTTGCGAGCTATGGATTTGCGTTGCCTCCCGCCGCAGCGCGACTGCCGATCAGCGGAAGTCGGAGGTTTTTTCGCCAAGCGTTGATGGACCTTGTTCGCAGTTGAGAGGCCCAATTCGGATCAAACGGAGGGCCTTGAGGGAATGCGTTCTTGAGGATGAGGTAGCTCATTGCGCGGCTAGCTGACTCCTGAGCCTCCATGCCAGCGACGAGCGTTTCGATCTGTTTGGGGGTCAGCGTTGTGCCTTCGCGAACATTCTTGGCTATGGCTTTGAGTTGACTTGCCATGCGGCGATTCTTCGTAGCTTTCACGGAAGTAGCCCACATTGCTCGGTAGCGTGGATCCCAATCTGGAATGGACACCAGTCGGTTGATGGCTGCCAGACGAACCAGCCCCACTTCACTGGCTAGGAACTGGGGAGCTTGTTCTCCAGCCAATGCGGTTTGCAATTGGGCCAGCACCGTAAGATTGCCGAGATCCCTGGCGTTCAGCGGTTGCGAACGCAGGTGTTGAATGCGTTTCGCTAGCCCGCTTGAGAGATTTTTCTCCTCTGCCAATGAGTCGAGAACCCGCTTGGGGAGCTCCTTTTTCAATCGCGTGCTCCACCTCGGCATGGATGCCGGTTGGCCGGATTCAACGATTCGTCCGTCTCTGGTGAAAGCATGTGTTCCGGGTTCGTAACTTTCTCCGTTCACAGCCACTGAGCCATCGAGAAGATCAAACTGCAGCCCAAGTGGGCTGTACGAAAACGTGATCGAGGAGGACGCACTCAGTTGGACTACACCCAATCGACGATCATAGCCACGGAGCCTCAATCGTAATTCGAATGGAGTCTTCGGGATCGCGAAAGCGCCATGACGGAGTTCGATGTTCAGCGTGCGGCTGTCCAGATTGTCAGCCAGCAAACGCATCTCCGAGTCCGGACCGACGATGATGGTGCTTTCCGAGTTCGGTATTTCGATCTCACCGCGTGAGAGTGGGAGTGTCCGTATGCGCGACGGTTGTTTCGCACTCACCGACTCCCAAACAAGATCTTGTGGACGAAGTTGATTCCAAACTGGCAAGTTTCCGGAGGACTCAAAGTTGCTGGTTTCTGACGCTTCGCTTGAATCGCCTTGAACAACTAGCCCATCAATCGTCTTCCATCGCAGGCCGATCAGCAATCCTGCAGGAGAAGGGGCTAGACGAGCAGGAGGCGAGTTCGGGACACGCGGCATCTTGCTCGGCATATCCTCAAGACCATTCTCCACGGCGACCGAGTTGGTCGGCGGGGGTGAAACGGGAGCCGAGTCGAGCGCTTGGCCTGAGTCACCCGCGGGGGCTCTGCCCTCTGGAGTTCCCGCTTGAGCCTGAGTCAACGAGCTCGGTGGTGCCGGCGATTCGTCTTCGATCTGAGGTGGGAGCTTGGGGGATCGTTCAGTGACTGCCAGGCCGCGGTCCTCGGGAGAGCGCTCCCCTGCCCCGTTGGATTCTTCATCCTGCACGAACTGTTCTGCGGTTTGAAGATTCGAGACGACTAGGGCGACAGTGCCAAGAATGAGTACGATCGCCGCAGCGGTTGCCAGGGTGACAACGGGCCAAGCTGAGTTGCGTTCGTGCTCGGTCGACCGTCGATGCACTCGAGAATGCGTCTGCGATTCTCGTTTGCTTAGTTCGGATCCAGGCGATAACGCAACAGCCTGGACGAGTGAAGGGGACGCAAGTTCCTCCTGGGGTTCTTGCTCAAATTCAGGTTCGTTCCGGAGTTGAGCTTCGGCTGTCAGCGATGTTAGCTCAGCGGGCCGCTGCGATTGAATCATCTGGAGCAGGCGGTGCTGGTGATCTGCGGGTAACTCCGTGTGAGGAACCGCAGTCTGTTGAGATCGGAGAGAGGCAACGACTTCGGCCAGGACACTATTGTCAGCGAGAATTGCGTCAACAACGAAACTCTCCTCGGCTGGTGACAAAGTCCCGTCGACGAAGGCGGCGACTTGCCAAACGGGAACCGCTACTTGCCCAGTTTCCTTGTCGCTAACTGCGCGAGTTGCCTGCGCGATGGAACCGACAATCTCACCGAGAGGGCGTGCCTGGCCGTGCTCTGCAAGAGGCTCTTGCAGTTGACGACGTATCTCGGAAAGTATGCGTTTGCGGTCCACAGTTCGGATCTTCTGAATGGTTGGTTGGAGTTCGGTGTCCAGGAGGCTCGGTAGCTCAATTGTTGTGCCATTCCAATGGCCGGGGGCACACTAGTCTGGCTCAAGTAGTTCTCGGAGTTTTGCTTCCGTGCGTTTGAGTGTTACGCCGACAGAGCCGATCGGGATTTCCAGTAGCCCACTGATGTCGGCGTAGCTTCGACCGTGGAGATGAAACAGTTCTACGACTTTCCGCTGTTTTTCCGGCAGTTCTTGAAGCACTCGCTTAAGTTCCGATTTTCGCTCTTTGCGGAGTAATCGCTGGATGGGTTCTAGTGCTCGTTCGTCAAGAACAGTTTGTGCGGCAGGCGCAGTACCATACGAGCCTACGACTGCTTTCTGGTCGGCTTGCGTATTGATTCGCTTCGCGGCGTAGGCTCGAGTCGACAGACGCGTCGCGATGACTGCCAAGTAGGTCGACAGGGCTGACCGACCGGCAAAGGCCTTGAGGGCAGCAAACTCGTTCTGCACTAACGCTGCCACTACATCGGCAGCAGCATCGTCGATCGCATTTCCATCGTTGCCGCGGCCAAAAGAAACGGCAACGTCTGCAACTCGTGCTCGGACAAGTCCGCTGTATTGCGCAAGGAAAGTTTGCCAGGCTTCGGTTTCACCAGTTACGAGACGTTGTACGAGTGCCTGGTCTTCACTTCGTCCACCGGCACGCTCGGAAGCGTTTGTCGAGGATTCAGGCTGAGACGCAAAGCGTTGCACAAAACTTACCCAGGCACGTGTCTACAGTTGCTTCTACTTCTATTGTCTCCAATTCCCAAGAAAATCAAACATTAATCTGACCACCTAGACAGCGTTTTGCCAAAGTGAGAACGCCTCGGTCGTGGAACCAGCGCATAGCAGTGGCCGGACGTTTCCGACCGGCCACTGGCTGTAAGAAGGGCGTCGTGAATTGGTTCTAACGAAATTCAACTTCGTCTTCGTCGTCCACCGTCAGGAAATCAAACTGGTCGGTTAGGATCTGGTCGACTTCTCCGTCACGGGCTTGAATGGCGTCTGCGCCGCGCCCACCGACGATAAAGTCACTTCCCTCGCCACCATTTAGAATGTCGTCGCCGAGGTTACCGAAAATAGCATCCTCGCCGCTCTGGCCATGGACAATGTCATCACCGTGTCCACCCAGCATGCGATCATCACCGCTGCCACCGCCCATGCGGTCGTTTCCAGTGCCACCGTGCATGAGATCGTTGCCAATCCCGCCAAGCATTGTGTCGTTCCCTTGGTTGCCGTGGAGAAGGTCGTTGCCAACTCCACCGTGAAGCAGGTCATCTCCGATTCCTCCTAGCACGATGTCGCGTCCTTGCATGCCAAAGATGAGATCGTTGCCTCTGCCACCATTGATTATGTCATTGAACAGCACCGTCGACTCTGGAGCGTCGCCTTCGGTGGCTTCGTCCGAAGTGAGTTCAAGCAACTGAGGACGTGATGCTAGGGCCTCGTCGGTTTCCTCATCACGATCGTCGTCTGCGAAACGCCAGTCACCTAGAATCGCATCGTTGCCAGCTCCGCCGCTTAGTCGGTCGTTGCCTCGGCCGCCAACGACAATGTCAGCTCCTGCACCGGCGTTGACTCTATCGGCACCATTGCCCGCTAGAACAACGTCGTTCCCAACTCCACCTGAGATGCGATCGCGTCCTCGACCAACATTGGCAAAGTCGAGCGCGTAGGCCACCGGATCCGTGTAGCCCTCCGGATAACGATTGGTGGCGTCTCCAAAGAGCCAGTCATCGCCGCCGTCGCCGTGCAGGTAGTCGTTACCGCTTCCGCCTATGAGATAGTCCGTTTGCCTTCCGCCGGCAATCGAGTCGTTACCAGGGCCACCAAAAATGACGCTAACGCCGGGACCTCCCGAAAGTTTGTCATTGCCCTCGCCGCCTTCCATGTAGTCGACGCCCGGGCCGCCCAAGGCGATGTCATTGCCATCGCCGGCGTGGATCTGGTCGTTGCCGCGTCCGCCGCCTAACCGATCGTTTCCGGGGCCTCCATAGATCACATCGTTGAACGTAGGTTCTGAGGGCTCGCCATCGTCGAGTCTCCGGATCGTGCTTGACCTTCCCTGCGCGTCATCTAGGCTCTCGACCTTCGCAGCTTCATCGGCACTCGCTATCAGTACACCTGTGGATTCCAGGGCTTCCCTAAGTGAGAATGCGACTGAACTCGAAGTGCCGAAACGATCGCGACTGTCGTCATCGCCGTCTCTTTTGGAGTCGGCTAGATCACCGAGGATTGCGTCATTTCCAGCTCCTCCGTAAATCGTATCACTGCCGACTCCACCACCAATTGCATCGTCCCCATCACCGCCAGAAATGGAGTCGTCACCCGGTCCACCGGAGATCCGGTCACTGCCGCCTTCACCTAACAAACGGTCATCACCAGGGCCTCCGGCAATCGAATCGGACTGCTGGCTGCCTCGGATCGCGTCGTCGCCTGCGCCACCATCGATTCGTGTCCTTTGTGGGACAGAATCTTGAATATTCACAACGTCATCACCGGCCCCGGCACGAATGTTGATTAGGCGGACTTCACTGCTTGGATACTCAAATTGAACTTCATCGACGGCTACGATCAATTGCAGCGACTCGGATTCAACCCACGCACTGATTTCGTTGGCCTCGTCATTTGCCAGGACAGTCAATTCTCCATCAGTTAGGATCCCGCTAGCGCTCAGCACTCGTCTGGGCTCGAGGTCCTGGAGGACGAGTTTTCGAAGCCCTCGGCGAAGAGCGTGGTTGCGTGTTTTTCTTGATCGAGTGCTTGGTTTGGTCCGACGAAATAGCATGCGTGTCTCCCCAATCGAGCTTGCGCTAGGCAGCGGATCTTCGCAGAGGTCGACAACCGGCTAGCGACCCAAAGACCCTTAGAAAAGCTGGGTTGTGTTCTTTAGTGACACGTCGGGTCTCAAAAATTACATGCGTGCGAGAAAAACTTGGCATAATGCCACAAACCTCTCGCCTGGGAGAAATTCTGGGCCCAGCAGATAACCCCATTCGATAGTTCGCATCATGAAAAACGCTCGCGGAACACTGGTCCACTCTAAGAGGCTTGCTTTGGCTGTAATCTGCACTTCGCTTTTTTTCGCCCACGTGCTTTCGAGTTGGCTTTGCGCTCAGGAGACGCAGGGGCTAACTTCTCCGGCATTGGGGACCTGGGCCTTCGAGCTGCCGGACGGCTATCCAGCTTGGCTGGGTGTCGAATCTACTGAAGACGGGATTGGAGCTTCGTTGCTGTGGAGTGTTGGCAGCGCACGTGAAGTCAATGATCTTCAGGTCAACGGCTCCAATCTCAAGTTCCAACGTAAGTTGAAATGGCGGTTTCGCGGAACCGAAGAGCTCAAGTCTGAGATACGCGAAATCACTTCGCCTTTTCACGGGAAGGTGGTTGGTGACACGCTAGAGCTTGAATTCAATTTTCGCACCGCATCCGCCGGTGGTGAGGGGCCTCTCTCCGCGTCCGGTGCAAAAGGGGAGACGCTGAAGCTCATGGGGAAACGCATGCCACCGCTACCTCCCAAACCCGATTTGAGTCGCGTCACATTCGGCAAGCCAATCGAGCTGTTTGATGGCAAGAGTTTGGCTGGCTGGCACTTGGCGAATTCTCGAGCTGAGAACGGTTGGCGGGCCGAAGGTGGTGAACTCGTCAACGAGACTCCAAAAACCGACTTCAGTGCCTACGGACAATTTGGCAATCTCGTAACCGATCGCAAGTTCGATGACTTTCGATTGACCATTGAGTACAACGTCGAAGCGCATGCAAATAGTGGAATCTATTTACGGGGGATGTACGAAGCTCAGGTGGTGGATCGGGACAGTCGCATGCAAGGAATTGCCGGGCCTGGAGCGATTTTTGGGCGCATCGAGCCAACCGAGAACGCAGGCCGTCCGGGAGGTGATTGGAATCGCTACGTGTTAACTCTGGTGAATCGGCATGTAACCGTTGAGCTCAACGGTACCAAAGTGGTCGACAACGCCGGCTTAATCGGCTGCACCGGTGGAGGCCTATCGGCGGATGACACACAGGCTGGCCCCATTTTTTTGCAGGGCGACCACACTTCAGTACGCTACCGCAATATCGTCTTGGAACCGGTTGTAGGAAGAAGATAGAAGTACCGTTCGGGGGCACTTGGAAACCATCTACAGGTCGACCGCCCTTGGGAAGCGAGGGCAAGAAAAGAGCCCGAGAAGTTTTGACCTCCCGGGCTCGAGTCTACTGTTTGGCAATAAGTTTGGCTTCCTAAAGAAGTCGCGGACCAACTACAACTGAACTGTCACGGCCTTGGTTTCCGTGTACAAGTCGATGGCTTGGTGCCCCATTTCACGTCCCCATCCGGACTGTTTGTAACCACCGAACGGCAACGCGGCGTCGAAAATGTTGTAGCAGTTGACCCAAACGTTGCCGGCACGGATCCGTTTTGCAATCTTATGGCCCTTGCTGATGTCGCTTGTCCAAACAGCGGCAGCCAACCCGTAGATGCTGTCATTCGCTGCAGCTACCAACGCGTCTTCATCCTCGTAAGGAACGGCGGCAAGAACCGGTCCGAAAATTTCTTCTTGGATTACCTTCATGTCCGGAGAAGTGTTGATGAGAACCGTGGGCTCCACAAAGTAGCCGTCGCGTTCTGCGCGTTTTCCACCAACGACAGCGGTTGCGCCCTCACTGAGACCGGAATCCAAATAGCCGCAAACACGGTCTTGTTGGATCTGCGAAACCATGGGACCCATGCCGCAATTCGGATCCAAGCCAGGCGCGAGCGTGATCTTCTTGGCTTCCGCGGCCACACCCTCGATGACTTGGTCAAACTGGCTCTTGTGAACGAATAGCCGAGACCCAGCACAACAGCACTGGCCATGATTGAAGAAGATCGCGTTGGCTGCGCCGGGGATGGCTTTCGAAAGGTCCGCATCCGGGAGCACGATGTTGGGACTCTTGCCGCCGAGCTCCAACGTGACTTTCTTGAGGTTGGTTTCACCGGCCGCTTTGACGATTAGCTTGCCGACTTCGGTGGAGCCAGTGAAGGCAACTTTGTCGACGTCGGGGTGTCCCGCAATGGCAGCTCCCGCCGTTTCGCCGAAGCCTGTGATGATGTTGACCACTCCTGGCGGAAATCCCGCTTCTACAATGAGCTGCCCAAGCCGCAGGGCACTCATCGGAGTCTCTTCGGCAACTTTTAGAACTACGGTGCATCCCGTTGCTAATGCCGGGCCGAGTTTCCAAGCAGCCATGAGCAAGGGAAAGTTCCACGGAATGATCTGCCCGACGACTCCGACCGGCTCTCGCAGAGTGAAGGAGTGGAACTCGGCTCCCGGCACATTTGGAACAGAAATGGGCAATGTGTTGCCTTCGATTTTCGTCGTCCAGCCTGCCATGTAGCGGAACAAGTCGACAGCCAATGGAATGTCGGCAGCAGCAGCGACAGCCTTGGGCTTTCCGTTGTCCAGCGATTCGATCTCCGCGACTTCATCGATGTTTTGTTCCAAGAGATCGGCTAGACGCCAAAGCAATTGCCCTCGTTGGGATGGCGTCATGTTGGGCCAGGCTCCCGTTTCGAAGGCCCGGCGAGCAGCGGTTACTGCTTTGTCCACGTCCGCCGCATCGCCTTCCGCTACCATGGCGAGAGTCAGGTCGGTCGCCGGGTTCTTCACTTCGAACGATTTACCGGATGCGGCCGGAACCCATTGGCCGTCGATGAGCATCTTGTGCTCTTGGTCCAGAAATTGGAGCGTGGACTTGTTGGGCGCTGGGGCTTCTGCTGTTGAGATCATCTCTGACTCCTGTATCGCGTAGAACGTTGGAATGGAATTGACGGGACGGGGGCTTCTACGCCGTCTGGGGCCGCTTAAGGGCACTCAGGTCATTCTAGCGGTGTTCGAGCCCCCGGTAAGAAGGCGTCCGCGCAATTCCACATGCCGTCAGAGAGCTGAAATAGGCGATGAGAGCTCCAATCAAACGAAATCCCAAAGCGGACGAGAGGGTCCCAAAGCGGACGCGACGGCTTGGTCGTCAATGAAGGAGTCAGTCTGGCTGTCCTACTCTTTCTTTAAAAGGCTTGAAGCCGGGACTTCAACGAAGACCTGCCAGCCTGCGACATCGAAGCCGCTGCTTACCAGCGCTTTCACAAGCTCGCGAGTCGTGTGCTGATTGCCAATCACAAACTCCAATTCGGCGACAGTTCCAAGTGCGTTTTCCCGTCTTTGTATGTGCGTATTGCGGACGGAGACCGACAAGACCCATGGGTTGTTGGGGAGCAGCCTATCATGGAAGGCGTCCGTAAAACGTCCCCAACAGGTCGTGTGTGGGCCGAGCATCCGTACTTGGATTACGTGCTTTGCGGTCTCGTGGGGCATGCGTTCCGCGGCAATAGAGTATGCGGTGCGCCGCAAATCAGCAGGAGCATCGCTCAGAAAAATGTCGACCGCAATCCGAGACGCCTCGATGATGTCTTCGCCTTTGTTCAGTTCTCTTGCGATTGCTGTCAGCTCACGAGCGGCTTCGGCAAAGTCTTTGGGGGCTCCATTCTTCATCGAGGATTGAAGCTCGCCAATTCTCACCTGGGTTGCAGATTGCGTTGCAGGCTCAAAGCGGCTGATTTGTTGAACCGGCAACAAGATGACTAAGGCAGCTAGATGATGTAGCATTGCGATCCTCCCGAACGTGACTCAAGTTTTATTGCGAGATACTGCGGCTCGAAGTGGAGACGTCGAGCCGCTTCAGTACATGTTCTACGAATTGCATCGGGAGAGGTCCGTGCGCGTTTGTCAGAAGTTTCTCAAAGCTTTGTAAAAACTCTGAGGAACAGAGTGCCGCAGTGAAGAGGGAATTGACTAGATTTCATGAGTCTTCGCTCGCAGCAGCTCGGATTCTTAGGCAAACGGCTTATCCGCTTGAATGGACATAGTGTGAGCACCAGAAGCGAGACGATCACTCAGTGGAATCGAAAAGTGAGGAGCATGTACCTATGGCCGAGGCTGCGATGCAAATGGAGACGCCGGTTGCCCAAGCTCGTGATGGTCGTTGGTGGATACGTCAATTGTTACCGTACTGCGTAGCTATTTCGTTGATCGTTATGGGGGCTGGCGCAGCAACCGTGGTGGGCGGCGGAGAGTTCGCGATTGCTGGAGCGGCTCTGTTTGGGGCGGCCGTCGGATATCCGTTAGGACGCCTCATTGCATGGCGTGGAAAACTGAGTCTAAGAACCACGGCGGTTGTGTTGCCTCTCTTGGTTGCGATTGCCTGTAGCATCCTTCCGAAAGTGACTCCGTTTTGGGCTCGGCAGCGGACGGCAGACGCGTTGCGCTCGGAACAGATTCAGACGTATGCGCGACCACCCCAAGTTGCTGGCGAGTGGGCACTGGATTCCGAGGGATATGTGCTACCAGCAATTGCACTCGACTGGATCGGTGCTGATAGTATGTCGATTGTACGAGGCGTAGACGGGTTAGCGGATGATCTTGTTAGGCTGGATCTCAAGTCTTTGGCCCTTCCAAGTCAGTTATCGTCTCTGAATATCCGATGTGATCGCGCAGACTCTATCACTCCAGAGCTTGTCGAGTGGATCAACGAGTTTGAATCGATTGATA